>CALWPQ010000001.1 GCA_944383465.1 uncultured Clostridia bacterium
ATAAAGTGATGGGACTCGATATGGGAGCTGACGATTATATAGCCAAACCTTTCGGTATGACTGAACTTATATCGCGCATACGTGCGGTTTTACGCAGGTATGAAAAAAATAAGACAAATAAAGTATATAGAATCGGAGAATTATACGTAAATCATGCCAAACATATTATAGAGGTTTCCGGGGTCAGCGTTGCGTTGTCATATAAGGAGTACTCGCTTCTTATGGCGCTGCTTGAAGCGGAAGGTGATGTTGTTAAACGCGACACGCTGCTTACAAAAGTGTGGGGCGAATTCTATACGGAGTCGCGGACGCTCGATGTACATATAAGGAAACTGCGCATGAAACTTGGCAGTGCCGGTATGTTAATTCAGACCGTAAAAGGTATAGGCTACAAGATAGGTGGTACTGAAAATGAACAATAAAATTTTTAAATCTTCTTTTTTAACGACATTGTTTGTGCTCATAGCGACGATTGCTCTGATAATGGGAGTTCTGTTTGATTTCTTTGAAGATCAAATACAGAAAGAAATAGAAAATGAAGCTGAATATCTTGCCCAGGCTGTTGAAAATGAAGGCATTCAATTTTTCGATAGTTTTGATGTAAATGAAAATCGAATAACTTTGATAAGCGCCGATGGTACCGTAATTTTTGACAATCAAATTGATGCAGCTTCTCTCGACAATCATGCGGAGCGTGAAGAAATAAAACAAGCGATGGAGACGGGGAGTGGAATGAGCACGCGCTATTCCAAAACCCTGACGGAAAAAACGGTATATTATGCTTTGAAGCTTTCCGATAACAATATACTCAGGGTTTCCACCGATCAGTATACAGTAGTTACCATTTTATTGGGAATGGTGCAGCCGCTTTTAATAGTGCTTATCATAGCCTTTGTTTTGACGATAATATTATCATCAAGGGTTTCTAAGGCCATTATAAAACCGATAAACGAGCTCGATTTGGATTGTCCGGAAAATAATGAAACTTATGAGGAATTAACACCGCTTCTTAAAAAAATATCGATACAGAAGCAAATTATAACAAAGCAGCTCAGTGAAGCGCATCAAAAGCAGGAGGAATTCAATCTAATTACCGAAAATATGAACGAAGGATTTTTAGTAATAGATAAGAATACCAATATTTTGACGTATAACAGTGCAGCCCTCAAGCTGCTTGGCGTTGAAAGTACCGAGCTAAAGCCTGTGCTTTCGGTTTGCCGTGAAAAGAATTTCCGTGATGCGGTAGATTTGGTGCTGAGCGGTGAAAAATCAGTAAATATGATGGAACGGTTCGGCAGAACATACAGAATAATTGCTAATCCTGTATTTGAAAATGATAGTGTGATAGGTGCGGTTATTATAATTATTGACGTTACGGAAATTGAAAAAGGAGATGAAATGCGGCGCGAGTTTACCGCTAATGTTTCTCACGAGCTTAAGACACCGCTTACATCAATATCGGGGTTTGCTGAACTTATGAAAAACGGAGATGTTGCAGGCGAAACTGTGGTCGATTTTTCAAAGTCAATTTATTGCGAAGCGCAGAGGCTTATTTCTTTGGTAAACGATATCATAAAAATCTCAGAGCTTGATGAGGGCAATTTTTTGGCGGAAAACGAAAGAGTGGATTTATATGATTTGGCGGGCGAGATTATCGAAAGATTAAAGAGCGAAGCTGCCAAGAAAAATATCAGCTTTAGTTTAATAGGCAGCCAGGCAGAGGTTTTAGGAGTTCCTAAAATACTTGATGAAATGCTTTATAATATTTGCGATAATGCTGTTAAGTACAATAAAGAAAACGGTACGGTAGATATTATTATAAACCAGACGGATAAAAAGGTAAATGTTATTGTTAGGGATACAGGTATAGGTATTCCTCAGGAACATCAGCAGAGGGTTTTCGAGCGCTTTTACAGAGTAGATAAAAGTCATTCAAAGAAAGTAGGCGGCACTGGCCTTGGGCTTGCGATTGTAAAGCACGGCGCGATTTATCATAATGCTGAGATAAAACTTGAAAGTGAAGAAAACAAGGGAACTACAATAACACTGACTTTCGATAAGGCATAGGCTTAAAATAAAAGAGAAAATATAGACTTGTAAATATGAGACTCGGAGTATACGGTCTGCGCGGTGAGGCTTATCATAGATAGCCGGCGAAGGCTGTATTTTTGTTTTCGGTGCTGGATTAAACAACTTTATTTACATACTTTTGCGAAAATATTGATTTTTCAGTGAACGCGCTTTATAATAAAAATACAGAAAATGAACGGAGAATTGATGAAAAATGGGAAATATTTTATCTTGTTTTAAAGAAAAGAAACCGATTATAGGCGTTATTCATGCTAAAGGTACAGATGACGACGATGTGATGAGAAGAGCCGTATCTGAAATAAATACGTATATAGAAAACGGCATTGACGGTATTCTTGTCGAGACATATTTCGGAACATATCATCAGGTGCAGATGATATTGGATTATCTCAGTAAAAGCGGGCTTGGTGTTCCGTATGGCGTAAACTGCCTGAATATAGACGCAATGGGCTTTGTACTTGCAAGTGATTACGGATGCCAATTTATTCAGCTTGATTCGGTAATAGGGCATGTAAAGCCGAGGGATGAAGAGTCGCTGGCGGCGTTTCTTGAGTATGCGCGCTCGAGGTGCAGCGCGTATGTTCTCGGAGGCGTGCGCTTCAAGTATCAGCCGGTTCTTTCCGAAAAAAGCATTGAAGAGGACTTGATAACGGCTAAGGAAAGGTGCGATGCTGTATGCGTTACGGAGGATGCTACAGGGCAGGAAACATCACTTGCTAAGATAATTAAGTTTAGGGAGACGCTGGGAGATTTTCCGCTCTTTGTATGCGCTGGTGTGACGCCGAAGAATGTAGCGGAGCAGCTTAGGTATGCTGACGGAGCTGTTATCGGCAGCTACTTCAAGGACAATCACAAGGATACGGGCGATGTATATGGACCGCATGTTGCGGAAATTATGGAAATAGTTAATTCAGTAAGGAATACATTATAATACAGGCATAAGCTAAAAGTTTAAGTTGTAGAAGCCGGGCAGTATAAGGGAGGTTTTTATGAAAAAAATATTTTTTATAGGTGATGTGGCACTTGACGAGTATTATCAGGCGGATTATTTTCCGAAGATAAAAGAAAAGATAATAGTACATACGCTGCCGGCGCAGATGGGCGGCTCTATTGCAAACGCGGCTTGCGTGTTTCAGTCGATGGGAAATTCGCCGTATTTCCTCACAGCGCTTAATTCAGGAAGCATCACAAAGAGACTTCTAAAAAACTTAAATGAATCGGGAGTTAATACGGATTATATGGTATTTGACGACAGCATTCCGGATTCTAAGTGTATAATCATACTGGCGGAGAATGAACATACGGTATTTATTCCAACGCTTGCGCTTCAGGAAATTATGATAGATGAAAGCACGCTGGCAGAGTTATGCTCTTGTGATTATTTATATACAAATTTTATTGAAATTGCCCCGCTCAAGTGCGGAGATAAAAATGCTTCGGATATTTTGAAGCTGCTTAAGGAAAACGGCGTAAAGGTCTGGTGTGATCTCGATTGGGCGGAATATATAGAAGGTGAAGAAGGTTTCATTCCGTACATACACACTGTTTTTTTAAATGAACAGGGAGCTGAGGCGCTTAACGAGCGTTACGGAAGCGAATGGAAACAGAAGTTTTTTGACGAAGGTGTTTCCGTTATCGTACTTACGGAAGCGGAAAATGGCTGCAGCATTTATCAAAACGGAAAAGAACCAATTAAGGTAGAGGGTATTGAGGTTGAAGTGACGGATGTTACAGGAGCCGGCGATACTTTCGGCAGTGCTTTTATGCATGCTGTTATGCGCGCGGATGATTTACGGCTTTGTGCGGAATATGCCAATTTTGCGGCTGCGCGCGCAGTGACCGGTATAGGTGCGAGGTACGGAGCGGTACAGGGTGATAATCTTAAGAGGTTTATTGCGGAGCACGGCGGCGACGCAGAAAGATATGCTGTTTTTCTCAGGAAATAGTATACCTGAATGGCAGTACTCATGACTGTGATCTTTTCTGCGAAAGGAATTTGAAAGAATTTAGTAATACATATTTAATTTACATTTTGGGTGCGCAGGTATATAATTATATTATGAAAAAATGAAGAGAGACTTGAGATATATTCTGATTTGAGTACGCACTCTGTAATATTGTATTGTATAATGAAAGAAGGGGACTTGGAAATGAAGAAAAAACTTTATAAATCGAGAGAGAACAGAGTTCTGTGCGGTGTATGCGGAGGCATAGGAGAGTATTTTAATATAGATCCGGTAATCGTGAGAATAATACTCGTTGTGCTTTGCTGTGTGGGATTCAGCGGGATAATTGCATATATACTCGCGGCAATCATAATGCCGGAGAGACCTGTTAATGTTCCGCCGGCAAAAGACGTTTATGAGGCAAACTATGCTAAAAAAGAAGATGTAGTTGATGCCGAGATTGTTGATGAAGACGAATAGGATTTTAGCAATTTAAATGCAGCCACGTAAAAGTGGCTGCATTTTTTAATTTGCTCTTTACGTTTTTTGCGCAATTGCTTTAAAATCAGGTTTTACAGATAATATGCTCTATAAGCGGTCACTGTTATTAAGAAGATTGCGCAAAAACCCGCCTTGCACTTTTGATTTTGGAGATACAGTTGACTGTTTAGCTTTGCCGCTGCTTTTTTCGGAAGTTTTAAGGTTTTCAGGACTGTAATATTTGATTTCGGCATTTATGCCTTTTTCTGATGTTGTCACAAGAGCGTATGACGCGATAGCGCCAGGAACCGGATAAGTCAGGCTGCCTGGATTTATGAGGTAAAGCCCGTTTATATTTTCACAAACTGCAATGTGAGTATGGCCAAAAAGCGCGGCAATGCAGCTATGCTCTTCCGCGAGGTATATGAGATTTGTGAGCGAGCTTTTGACGTTTTGCATATGGCCGTGTGTGATGAGCAGTCTGCCGCATTCAGTATCAAGCGTCTTGAAAGCGTCGTCGGTTCTGTAGCCGTTATCCATATTGCCTTTTACGGAAATTACGTCCGTGCCGATTAGGTGCGAAAGCTCATCCGCATCTTTTTTAGTATCGCCAAGGTGTATTATCTCGTCGATATCCGTGCAATTTTCATATATGGCGATTGCTTTTTTGATGTCGCCGTGAGTGTCGCTTATTACGAGAAATTTCATAGATTGCGCTCCTTTAAAGCCAAGAATATCAGTACAATTTGTAAGAATTATAACATATAGCAGGTAAAAAATCCATAAGATTGCGCATGCGGAGCGATAATAATTGACGGAAACATTTGCTTGAGTTAAAATTTAATATAGGAAATAAAAAGCATATTTATATATTAAAAATATGCTTTTTGCATAGCGGAGGAGAAAATGAGCAATTTTAATGAAAGTTTTAATAAAAAAATCAGAATAGAGCTGTCAGAGCAGAAAGGCGGGGTGGCGCTAAGCCCAGCGCAGATTAAAAATGCTGTAGAAGCTGCTGCAAAAGCGGGAGCAGGTATTGTAAAGCTTGTTGGACAAGACCCTGTACGCTACAGCGGGCTCAAGGCACTTGTAAAGGATATAAAAAGAACAGAGGGAATATTTGAGGTGTCTCTGACGACGGATGGACACGGACTTGGCGATGCAGCGAAAGGACTTGCAGCAGCGGGTCTCGATAGGGTGAATATAAATGTAGATACTCTCAAGTATTCAAAATATACGGGAGGCGGCGAGCTCGACGACATTGTGACAGCCATAAATGCAGCAACTGACGCGGGACTTAAGCCTGTGAAGCTCAATATTCTGCTTAAAAAGGATTACAGCGAAGATGAGATAATGGATTTTGTGCAGCTTACGCTTCAGCATCAGTATGAGATAAGATTTATTGAAATGACAGAAGAAGAGGAAGCAGAATCTGAATACGAAGCGCTGCTCTGCGCAGATGTAAAAAAGCGTCTGCCGGCGCTGCGCCCGGGGCTTATGGGCGACGACGGAAAGGCGCTTTCGGATCCGCGTGACGGTACTGCGGATGTATATAAATATCCAGGAGCGCTGGGAAAAATTTGCTTTATAGAAAAAAGAGCTGCGGATTTTGCGCAAAGATGTGCAGATCTTTATATTTCGGCAGCTGGAGTTTTGAAAAGGGATGAGAAGGACGAAAACGGAATCAATTTGAAGCCGATTGCGGACGATAAGGAAAAACTTGCGGCGGCGATAAGAGAAATATTGGGATAATTTGAAAAAATGCTGCCGTGCAAAGTTGTATGCAGCTGAAAGTGCATTTTCACAAGAAAGGAACTTTTGTGTACAGAGAGATAAACAAGAGAAAGATAATCATTGAAAACAGAAAACCGTACAGCCGAAGCGTCACGGAGCGCATAAACAGAATGAATTTGCTCGATTTTATTTACACTTCTATGCGTTTAAGCGGCTGCGCGGCCACTCGCGAAATGATAGAAGCGATGATGAACGGCGAGATTTTTTCTGATATGAGCCTCGGGGAGCATGCGAGGACATTAAGGTATAGGCAGCTTCTTTCAGAGATGCAGAGCATGTGTGAAATGAGAACCTCACTTTCTCTTGATGTAATTGCGCGTATTTACTGTATAATCACGGGTGAAGATGAGATGAAGTTCAGGGATAGAGATGATACTACGGAATTTGGATATGATTATAATCCACCGGATGCGGCAGAGATTGATATAAGGCTTAAGGTGCTTTTAAACTGGATAGGGCGTGACGGCGGAGTGTATGAAAATCAGAATGCGCTGGAAACAGACGATTTGAGCGAAGCGCCGTCAGATTTTATATTGCGTGCGGCATATCTTCACAACAGGTTTATAGAAATTTGTCCGTATAAAGAGGATAATGCGGAGATTGCGCGCGCGATTATGTATTATTATCTGATGTACAAGGGACACGGTGTTTTCGCGCTCGATATAAGCACGGAAGATTATCTGGAGGACATAATGATATTTCTTAAAAGCGGTGATGTAACTCCTTTTTATAAGGTGCTTGAATGTTCGCTCGATGAGGCGACAAAGAAGCTTATGGAAATTACGGCGGAGCAGGTATAATGAAAAGACTTGCGGGACTTGACAGCTTTAAGGCGGTAGCCTGCCTTATGGTGATAATGATTCATGTGACGGCGGCACCGGTTACGGTACTGGCAAATGTGAATGCGGAGAGTGCGTTTGCAGATGTATTGGTGCGGCTGCTTGTAATTTTTAATAGATTTGCCAAACCATCTGTGCCTATGTTTATATTTGCGAGCGGGCTTGCACTCTATTATAGGTATGGAGAAAGCAGAGATAAAGAAGTCTGTGCAGAAAGTGAAGCCCGAGGCGGCGCGAGCGGCTCAGGAGACTTTCGGTATTTTGAATTTCTTAAACGCAGGGTTGTGAAAATAGTCGTGCCGTACGCTTTATGGTGCGCTGTTTATTATGGATGGTTTATCTGTGTTGGAATATACGAGTTTGACGCAGCCTTTTTTGCGGTAAATCTGCTTTCAGGCAAGATGATGTATCATTTGTATTTTGTGATAGCTATAGTGCAATACTATTTATTGTTCGGAGTATTTCGCCGTCTTACGGCAAATTGCAGCGCGGCATTTGTGATTCCTTCTGCGCTGGCCGTTAATCTTGCAGAGGTATGTCTGATTGCCGACAAGTATTACGGCAGATGTTTTTTGACATATATTACGGTGTTTTTGCTCGGAACATACACGGCAAAGCACATAGATGCGGTGAATAGAGCAGTAGCAGGCAGGAAAGCGCTTGTGATTCTCGGTGCGGCGTCTTTGGCTGCGGGCGCTGTATATACAATGCAGTTTACACGCGATATGGAATGGGAGCGCGGTATTTTTGATGATGACAAGATATTATTTACGATTTTTTCGATATTAGCATCGCTGTTTATATACGGACTCTGTGTGTTGTTGGCAGAGAAGGCAAACGGAGGCTGCAATTTATCAGCGAAAATAGAATTTGTACTCGGGCAAATCAGCAAGGGCTCGTTTTATATATTTCTTGCGCATCCGCTTGCTATGCTTGCGGCGGGTGAACTGTGCCGATATATTGGCGTAACTGGCGTTCTGAGAGAAATGGCGGTATCTGTTATACTTATACTTGTTTTTTGTATTCCGCTTGCGATTGCCTATGCAAATTTGAGAGCTGGACGGCATAAAAATAGAATAGAAAAAAATCTTTGATTTGGAGATAAATATGGATTTACAGGGTATAAAAACGTTGTTAGCGGAATATTTGGGCGATGAATGTGTAATAGAAAACGCGGATATGAGCGAGCATTGCTCGTTTCGCTGCGGCGGGCGCGCAAAGCTGTTTGTGACGGCAAATGATATGGATGCGCTCAGGTATGTGCTCTATGTTACGGGCGGAGCAGATGCGCTTTTTGAAGATAGGGGATGTGCAGGCGGGTGCGCTGGAAAAACAGGCTGCGGAAATACGCCTGCGTGCGGAAGCTGCTGCGGAGGAATGAAGGGCGGCGAAGGGGGCTGCTGCTTGAAAAACGGCGGAAGCTGCTGCAGCAAAAGCGGCAGAACGCCGGAAGTTGTGATAATAGGAAACGGCTCTAATATACTGGTGCTTGACGGCGGCTTTGACGGCGTAATCATAAAGCTTGGAGACGAATTTACAAAGATAGAACAGGATGGAGAACAAATTACAGCGGGCGCCGCAGCACTTCTTTCAACGGTGTCGAAGGAAGCAGCGCAAATGGGGCTTGCGGGTATGGAGTTTGCGGGCGGTATTCCGGGAAGTCTTGGCGGTGCGGTGTATATGAACGCCGGAGCGTATGGCGGCGAGATGAAAGATGTGGTAAAATCGGTGAAAGCAATTTCACGGGACGGAATGCGCGAGTATCTTGCTTATGCATCAGAACTTGCATTTGCTTACAGGCACAGTATATTTGCGGAAAACGGCGATATAGTGACTGAAGTCACACTCGATCTTAAAAGCGGCGATAAAGCGGAAATAGAAAGAAGAATGAAAGAGCTTTCAGAAAAGAGAAATACAAAACAGCCGCTCAGATATCCGAGCGCTGGTAGTTTTTTCAAGCGTCCTGAAGGGCATTTCGCGGGAGCGCTCATAGAAGAAGCAGGTCTTAAGGGACTTTCAGTCGGCGGGGCGCAGGTATCTGAGCTTCATGCGGGTTTTATAGTAAATACAGGCGGCGCGACGTCAAGCGATATTATAAGCCTGATGAAGCTCGTGCAGAATACGGTAAGGGATAAAAGCGGTATAGAGCTTGTTCCGGAAGTGCGCATCATCGGCCGTGATTAGAAGCATGATATTTAAATACAGAAATGACATAATAGCAGGAGAAAAGGGAATATGGGAACGACATATGAAAAATACCGGGCGATATACGATTATCATACGCATACGACATATTCGCACGGCAAGGGAAGCATTGAGGATAATGTAAAGGCGGCAATATCCGCAGGACTTCGCGGTATAGGTATATCCGATCACGGGCCGGGGCATTTGACATACGGCATTAAACGCGAAGCCGTACCGAAGATGCGCGCTGAAATAGAGGAACTGCGTCTCAAATATCCGCATATAGAGATATTTATGAGTGTGGAAGCAAATATAATTTCCACCGGGAATTTTCTCGATATTTCAAAGAAAGAATTTGACGATTACGATTATGTAATAGCTGGCTATCACTACGGCGTGAAAAATGGCTATTGTATAAGAAATTATATAAGCGAGCACCTCGGCAAAAGCAGTGTTATGACAGCCGATGAGTGCAGCGGGCGTACCAAAGACCTGCTCGTAAAAAATACCGAAATGACGGTTAAAGCGCTTTACGAAAACAAGATAAAAATACTTACTCATCCGGGAGATAAGGGCCCGTTTGATATGCAGGAGCTTGCGCGTGCCTGTGAGAATACGGGAACACTTATGGAAATAAGCACATGGCACAAGCATCTCACGCTTGATGAAATAAAGTGCGCGGCAAAATATGATGTCGGCTTTGTAGTATCGAGCGATGCTCACACGCCGGGACGCGTAGGCGATGTATCTGAAGGTATAAAGAGAGCGCTCGAGGCGGGCCTCGATCCTGAGCGCATTGTAAATATCGCATATATAGATGAAATTACGGAGGAAAAATGATATGCAGCTGATAATAGTTACAGGACTTTCGGGCGCGGGCAAATCTCAGGCCATAAACTGTCTCGAGGATCTGGGGTATTATTGTATAGATAATATGCCTCCGGCGCTTATAAACAATTTTATCGAGCTTGCAGGAAGAGGAAAGACGGCTATAGAAAAAGCCGCGCTCGTTGTCGATGTGCGCGGTGGTGAATTTTTTAATGATACAAAGTTGTTCCTCGAGGAGCTTAAAAAGCAGGAACAGGAGACGGAATACAAAATAATATTTCTTGAAGCCGATCCCAAAGTGCTTATCAGGCGCTATAACGAAACAAGACGCACGCATCCGCTTTCGGACGGCGGCTCTACGGAAGACGGTATAAAAAAGGAAATTGCTTTGCTTTCTGAAATAAGAAAAACAGCCGATTTTGTCATTGATACATCAAATATGAAATCGGCACGCCTCAAACAGGAGATAAAAGCCATAATTGACAGCGACAAAAATAGCGATACTTTCATGATAAATATTAAGTCGTTCGGCTATAAATACGGTATTCCGCTCGACGCGGATCTCGTGTTCGATATGAGATTCATTCCCAATCCGTTTTATGTGGCGACTTTGAAACCGCTTTCGGGAAACAATAAAAAAGTTCAGGAATTCGTGATGAAGCATGAGGAAAGCAAAAAGTTTGTAGAGACTGCTTCACGCCTTATAGACGATATGATACCGTGTTATATAAGAGAGGGAAAATATCATCTTAATCTGGCATTTGGCTGTACGGGCGGGCATCACCGTTCTGTTACTATGGCAAATGTTTTTGCCGAAAAATTTAAAGCTGAGGGCAGAAGTATTACGCTCGAACACAGAGACTTATAGAAATAGTGCGTTTAGTATGGATTATATTTCGCGCAGGCGGCGCGCGCACCGAAAAGCAGACAGGTATAATTAAGAATTTTAATTTATATAAAATTTTTTAAGAAGCGAGGTTTAAGCGTTATGGAAAAATTGATTATAACTGCGGCAATATGCGGGATGGGAGGCACAAAGGAGGACAATCCGGCCATTCCTTATACGGTAGAGGAATTTGTGCGTGAAGCGAAATCAGCGTACGATGCGGGCGCATCTGTGATTCATGTGCACGCGCGCGAGGACGATGGCAGTGTGAGTGAGCGAAGCGAGAGGTTTAAAGAAATTGTATCTGCAATTAAAGCCGTTTGTCCCGGTGTTATAATAATAGAGCCGGCAACTTTTGCTTCCTTTGATATGGAAGAGCTTGCGTCAATCGAAGAACCGAGACCGGCAGAACTTCCCGAAGTGATGACGATTCCAAGCGGTACCTGCAACTGGGACGGTTATCCTTACATAAACACGGATGAAACAATATTCAGCTCAGCACAGACGATGAAGAGACTCGGTATCAAGCCTGATCTTGAGCTTTTCGACAAAGGTATGATAGACACAATAAAGAGGGGGCTTGAGCACGGATATTTTGAGCAGCCGCTTAACTTCGATTTCATAATGGGAGTGCAGATAGCAGCAAATGTGAAAGATCTTGCGTTTATGGCTTCGAGCTTACCTTGCGGCTCCACCTGGACTGCAACAGGCGTCGGAAAAGATGTGTGGCATATTGCGGCGGCGGCGATACTGCTCGGCGGCAATGTGCGTGTCGGCTTTGAGGATAGCATGATGCTTAAAGAAGGCGAGTTCGCAAAAAGCAACGGCGAGCTTGTGGCGAAGGCTGCCGAGCTTTCGAGAATGCTCGGACGTGAAGTGGCATCGCCTGCTGAAGCGCGCAGGATACTCGGGCTAAAGCGGTAAAAATATATAAAAATTAAAATAAAAGATACATTTTAAGAACTAAAATGTATCTTTTGCTTTAATATGAAATAAAAATTGTCTTTCATTCCGCAAATCATCGAAAAAATAAAAACTGATTATAAGGTTATCTCGCAGTCGTCTTTTGTCAGTATTTTCTGCACTTTGATTTCTCCGCCGAGGTATTTAGAAATGCGGTCTGCGAGCTCAGAAACGGCTGCAGCCAGCTCATCGTGCCTTTCCGGATTTACGCTTTCAAATATTAGAAAAGCAGAGGTAGAATCTTCCGTGAGCATTGTGCGCGTGCCGTCGCGCCAGTTCCAGCATCTGCATACGGCGCCTTTATCGTCGAGATAGCAGAGCTCGCCTGGCAGAGTGGGGTCGTTCTCTGTATCGCCGATAGCTATGAATTCTTCACCGCCGTTTTCACTGAGAGTGAGTCTCATAGTTCCTGCGATATTATCAAGGTCTTCACCGCCGCACGGAAGTCCGTATGTAAGAGACATTGTGTTGTATATATCGACGAGAGGATTTATAGGACCTACTTCGTTTCCTTTCTGTACTCTTGAAAGCAGAGCTTCTATCGACGAGCGGTTGCCTTTTTTCTTCTTAAACTTCTGAAAAGCCTCTCTCCATACGGATACCGCGCTGCATTCGCTCAAGGTATCTTTGTC
This sequence comes from uncultured Clostridia bacterium, assembly GCA_944383465.1. GTDB lineage: Bacteria > Bacillota > Clostridia > Peptostreptococcales > Anaerovoracaceae > QAKD01. The sequence goes on from CALWPQ010000001.1 coordinate 12,644, forward strand.
TATGAACTTTCGGGCTTTAATATTGGCTTCGGCAAGCTCCTTTGTTATTTCATCCCGCGCCAGACATTCACTGGACTTATTGTTTATGCCGGCTGCGATAACGATTCCGAGCTCGGCATCAGGGAAAAGATCCCAAAACGATTTTTCCGCAGTAAATTTATTCATAACTACCTCCTTTTACATACCCATCAAGAATTGCTCTTTATATATGAAATTATATTACCTCAAATGGCACTTTGCAATGATTAAAATAGGTGAAATAATAACCAATTAGCAAACCGGCACATATGCGCATATAATATACAGAGCTGTATACAGCTCTAAACTGAAAGGGATGATTTAATGGGTGTTACGAATTCTAACAAAGAATTAGACAGAACACAAATAGACTGTGACGGTCTGTTTAAAGTGAGACTTTCGCTGGCAGCAGCACCGGACATTATGGAAAACCCGACGGATATCGTTATGATACTCGACCGTTCGGGAAGTATGGCGGGAAGCCCACTCGCAAATCTTAAAAACGGGGCTAAAAAATTTATAGATATAATAGAAGAAAGCACAGGCGGCGCGCAAAGCGGGCAGATAAGCGGTGGAAGCCATATCGGAATTGTAAGTTTTGCCGATACTGCGACGCAGGATACGCAGCTCATTACTTCGGTAGACGATCTTAAAGATGCGGTGGATTCTCTCGACGCGGGAGGCTCTACAAATCATGCGGATGCATTTACAAAAGCAGTAGAACTTTTTGATCCAAGTTCGCAAAACGCAAAGGTCATGATAATGTTTACAGACGGAAAGACGACTGCCGGAGCAAACCCGGTGCCAATTACAACCGCGGCCAAGGCAAGCGGAATAATAATATACTGTATAGGTCTTTCCGGAAACGGAGGCATAGACGCGCAGGCGCTTAACGAATGGGCATCTGACCCGGATTCTGCATATGTTGCAATTACTCCGGACGATGCAGAGCTCGAAACTCTGTTTGAAAATCTTGCGAGAAATATTTCAAAACCTGGCGCTACGGATATCAGGATTGAAGAAGTGGTAAACCAGTGTTTCAGAATAACCGGAACATCAAATCCTACAAAGGGTATTGTAAGTGTCACGGGGCAGCGTTCTCTCGTATGGACAATAGACGAACTCGGGGTTACGGGAAGCGAAGGCGCACAGCTCGAATTCACAGTACAGCATATAGGTCCTTGCAGCGGGCTTCAGGAGGTAAACGAAATGATACTTTATTCCGACAGAGAGGGAAATGCAGTGACATTCCCTTCGCCAAAAATAGATATTGACTGTGGCGATGTTGTTACACCGGAAGAATGTCCGGTACCTGTTGATATTTGTATAGACGGATGCGAAGACAGCATCGAATTTGATGCCGGCGATCTCGGTATAGAATCGCTCGGACGCATAGTGCAGCTTGACGTTAAGCTTAAGAATATATGTCCGCATAAGAGAGTCGCACTTGCCGCTATTATGACAGAAGTGGACGAATACGGTGAAGAACACAGAAGAGGAATGAAGACCGTTACGGTACCGGCTCATCATTATGAGTCCTGCCGCGATGTAACAGTAAAATGCATTAAATTTGTTTTGCCTGAGGATCTCGATGTATCAGGCAGTCCGACTGACTGCATGTGCAATAACAGACATTTCAGGGCAAGATTTATCGCACACTATATAGATAATGATTACAGCTGCTGCGATGTTATTCTTTAGAGGATATCTGCGCATAACTGCAATGAAATAAGAGTATAAAAAAGGCTGCCGCGCTGCATTTCGGTTTACGGCGGCCTTTTATAATATGTGTTTTAAAGAAAGGAATATATAATTATGAGAAACAACTATTACCCGTTTGTAAATCTACCGCTTCCGTATCCTTATGATGAGCTTGAGCCGTACATAGATACGAAAACGATGGAGCTTCATCATGACAGACATCTTCAGACATATATCAACAATCTCAATGATGCGCTGAAAGAATGCCCCGAGCTTCAGGATTTGTCGCTCGAGCAGCTTATAATGAATTCGTACAGACTTCCGGAAGATATAGGAACAAAGATTCACAACAATGCGGGAGGCGTTTATAATCACAGGTTCTTTTTTGCCGGAATGGAGAATCCTAATGACAGCGCCGGAATGCCAATTGGCAGGCTCGCAGCTGAAATAATAAAGACTTACGGCGGTTTTGATAATTTCAGGGACGCATTTAAAAAAGCGGCGCTGTCGGTATTTGGTTCGGGGTATGCTTGGCTTGTGGTGTGCAGAGGAAAACTGAAAATAATTACAACCGCAAATCAAAATACGCCGCTTGAAATGGGAATGTGTCCTGTCATAGCGCTTGATGTTTGGGAGCACGCCTATTATCTCAAGCATTATAATGTCCGCGCAGATTATATTGACGATTGGTTTAACGTCGTTAATTGGACTAAGGCTGAAAAAAATTATCTTAAGTGTTTAGGCAGGTGAAAAAGCGGCTGTTTATTTTCGGATAAAAATATGTTAATATAGAATTTATAACAAATAGGATGACATATCGCGGGGAGGCGAAAATTTGCAGGACGGAAAAAAAGACATAAATGAACACAGCAGAACGGTGGCAAAGGTATCGCGAGTGACGATAATTGCAAATACGGCGCTCGCTTTGCTTAAAGCCGCGGCAGGAATAATAGGACATTCAAGCGCAATGCTGGCAGATGCGGCGCATACATTTTCCGATTTATTTGCGTCAGTTGCGGTGCTTATAGGAGTATATATTTCAGATCATGTACGAAGCAATAATAAAGAGCGTTTCAGAAATAAAATTGAAGGCACGATATCTGTGTTACTAAGTCTATTGCTTATTTATTTGGCTGTGGAAATAGGTGCGGGAGGAGCTGTTACTATTATATCGGGGGCTTACAAAAATGTGGAAGCTCCGACACTGCTTCCTCTTGCGGCCGCGCTTGTATCCATAGTGACAAAGGAAGCGCTTTATAAGTACAGTATCAAAAATGCACAGCGAGCAGATTCTGTCGTGCTGAGAGCAATAGCCTGGCACAACAGGACGGACGCGCTTGTAACAGTTGGAAGTCTCGTAGGAATACTCGGTGCGAGATTCGGATATTTGATCTTTGATCCCGCAGCCTCGATAGTAATAAGCTTTCTTGTAATGAAAGCTGCTTTTGAGATATTTGCAGATGCTGTCCGCACTCTGAAAAACAGCAGATAAAAAAATTGCGGCTGCGGCAAAAAACAGGATGAAGAGATCATTGTTTTATGGTATACTAAAGTAAATGCAGGCGAGGATACAAAAGGAGAATTCTGATGGAACCAAAATACAAAAGAGTCGTGCTTAAGATAAGCGGCGAAGCGCTTGCCGGAGACAATAAAACAGGTATTTCCGACGAGATGCTTGAAACCGTTGCCAGGCAGGTAAAAGAGATCAAAGATATGGGTGTGCAGATTGCAATAGTCGTAGGAGGAGGTAACTTTTGGCGCGGCAGGACAAGCAAGTCGATGGACCGCGCGACGGCTGACTATATGGGAATGTTGGCGACTGTAATCAATTCGCTTGCACTTCAGGACGCTTTTGAAAATATCGGAATGAAGACAAAAGTACAGACTGCTATAGAGATGAAAGAGGTGGCGGAGCCTTACATAAGAAGGAAGGCGGTTTCGGAGTTAAATCACGGAGATATAGTCATCTTTGGCGCGGGTACAGGCAATCCGTTTTTTTCTACTGATACGACGGCAGCGCTTCGGGCAGCGGAAATAGATGCGGAAGTAATTCTTCTCGCCAAAAAAGTGGATGCTGTTTATTCAGATGATCCCGAAAAGAATCCGGACGCGGTTAAGTACAGCGAGCTTACACATCACGAGGTACTGGAAAAGGAGCTCGGCGTAATGGACTCGACTGCGGCATCTCTTTGCAGAGACAATAGTATAGCAATTCATGTGTTTGCACTTGCGGAAGAGGGCAATATGAAGCGCGCTGTATGCGGAGAAAAAATAGGTACTATTATAAAATAAAAGGAGAAGAGGAGAAAAGGAAATGAGCAGAGATGTTATAAAGGAATTGGCTGACAAGACAGCGAAAACGATATCTATTATGAAAGAAGAGCTGAATACCGTAAGAGCGGGAAGAGCAAATGCGGCGCTTCTCGATAAAGTTACAGTCGATTATTACGGAAGCCCGACGCCGCTTAAAAATATTTCCAATATATCAGTTCCGGATCCGAGAACTCTTATGATTTCGCCTTTCGATCCAAAATCAATTGCCGAAATCGAAAAAGCGATAAACATCGCTAATCTCGGCATTACTCCTTCAAATGACGGTAAGTGCATAAGGCTCGTTATTCCGCAGCTTACGGAGGAGAGAAGAAAAGAGCTTACCAAGACGGTTAAAAAAATAGGTGAAGATGCCAAGGTAGCCGTAAGAAATCTGAGAAGAGAGATGAACGACGAGCTTAAAAAGCAGGAAAAGGCAGGAGAGTTGACCGAAGACGATCTCAAGAAGGAGCTTGACGAAGTTCAGAAAGCGATTGACAAGGCTGTAAAGGACATAGACGATGTATGCGCGGTCAAGGAAAAGGAAATAATGGAAATATAACTTAGCTTGAAAAATTTAATTTTGCAGGTTTAATTTAGACAGGTGGTCGGTTTTCCGACCACTTGTGTTTAATTACAGGAGAGAGTAATATAATGCTTGATATGGAACGGATTCCCACGCATGTGGCTGTCGTGATGGATGGCAACGGCAGATGGGCTGATAAAAGAAAACTACCGAAGATGGCGGGACATAACGCTGGTATGAAAGCAATGAAAGAGATTGTCAAGAAGGCGAGCAGTCTCGGTATAAAAAATCTTACGGTATATGCGTTTTCTACTGAAAACTGGAAGCGCAGTACGGAAGAAATCGGCGGAATATTTAAACTGATAGTGGTATATGTTGACAGCGAGCTGCGCGAACTTCACGCAAATAATGTACGTGTCAGGATACTTGGCGATTACAGCATGCTGCCTGCGGATTCTGTCGATCGTATAAATAAAGCTGTAGATATGACGAAGGATAATACGGGAATGCAGTTTAATATCGCGCTCAATTACGGCGGAAGAGATGATATCAGACGTGCCGTAACCGATATATCAAAGCTTGTGGCTTTGGGAGAAATAAAACCTGAGGATATTACCGAAGAAATGATAGGTGAGTATTTATGGACGGGGAAGCATCATGCTGACTGCGGAGATCCTGAGCTTATAATCAGGACGAGCGGGGAAATGCGCCTTTCAAATTACCTGCTATGGCAGAGTGCTTACAGCGAATTTGTGTTCACTGATACGCTGTGGCCTGATTTTACACCTGAGAAATTTGAAGAAGCGATAGAGGAATATCAAGGAAGAAACAGAAGATTCGGAGGCAGATAATTTATGAAAACGAGAATTATTTCCGGACTGGTGATGGCGCCGCTGCTCATTATCGTTTATTTAGGCGGACCGGTGCTGACTCTGGGATGCTTTTTAATAGGGATAATAGGAAGCCGTGAATTTTATAACGGCTTTGCGGCGATGGGAGTGAAGGCTTCATATGCGATAACCTGCATAGCTGCGCTGGCGCTCTATGCGATTGATATGTTCTTGCCGACAGCCTCGCAGTATTATGTGCCGCTGCTGCAGCTTTGGTTTTTCGGCGTAGTGCTTGCAAGCTGTCTTTATCTTTTTAAGATAGACGAAAGACAGCCGGCGGATGCTACAGCTACGATAACGGGCACGTTTTATGTGGTGTTCTTTTCATATCATGTGACGCTGACGGAGCAGTCTGGTGAGTACGGAATGCTTGTATGGCTTATATTCCTGACAGCGTTCGGAACAGATATAATGGCGTATTTTACAGGATATTTCCTCGGAAAACATAAGCTTTGCCCTAAAATAAGTCCAAAAAAGACGATAGAAGGCAGTATCGGAGGCGTTATCGGAAGCGTTGTGCTTTCAGCGTTGTTTGGATATTTCTTCTTTGAGAGAATATTGATACACTGCATCATAATCGGTATAATAGGCGGTATAGTGTCGCAGTTTGGCGACCTTACAGCATCTGTATTTAAACGTAAAATGGGGATAAAAGATTACGGCAATTTGATACCGGGGCACGGAGGTATTCTCGACAGGTTTGACAGTGTGCTGTTTACAGCGCCTATGGTGTATTATTATATAATGCTCGTGCTATCATAAAACAGGGTGGTTTTTTATAAAACTGCGAAGTGCAGCAAAAAGCAAACGTGCGGGAGAAGAAGCAGATAATTATGAAAAAAGTAGCAATTTTAGGGAGCACAGGTTCTATCGGAACGCAGGCGCTCGACGTGATAGAACGAAACAGAGAAGAATTTAAGGCTTCAGTGCTTTCGTGCGCAAAAAAAATTTGGCTCCTTGAAGAGCAGATAGAAAAGTTTGCGCCGGAAGCAGTTGTAGTTGCAGAAGAGAAGGATGCGCTTTATCTTGCCCGTAAATATCCGCACATAGATGTATCGTTTGGTACGTATGGGCTTAATGCTGCTGCCGCAGGCAATTCAGATATTGTATTGAATTCACTCGTGGGTATGCGCGGTCTTGTGCCTACATATTATGCGGCAAAAGCAGGAAAGACCATAGCTTTTGCCAACAAGGAAACGCTCGTTGCGGGCGGCGAGCTCATAATGAAGACGGCAGCTGAAAACGGTGCGCATCTCCTTCCTGTGGACAGCGAACACAGCGCAATATTCCAGTGCCTTGAAGGCAATGAAGGCAGAAGTGTGAGGAGAATACTGCTTACAGCGTCGGGCGGCCCTTTTAGGGGGTATAAAAGAGAGCAGCTCGAAAAAGTAACGGCAGAGCAGGCGCTCAAACATCCAAAGTGGAATATGGGGGCGAAGATCAGCATAGATTCGGCGACGATGATGAATAAAGGTCTTGAGGTTATAGAAGCAAGGTGGCTTTTTGATATCGCAGCAGAGAAGATAGAGATAGTTGTGCATCCGCAGTCTGTCGTTCATTCGATGGTGGAATATGAGGATACAGCCATAATAGCGCAGCTCGGAATGCCCGATATGCGTGTTCCGATAGCATATGCACTCTCCTACCCGAAACGGCTTGCGCTCGGGCTTAGGCCGCTCGATCCTTTTTCTTATGCCAGCAGTTTGACGTTTGAAAAGCCTGACACGAAGGCATTCAGCTGCATAAGGCTTGCATATGACGCGCTTAAAGCGGGCGGAAGCATGACGGCGGCGCTTAATGCTGCTAATGAAGAACTTGTATCGGCTTTTCTTGACAAAAAGATATTATTTACCGATATTCAGGATAATATAGAAAGGGTGCTTAATGCACACGAGTGCAGGTACAATCTGTCACTCGATGATATACTTGAAGTTGACAGAGAGACGAGGAAAAAAATTAAGGAATTGTTAAGATAACAGATTTGTAAGGGGGAAGAGAAAAATATGACTTTGATTTATGCGCTTTTGATATTTTGTCTTTTGATATTTTTTCACGAGCTCGGTCATTTTACGCTGGCAAAGCTGTGCGGTGTAAAGGTGAACGAGTTTGCGCTTGGTATGGGACCGGCGGTATTAAAGAAGCAGAAAGGCGAGACGCTCTATTCTCTGCGCGCTTTTCCAATAGGTGGTTTTTGCGCGATGGAAGGCGAAGATGAAGATTCTGAAGACGAGAGAGCGTTTAATAAGAAAGCTGCCTGGCAGAAAGCTTTGATAGTTGTTGCAGGCGCAGCGATGAACCTGCTGGTTGCGATTGTGATAATGTCTGCTATTTCGTTTTATGTGGGCACATCTACGACGACAATAGACACTGTGCAGGACGGATTGCCGGCTCAGGCTGCGGGCATCGAAAGCGGCGATACGATAATAGCTATAAATGGAATAACTGTGTCCGAATGGCGCGATGTATATACTTTTATCTCTGAAAGTGATGGAGAGACTATAAGAATTACGCTGACGGATGCTGATGGAAGCGAAAGAACTGTCGCGACGGAGACTGTAGCGGATGCTGACGGCCGCAGAATTATCGGCATTACACCGACGACGGAAAGGCATTTGATATCATCCGTAAAAACGGGAGTTCAGAACACTTGGGCTCTTGGGGCGAGCATGCTTGATGTTTTGAAAGGTTTATTTACAGGCGGCGTTTCGGCGAGTGAGCTTTCCGGTCCGGTGGGGATAGTTGCAGTTGTAAATGATACCGCTTCGCGCGGATTTATCTATATAGCGTATTTGACGGCTCTCATAAGTCTAAACCTGGCAATAATGAATATGCTGCCGTTTCCGGCGCTCGATGGAGGACGATTCGTGTTCATAATTATAAGGGCTGTCACCGGCAAGGCGATAACGGATGAAATCGAAGGTAAAGTGCATTTTGCCGGGATTTTAGTGCTTCTCGCACTTATGCTATATGTGACTTGGAATGATATAGTGAAATTTATACTTCCTATTTTCAGCTAAATATTTTGTTTGTATGGAGAAAAAAATGACAAAACAAGTGATATGCGGCGGTCTGCCTATCGGAGGCGGCGCGCCTGTGAGCATACAGTCGATGCTCAATATAGATGTGCGCAGGTTTGAATGCGCACGCGCGCAGCTTGATGCGCTTGTGGACGCGGGAGCAGATATCGTGAGGATAGCTGTACCGGATGCGGATTCGGCAGCAGCGTTCGGTGAAATGAAAAAGGTCTCGAAAGTACCGCTCGTTGCGGATATTCATTTTGATTACAGGCTGGCGATAGCGGCTATAGAGCAGGGCGCTGACAAGGTGCGCATAAATCCGGGAAATATTGGCAGCAAAGATAGAATTGCAGCCGTAGTAAAGGCGGCAAAGGAGCGCGGTATTCCGATAAGGGTGGGTGTAAATTCGGGCTCGCTCGAAAAGGAGCTTATAGAAAAATATGGTGGTGTGACGGCAGAAGGTCTCTGCGAAAGTGCGCTGAAAAATGTAAAAATACTCGAAAATATGGATTTCGGCGATATAGTAATATCGCTGAAATCGTCTGATATAGTGATGAATCACAAAGCGCATCTTTTAATTGCAGAAAAGACGGACTATCCTCTTCATATCGGACTTACAGAAGCGGGAACACCAGAAATGGGAAAGAGAAAGTCGGCGATAGCGCTGGGCGCGCTTTTACTTTGCGGCATCGGCGATACGATGAGAGTATCGCTTACAGGAGATCCGGTGCGCGAGGTGATCTTTGCTAAAGAATTGCTAAAGGATTTAAAACTCAGGCAGGGCGGCATAAGATTTGTATCGTGTCCGACCTGCGGACGCACGAAAGTAAATCTGCCCGAGATAGCGCAGCGTGTGGAAAACGCGCTCAGACCTATTGCCGATGAGCGCGAGCGCGCCGGAAAGCCGTCCATTACGGTGGCTGTTATGGGATGCGCGGTGAACGGGCCGGGTGAAGCGCGGGAGGCTGATCTTGGTGCGGCTTGCGGCGCCGGTAAAGCTGTTATTTTTGCTCACGGCGAAATCATAAAGAGCGTGAGCGAAAACGCGCTCGCGGATGAGCTGATTGCCCTTGCCAAACAGCTTTAAGCGGAAGATAAAGAGCGTTTGACATTGTATATAAGCATTTTCAAGCTGCTGCCGATATGAAGTTTCGTTCAATTATATATAGACAGGGTTTGCGGCTATGACATCAGCTGTATCGGCACAGATATTTGGAATTAAATAAGGTAACGGAAAGACGGAGGAAACATTACATATATGAAACAACTATTTGAAGACGCGATAAAAATAGACAAAATAGGAAATTACGACAGAGAAAATCTGCGTTTTGAAATAGCAAAGGCTAAGCTTTCCGGCGACAAGCTTGTACTTAATATACCGGTAAAGCTTAATTTTATAATACCGTACGACGAACATTTGAAAATCAAGGCGATAATCAAAAATAAGCTGCCGGGGATTGCGGATGTAAAATTGAGCTATGAATATGAAGACATAATGCTTAGCCGCGAGGACTGTGTGCGACTTGCAATACCGCACATAATAGAAGAAATAAATGGCAGCTATGCTGCGGTGACAAAGACGATAAGGACGGATGAATACAGCCTAAGAGGCAGTGTGCTTTCAATAATGGCGCTTGGAGAAAAGGCAGTTGACAAGCTCAACTGCGATGTTGCACCGATCTTTGAAAGACTCTTCAAGGAGCATTTTGCACTTGAACTTTCCGTGGCGTTTAAAAACCTCGATGATGCGTATATTAAAGCGCAGGAAGAGAAGGGCAAAAAAGAAGCTGAAGAAGCTAGGCGTATGGAACGCGAGGCGGCGTCGCAGCGCGCGGCAGCAGCGAGAAATGAAAGTACCGGTGTGGAAAACGCGGCAGGCACTGCGAATACAGGCGTGGGAGCACGAGGTGAAAGAGCAGCAGGCGGCTGGCAGAGAAGAAACAGATACGAACCGGTTAAAGGCAATATCATAATGGGAAAAGCCATAACGGGCGAAGCTGTTGATATGAGTGCAATCACCGCTGACAGCGGAACAGTCACAGTCGAAGGTATCCTTTTCAGAAAGGATTCGCGCACAATTAAAAACGACAGACGTCTTGCGACGCTTCTTTTAACCGACAAAAAGACATCTATATGCGTCAAGATGTTTGTAATGCCGCAGAAATGGGAAGATATAGACACTCATTTAAAAGAAGGGGATTTCGTCAGAATAAGGGGTGAAGCACAGTGGGATACATATGAAAATGTGCTCGTAATAATGGGAAGCGATATCGAAAAAGGCTTGCTCATAAAGCGCAGCGACACCTGCGAAAGAAAGAGAGTCGAGCTTCATGCGCATACCAAGATGAGCCAGATGGATGGACTCAACGAGATCAAGGATATGGTAAGAATACACGGTGAATGGGGCTTTCCGGCGATGGCGATAACGGATCACGGAGTAGTGCAGGCCTTTCCCGAGGCTGCGAAAGAGGCAGAAAAATTTCCGGATATGAAAATAATATACGGAATGGAGGGTTATGTCTTTGATGATAGAGACTGCATCAATGAAGATGGCAGCATAAATTACAAAAAAAATCCGACCAATCATATCATCCTGCTCGCGCAGAACAAGACAGGGCTCAAAAATTTGTACAAGCTCGTGTCGCTTTCGCACACAGAGTATTTTTATAAAAGACCAAGATTGCCGAAATCCGTACTTGCGGCGCATAGAGACGGCATTATAATAGGCTCGGCGTGCGAGGCGGGAGAGGTGTTCCGCGCTGTAACGGGAAATAAGTCACAGGAAGAAATAGAAGAAATCGCATCGTTCTACGATTATCTCGAAATACAGCCGCTTACAAATAACAGGTTTATGATAGAAAACGGCACCGTGGAAAGCGAAGAGGATCTAAGGGATTTTAACCGCAGAATAGTCGCGCTCGGTGAAAAGCTCGGAAAGCTTGTTGTTGCCACCACGGACTCGCATTATTCGGAACCAGAGGATGCGCTGTACAGGAATATTCTGATGGCGGGTCAGGGCTACGGCGATGAGGGCGGACAGGGGCTCTATCTGCGCACGACAGACGAAATGCTCGAGGAATTCAGCTATCTTGGCGAAGCCAAAGCCGAAGAGGTAGTAATAGACAATACAAATAAGATTGCCGATATGATAGAAAAAATAAAGCCTGTGCCTGACGGCAAATTCCCGCCCAATATTAAAAATGCGGCGGAAATGCTGCGCAAGAGGTGTATGGAAAAAGCGCACAGAATATACGGTGACCCGCTTCCCAAGGAAATATCGGAAAGGCTCGAAGCTGAGCTTGTGCCGATTATAAGGGAAGGTTATGCGGTAATGTATATGGCGGCCGTAATGCTTGTTGAAAAATCGCTGGCAGATGGTTACCTCGTAGGTTCACGAGGCTCTGTAGGATCATCGTTTGCCGCAACGATGGCGGGGATAACGGAAGTAAACCCTCTGCCGCCTCATTACATATGTCCAAATTGTAAGCATCTCGAATGGGGTGACGAAAAGGAGTACGACTGCGGTGTGGATATGCCGGAAAAAATGTGTCCGGAGTGCGGTACCAAATACAAACAGGATGGATTTACGATACCGTTTCAGACCTTTCTCGGCTTTGAAGCGGACAAAGAACCGGATATAGATCTCAATTTTGCCGGTGAATATCAGACTGTTGCACATAAGTATGTAGATGAGATCTTTGGCAGCAAGAATGTATTTAAGGCAGGCACAATAAGTACAGTAGCTGCAAAAACGGCCTACGGTTTTGTAATGAAATATTATGAGGAACGCCAGCTGCCGATAAATAAGTTTGAGGCTGACAGGCTGGCTAAGATGTGCGAGGGCGTAAAGCGTACGACGAGTCAGCATCCGGGCGGCATTATTATCGTACCAGACGATCATGAGATATACGAATTCTGTCCTGTGCAATATCCGGCAAATAAAGTAAACAGCGGCATTATTACTACTCATTTTGATTATCATTCCATAGATCAGAATCTGCTTAAGCTCGATATACTCGGACACGATGTGCCGTCAATTATAAGGCATCTTCAGGATATGACAGGGCTTGACCCGATAAACGATGTGCCGCTTAAAGATGACAAAGTAAACAGTATATTTGCAGGTACGGAGGCGCTTAATATAAAAGATCCTGAATACAGATTCATACATGGCAGCTATGGCATACCTGAGTTCGGAACAAAATTTACGCGGCAGATGCTCGATGACACGCATCCTACAAGGTTTGCGGACTTCGTACGAATTTCCGGATTTTCACATGGTACTGATGTGTGGATAAACAATGCTCAGGATTTCATAAGAAGCGGTGAGGCGACGATAAAGGACGCTATTTCCACACGAGATGACATTATGAACTATCTCATATTGAAAGGCCTGCCGAAGAAAAAGGCGTTTACAATAATGGAAAAGGTGAGAAAGGGCAAGGGCGTTACGGAAGAGGATGCGGAACTGATGGCGGAAAACGATGTGCCGGAGTGGTATATAGAATCATGCCGCAGGATAAAGTATATGTTCCCGCGTGCGCATGCTGTTGCTTATGTAATGATGTCCTACCGCGTGGCATATTTTAAGGTTTACTATCCTGTAGAATTTTACGCGGCGTATTTCACGACAAAGGTATCGGACTTTGATGCCGATGTTATGCTGCGAGGCAAGCAGGCGATACTCGAAAAGATGGATGCGCTCACAGCCAAGGGTAAAAATATGACAAAAAAGGAAGAGGACGAAGTGACAGCGCTCGAAGTAGCGTATGAGATGCATGCACGCGGATACGAGTTTATGGAAGCTGTTCTCGGCGAGTCGCAGGCGATGCGCTTTATGGTGAAAGACGGCAAAGTACTGCTCCCCTATGTGGCGCTTCCGGGAGTCGGTGAGCAGGCGGCCAGACAGTTTTATGAAGCATATATTGAAAAACCGTACGAAACTATAGAAGAGGCTCAGAACCGTTCGGGAATAAACGAGTCGGTGACAGAAACCTTTAAGGCGCATGGAATCTTTAAAGGGCTGCCTGAGACGGATCAGCTTTCTCTGTTTTAACAAAGCCTCTGCAAAATGAGGCGGATTTTGAATTAAAAAAGTCCTTGCTAAACGGGGATTATTATGGTAACATAATTATAGTAATGTATTGACGTGTTTATGAAAGAGTGGGTAAAACCCACTCTTTCATTTTTAAGATTTTATTTTCAAAGTGGAATAAGCTTATAAAGGAGGGACGGAATGGCAAAAGTTAAAATTACAGAGCTTGCGGAAACTATTCTTTCCGAATTTCTTTCTCAAAACAAGCTTGAGCTTTATAATGTCGAGTTTGTAAAAGAAGGTAAGGACAGATTTTTAAGAGTATATATAGATAAGGCGCAGGATGCGGAAGATGAATACGTAGACACGGACGACTGCGAGCTTGTGAGCCGCTATCTTTCGGAAAAACTGGATGAAGAAGATCCGATAGAGGATAATTACTATCTTGAGGTTTCATCGCCGGGGCTCGATAGGACGCTTTTTAGAGAAAAAGACTATAAGCGTTTCCGGGGAAATGAAGTGGAGGTGAGTCTCTATATAGCTTATGAGGGAAGAAAAAAGTATGAGGGAGTACTTATAGACCTTGATAACGGAATACTTTCGCTCGCAGTAACGCCTGATCCGGTAAAAGGAAAGACAAAGGAAAAGAAGGGTCCTGAGCGCATAGATATTCCTTTTGAAAAAGTGGCAAAGACAAAATTAAAAGTTGTTTTTTAAAGGATAATGACAGCGAAGAGTACATTTATTGTTTAAGGAGGATAAATAGAGGAAATGAACAGTGAATTTATGATAGCGATTGAAGACCTTGAAAAAGAAAAAGGAATTTCAAAAGATATTTTAATCGAAGCTATCGAATCGGCACTTGTATCCGCGTATAAAAAGAATTACGGTACATCCCAGAATGTGCGTGTTGATATCAATCGTGAAACGGGCGATATCAATGTGCTTATGCGTATGGATATAGTCGAGGAAGTAGAGGATGAGCTCTGTCAGATTTCACTTGATGAAGCAAGGGAAATAGATCCGAGATATGAGATCGGAGATGCTGTCGAGTATCAGGTGACGCCGCGCGATTTCGGCCGTATTGCTGCGCAGACAGCAAAGCAGGTAGTAGTGCAAAGAATAAGAGAAGCCGAACGCGGAATGGTATATGACGATTACATTCAGAAGCAGGGTGAGATAATAACGGGTACAGTTGAGAGAATTTCAAACGAAACGCTGTTTATCAATATGGGAAAGACGGAAGGTATACTTTCGGCAAACGAAAGGGTAAAGGGCGAACACTTTGATGTCAACGAGAGGCTCAAGCTTTATATTATAGACGTGAGAAAGACTAATAAAGGACCGCAGGTATATCTGTCGCGTTCGCATCCGGGTCTTGTAAAGAAGCTGTTTGAGCTTGAAGTGCCTGAGATTCAGGACGGTGTTGTAGAAATAAAGAGCATTGCCAGAGAAGCGGGCTCGCGCACAAAAATAGCCGTATATGCAGAGGATCCGAATGTAGATCCTGTAGGTGCATGCGTAGGCCCAAGAGGCGCGCGTGTGCAGGCTGTTGTGGATGAAATATTTGGAGAAAAAATTGATATAATAGAGTGGAGCGATATTCCGGAGAAGTTCATAAGCAATGTGCTTGCGCCTGCAAAGGTAGAGCATGTGGTTATAAACGAAGATGAGAAATCGGCTATTGTCGTTGTACCGGACTACCAGCTCAGTCTTGCGATTGGAAAAGAAGGTCAGAATGTAAGGCTTGCGGCCAAGCTTTCGGGCTGGAAGATAGATATAAAGTCGCATACTCAGTACTTTGAAAATGATATAAGCATTGAATATGTTGATGACACAGAAGAGACTGCAATTTCCGAGAAAGGGGAAGCGCCGGACTCGGAAATTGAGGAGACGGCAGTGGCCGAAACAGGTGCTAAAGAGCAGCAGGAAGAACCTATGACAGAAGAGGATGATACTTTAGATGAATAAAAAGATACCTATGAGGAGATGTGTGGGCTGCGGGGAGTCAAAGCCCAAGCAGGAACTTATAAGAATAACGGCGCGGGAAGAGGGCGCGGTGCCTGATCCTACGGGAAGAGCAAACGGCAGAGGCATATATCTATGCAAGGGAAGTGCGGAATGCTTTGCGGCAGCAAGAAAAAAGAGAGCTATCGCAAGAGGACTCGGCATAGAGCTTTCTGATAATGACCTTGATGCGCTGGAAAAGGAGCTTGCAAAGTATGAAAAGTAAACTTGAAAGTTATCTCGGCTTTGCACGGAAATCTGGCAACCTCGTTTTTGGAGCGGGGACATGCGAAGCAAGTATGGCAAAGGACAAGGTGAAGCTGCTCATAATTGCTGAGGATACAGCGGAAAATACGAAGAAGAAGATGATTTCAAAGGCTGAGAGTATGGGCGTGCCATATAGAGTATACGGCAGTGCAGATGAACTTTCGAGGATGACAGGTGCAGCGGGCAGAAATGTATTTGCCGTGACTGACAGTAACTTTGCGAAAATAATAGATGAACAGATAGGTTTGGAATAGAAGGAGGTGCTCGGATGACAGTGAAAGTAAACGAACTTGCAAAAGAGCTTAATATGGAGGCAACAGAACTGCTTGACAGGATAAGAGGAATGGGAATTGCCGCAGAATCCGAAACGAGCGAGATAGGAGATATTGACGCAGTGGCGGCAAAAAATACGATACTTAGGAGCAGGTCAGCTTCGGAAACGAAGATAGTAAAAGCTGCTCCGAAAAAAAGCGTTAAGGAAGAGAGCGAAGAGCCGAAAGTGGTAGTAAAAGCGGCACAGATAAAGCCGCCTGTAAAAAGGCCGGTATCTCAGCAGGCGAGAAATGATGCGGCTAAGACTGCTGCAGCAGATATAGGCGCAGCGGAAAAGGCGGTGCAGAGACCGACTGTTACGAAACCGGCAGCGTTTGCAAGAGATGGTGAAGTAAGGCGTAAGCCGCCTATAGGAAAGCCGGTAATTTCAAAAGAGCTCGAAGAGAGAGAAAAGGCGAGAGCTGCGGCTGCGGCGAAGGCGGAAAAGGAAAAAGAAGAAGAAAAGGCTTTGGCCTTAAAGGCAGAGCAGGAAGCAAAAGCGGCCGAAGCTGCAAAGAAAGCGGAGGAAGCAAAGCAAGCTTCTGTGCCTGCAGCAGCGTCTAAACCGGAGACGAAAAGTGAAGGCCCAGCTCAGAGAAACGGTGCTGCGAGAGCTGAGGGTACGAAGAGGCAGAATACCCGCGGCGGGGATGCGAGAGACGGAAGAGCAGGCGGTGACAGAAACCGCGGCCAGTATGGTGAAAAGAGAGAAGGAAAAGAAAGAGACGGCGGCCGGCAGGGAGAGAGAAGACAGGGGATCGCTTCTCGCCAGCAAGGTCAAGGAAGAATTGGCAGCGGACGGGCAGATAAACCTGATATGGGTATCGCTTCGAGCAAAGCTCATATCAATATGGAAGATAAGAAAAAGGGCGATAGGGAAAGAGATAAATTTGCCAAACTCGAAAATGCGGGCAGCAAAGGCAAGAAAAACGCACATCAGGAGCGTTCGCTTGAGAAAGCTCCTAAACCAAAGAAGCATGTGAAGAAGGAAAAGCAAGTGGAAGAACCGGAAATAAAGATGGAAGAATTACCAGCAGGAACAGTAGTCGTAACAGTACCTATCACAGTTGCAGGCTTCTGCGAGCAGCTTCAGGTATCGCCTTCGACTGTAATAATGAAGCTCATGAAGCTCGGAATTATGGCCAATATAAATCAGAATCTCGATGAGGATACTGTTCTCATACTCGCAGAGGAAATAGGGGTTTCGGTTGTTGTCGGCAAAGTTGAAGAGGAAGTTGTTGAAAAAGGCATTGAAATATTTGAAGATAAGGAGGAAGACCTTAAGCCGAGACCGCCTATTATTACCGTAATGGGGCATGTAGACCACGGCAAGACGTCGCTTCTTGACGCCATAAGAAAGACGAATGTGACGGCGTCGGAATCCGGCGGTATTACACAGCATATAGGTGCTTCAGAAGTCGTTATAAACGATCAGAAGATCGTGTTCCTCGATACACCGGGACACGAGGCGTTTACGGCAATGAGAGCACGAGGCGCGCATGTAACAGATATTGCTGTACTTGTAGTAGCCGCGGACGATAGTGTAAAGCCGCAGACGATAGAATCAATAAGCCACGCTAAAGCAGCGGGCGTGCCTATTATCGTGGCTATAAACAAGATAGATAAACCGGGAGCAAATCCTGACAGAGTAAAGCAGGATCTTACCGAGCACGGCATTCTCGTTGAGGAATGGGGCGGAGATACTATCTGCGTGCCGGTATCGGCAAAGACGGGCGAGGGTATAGTAAACCTGCTGGAAATGATACTTCTGCAGGCGGAAGTGCTTGAACTTAAAGCAAATCCTAACAGGCTGGCGCTCGGTACGGTTATCGAAGCGAGACTCGATAAAGCAAAAGGACCTGTGGCCACGCTGCTTGTGCTCAACGGTACGCTTCAGAGCGGTATGTCCGTTGTAGCGGGTACTTGTTCGGGCAGAATCAGGCTGATGACAAACTATAAAGGCGAGACAATCAAGAAAGCAGGTCCGGCAACGGCTGTCGAAATTCTCGGACTTACGGATGTTCCGGAAGCGGGTGACGAATTCAACGCGGTTAAGGAAGACAAGGTGGCAAGAGAGATTGCGGAAAACAGAAAGATGAAGCTCAGAGAAGAGGTGCTGGCGAGAAATGCAAGTACGACGCTCGAAGCTCTCTTTAGTCAGATACAGGAAGGCGAAGTCAAGGAACTCAACCTCATCATCAAGGGCGATGTGATGGGCTCTGTCGGCGCGATTGTTGCTTCACTTGAAAAACTCAAGAACGAAAATGTAAGAGTTAAGATAATTCATACGGGCGTAGGTACGGTAACAGAGTCGGATGTAATGCTGGCGGGCACTTCGGACGCCGTTATCATAGGATTTAACGTCAGACCTTCGGCTGCCGTAACGGCTATGGCGGACAGAGACGGTGTGGAAATAAGGACGTACAGAGTAATCTACGACGTCATAGATGATGTAGAAGCCGCTATGAAGGGTATGCTCGATCCTGAATACAAAGAAGTAATTTTGGGTAATGTAGAAATCAGAAACACATTTAAGGTTCCTGGTGTCGGTATTGTTGGCGGAGCATATGTAACTGACGGTAAAGTTGTGAGAAATGCGGAAGTAAGGCTCGTAAGGGACGGTATTGTAATTCACGAAGGCAAGATTTCATCTCTCAAGCGTTTTAAAGACGATGCAAAAGAAGTAGCACAGGGATATGAATGCGGTATCGGCATCGAGAATTACAACGACATCAAGGAAGGTGACATTATAGAGTGCTTCCAAATGGAGGAAATAAAGAGAGGCTAAAATATGGGTAAAGGTTACAGAAGCGGCAGGCTCGGAGAAGAGATTAAGAAGATTATTTCTTCGATGCTGCTGCGTGAGATAAAGGACCCAAAGCTGCTTGAAAGTATGGTAAGCGTTTCTGCTGTCGAGGTGACAAACGACGGTAGCTACGCTACCGTGTATATTTCTGTGCTCGGCACGGGAAAAGGCGGATTTGCGACTGATGAGGAAAAGGAAGAGATCATTCAGGCTTTCGGCAGGGCAAAGGGTCTCATAAAGAGGGAAATAGGAAAGAATATAAAGCTTAGGCATATTCCGGAGTTGATTTTTAAAATCGACAATTCGATGGAGTACGGCATCAAGATGTCGAGCCTGATAGACGGACTCGGCATAGATAGTTACAGGAGCGATGAAGAAGAATACGCGGCTGGCAGCCTGGAAACTTCGGAAATAGACGATATAATGAAAGATTTATAGAGTCGATAAGCGGCAGAAGCTTTGGAACAGCAGATTGCAGAAAAAGTTATGGACACATTAAGAAAAATAGCGGAAACGCTTTATGAAAAAAACAGTATATTTATTTTTCCACACGTGAATATGGACGGTGATGCGCTCGGTTCATCTTCTGCGCTTTGCAGTGCATTGCGAAAGCTTGGAAAAACGGCGTATATTCTGACAGAGGATGATACGGCATATAATATCAGGTTTTTGGACAGAGGTTACTGCGTAAGAGTTGACTGTGCCGGACTGCAGGTGTGCGGTTGTGCGAGCGAAAATGGCGGTTCTGAGAATAGAGCTGCTGTGGATATAGCGAGCATAATGGCAGCAATAGGCGCACCGGATGTATGCATTTGTGTGGATTGCGGCAGCACCGACAGATTTGCGGCGCGGGCGGGTATTTTTGCGCTCGGCGCTATGAGTATGTGTATAGACCATCATGTAACGTCAAAGCCGATCTTTGATATGAATTATATCGACGGCGGAGCTGCTGCGACGGGTGAAATCGTGTACGATTTGATAAAGGAGCTTGAGACTGTTTCGGGCTGCGCGCTTCTCGATAAGGAAATCGGAGAAGCAGTATTTGCGGCGATAGCAACTGATACGGGAAATTTTCAGTATTCAAATACGACGGCAAAGAGTCACAGAATTGCGGCAGAGCTGCTTGAACTTGGCACGGACGAAAACAGTGTGTGCATAAAGATTTATCAGAATGCTAAGATTTCAGGGATCAGGCTCAACGCAGCGGCAGTGAACAAGATGAAGCTTTTTGCGGGTGGGGAAGCTGCTGTAGCTGTGGTTACGCAGGAGCTTCTTACTTTCTGTGATGCAGAAATGAGCGAAGCTGACGGTATAGTAGAGACGATGAGGAATATACGCGGAGTGGAAATTTCTGTTCTCCTCAAGGAATATAAAACCGATGAAGTCAAAGTGAGCATGCGGGCGAAGGCATACGCGAATGTAGCCGCTGTGGCAGCAAAGTTTGGCGGCGGCGGGCACATAAGAGCTGCTGGCTGCACTCTTAAAATGAACGTTTCGGAAGCAGAGAAGGTTATGATGGAAGCTGTTTCCGAGGCTCTCCGAAAGGAAACGGAATGATAAAAGAAGGCATAATAAATATCAACAAACCGGCAGGAATGACATCGCATGACTGCATATATGCCGTGCGTCGTCTTGTAGATATAAAAAGAGTAGGACACACGGGCACGCTTGATCCTAATGCGACAGGAGTACTTCCCATATGTATAGGAAGCTGCGCAAGGATCGCAGAGTATACGGAGATTGATATTAAAGAATACGACTGTACAATGACGCTCGGAATAGTGACAGATACACAGGACATTTGGGGCGAGGTGCTTTTAAATGAGCGTGATGAGCTTTTCGCCGGCAGGCTTGCTGTGACGGAGAGTGATATACGCGCTGCATTTTCAGAATTTTCGGGTGTGATAGAGCAGTATCCGCCTAAATACTCTGCCGTGCGCTATGGAGGAAAAAGGCTCTATGAATATGCACGTGAAGGACGCGATATTGAGATAAAATCACGCCGCGTGTACATAGAAAGCATAGATATCAAATATATCGATCTTTCGCTATTTACAGTGAACTTTTCCGTAAGGTGCGGAAAAGGTACCTACATCCGCACTATATGCAATGATATCGGAGAAAAGCTCGGATGCGGCGCAGTAATGAGCGCACTGACGCGCACTAAGAGCGGAAGCTTTGAAATTGCTGACGCAGTGGACTTTTCGTATCTCAAAGAGCTGACAGGAAAAAAAGGTGCGCCGGAATTTGAGGAGCTTGTGAACTCCTTGATTTTGCCCGCTGATTATCCGCTTACTGCGTTTGGCCGTGCCGAAATTAAAACAGCTGATCGTGCAAGGTGGTTTGTGAACGGAGGTCATATAAAGCTTACGGAAACGGATATAAAACGCTGGCCAAAATATAAAAACGAGGAACCGCCGTTTGCAATAAGGCGGGAGTATAAGGACGCGTATTGCGTGTATGGAAAGCTTTCAGGTGATGACGGCAGCGTGCATTCCGGAAGCGCAAGCCTTAGTGAAAGAGCTGAACACGGCGAAGTACGAAGCGCAGAAAACGCATCGCTCGTATTCCTCGGTGTTGCATTTTATAATTACGACTACAAAAAACTTGTCGCAGACAAGATTTTCAGGAGAACAGATGAAGGTATTTAACAGTCTTGATGAAATAAATAATGTGGAGCCGACTGTAACGGCGCTCGGTAATTTTGATGGTATACATAAAGGGCATCGCGAGTTGATAAGCCTTGCTGTAGCAGAAGCTCGGAAAGCGGGGCTTATGAGTGCAGTGTTCACTTTTTCTACTCATCCGCGCAACGCATTTGGCAGAAATGCTGTGAAAAATATAATAAGCGCTGAGGAAAAAGCGCAGATTATAGCTGATCTCGGCGTGGATTATTTATTTAATCTGCCGTTTGCAGATGAAATTCGTACGCTTTCACCAAGCGAATTTATAGACAGGCTTCTTATAGAGAAATTCAATATGAAAGAAGGCTTTTGCGGCTTTAATTATACTTTCGGTTATAAAGCGGAAGGAACGCCCGAGATGCTCAAAGCAGAAGGCGCAGAAAAAGGCTTTAAAATTCATGTGCTCGAGCCGTATACGGTGGACGGCGAAGTTGTGAGCAGCACGCTCATAAGAAAAATAATTGAAAAGGGAGAGGTTGAGCTTTGCCGCAAGTATATGGATAGAAACTTTGCCGCAGGCGGTGTAGTTATAGAGGGCAACCGTCTTGGAGGGACAACTTTAGGCTTTCCGACCGCCAACATAAATATCGACGAAAGTATGATACTGCCGCCAAACGGCGTATATATAACAAAAACGCTTTGGCGCGGAGCGTGGTATCCGAGTATCACGAATGTCGGCAATAAGCCGACGATAGGCGAATATGCCAAGAATATGGAGACGCATATACTTGATACCGAGTTTAACAGAGATTTATACGGCGAAATATTACGTGTGGAATTTCTTAAAAAGCTGCGCGACGAAAAGAAATTTGATTCACTCGACGCGCTTCGCGATGAAATTGCGAGAAACTGTGATGTCGCGCGCGCGTATCATCTGCAAACAAAGTAAAAAGAATTTTATACAAAACCCTTTACAAATAGTACTTTTCCGTGGTATTATAGATTGTTAATACCTCTGCTGAGTCACAAGACGCTCCGACTTTGACCCGGAAGAGGCGTATAATAAGAAAAGGAGAAAAAGAAATGATTGATCAGGCAAAAAAACTTGAAATTATCAAAGAGTATCAGACAAAAGAGGGAGACACAGGTTCTCCGGAGGTGCAGGTAGCAATTCTTACTTACAGGATTAACGATCTTAACGAGCACCTTAAAATTCATAAAAAAGATCACCATTCGAGAAGAGGACTTCTCAAGATGGTAGGTCAGAGAAGAAATCTTCTTAATTACCTGAAGAACAAGGATATTGAAAGATACAGAAATCTTATTGCTCGTCTGGGATTAAGAAAGTAATTAAAAATTACGAAACGAAATTTAAGCGAGGCCGAAATAACCTCGCTTTTATTTATAAGCAGGGCAGTTTTAAACTGCATAGTTTGTGAAGTTGATTCAGATAAAGACAGATGTGTAAAGACAGTTCATATTGTCGGTCAAGCTGCTTTAGGCTGAATTTACGGTATAAAAAGGAAAAATAGAAAGAATAAACAGGAGGTAGTTGTTTATTATGAGATTTGAAGATTACAGAACATTTAGGACAGCTGTCGGAGGAAGACTTCTCCAGCTTGAGATCGGCAAAGTATGCGAAATGGCAAACGGACAGGTGACAGTAAGATACGGAGATACAGTTGTAAATGTTACGGCCTGTATGTCAAAAGAGCCGCGTCCGGATATTGATTTCTTTCCGCTCAGCGTGGACTACGAAGAAAGAATGTACGCTGCAGGAAAGATTCCTGGCGGATTTATAAAGAGGGAAGGAAGACCGAGTGAGAGAGCAATTTTGAACTCGAGACTTATCGACAGACCTATAAGACCGCTTTTTCCAAAAGGTTTTTACAATGATGTACAGGTAGTTGCGACGGTAATGTGTGTAGACCCTGACTGCTCGCCGGAAATTGTGGGTATGATAGGCTCGTCCGTTGCCCTTTCGATATCAGATATCCCGTGGGACGGTCCGACGGCATCGGTGCTCATCGGTATGGTAGACGGCCAGTTTATTGTCAATCCTACGTTTGAGCAGAGACAGGCTTCATGTATGCATCTTGTTGTTTCTGGTACAAAGGAAGCGATAATGATGGTAGAGGCAGGAGCAAACGAAGTGCCTGAGGACACTATGCTCGACGCGATAATGTTCGCACACGAGGAAATAAAGAAGCTTATCGAATTCATTGAGGAAGTTATCGCCGAGGTGGGCAAGCCTAAGCTGCCGATCGAACTCTACCATATTCCTGAGGATATTGATGCGGAAGTAAGAGCATATGCGCTCGATAAGATGAAGACGGCAATTAAGACTTTTGATAAAATGGAAAGACTCGATAATATGGATGCTGTTGAAGTTGAAACAAAAGAGCACTTTGCAGAAATTTATCCCGATAACGGAAAGGATATAGCAAATTCTCTATACAATATAACAAAGGAATGTATTCGCAATATGATACTTGACGAGGGTGTCAGACCTGACAACAGAAAGACGACTGAAATAAGGCCGATATGGTGCGAGACGGGATTCCTGCCGAGAACTCACGGAACAGGCCTTTTCAAGCGCGGACAGACGCAGGTGCTTTCGGTAACGACGCTCGGTGCGATGGGAGAAGCTCAGACTATTGATGGCATCACGGAAGAAGTGGAAAAGAGATATATGCATCACTACAACTTCCCGCCTTATTCGGTAGGTGAAGCAAGACCTATGAGAAGTCCGGGAAGGCGAGAAATCGGACATGGTGCGCTTGCTGAAAGAGCGCTTTTGCCGGTACTTCCGAGCGTTGAGGAATTTCCTTATGCGATAAGAGTCGTATCGGATGTGCTTTCATCAAATGGGTCTACTTCAATGGGCTCGACATGCGGCTCGTGTCTTTCGCTTATGGACGCGGGTGTGCCTATAAAGAGACCTGTATCCGGCATCGCAATGGGACTTATTGAGAGAGTAGAGCCTGACGGCTCATCGAAAATTGCCATTCTTTCGGACATACAGGGAATGGAGGATTTTCTTGGAGATATGGACTTCAAGGTGGCGGGTACGACAGAAGGAATTACTGCCATTCAGATGGATATAAAAGTACACGGACTTTCGAGAGAAATTTTAAAGAACGCGCTTGCCCAGGCTCACGAGGGAAGGATGTACATTCTTGATCAGATGCTGGAAGAAATATCTGAACCGAGGAAGGAACTTTCACCGTATGCACCGAGAATTATCTCGATGATGATAGACCCTGACAAGATCAGAACTGTTATCGGCCCTGGCGGCAAGACTATAAATAAGATTATAGCAGACACAGGTGTGAAGATTGACATCGACGATACAGGACTTGTATATGTAGCGGCGCCTGATATGGATAGTGCAAATGCGGCTATGGCAGAGATAGAGCTTTTGACAAAAGATGTAGAGGTCGGTGAAACTTACGAGGGAACTGTTACGAGGATAATGAACTTTGGCGCGTTTATTGAAATTCTGCCGGGTAAGGAAGGGCTTCTTCATATTTCAAAGATGGCGAAAGAGAGAGTCGAAAAGGTAGAAGATGTAATGAACATCGGTGACAAGGTTAAAGTAAAAGTAACTGAAATTGATAATCAAAATAGAATTAACCTTTCGAGAAAGGAATTGCTTTAAGGTAAGCTTTTATGGGTCATTTCCAAACATTAGGGAAATGACCCGTTTTTCTTTTAAAAAATCATCTTATTAAAGTTGGTGTACAAGGATTTGCGTTTTTGGGTCATAATATTCATGAAATTTTGAATCGTATTTGTAATTTATGCTTTTTGAATATTATAAGAAGAAAATGATAAATTGTGTTTTAAATATACCCTATATGGGTATATGAGTAATATAAAAAATATACCCGTATGGGGTATAAAAGGAGATAGTATGGAAGAAAAGAAATGCTGCTGCAGCGCGAGCGGCAAAATGACTATGCGCACAGACGAGCAGAAGAAAAAACTTCTCAACAGACTCAAGCGCATAGAAGGGCAGGTGTGCGGTATTCAGCGTATGATAGAAAATGATGCATACTGCAATGATATACTGATGCAGTCTGCGGCGGTAAACGCGGCGATGAATGCTTTTAACAAAGAGCTGCTTGCGAGTCATATTCGCTCATGCGTAGCAAGAGATATAAGAGAGGGCAAGGACGAGGTTATAGACGAGCTTGTTCTGACACTGCAAAAGCTGATGAAGTAGGGGTGATATAATTGGAACAATATAATGTAACCGGTATGAGCTGCGCGGCGTGCAGTGCCCGTGTGGAAAAAGCAGTATCCAAGGTGCCGGGTGTAGAGTCGTGTTCCGTGAGTCTGCTTACAAACTCTATGGGGGTAGAAGGTACGGCGGATGCGGCAAGCATAATAAAGGCCGTGACAGATGCGGGATACGGAGCGTCACTCAAGAGTGCTCGAAGCTATAGCGGGGAGGGAGCATCAGGCAGTGCGGGCAGCATCAAAAACGGTGCAGGCGCGGCGGCTGGCGGATACAGCGAAGATGAAGAAGCGCTGAGAGACCACGAAACGCCTCTTCTCAAAAAAAGGCTTTTCGCATCGGTTGGATTTTTAATAGTGCTTATGTATTTCTCTATGGGAAATATGATGTGGGGCTGGCCTGTTCCCGCGTGGTTTGAAGGCAATCATGTAGCTATGGGACTTTTGCAGCTGATTCTTGCAGGCATAGTGATGGTCATAAATCAGAAATTCTTTGTAAGCGGGTTTAAGAGCCTTTGGCACAGGTCGCCCAATATGGATACGCTCGTTGCGCTCGGCGCAACGGCGGCATATTTGTGGAGTGTTTTTGCGCTCTTTCTGATGACGGATGCGCAGATGCGCGGAGATCACGCTGCGGTAATGACATATATGGATGAATTTTATTTCGAGTCTGCGGCGATGATACTCACGCTCATAACAGTGGGTAAAATGCTTGAAGCGCGTTCTAAGGGAAAAACGACAGACGCGCTTAAAAGCCTTATGAGGCTTACGCCGAAGACGGCCGTTATAGAGGCAGACGGCGTTGAAACGACTGTTCCCGTAGAGCAGGTGAAAAAGGACGATATATTTGTTGTGCGTCCGGGTGAGAGCATTCCCGTTGATGGTATTGTCGTATCGGGAAGCGGCGCGGTAAACGAGGCGGCGCTGACGGGAGAGAGCATTCCTGTAGACAAGGCAGAGGGTGACAGAGTATCGGCGGCGACAATAAATCAGTCGGGATTTCTGCGCTGCCGTGCCGAGCGCGTGGGCGAGGACACGACTCTTTCGCAGATAATAAAAATGGTGAGCGACGCGGCGGCAACAAAAGCGCCGATCGCTAAAATTGCAGATAAAGTGTCGGGTGTATTTGTACCGTCAGTGATTGCAATAGCTGTAGTTACAACTGTCGTATGGCTAATTCTCGGCCAGGAATTCGCATTTGCACTCGCGCGCGGAATATCAGTGCTCGTAATAAGCTGTCCTTGCGCACTTGGACTTGCGACGCCTGTTGCGATTATGGTCGGAAACGGGCTTGGAGCAAAAAACGGGATATTGTTTAAAACCGCTGTTTCACTTGAAGAAACGGGAAAAGTGCAGATAGCAGTGTTAGATAAGACGGGTACAATTACAAACGGGGAACCGAAAATTACAGATATTGTGCCTAATTTAGGAGTATCGGAAAAAGAACTTTTGGAAACAGCGCTTGCGCTTGAAGCGAGGAGCGAACATCCTCTTGCGAAAGCTATAACTCAACGCGGGACAGAGCTTGAGATGACGGCGGCAGAGGTTTCGCAGTTTACGGCGCTTCCGGGAAATGGACTTTCGGCAATGCTGGCGGGAGATGAGCTTATCGGCGGCAGTCTTAAGTTTATAGGAAGTAAAATCGAGCTTGCGCAGGAAATGATGGAAAAAGCGGAAAAGCTTGCAGCGGAAGGGAAAACACCACTTCTCTTTATGCGTGCGGGAAAGCTTACAGGTATGATTGCTGTTGCCGATACAATAAAAGAAGATAGCCCTGAAGCTATCAGGCAGCTTCAGAATATGGGCATCCGCGTTGTGATGCTGACGGGTGATAATGAACGTACAGCAAAGGCAATAGGCGCGCAGGCAGGGGTTGACGATGTCATAGCCGGTGTACTTCCCGATGGCAAGGAAAGTGTCATAAGAAAGCTAAAAGAGCAGGGAAAGGTAGCGATGGTAGGTGACGGCATAAACGACGCGCCTGCGCTTACGAGAGCCGATATGGGCATAGCAATAGGCGCAGGCGCTGATGTAGCGGTCGATGCAGCCGATATTGTGCTTATGAAAAACAGTCTGCTCGATGTGCCGGCGGCGATCAGGCTCAGCCGTGCGACGCTTAAGAATATTCATGAAAATTTGTTCTGGGCGTTTTTCTACAATGTAATAGGAATTCCTCTGGCTGCGGGTGCATTCGTGCATTTTGGGCTGACGCTGAATCCTATGTTCGGTGCGGCGGCAATGAGCCTTTCGAGCTTCTGTGTTGTATCAAATGCGCTTAGACTCAACTTTTTTAAACTATATGACGAAAGTCATGATAAAAAAATAAAATTAAAACAAAGCAAACAGAAAAAAGAAAGAGAGGAAATTGAAATGGAAAAGATTATGAAAATCGAAGGAATGATGTGTGGCCACTGCGAGGCTCGTGTAAAAAAGGCGCTTGAAGCACTTGGCGGTGTTGAAGCGGCAGATGTAAGCCACGAAGATGGAACTGCAAAAGTGACCATAACCGCGGACGTTACTGATGAAATGCTTAAAAAGGCTGTGGAGGATCAGGATTATAAAGTACTTTCAATTTCGTAAGATATATTAGAATGTAAAATTTATTTTACAAAAATTGTAAATTTATTGAGCTGTAAACTGTGGCGCGGGTATTCTTACAGAACTTGACGAAAAGCATAGTAGAATCAAGGGTTTTTAAATGCACGAAGTGCGCAGTCTCGCAGCAAGGCGGCAGGGAGCCAAAGGCGTTATGAGGGCGTTTACAGCCGAATGGCCGGCGCAAACGTGATAGTCGGGCGCGAACGCGCTTTTTTGCGAAAAAGGAGCGGCAGCCGGTCATATGAAACCGTAGTTTTGCTTAATAATACGGCAAAACAAAAGCTTTGCCGCGGCGTGACAAGAGAGAGAAACTTCGTGAAGATCATTTTTAAATGTTTTGGCAAAAAGCATAGCAAGGGAAAATAAGGTGATTTGACAAAAAATCGGGTCATCTTATTATATTATTTGTTTTGAGAAACAAAAAAGGCTTAAAAAAACTATTTATTTTTTACAAATAAAAGGGTTGACAATCAGGGTTTAATTTAGTAGAATATTCATTGTAATAACAAGCTGTCAGGTTTTTATGCGGCAGTTTTTAGCAAACGATCTGAGTAAACAGTTTGAAAGGACGCGGAAAAATGGACAATTCCGGTTTTAGAAGAGAATTTAATCAATTCGTATTTGTGGGTCTCGTCCTTATTATAGGCAGCATTGTCGTGCTGCCTGTTTTGCTTGCTCTCGATGTTATCGGTATCGTACTAATTACGGTGCTTATAATCGGCACGGTCGGTACCGGAAATGCTTACTGCAAATGCCTTGGAAGAAAAACCACGCCTGTTATGTGATTACAGCAAAGCGGCATATTTAATCGGTTTTGTCTTTTGGGCAGAGCCGATTTTTTATGATAAATGAAATCTTAATCTTTATTAAAAAGGAGAGAAGTGAAATGAAAATGAAGAAAATTCTTTGCATCGCTTTAGTTCTCATGATGGCTTTCGGCGCAGTTGCCTGCGGCGGAGACGATAATGGAGACGAGGGTGCAGCAAAAATTAAACTTGGAGGCATAGGACCTCTCACAGGCGGAGCTGCCGTATACGGTATTGCCGTAAACAATGGAGCGCAGCTTGCAGTTGAAGAAATCAACGCTCTCGGCGGAGATATTCAGTTTGACTATAATTTCCAGGACGATGAGCACGATGCGGAAAAGGCTGTAAACGCTTATTCAAACCTCAAGGACTGGGGACTGCAAATTCTTATGGGAGCAGTAACTACTACGCCTTGCGTAGCTGTTGCGAGCGAAACAAATGCAGATCGTATATTCGAACTTACACCTTCGGCTTCTTCGACAGATGTAACAAAGGATAAGGATAATGTATTCCAGATGTGCTTTACAGACCCTAACCAGGGTATCACTGCTGCTGATTACATTGCCGATAACAATCTCGGACAAAAAATAGCTGTTATCTATAACAATGCTGACGCTTATTCAACAGGTATTTACACTGCATTTGCAAGCGAGGCAAGTGCTAAGGGTCTTGACATAGTTTATACGGGAACATTCTCGTCCGACGATAATGCCGACTTTAATGTACAGCTTAAGGGCGCTAAAGATGCAAATGCTGAGCTCGTATTTCTTCCTATTTATTATACTCCGGCTTCACTCATTCTTGCGCAGGCAAAGTCGATGGAATACGCGCCTGTATTCTTCGGTGTTGACGGTATGGACGGTATACTTACTCTTGAAGGATTCGACCAGTCGCTGGCTGACGGCGTAATGCTTATGACTCCGTTTAACCCGTGGTCAGAGGACGAAAAGGTAGCAGCTTTTGTATCGGCTTACGAAGAAAAGTATAACGAAACTCCTAATCAGTTTGCGGCTGACGCTTATGACTGTGTATACGCTATTTACAATGCTTGCCAGGAGGCAGGAGTTACTGCTGATATGAGCGCTGAAGATATCTGCGCAGCTCTTATATCGCAGTTTACGGGAGGCTTCACATTCGACGGACTTACAGGTCACGGAATGACGTGGAGCACTGCCGGTGAAGTTTCAAAGGCTCCGGTTGTATGCGTAATTCAGGATGGTATTTATGTAGATCTGTAAGAAACAAAATTTATATTTCAGAAGGGCTTGGCTGCATATTGGCAGTCAAGCCTTCTGTCATAAATTCATTGAGGTATTTTTTATGACTTTTTTAACTCACTTTATCAGCGGGCTTTCACTCGGAAGCGTATACGCTATCATAGCGCTTGGCTATACGATGGTATATGGTATTGCCAAAATGCTTAATTTCGCTCACGGCGATGTTATTATGGTGGGCGCGTATATTGCATTCTGCTCGACTGCATACTTAAATATGCCTCCGTGGCTGGCGGTAATAGCAGCAATGCTTTTCTGTACATGCCTCGGAATAATTATCGAACGTCTTGCCTATAAGCCGCTCCGCGATGCTTCTTCGCTTGCTGTTCTCATTACGGCGATAGGCGTTTCATATTTTCTTCAGAACGCAGCTTTGATAATATGGGGCAGCGCTCCTAAAGTATTTACATCTGTCTTTGACAGGATAGATAATTTCAGATTTTTCGACGGTAAGCTGGTAGTAGCTCCGGAGACTTTGTTTACGGTACTTGCCTGTATTTTGATAATGGCGGTACTCAGTGTGTTTATAAACTTTACAAAAATGGGAAAATCTATGAGGGCTGTATCCGAAGATAACGGAGCGGCGCAACTTATGGGTATAAATGTAAATTCGACAATATCAATGACATTCGCCATCGGCTCGGCGCTTGCCGCGGTTGCGGGCGTACTTCTTTGTTCATCATATCCGACGATAATGCCTACGACTGGTGCTATGCCGGGAATAAAAGCCTTTACTGCTGCTGTATTCGGGGGTATAGGCTCAATACCGGGGGCAATGATCGGAGGAATTCTTCTCGGTATTATCGAGATATTTGCAAGAGCGTATATATCAACGGAGCTTTCGGACGCTATAGTGTTCGGAGTGCTCATAATCGTACTTCTTGTGAGACCGACGGGTCTTCTCGGCAAGAAAATAAGCGAAAAGGTATAAGGTGGTGCGGAAATGAAAAACAGATTAAAAAATATGAGTTCATATAGCAAAAAATCTGCCACCGCGTACAGCATAGTTATAATTGCGTTTATAATCGTGTCGGTGCTCGATTCGTTTGGTTTTATCACAAATTCGCTGTACGGGCAGCTCGTGCCTATATGCGCGTATATTTCACTTGCCGTATCTCTCAATCTTGTCGTAGGTATATCGGGTGAGCTCAGTCTCGGACATGCGGGTTTTATGAGTATAGGCGCTTTTTCGGGCGTAATAGTATCGACCTGTCTTCAGCACAGTATAGTAGCTCCGATTCCGAGACTTCTAATTGCTATGGCGGTGGGCGCTCTGATAGCGGCTGTCGCAGGCGTACTTATCGGTATACCGGTACTGAGACTGCGCGGTGATTATCTGGCGATAGTAACACTCGCATTCGGGGAAATTATAAGAAATATATTAAACTGCACTTATGTGGGACTGGACAGCGCAGGGATCCGTTTTGCGACATCGGCAGAAAAGCTCGGTCTTGATCCGGTATCCGGAAAAATGATTTTGAATGGGCCTATGGGCGCCACGGGCGTGCAGAAGCTCTCCACCTTCGGCGTGGGCATTTTAGTTGTGCTCTTTACTCTGTTTGTTGTACAGAATCTCATCAACAGCAAGCAGGGCAGAGCTATTATGGCTATACGCGACAACCGCATAGCGGCTGAAAGCGTAGGGCTTAATGTAACGAATTTTAAATTGACAGCGTTTGTTACAAGTGCGGCTCTTGCCGGTATGGCAGGTGCTCTTTTCGCACTTAACTATTCAACAATTGCACCTGTTAAGTTTAATTTTAATACATCTATACTCATCCTCGTGTTCGTCGTACTCGGCGGGATGGGAAATATAGTTGGAAGCATAATATCGGCTACGGTGCTCGTAATACTTCCCGAAGCGCTGCGTGAATTCGCGGACTACCGTATGCTTATGTATGCAATCGTTCTCATACTTGTAATGCTGGCGACGAACAACATGCAGTTCCGCGCTATGTTAGATAAAGCCATAGAGAGGATAAAGAGCGCAGTAGGACGCGGCAGCAAAAAAGAAAAGCAGCAGGCTCAGACGGAAGGAGGTATGGGAAATGAATAGAAAAGGAAAGAAAAAAGAAGAGATAAACAGAAATCTCAAAGACTTTGAAGGTCATTCGCTCATACCGGAGCGCGATATAGAAGCACCGCCAATTTTAAAGATTACGGGACTTGGAATAGATTTCGGAGGACTGACAGCGGTTGACGATTTCAATATGGCGCTCGGACGTACGGAAATTGCGGGACTCATCGGACCTAACGGCGCCGGCAAGACGACAATATTCAATCTTCTTACAAAGGTATATCAGCCGACAAGAGGAAAATTTCTGCTTGACGGAAAAGATACGAGCGGAATGAATACGGTAAAGATAAACCGTGCGGGAATCGCAAGAACATTCCAAAATATACGTCTGTTCGATAAGCTGACGGTGGAGGAGAATGTAAAGGTTGGACTTCATAACGACATAAATTACAGCTTTTTCAGCGGCATATTCAGAACGCCTGCGTACAGAGACGGAGAAAAAGAAGCTCATGAGCGCGCGCTTGATCTGCTCGATATATTCAATATGGCTGATCTTGCAAACGCACCTGCGGGATCGCTTCCGTACGGAGCACAGAGAAGGCTTGAGATAATCCGCGCGCTTGCAACGGATCCTAAAGTGCTTTTGCTTGATGAGCCTGCGGCCGGTATGAATCCGTCGGAGACTTCCGAGCTTATGGAGACGATCAGGGATATAAGGGATCAGTTTGAAATTGCTATACTTCTCATAGAGCACGATATGAATCTCGTAATGGGCATATGCGAAGCGATAGCTGTTCTCAATTACGGTAAGATCATAGCTAAAGGAACGCCTGCGGAAATACAGTCAAATCCTGTCGTTATCGAAGCGTATCTCGGAAAACAGAAAGGAGGCGCCGAGGATGGGCAATAAAATTCTTACAGTTGAGGATATAAATGTATACTATGGCGCTATCCACGCCGTTAAAGGTGTTTCCTTTGATGTTGAGGAAGGAGATATAGTAACGCTTATAGGTGCGAACGGTGCCGGTAAGAGTACAACGCTGCAAACCGTGTCGGGGCTGCTTAGAAGCAAGACAGGAAGTATTTCATTTCTTGACGAAAATATAACAAAACTTGCTCCTCATAAAATACTTAAGCGAGGACTTGCGCAGGTGCCGGAAGGAAGACGTATATTCCTGCAGATGAGCGTACAGGAAAATCTTGAAATGGGCGCTTTTACGCAGCCGACTTCGACGATTGCGGGCAACCTGGAAATAGTGTTTGAGCAGTTTCCGCGTTTAAAAGAGAGAAGAAGACAGGTGGCGGGCACTCTTTCCGGCGGCGAACAGCAGATGCTTGCTATGGGAAGAGCGCTTATGAGCAATCCGAAGCTTCTCATGCTTGACGAGCCATCAATGGGACTGGCGCCTATTCTTGTAGAGCAGATATTTGATATTATAGAGAAGCTTAACGAGGCGGGCACGACAATACTCCTCGTGGAGCAGAACGCGCAGGCAGCTCTTGCGATCGCAGATAAAGCCTATGTACTTGAAACCGGTAAAATTATCCTTTCGGGTACCGGAGCAGAACTCGCGAGAAGCGAGCAGGTAAAAAAAGCATATCTGGGAGGTTAAAATTTATTTAGTATTTTTGCGAAAAATGGTATACTATATGTATAGATAATTATATTTTCGGGAGGAAATGCGATGCCGCTTTTTATTTTGGGAGGAATAGTAATAGTCTGCTGTGTAGTATATATACTGTTATCTGATCATCCTGAACTTTTTGCGGGCGGAAAGACTGCGGGAAGTGGAAAAAGCAGGATGAAAGAAAGGGATATCAGAAAAGATGAGGACAAACCTAAGGTAATATATCTGCCGCAGAAGCCCGAGGAGATAGAAGCGGAAAAGGCGAGACGCCATAGAAAGAAAAAGTAAAAAACAGGCGCGGAGCGAAAACTTGTACCGCTTTATGCACGCAGCAGGTGTTGACAAGCGTTCGGTTTTATGCAATAATGCGTATGTAGCCGATTGATGACGAAAATTTTTCAGGATGGCTGAAATAAAATTTAATGAAAGAGCAATGAAGGAGACAGTAGCCCCGCGTAATATCCTTACAGAGAGTTTTCTGCCTGTACATAAAGAAGCTGCGCAGAGTGCAAGCGCAGTGTACGGGAGCTGAGAGGAAAACGGTGATGCGGCAAGTGAAGATCACTCTGGAGCTCAGCCTTAACGAGAGGCAGCCGGTTGTTTGACCAATGGCTGCAAGTAGGGTGGTACCGCGGTTTATAATCGTCCCTAATGTTTTTAAGCGTTAGGGATTTTTATTTTTTCTAAAATCCCGGCGCTGATTTCATAAAATTTGCTTTGAGAAAGGAAAAGAAAAATGTTTAAAAACTTATCCGAAAAGCCTGTAAGCGAGGTGCAGCACGAGCAGGTAGAAAAGTGGAAAGAAGAAGATTTGCTCGGAAAGTGCGTAAGTGAGAGAGAAGGATGTCCGTCGTTTATATTTTATGAAGGACCTCCTACTGCCAACGGAAGACCGGGTATACACCATGTAATGGCGAGAACATTAAAGGATTCGATAAACCGTTACAAGACGATGCAGGGATTTCAGGTAAAGAGAAAAGCCGGCTGGGATACTCACGGACTGCCTGTGGAAATAGAAGTTGAAAAGCAGCTGAATATGACGGGCAAGCAGGATATCGAAAAATATGGGATTAAAGAATTTAATGAGAAGTGCCGCGAATCAGTATTTACATACGAAAAGGCGTGGCGCGAGATGTCGGAGGATATGGCGTATATGGCAGACCTCGACAACGCATATATCACTCTTGACAACAACTATATAGAGTCGTGCTGGTGGATACTCGATACGGTATTCAAGAAAGGGCTGATTTACGAGGGAGCAAAAATTCTTCCGTACTGT
Source organism: uncultured Clostridia bacterium (assembly GCA_944383465.1). Classification (GTDB taxonomy): domain Bacteria; phylum Bacillota; class Clostridia; order Peptostreptococcales; family Anaerovoracaceae; genus QAKD01. Next base: position 48,001 of record CALWPQ010000001.1, read on the forward strand.
CCGCGCTGTGGAACGGGACTTGCTTCGCACGAAGTGGCGCAGGGTTACAAGGAAGTGAAGGTGCTTACAGCTACCTGCAAATTTAAGAGAAAGGCGGCGGACGAATATTATCTCGCCTGGACGACTACGCCTTGGACGCTGTTTGCCAATGTGGCGCTTACAGTAGGACCTGATATAGATTATGTAAAAGTTAAAATGACCGCAGGAAATAACGAGGGAGAAGTATATTACCTTGCGGCAGCGGCAGCAGACAGGGTGCTCGGAGAGGGAAATTACGAAGTACTTGCTGAGATGAAGGGAAAAGAACTCGAATTCGACGAATACGAAAGACTGATACCTGGAGCTGAGCTCAACAAAAAGTCGCATTTCGTGACCTGCGCGGATTATGTAACGACAGGAGACGGTACAGGTATAGTACACACCGCGCCTGTTTTCGGTGAGGACGATTATCAGACGGGGAGAAGGTATGGACTTCCGTATTTCCAGCCTGTTGATGAGAGAGGCTGCTACTCGGAAGGACCGTGGGAAGGCCGCTTTGTAATGGATGACGACCTTGCCGTTGATATTGTAAAGTACCTTGCTGCGGAAAACAAGCTTTTTTCTAAGGAAAATATAGTTCATAACTATCCGTTCTGCTGGAGATGCGGCACGCCGCTCATATACTATTCGAAGCCGAGCTGGTATATAGAGATGAGCAAGCTCAAGGACGAGCTTGTGACAAACAACAATACGGTAAACTGGTATCCAGATTTTGTCGGTGAAAAGCGTTTCGGCAACTGGATTGCCGATGTAAAGGACTGGGCAATTTCAAGATCGAGATACTGGGGTACGCCTATTCCTATCTGGCGCTGCGAGTGCGGGCATCTCGAGAGCGTAGGCTCGAGGGCAGAGCTTGTTGAAAAAGCTATAGATAATATAGATGAAAGCATTGAGCTTCATAGACCGTATGTGGATGATGTTCATCTGACTTGTCCGGAATGCGGCAAGCCTATGAGCCGAATTCCGGATGTTATGGACTGCTGGTTTGACTCGGGCGCGATGCCGTTTGCACAGCATCACTATCCGTTTGAAAATGCGGACAGATTTGACGAGGAACTTTTCCCGGCAGACTTTATCTGCGAGGGTATTGATCAGACGAGAGGCTGGTTTTATTCGCTGATGGCGATTTCGACGCTTATCAAGGGCAGAGCACCGTACAAGAATGTACTCGTAAACGATCTTATTCTCGATAAGGACGGCAAGAAGATGAGCAAGTCGAGAGGAAACACGGTAGACCCGTTTAAGCTTTTTGAAAAGTACGGAGCCGATGCGACGAGATGGTATCTGCTGTCAGTATCGCCGGCTTGGACGCCGACGAAGTTTGACGAGGATGGGCTCATAGATGTAGTGAGCAAGTTCTTTGGCACGCTCAGGAATGTGTATAACTTCTTTGTTCTCTATTCAAATCAAGATGAGGTGGATGTCGATAAAGTATTTGTCGATTATGACAAGAGGCCTGAGCTCGACAGATGGATTCTCTCAAAATATAACGGGCTTATTGCCGATGTGACTTATTCATTTGAACATTACGATCATATGAGAGTTGTGAGAGCTATTACGGATTTTGTGACGGAAGACCTTTCAAACTGGTATATTCGCCGCGCAAGAAGGAGATTCTATGCGCCCGATATGACGGAAGATAAGAAGAGCGTATACGCTACGACTTACGAAGTTCTCGTAGGCGTTGCAAAGCTCATAGCTCCTATCGCTCCGTTCATATCCGATGAAATGTACACGAAACTTACGGGAGAAGAATCCGTGCACCTCGCATACTTCCCGAAAGCGAAGGAAGAGCTTATAAACAAGAGCGTTGAAGAGAGAATGGATCTTGTGCGCGATCTCGTGGCGCTCGGACGCGGTACGCGTGAAAAGGAAAGAATCAAGGTAAGACAGCCGCTTTCAGAAATACTTGTGGACGGCAAGTACGAGAGTCTCATTTCCGACCTCACACCGCTGATTATGGAAGAGCTGAATGTAAAGCAGGTGGTATTTGAAAACGACCTCGATGAATATATGAACTTTACGCTCAAGCCTAATTTCAAAGTGGCGGGTCCGGTGCTCGGATCTAAGATCAAGGCGTTTGGCGCTGCTGTTTCATCAGTTGACGCCAAAGAGCTTGTTGCAAGCCTTGAAAACGCAGAGTCCGTGAAGATGAATGTTGATGGCGAAGAGTTTGATATTACAAAAGATTTTATCGACGTAAGAATTGACGCTAAAGAAGGATTTGCTGTGGCAATGGAAAATAATCTCTTTACGATACTCGATACTACGCTCACAGAAGAGCTTGTAAAAGAAGGACTGGCAAGAGAGTTAATTTCTAAGGTGCAGCAGCTCCGCAAGCAACACGACTTTGAGATGATGGATAACATCAACATTTATATTGATGCCGACGACGAAGTAAAGGCGGCGGTTTCCGAATACAAGGATTATATAATGAAAGAGACGCTGGCGCTCGCAATAGAAGAGAAGGGCGGACTTGAAGAGTATAACCTTAACGGACATAAAACGGGCATAGATGTTGAGCGTCTTTAAATCGGAAAGCAAGTTATGCGAGTTAATTGAAATACAAAGCGAGAATAATTATTAAGCGAGGGCAAGTAGCTGCCCTCGCTTTTATGTAGAGAACTAAAAAATTATTTTTTTATTAAAAATTCCATTTTTAAGATAAATTTATTTTTGGTGTATATGATTTTTGGACACAACAGACAATATAGAGTATCTTTTTATTAGATTTTTTAAAAGATAATTTTAGGTGGTTTTATTTATTGCTTTTGATATGTCATTTATTTTGATTTTTTGAAAAAAGATGATCAGGCGTATTCCAGTTTTTAATCTATATAAAGCCGGCTTGTTTGCGCAAAATAAGTTTGAGGAGGGATGAAAAATGGGAAATATCATATATCCGCATAGCGATAAATTTACAGATGATTTTGCGATGAACATAGCTCAGTTCAACGAGCTCAGTATGACCAAAGCAAAGTCTGGACGCTCAGCTCACCAAAAATCCGAGGATATGGGATCTGACAGGCAGCTTGACCATGTGATCAAGGACTATCCGACGGACAGCCGCGGATAAACATTTATTGTCTATTAAGAAAATTCAGGCCGTTCAGGGAATGACCTGAATTTTTTCTTATAAAGGCTTGTAACACGAGGAAATGTGTTCTTCGCAGGTTTGTTTTATGCGTTTTATTTCGTCAGGGCTTATTCCTATGTTAAAAAAGTAGTCGGTCATAAGGACGGATAATATCTGTAAGTAGGAAGTTTTGTCATCGCATGTACGCAGCTCCTTTATAAATGCTTCTCGCTTCCTTTAAATACGAGCCAAGCAAGGCGGTTTTCTTCTTCTGTCAGTTTTAAATCATAATCTTCCAGCACTTTTACAAGCCGATTTTAAAAATTGACGGTCATACTGTCACATTCGGAAGTGTCTATGAGAAATTCGATGAAGAATTTTTCATAGTCAGGATTTTCTGACGTATATATCCAAGTCAGGACGTTTTCGATATACAGCTTTTCGGCATTGCCGAAATTTAGCATTTCCGTTTCACGATTTATGCGCGAAATCATTTCATCCATAATATCTTTACCGACAATTTGGGCGAGATTCGCTTTTGAATGATAATGATAGTTAACAAGGCTGAAATTTATTCCGGTTGCGGAAGCAATTTCGCGAATTGTAGTTTTATTATATCCCTTTGATAAGAATAGATTTTTTGCAGCGCTAAGGATTTTATCTTTGATTTCTCTGTTTTTTAAACTGGGTTTCGTAATTTTACGTATCAGATTTTTATTTGAATTCATATTATTTTCCTTTCTTAATTAAGAATATCATTTTCTATGGCTTATCGGCGACGCACAGAGACCGACAAATATAATGAACGCCGTAAAGGATGGAAATGCGGTGGGACGTATAATTTAAAAATGAAAAAAGGAACGATTAATCGTTCCTTTTTATATAAAATTTATACAAGCTATAGTATTAGTCGTTAAATACGTACTTTTCCATACGGTCGCATGCTTCCTGAATGAGCGCGAAAGGAAGCGCTACGTTGATACGAATGTGACAAGGCCCGTGGAATTCACGGCCGTCCTGAACCGATACGCCTACATCCCACATAGCCTGTTCAACTTCATCGAGGGTTTTTCCTGTTTTCTCGCAGTATTCGCTGAAATCTGCAAAGAGAAGATAAGTACCCTCAGGCGTAGGCATCTTAACGCCGTATTTTTCAAGGAAGCTTTTTACATAGTCGGCGTTTTGCGCAAGCACTTGATTGAGTTCGTCAAGCCATTCGTGTCCTTCTGGCTTGTATGCTGCTATGAGAGCTTCCTGTGAGAATACATTTATATCGTTATAATGGCATAGTGACGAATCCTTGTCGATTCTATGGCGAAGCCAGGTGTTGTAAATGATGTGGTAGCTGCCGATAAGTCCTGCAAGATTGAAAGTCTTAGTTACGGCATATTGCGCGACAGTGTGCATGCGTGCCCATTCGTTTACCGACTGAGTAGGTATGTGCTTGTAACCGGGGCGAATGAGGTCGGACCAGATTTCGTCGGAAACTACGTATACATCATATTTCTCGAATATGGCCATAGCCTTTTCCAGCTCCCATTTTTCCCATACGCGGCCGGTAGGATTGTGCGGTGAGCAGAATACCGTAGCGTGAATTCTGTTCTTTTTGATTTTCTTTTCCATATCGTCATAATCCATACGGTAAATACCGTTTTCGTCCTGAATGAGCTCTGAAAGGACGATATTGTAGCCGTTATTTTCGAGTGATTCGGTAAAGCCTATATAAGTAGGAGAGTGAACGAGAACATTGTCGCCTTTTGAACAGAGAACAGAAAGCGCGGCGATAACTCCGCCGAGAACACCGTTCTCATAGCCTATATCCCTTCTCTTGAGATCTTTTACACCGTTGCGCTTTGTCTGCCAGTCGATGATGGAGTTCCAGTATTCCTGTGAAGTACTGAAATATCCGAAGGTAGGATGATTTGCGCGCGCAATCATTGCTTCCGGAATAGTCGGGCAGGTAGGGAAGCTCATATCGGCTACCCACATAGGAATTACATTCCAGCCTTCTTTAGGAGGGCGAGGATTATCATTAAGTGTATCGACAGCCCAGGCATAGCCGCGTCTGTCAAGTATAGATGTAAAATCATATTTCATTTTACTTCACCCTTTCTTAAAAAATGAACTTGAGCAATAATAAATAATGTTTGTCTGATAACTTGAGTATATCATATAACGAAAAAATAGAAAAGCTGTAAAAGTTTCATAAAGCGTGTATTAGTCCAAATATTTTAAGTTATTTTTAATTTTCATTTTGTAGACTATTTAACAAGCTCATGATAAAATAAATAAGTAATTTATGCCGTTTTGAGCGGAATTTGAGAGAGGGTAGGTTTATGAGTTTCTCGTCAGATACAAAAGGAGAGCTTGCGCGTGTCGAGCCTGAGAAAAAATGCTGTATGCTGGCAGAGATTGCCGGTTTTATTCGCGTGAGCGGAAGCGTGAAGCTTGCAGGCGGCGGCAAAATGGAGCTTATAGTCGCCACGGAAAATCCGGCGGTAGCGAGACATTATAAAAAGCTCATAAAAGAGTATTTTGATGTGGACGCAACACTCGGAATAAGTGAGGGCAGCACGATCAAAAAAAGCAGACAATATATACTTTCACTTTCAGATAAGGAAGGTCAGAAGGCTGAACCGATACTGCGAGAAACAGGAATATTGATGATACGCGAGGGTATGAATTATATAAGCGACGGCATTTATGACGGACTTATAAAGACTAAATGCTGCCGCAAGGCATATCTGCGCGGGGCGTTTCTCGGCATTGGTACGATGAGCGATCCTGAAAAATCTTATCATATAGAGCTTGTCTGTTCAACGGAAACGCTTGCAAATGATATTAAAAAACTTATAAATAGCTTTGTGGGTATAAATGCACATACGGTACAGCGAAGAAAGAGCTATGTAGTATACATTAAGGAAGCAGAGCAGATAGGTGATATTTTGAATATAATGGGAGCACATCAGCAGTTCTTTGACTTTGCGGAGGTGCGCCTGACAAAAGAAATGAGAAATAAGGCTAACAGGCTGATAAACTGTGATAGCGCTAATCTAGACAAGACGATGAACGCGGCTCGGCGGCAGCTTGAGGCAATAGATAAGATAGAGAAAGTTAAAGGCTTATCATCGCTTCCTGATAAGCTTTTGGATGCGGCGGTGCTGAGAAAGAACAATCCCGAAGCTACGCTGCAGGAGCTTGCTGATATGATGAATCCGCCGATGAAAAAATCTGGGCTCAACAACAGACTGAAAAAAATAGAGGAAATAGCGGATAAACTCGGATGAAGCGCAGAGGGAAGCGCGGCCCGGGGTTTGGGTTTTTAGATTTAGAAAATAAAAAGTAAAATTTGGAGGATTTTAAATTGAAATATAAATGCCTGGTACTCGATCACGACGATACAGCTGTAAAAAGTACGCCGGAACTTCACTATCCGTCTTTTAAAATTATAATGAAAGAACTGAGGCCGGACGCACGGGAATACGACCTTGCCGAGTTTACGCGCAAGTGCTATGATCCGGGGTTTGAAAGGTTCTGTACGGAAGAGCTTGGCTTTACCGACGAGGAAATGGACAGAGAGTATGAAATCTGGAAAAATTACATAAAAGATAAAACTCCTGATTTTTATGATGGATTTATAGATATGGTAAAGCGATTTAAAGCGGCTGGTGGTTATTTGTGCGTAGTATCGCTTTCCGAACGGGATGAGATAGAACGGCATTACCGCGAAAACGGTGTTGAGCTCGATCTCGTATATGGGTGGGAGCTTCCGAATGAGCAGAGAAAGCCATCTCCTTATCCGATGAAGCAGATTTTAGAAAAACTTGAGCTGGCGCCTGCGGACTGCCTAATGGTGGATGATCTCAGACTCGGTTACGATATGGCACATGCGTGCGGAGTTGATTTTGCTGCGGCGGGCTGGTCGCATGGGCTGCTGCCTGAGGTGGCTGAATTTATGAGGGCGCATTCTGAGCATTATTTCGCGACGGTTAAAGAGCTTGCGGATTTTGTGTTTGCAGATTAGATTTGCTCTTGCGTTGGCCGTAAATATTGATATGATGTACTGAATTTAAGATTTTTGGAGAAGATATGGAAAAAGGGCAGATTATTTCCGGCATAAAAATAGAAGATATAAGTTCTGACGGAGATGGCATCGGAAGGTACGAAGGTATGGCTGTGTTTGTAGATGGAGCTGTGCCGGGCGATATTGTGAGCGCTGAGGTGGTAAAGCTGAAGAAGAATTATGCGGTGTGCCGCCTCATATCTGTGGACGAGCCTTCACAGCATAGGGTGCAGCCGGACTGTCAGTATTTTGGGAGCTGCGGCGGATGTCTTTTGCGCGGCATTTCGTATGAGGAGGAGCTTGCAATCAAGGAAAAACAGTTGCGTGATAAGCTCATGCGCATTGCCGGAATAGAAGAGCCGAAAATAGCGAAGATAATTGCAATGGAAAGTATAGATGGCAAGTGTGGAGATTCGGCTTGCTATGTGAGGTATAGGAATAAAGCGCAGTTTCCTGTAAGTACGGGCGGCGTTATTACCGAAAAGGGCGGTATCGTGCGCGCGCTCGGGGAGCCGAAAATAGGGTTTTATGCACGAGGAAGTCATGAACTTACTGATATAGATGATTGCCTGATTCAAAGCCGGGCGGCGATATCGGCGCTGCGGGCGCTGAGACAGTTTATGAAGGAAGATAATATTACAGCGTGGGATGAAAAATGGCAGCGCGGACTGATGCGGCATCTTATCGTAAAGACTGCTGAGAGTACGGGAGAAGTAATGGTTATTCTCGTGATAAACGGCAAAGGTGTGCCGAATGCCGAGAAGCTCGTAGGAATGCTTGACGACGCTATATATGAAGAGGGATACAGCCTTGAAAGCGTTGTTATAAATATAAATAAAGAAAAGACATCGCGCATTACAGGTGATGAATATATAACGATAGCGGGAAAGCCGACAATAATGTCAAAATGTATGGGACTTGATTTTGAAATATCACCGGCGGCGTTTTATCAGGTAAATACTGTGCAGACGGAGCGTCTCTACAGCAAGGTTATAGAGTATGCAAATCTTCGCGGCTCTGAAACGGTGTTTGACCTCTACTGCGGTGTCGGTACAATAGGGCTTATCGCTGCCGACAGAATGCGAAGGCTGACGCGCGAAAAATACGGCTTTGACGATTATGATAATATGGGGCGCGTGTACGGCGTGGAATATGTCAAGGGTGCGGTGATTGACGCCAATAGAAACGCTGTGATAAACGGAATCGTAAATGCTGAATTTATCTGCGGCAAAGCGGAGGAAAAAACAGAGGAAATAATAAACGGATATACGGATAAAAGCGGACGTGCTGTAAGCGGCAGAAAGCCTGATGTGGTGATAGTGGATCCACCGCGGAGCGGATGCGACATCAGGCTGATTGAGACGATTGTGAGGGCTGCTCCGATGCGGCTTATCTATGTGTCGTGCGATCCGGCAACGCTGGCAAGAGACATAAAACTGCTTGCGGGTCATTACGAACTTGCGGAGGCGACGCCTGTCGATATGTTTCCGCGCACGGGGAATGTCGAGACGGTTGTCTTGCTTTCCAAGGGAGAAATCGACTCGAAGAAAGTGCGTGTGGAGTTTTCTCTGGAGGACATGGATATGTCCGGCTTCCAGAAGGGTGCGACCTATGAGCAGATC
>CALWPQ010000002.1 GCA_944383465.1 uncultured Clostridia bacterium
TTCTCATCACCTCCGTAGAATTTCATAAAGTATTCCTCCAGCGTATGTTTTTCCTCCGTAAGCGAAAGCACGCGGTGGGCGGAAAGTATCGAGAGCAGTTCATTTATGCAGCCGTCCGTCACGGAAACAATCAGTTCCCGCTGTTCTTTTCCTCTCACGGCCTCAGGGTACATCCGCAAAATTTCCGCGCAGCCTTCATCATCCGCCATGATAACTCTGTATGTCTTCATCTGAGATGCCCTAAGCTCGCCAGCCGTAATCTGCCTGATTATCCGGCCGCTCTTTATCATTCCTATTCTGTCGCACGTCTTTTCCACTTCTTCAAATATGTGAGATGAAAGAAGAATTGTCTTGCCTCTTTTCTTCTCGTTTTCAATGAGCTCTATGAGTTTGCCCTGCATCAGAGGGTCAAGTCCCGAAGAGGGCTCGTCGAGGAGAAGTATCTCGGGATCGTGCATAAACGCGGCGACAAGAGCCGTTTTCTGTTTCATGCCTTTTGACATGCTCCTGATCTTGCCTTTCGGGTCGAGCTCAAAATATTCTATCAGTTTTTCCGCCGCGGAAAAGTCTTTCATTTTTCTCATAGCGGCGATGAGCTTCAGGTAGCCGATACCGGTCATATCCCCGGGAAAGCATATTTCTCCCGGCAGGTACCCGATTTTCTTCTGTATGCGGCTGCGGTTTTTCCAGCAATCCATCCCCTGAACCCTCGCGCTGCCATGCCGCGGTCTGATAAAGCCCATCAGATGTCTCATGGTGGTGGTCTTTCCTGCTCCGTTAGGTCCCAGGTAGCCGTAAGCCTCTCCCCGGCCGACAGTCAGGCAGATGTCAAATACACCTTTTCCGTTTCCGTAATCTCTGGTGAGATTTCTTATATCTATCTCATTCACCTTTTGTCCTCCTTTTCGCAAAAGCTCCTTAGCGTTTGTGTCCACATAAAAATTATATGGGCGGCTGCCGGGAGCTTTCAAGCGACAATCCTGTGCAAACTGTCCATTTTATGATAGAATACGAAGAAAGGAAGGAGCTTTTATGCCAACTCAGAAGTCCTGCTCTGCCAGCGAAGCCGCGTTCATCACCGCTTTCTGGCAGCTATACCAAAAAGAACCCACGGAAAAAATCCCGGTCAGCCGTATCTGCCGGGCTGCCGGGTATAACAGGTCTACTTTTTATAATCATTTTCGGGATATTTATGATCTGAGAGACAGGGCCGTCGCTCTGCTGCTCGCTCCTGTGCGGGAGCAGATTTTTGCGCTCAAGGACGCTTTAGAGCTTTTCTCGGAAGATACCGCCCGCAGAATTATCATGCCGTATTTTCTCTCGCAGAATGACCGCATCGAGACGGTATTTAAAAGACGCGACGAATACGTTATAGGGCAGCAGATTAAAGCCAATTTTTACGCTCTTATAGATTCCCGGACGCCTGCCGGAAAGCAAAGCCCCGGTGCATCGGAAGAACTCGGCATGCTTCTCGAATATCAGATTTCCGCCGCTTTAGGGCTTATCGGTCAGTGGTACCGCAGCGGCTGCCGGCTCCCCGGCGAAGTTATCATGAACAGATTATTCGAGATTTCTTCAAAAGGCGTTTTCAACTCTATGAAAGAAAGCTTCGATAAGCTCCGAGACTGAGGCCGGCAGGTTTTCTTCCGTTCCGGCCGCCAGTTTTTCCTTTTTGCCTTTGGGCAGCTTTTTTATCGCGCTTTCAAGCTTCAGCGCGTCGCCTTTTTCTTTGCAGCTCCAGGCGGCCTCTATTCTGACAGCGCCCCTGCTCCTCGTATATTTGGCGCCTTTTCCGTTTCTGTGTTCCTCAAACCGACGCGCAAGGTCGGTAGTGATGCCTGTATAAAGAGAGCCGTCTTCGCATCTGAGCATGTATACGTAATACATCATATCCTGCCTTCTCTTCTCAGATATTCAAGAAAACCGCGGCAGCCTTTGTCTATGTCTTTATATGTCACATCGAAATTCCCCGTATACCAAGGATCGGCTACGTCTCTGTCCTCTCCGGCATATTCCATCAGCTTATGTATCTTGTTTTCAGGGTCTTCCGGAATGATACGACCGAGGCCTCTTCTGTTCTCCTCGTCCATAATTATGAGATAATCGAAATTGTCGTAGTCAGCCCTTGTCACCTGTCTCGCTCTGCGCCTGCAGTACGGTATTCCTTCCCTTTCCAGAATGCCCCTGGTTCCCCTGTGAATATCGTTTCCTATCTCCTCCCGGCTGGTGGCGGCGGATTCTATGTAAAAGTTCTCTGCCATACCGCGGCGCGCCGCCATGTCTTTGAACATAAACTCGGCCATCGGCGAACGGCAGATGTTGCCGTGGCAGATGAATAGTATTTTTGTCATACTCACATTTCTCCTTAGTATTAGTTATTTCAGAGTGTACTTCGCACCCCTTCCCCAGCCTTCAATTTTCACAAGGCCTTTTTCGCCCATTTCTTTCAGCAGCTGTGTTGTCTTTGATTTGCCAAACGGGCGGAATTCAATCGTATTTATACAAAAGTTTGTCACTTTTGAGAGCTTCGATATATTTTAACTATTTCATCAAACAAATCGACAGGATTTTCTTCTAAAGCATCGGCAAGCATAATGAATTTTTCTATGCTAATCCAATTCTTTCCGTGTTCTATATTGCAAAGGTGTCGAAGCGAAATCCAATCTTCCGAGCCGAACAATTCGTCACTTCGATTATAGATAAATTGTTCCCGGCTTTTGTACTGTTTTCCTAATGCTTTTCGTTTCTGTTCGAATAGCTTTCCTATTTTTGTTAGAGCTTCACTCCGTTTTGCTCTTTCAGCCATATATTTCCCCGTTATGCACCATGTTGCATTGTATTATTTAATAGATATGATATACTACAGTTGCTCTCAGGGCAATAGCTTTCGAGAAGAAAAATATTAGGAGGTCACAAAATGGCAAATTTGAAATTTAAAGTTGAAGCTCTTCGTACTCTGGCATCCCCTTATCGTAAGGGGGACAAGGATGAAAGCACCTTCGAAACCATCTATTATCTGCTTGTAGATATGAAGAATCTTCCTCCCAACATTCCTCTAGATGTCAATCCGCGTGAGCCCAAGATGACAACTAATGTGGCTCGGAGTCTGCTTGCCGCTGTAGCAGAGCCGGAAACCGACTTCTACATCAACAATCGCGGCATCGTTATCTCCGCTAAAGCTCTGACATTCAATAGCGCTGATTCGGAAGTAACTATTGATATTGGTAATCAGGATGACGAAAACGACAAATATCTTTACGGCATTCTGGATGGCGGCCACACCTATACTGCCATCATGCGTAAGCGTGATGAAATCCCGGAAAGCATTCGCAAATTCGTTCGCATTGAAGTTATCACCAACGTACAAAATATAACGCGTCTCTCTGATGCTCGTAATACGTCCGCTGAAGTTTCAGATATAGCGCTGTTCAATCTTGATGACAAGTTTGAAGATATTAAAGCCTCCATTGCAGGTCAGTCCTATGCCGATCGGATCGCCTACAAAGATAACGAGGATAAACCTATTCATGTCTCTGAATTGCTCCGCTTGCTGTACGCCTTTGACATCGACAAATATCCCGATGACAACGCCGCCCCGGTGCAAAGTTATTCCGGTAAAGCACAGGTATTTAGACGTTATAAGCAGGCATTTGAATCTCCTTTTTATAAGGCTTTAACTGTACAGATCCCTTTGCTTGTAAATTTTTATGATGTCATCGAGCGTGAACTTCCTGAAAAGTATAAGGAATATAAGAAGGCACAGGGCGTTGCAAATCCACGTTTTGGAAGTGTGAGAGGCATTGAGTCTTTGGATGCTCCGACAAAAACAGAGTTTCTCGCAATCCGCACAAAGTACTCTGTTTCCAGCGGCTATATCTACCCGATCTTTGGTGCTTTCCGCAGCCTTCTCAAATTTGATGATACAACTGAAACCGTTTCCTGGCTGTTCAATCCCATTGACATCTGGAACGAAATCGGCACATCCCTTGTTCAGAACACCTTTGAGACTTACACTAACCCTCAACTGGCCGGTAAGGATAAGCAGCTTTGGCTCTCCAACTACAGAATTGTAGAAACCCAGAGTCTCCGTAAACTTCTCGGACGCAGATAAATAGAATAGTATTGAGCAAGGGGCATCTGATCGCATCCGATGCCCCTTTTTGTTGGTGTAAAACGACTCTTTTAATACATTTAATCAACTATAC
>CALWPQ010000003.1 GCA_944383465.1 uncultured Clostridia bacterium
TTTGTTGCTGCAGTTTACGCTGAGGATGAGCTTACGAATAAGGATATAAAAGAGCTAGAGAGCCTGCTCAAGGTGCTTAAGGGGTGCGATGCCGATGATTAATCTTTATTTTGCAAATACGATATTATCGGGAAGTTTTGCAGTTTTTACGATTATTGCAGTGATTGCTTTATCATGCCGTTTGGATGAAAAGTATACTCCTGATTGGAGGCTGGGAATATGGAAAATAATTTCTGTATTTCTGCTCCTGCCGATTGGCATAATGTTCAATAAGTTAGAACTACTTAATAATTTCAGACTTGTGCCTGAGACTGTTTCAGCAGTTATAGGCAGGGCAGCTTCGGCAGATGCGGTGACTTCAAATATTGGACCGGAAGGTATTGTCAGTGAAATTAAAGAAAGTCTTCCAAAGCAGCCGGAGTCGTTATGGATGGATTTAAAAGACTTTGATTTCAGTATTTTTTCATATATTTGGGCAGCGGGTGTCATTGCTTTTATTATTTATCATGTAATTATATATATTAAATTCAAAAAAAGAATTAAAAACGGAAGACAATTTATTAAAACTACCAGTATCGATCGCCGGCGAAAAGGTCTTTTACATAGGAACAGAAGATCAGCTTCGGTTTATTATGCACCTGAGATACCGACGCCTATGGTTATCGGGGTTTTGAAGCCTGAAATTTATTTGCCATATAAAGACTATGATGAGAGAAACGGGATGATTTTAAAGCATGAGCTCATGCACTGTGCGAGAAATGATTTGGTATGGAAATTTTTATTTATTGCTGTGAATGCTGTTTATTGGTATAATCCGCTTGTTTATATTATGACAAAAATGGCGGGCAAGGATATTGAGCTTTGCTGCGATTATGATGTGATTAAAAATCAGGACAGTGACTTTAAGAAAGAATACAGTGATGCGATATTAAAAGAAGCAATAAGATATGGAAGGCCGGAAAATGGTGTGATTTTTGCGTGTATGGGGAGTGGCAAAAGGGTTTTGGCAAGCCGTTTTAAAAATATTTTTGCGGAAAATAAGAAGAATGGAAGCATATGCGTTATTGCGGCAACACTTGTTATGGCATTAATAACCGGCATCGCGTATGCCAACATCATTGAGGACAAAGTACAGGTTGACAGTCCAGAGTACCAGGTAAAAATAGAGGAAGCAATAGCCGCAAAACTCAGTAATCCATTTGCTTTCAGTGATGAAGACAGATATAAGAATGACGCCGATTATGTGCCGACTCAAGAAGAAATTGACGAAATACGGAATTTTGATACGCTTGCCGCGTGGCTTAGTGATGAGACTGGCAATTATAAGGTGGGTAATGTTTATTCAATATCAAAAAGCGAGGCGCATTATAACCTGACTGACGGATTTGCACCGCCGCAGGTGCTTGGCAATGGAAACAGAAGTATTTATTGGAAAGATGCGGACGGAGGCTGGCAGCTTAAAAAAGGTGATACACTTGATTTTCGTATTTACTATGATGGGGAGAGAATGAGGGAAAATCCGAAGCAGAGAGATTTGCTGAAATTCGGCTATTTTAGAAATGGTGAGGAGTATTATGACCTTATCAATATTGAGGGTGGGGAAGAACTGGCTTTTCGCTTTGAAGCCGATAAAGACGGAGAATATGCATTTTATATGTTTAATCCGTCATCATATTATATAATAATTGAAGCTGTTGCCATTGAAGGTTGAATGATGGCGTTTGCCCTGCGGCATATTCGCAATCTTTGGCAGCTATTTACTGCCAAAGACTGCGGGGCAGACGCTTTATAATAGCTATGCCGGCTATCATTTTAAGAGCGTCGCCCGGAAGATACGGCACGACACACATCATAAGGGAAGAAAGAAGGCCATTTCCTGTGATGTACATAAACCAAAGGGTGCCCGCCGCATAGCAGGCGGCCGTTCCAAGCACCATAGCCGCAGCAAGCCTAAATACGGATGGCTTTGCGATCCTGAAGATGGTCTTATTTGCAGGCAAGTTTGCGGAAAGCGCAATTGCCTCTTTCTTCTGCGATAAAGTGCCGCAGATGGCGGCGCAGAGCATATAGCCGATTATATAACCGCCAGTAGGTCCAGCGATAATACCGAAGCCGCCTGTACCGCCGCTGAACACGGGAGCACCGACAGCGCCGAGCAGTACATATACTATCTGCGATATGGTGCCGTAAACAGGGCCCAGTATGCAGCCGGAGAGCATTACGGCAAAGGTCGCGAGATTTACGGGAACCGGGGTAAACGGAAGTTCTAATGAGATCCATGAACAAACTGCTGTCAGCGCTGTAAACAGAGCGCAGATGACAAGCTTTGCTGTACGCTGCACGGTAGTGCTGCGGCTTTTGCCGTTATTGAGGTTTGTTCCGCTGTTGTCTGCCGATAAGGCGGCAGCTGAATTTAACGAAGTATTTGCCATTTGTGTTTTTGAGTCACTATTCATAATTTAAAAGCCTTTCATATTGATTTGCATATTGCATAGGTTGCTGTTCATAAACCGAGATATGCTTATATATTTTGAGAAAAGTGTAGTCTGTCAGTTTCTCAGGCGGATACTGATTTCACCTGAGCTTAAGGTCTCTTCCGTGCCGTCCTCGTAGCGGACAACAAGCCCGCCGCGGCTGTCGATGTCGAGGGCTGTTGCGGGAATACCGCCTGCACTTCTTGAGTTTGGCGCTGTGCCGAAACCGGAGCTGCTTTCGGCAGGAGTGCCGTTTGAGCCTCTTGCGGACTGCGCTTTTGCGGACGGACTGCTGCTGGCTGTTGGAAGTCCGTGCTTATAAACGGTAATTGGATTTCCTATTACCATACTCTTTTTCCTGTATTTTTCAATATAGTCTCCAGGATTTTCCGCTTTATAGTATTCCATAAAGTGGTTGAGAAACGCAGCTGCAAGACGGTTTTTCCCGTCTGCGGCGGGATTGTCAAAGACCGCGCAGATGATATCTTTTAGCTCATCCGGAAAACCGCCTGAAGGTGTATAGGCGTTAAAGCCTACACCGAGAACTGCATAGTCCAGAAGACCGTTTTCAAGCCCAAATGATGCCTCGGTGAGAATACCAACGGCTTTTTTGTTTGCTATGTAAACATCATTGACCCATTTGATTGAAGCGGTCTTGCCGGATACCTCTTCAATAGCTTCGCAGGCGGCAACGGAGGCGATAGTGGTGATGCGCATTGCCTGCTCGGCCGAGTAATTTTGGGGGCGCAGAAACATACTGAGGTATACGCCTGTGCCTTCCGGCGAGAAAAAGCTGCGGCCGAGCCGGCCTTTTCCGCTTGTCTGCTTGTTGGCGAGTACAGTGTATCCATCGGCAAGTTCCTCTGTTACATGTTCGCGTATGTATGTGTTTGTAGAGTCGACAACAGGAAGCACCGTGATTTTAAGCCCTGTGCACAGAGGCTTAAGGTATTTTTGTATGCCCTGTGCGGAAACGATGTCCGTATCTTCCGCAAGAGAGTAGCCTTTGTTTGGCACAGCTTCTATATTGTAGCCGTCATTGCGCAGACCTTGCACAGCTTTCCAAACCGCAGTGCGCGAACAACCGATATTTTTCGCGATATCTTCACCCGAGAAAAAAGTTCCTTTATGAGCTTCGAAAAGCTCGAGCAGTTTTTCTTTCGTAGTCACAGGTATTACCTCCCAATGAATGATAATATATCATAGAGCGCAAATATTGTCAACTTATTTTTAAAGATGGTTGACAATATGATTTCATGAGCTGCCAAAGCCGCCTTATGAGGAAAAGGTGAAATAGCAGACTGGACATAATAAAAAAGCGAGAAATGTGTAAGCAAACGGCGTTTTGCGGGCAGCGAGCACACTTTTGAAGAAAGAATGTGTTGTTAAAAATGAGAAAATGTAGTAAAATAAGCGTATCAGCCGTCTCCCATTCGAGCCGGTTAAGAAAGGAATGATATGATGACAGAGAAAAAGGGAACATATTACATTACTACCCCTATTTATTATCCAAGCTCCAACCTGCATATAGGACATACCTACTGCACGGTAATGGCTGACGCGATGGCGCGCTTCAAAAGGCTTTCGGGCTATGATGTGCATTTCCTGACGGGAACAGACGAGCACGGTCAGAAGATACAGACTATCGCTCAGGAAGCGGGAATGTCGCCGCAGGAATATGTCGACAAAGTTGTTGAGGGCATTAAAAAGCTGTGGGAGACAATGGAGATATCGAATGACGACTTTATAAGGACGACAGAACCAAGACATATTGAGCGCGTACAGAAGATGTTTATGCGTATGTATGAAAAAG
The DNA here is from genome assembly GCA_944383465.1 of uncultured Clostridia bacterium. Taxonomy (GTDB): domain Bacteria; phylum Bacillota; class Clostridia; order Peptostreptococcales; family Anaerovoracaceae; genus QAKD01. The sequence continues at coordinate 4,288 of CALWPQ010000003.1, forward strand.
GTGACATATATAAAGGAGAATATGAAGGACTTTACTGCACACCGTGCGAATCATTTTGGACGGAGAGCCAGCTTGTTGACGGCTGCTGTCCTGACTGCGGCAGGCCGGTGCAGGCGGCTAAGGAGGAAGCGTATTTCTTTAAGCTCTCAAAATATGCGCCGGCGCTTCTCGAATTATTTGAAAAAAACCCTGATTTTTTGCAGCCTGATACGAGGAGAAACGAGATGGTGGCATTTATCAATCAGGGGCTTGAGGATCTTTGCATTTCGCGTTCCACATTTGACTGGGGCATTCCTGTGCCTATAGATGAAAAGCATGTAATTTATGTATGGCTCGATGCCCTTACAAACTATATCACGGCGCTTGGCTGGCCTGATGATACAGAACTTTATGACAAATACTGGCCGGCAGATGTTCATCTTGTAGGTAAGGAAATTGTAAGATTTCACAGCATTATCTGGCCGGCAATGCTGATGTCAGCAGAGCTGCCGCTGCCTAAGCAGGTGCGCGGTCACGGCTGGCTGCTCATAGACGGCGGTAAAATGAGCAAATCCAAGGGAAATATTGTAGACCCTGTAAAGCTCATAGACAGATACGGAATCGACGCGCTTAAATACTTCCTGCTCCGTGAATATACATTCGGGCAGGATGGGATTTTTACAAATGAAGTGATGCTCAGGCGCATGAACTACGATCTTGCAAACGACCTCGGCAATCTCGTTTCAAGAACAGTCTCAATGATAGAGAAGTATTGCGGCGGCTTGGTGCCGGGCGCGGGACCGGAGGACGAAGAGGGAACGGACGCGGATTTAAAAAGCATTGCGGTATCGGCGGCGGCGAAAGTCGAGGAACAGATGGACAAGTTTATGTTCAATATGGCGCTTGAAGAAATATGGATACTCGTGAGAAGGGCAAATAAATATGTAGACGAAAATACGCCGTGGCTGCTTGCCAAGGACGAAGCGAATAGGGAAAGACTCAATACTGTAATGCACAATCTTGCGGAGGCGCTGAGAATTGTTTCGATACTCATTTATCCGTTTATGCATACAACGTCTAAGGAAATAAGAAAGCAGCTCGGTATATGGTATGCTGATGTTGTATGGGAAGATGCCTTTGTATTTGATATGCTTGAGGGCGATCAGGTAAAGAAGGGCAATCCTATTTTCCCGAGACTCGATATTGAAAAGGAGCTTAAGGAGCTCGAAGAAATGAATAAACCGGAGGAAGAGCCGAATATACCGCTTGAGCTCAAGCCGGAAATTGAATACGACGTGTTTGATAAAATCGACTTCCGCGTAGGCACGGTGCTTAAATGTGAGAAGCACCCGAAGGCCGACAAGCTGCTCGTGTTCCAGATAAAGATGGGAACAGAGAGGCGTCAGATAGTATCGGGAGTTGCGGATAGCTATAGTCCTGAGGAGCTTGTAGGCAAGAAAGTTGTCGTAGTGGCAAATTTGAAGCCGAGAATGCTGCGCGGCGTAGAGTCGAACGGTATGCTGATGTTTGCGGATAATGTCGTTGACGGCAAAGAGCGTTTTGAATATATTACGACGTTGGCTGACGACGGAAATCCGGTAACATAAGTACAGAAAATGCGAGCGGCGCAAAACAGAGCGAAAGCTTAGCGTAATAATGGGCCCGGCGCTGCTATAAAGCGCCGGGCTTTTAATTTCTTATGATATAATTATCGTAAAATTACTGACTGCCGGTTTTACAGCAGCCGGCAGTAAATAAATGAAACGGAGTGATGTTGATGCTGTATGATTCCCATGCACATTTAAATAATGAAGAATTTACGGAAGAGGAACGAGCGGAATTTATCGCGCTTGCTGATGAAGCGGTAAAAAGCGGGGTGCTTTCGTATGTAAACGATGTTGGATTTGACCTTGCTTCATCCAAGATGGCAGCCGATCACGCACTGGCTTACCCTTGGTGCTACGCTGTTGTCGGCTGTCATCCACACGATGCGGATAGGTTTGACGAGGTGCAGCTCGAAATGATAAGAATGCTGGCAAAGAAGGAAAAAGTGCAGGCAATAGGAGAAATAGGGCTTGATTTTCATTACGATAATTCTGACCGCGAGGCGCAGAGATATTGGTTCAGGAGGCAGATACAGCTTGCAATTGAGCTCAGGATGCCGATTGTGATACACAGCCGCGATGCGGATAATGAGTGCTTGCAGATACTTAAAGAGGAAGGCGCGTTTTCGGATGCGCGCTGCGCCTGCTTTCCAGAGCGTCCGGCGCCTGCGTCGGGCGGAGCTTTGCAGGTAGCAGACGGGGGTTTGCAGGCAGCAGGCGAAGCATTGCAGACTGCGGATAGAAAGGAAGAAGTAAAGAGCGGGAAGGGCGATAAAGCGGGCGCGCCTTATGCCCGCGACGCCCGCGTTTTGCTGCACTGCTTTTCCGGCAGTGCCGAACTTGCAAGACAGTATGTAAAGCTCGGCGCAACGATCTCAATGGCAGGGCCTCTGACCTATAAGAATAACCGTAGAGGCGTAGAAGTTGCAGAGACGATTCCCATTGAATATCTGCTTGTGGAAACGGATTCGCCGTATTTGGCGCCTGAGCCGCACCGCGGCAGGAAAAATCGCCCTGAGTTTGTGCAGTTTACAGCGCGCAGGCTTGCGGATATAAAAAGGATAAGCTACAAAGAAACGGCGCGTATAACGTGCGAAAATGCTATACGCTTCTTTAATATTGAGAAATAAAAACATTTATACAAAAATTGTTCGTTTGTCGGAAAAAGGCGAAACTTTAAAGACATACACAGCACAATATGACATTTTGTGACAAAGATTTTTAGTAAAATTAACCTGTGAATACCTAAACAAAAGAAAAGGGGGCGCAGGAAAATGAGTGCTGTGAATGATAATGAAATGATGAAAGAACCGTCAGGGGTAAAAATGAGCCTTGCGGACAGAATAGGTGCGGACGATGCGAGAAGTGTCGCATTTGCGTGTTTTCTGACCGTTCTTTCATTTGCTATGGGAAGGGTGGAAATGACGGGCGCTTTTTTTCCTTGCGGTATTGCGCTGATGTCGGCTGCGCTTAAAAGAAGCAGTCTGAACATATATCTCATCATACCTACACTTGCCGGAATGCTTACGCTCTGGCGCGGCGGCACATATATATGGGGAGATGTAATTGCGGCCGCGGCCGCAAGTGCGGTATTTATGATATTAGCGAAGCGCGGGCTTCCGGATTTCTACCGCATGATCATCTGCGTGTCGATTGTCATTATTTCAAACTCTGTGTATTACACGGCAGCGCACATACTTTACAGACTTGATCTCAAACTTTTGCTGCTCGAAACGATAACGGTCGGCGGGCTCTATTATATATTCCATGTATTTTTCTCGTTGTCTAATATGAAAGAAACATTCCGCGGCTCAGTTGAGGGCGGCATTGTTTCGATTGCCGGCATTTGCGCGCTCATATTCTGCGGGCTCACCTCATGGAGAGGAGCGTCGTACTATATTACAGAGTATATACCGATGACGGCGGGTTTTCTCTGCGTGCTGATTTTAGGGTACAAGCTTGGAATATCGGCGGGCATAACGGCGAGCGCGATAATAGCAGTCATATTTTATCTGTGCAGCATAATTCCTATGTCTCAGGTCATCATATTTATATGCGCAGGACTTACAGCGGGATTTTTCAGAGGGCTCAACAAATATACGACGGCTGCGTGTTTTGCTGCGGTCTGTCTCGTTTTTGGACTTGCCTGTACAGGTGCGCTTGGTGCGCTTCCGGCAGCGCCGCCGCTCATAGCTGCACTCATTTTTGCTCTCATACCTTCACGGATGATGAAACAGATAAACGAAATTCTCAGGCGGCTTGTTTCCGGCAATGCGGGCGTATCGTCATACGAGCTTCAGGAAGGCGGTATCAATACGGCCAATGTAAAAGATGTCCTTGATGGGTATAAGGAGTGCTTTGGCAGCCTTGCTAAGCTTTATGATATAGGAAAAGACCAGCGCAGCATCATTTCACACCAGTTCCGGGGAATGCAGCAGGTGGTAAATCAGCTGGAAATGGACATAAAATCAGCAAATAAGGGCAGACTCGCGTGCGTTCCTGTGAATACTGAATATAAATACAATATAGATGTAGGCACGTCAGGCTATGCGCGTCTCGGAGATGTATCGGGAGACAGTTACATCTGCAAGACGCTCTCGGATGGCAGGTATATTATAATCCTGTCTGACGGAATGGGCAAAGGCGAAGCAGCGGCGATGGAGAGCAGTCTTGCGGTTAAAACACTCGCCAATCTCATTGAAGCCGGGTTTGATGTAGAAATAGCCTTGCGTACGCTCAATTCCATACTTCTTCTCAAATCGGAGGACGAGATCTTCTCTACAGTTGATATAGGAATATTCGATAAAACGAGCGGAAAATTAAAGCTTTATAAAATAGGTGCAGCTTCGACTTTCATAAAAAGAGGCGAAAAGGTGAGCGCGGTAAAAATGGCGGCACTGCCAATGGGAATTGTCGACGGCCTCAAAATAGATTTTGTCAGTCTTAAGCTGCAGCCCGGCGATCAGATAATAATGGTATCGGACGGGGTTACGGATTCAGCGCGCTACGCAAATGTGGCCGAAAACGGCAGCGGAACAGGCGCAGGGAGCAGTGAACACGGTGAAAACCGAAAGACAGGTACGCAAAATGCCGATAACGGCTGCGAGTGGCTCTGCGAGACTGTGCGCGCCATAAAGTCGAAAGATCCGAGCACGATGGCGGACCTCATAATAAACAAAGCCGTGGAAAATTACGGTGTCAGAGAAAAAGACGACCTCACTGTAATAAGCGCAGTTATAAAGGATACCTCTTTGACTTGCAGTAAACGAGCATAGTATGGTATAATTTTCTCATGGAAAAAAACATAAAAGCAAAAGTAATTTCTGAGATAAGACAAGCAATTTTACGATATAAAATGGCAGATAAAGGCGACCACATCGTTTTCGGACTTTCGGGCGGTCCGGATTCGGTGTGCCTTTTTTTTGCGTTTTATCTGATGAGAGAAGAGCTCGGTATCACGATGTCGGCAGTGCATATCAACCACAAATTCAGACCCGGAGCAGCAGAGGAGGATCAAAGCTATGTGGAAAATTTGTGCGACAGGCTTGGCATAAGATGCAGAAGTGAAGTCTGCGACTGCGGTGAAATAGCGGAAAGGCTTGGCATAACGAGCGAGGAGGCCGGGCGGAAGGTGCGCTATGAAGCATTTGATGCCGAAGCCGCATATATGCAGGAGCAGCTCGGTATAGCAAAATCGCAGGTTAAAATAGCGATTGCGCATAATATGGAGGATCAGGCGGAAACGATACTTTTCAGACTTATGCGTGGTACCGGCACGGATGGGCTTTCTGGCATAGAGAGGAAGAGAACGAGCGAAAACGGTTATACTATCATAAGACCGGTACTCGGTATCAGCAGAAAAGATATAGAAGAGTTCTGCAAAGAATTCGAGCTTGCGCCGCACATAGATCTTACCAATCTTGAACCAATATATACGAGAAATAAAATAAGGCTTGGGCTCATTCCTTATATACAGGAAAATTTCAACGAAAATATAACGGAAGCGCTAAACAGACTCGCGATTATAGCCGGCGAGGATAGAGAATATATGAGACAGCAGGCCGAAAAATGCTATGAAGAGGCGCGGAAAAATGCGGCGGCTTCGGAATTGGGTATTGACAGACTTGCCGGCTTGAAATCTGTAGATAAAAGCAGCAGTGAAAAAGAGGAGGAAATTGCGCTCAATATGGAGATTTTGCGCAATACTCCGAATGCTATTAGGCATAGAGTGATGATGAAATCACTCGCAGAGCTTGGGCTTACGCAGGACATAAGCGCTGTGCATATGGACGCCGCAGACAGCCTTATCGAGCGCGGCGTTACGGGAAAAACGGCGGAATTTCCATATAGATACAAGGCTGTTACAAGATACGGTGATATAGTGTTTAAGAAACCGCAGGCATCGGTAAGCGATGAGATCAAAAAAAATGCGGATAAGCGAAAAATATCCGGACTGCATAAGAATATAGAAGCGTCGCCGATACTGACGGCGAAAATAGTTACAGCAGAAGAGTGGAGAGAGTACGAGAGACAAAAGAACGCTTCGGGCGCGCCGAAAAATTTTGCCGCATTCGATTATAATGCGCTTTGTGAAGCAAAAGGAGGATTTGCCGCCGCGGAAGAAGCCGAAGAAAAGCTTGGCTGTGCGGACGTCGGTTTGAAGATTGTGCTTCGCGGCAAAGAGTCGGGAGATTTTATCGCGCTCACAGTCGGCAGAAAAAAGGTGCAGGATCTGCTCGTCGACAGCAAGGTGCCGCGGGATCTTCGCAGCAGTGTACTTTTTGCGGCAGCGGGTAATGAAATTTTGTGGATGATAGGCGCTGACAGCGGGATTTCATGTGCAGCCACCGCAAAAAGCAGATTTACCGCAAATTATAAAATTTCACAAGCGTCTAAAAAGGTACTTATACTTGAAATAGGCGAATAATTGTGTTAAAATATAAAATACGCGTGAATACAAGCAGGCAAAATTGTATTTGCTTCACAAAAATGTAGAAGGGGAATGGAAAAAATTGAACAAATTTTTTAGGAATATAGGTGTATATTTAATAATATTTGCGCTTGTTCTGGCAATGGCCTACCTGTATAGAGGGGGCGCGCCGCAGGAAGAGATAAAAGAAATTAAGCTTTCGGAGTTTGTTACGGAGCTTAGAGACGAACAGGTAAAGAGCATAAATATAGGAGAAGTTACATCGAGCAATGTAAAGCCTGTGCAGGGAGAACTCAAGGATGGAACCAAGTTTATCTGCTATGTTTCGTCGATAACACAGATGAGCATTCTCGATCAGCAGTATATACTGCCGCAGGTCGAAAGCGGTGTGATAGAGTCGTATACGAGCGATGAGCCGACGGTGACGCCGTGGTATATCAATTTGCTGCCGACGCTCATAATTGCTGTACTTATGATAGTTTTTGTAGTGCTGATTATGAATCAGCAGGGCGGCGGCAAAGCGATGCAGTTCGGCAAGAGCCGTGCGCGCCTTGCCAAGGACAGCGACCTTAGAAAAGTCACGTTTAAAGATGTAGCGGGGCTCGACGAAGAAAAAGAGGAGCTCGAAGAAATTGTAGATTTTCTTAAAAATCCGAAAAAATATCAGCAGCTCGGAGCGAGAATTCCCAAAGGCATACTTCTTGTAGGCCCTCCGGGAACAGGTAAGACGTATATATCAAAGGCGACGGCCGGGGAAGCGGGCGTACCATTTTTCAGCATTTCCGGTTCGGATTTCGTGGAAATGTTTGTCGGCGTGGGTGCTTCGCGTGTAAGGGATCTCTTTAATGAAGCCAAGAAAAATGCGCCGTGCATAATATTTATAGATGAAATTGATGCCGTAGGCCGCAAAAGGGGCGCAGGCATAGGCGGCGGACACGATGAGAGAGAGCAGACTCTCAATCAGATGCTCGTCGAAATGGATGGTTTTGGCGAAAATACCGGGATCATAATTCTTGCGGCGACAAACAGACCTGATATACTCGATCCTGCGCTTTTAAGACCGGGCAGATTTGACAGGCAGATAGTAATAGGCGTGCCGGATATTAAGGGGAGAGAAGAAATTTTTGCGGTGCATTCCAAGAATAAACCGCTGGACGAGGGCGTAAATCCTAAAGTGCTTGCAAGAAGGACTCCGGGTTTTACACCTGCGGATATAGAAAATCTTATGAACGAGGCGGCGCTTCTGACGGCAAGGAGAAACGGTCTCAAAATAAGGATGGATGAAATCGAAGAAGCGATTACGAAAGTGATTGCGGGAACGGCAAAGAAAAGCCGCGTTATTTCGGAGCCGGAGCGCAAACTCACGGCTTATCACGAAGCAGGACACGCGATCGTGGCGCGTACGCTGCCTAATACCGATCCTGTTCATCAGATAACTATCATACCGAGGGGCTCCGCAGGCGGATTTACAATGATATTGCCTAAGGAAGACAATTATTACGGCACAAAAACGAAGATGACAGAGCAAATTGTGCACTTGCTCGGCGGGCGTGTGGCGGAAAAGCTTACGCTTGACGATATTTCCACAGGCGCGTCAAACGATATAATGAGAGCGACGGAACTTGCGCGCGATATGGTAACGAAATACGGTTTTTCGGAAAAACTCGGTCCTGTCTGCTATGGACAGACAGACGAAGTATTCCTCGGTAACGACTATCATTCACGCAAGAATTACTCAGAGGAAGTTGCGGCCGAGATAGACGAGGAAGTAAGGCGCATAGTGGAAGAAGGCTTTGCGGAAGCGGAAAGAATCCTGACCGAAAATATAGATAAGCTGCACGAAGTGGCGGCGGCTCTTCTCGAGGTCGAAACGCTTGACGGCGAGCAGTTTGAAGCGCTTTATACAGGTGAGATCACGGCGGCAGAGCTTGCGGGCAAGGTGAAAGACCGCGATGAGGAAATAAAGAAAGCGAACGAAGCTGAAGCGGCGGAGAGAAAGAGATTGATAGCCGAGGAAGAGGCGCGCGAAGCTGCGGAAAAGGCAAATGCAAAGGTGCAGATTGTGCAGATGCCGGGCGATAAGTCGGATGAAGCGATAAGAGCTATTCTGATGAATATAAATAACGCAGCTGATTCGGAAAAGCCGTCTGATAAAAATAAAGACGGTGGAGAAGACGGCGATGACGAAAATGGCGGCAGCAACAAGGAAGAAAGCGGCGAAGATAAGGAAGAATAAAAAAGTATAAAAGTAAGCAATACCAACAGATAATTGATTAGGAATGGAGAAGAATCCCGAATGAAAGTTACGGTAAGAGAAGTTCTGCAAATGGATATATTTAAAGAGGCCAAAGTGCTCGCGGGGGAAAGCGGTCTTGATGTAAGAATCAGGAACGCTTCCGTGCTGGAGGGTCTCCGTAGCGATGAAATATCTTCATATGCAGGCAGGACAGGCGAACTTGTAATTTCGGGTTTTTTCCATATTAAAGACGATATAGAAGAGCAGTGCGCTATCGTGCGCGCACTTGCCCAAAAAGGCTGCGCGGCGCTGGTGCTTATGTATGTAGGCGATGTTTTGCCCGAGGTATCCGATGAGCTCATAGATGCTGCGGAAAAAGCAGGGCTTCCGCTTATTTCTCTTGAAAAAGAGGGAGTGTGCTGCTCTGACGTGGCAAGAGATGTTTCGGCCGAACTCGTTTACGGCGATAGTTTTGGTAATCGTCTTATCAGCAACACCGTATTCCATCTGCTCAACTTTGAAAAGCATCCGAATTTTCAGGAGGCGCTCAAAGAAGCGGCAATAAACAATGATTTTCAGATAATAATACTGTCGGAGGACTTTAATCCAATACTTTCAGTGGAGACGCGCCACAGGGTCAGCATAGACGAGGCTATAAGAATAGGAAGAAGCCGTGAAATGAATGACTCTTCTGTTTATACACTCGTCGAAGTGGACGGCGTTTTGACCTATTGGGGCTCGGTGCTCATAAACGACGAAAAACATTATATGTTTATAGTCGATAATGAGGACTGCTACTCGGCCAACGAGATAACGAAGCTTGCTGAAATAATAGAGCTCGCTATGGGGATGTGGAAATATACGCCTGAGCGCGACGCGAGAGCAGAGCTCATAAAAGCGCTTAAGCGCGGCAGTAAGAGCCTTGCATATAGTCTGAAAGAAGAAGCGGGCATAAATGATGAAAATATACTATGCGTATTTTATGCGCACGGTATCGAGACGCCGGAAGCGCGCAAGATAATAGATGATTTTGAGCAGAATGAAAAATTACGCATCATGAAAGTGGCTGAGGGAGATGACACGTACGGACTTATTCTCACGCAGCTTGTCGAAAACGACGAAGACGCGGCCAGCAAGAGAAACAAATGCAATGACCTCTTTAATGATCTCAAAGCTGAAAACGCGGTGCGCATATTCAACGTTATAGGTGTAGAAGGTATTGAAGGCGCGGCTGATGCGTACAGACTGATAGGAGAAACATGGTCGTTTGTGCAGAGCGTATTTCCGTACAAGAGAGTGTTTACGAAGTACGAAATGGTGCTTGTAAGCAACTGCATAAATATTCAGCTCCAGGGCGGGTATGTCAAAAAGAATCATATGGATTTGCTCGAGCCGTTTAAGGAAGTCGGCGAGCACAAGGGCAGACAGCTGCTGGAAACATTAGAAACATTCGTGCTCGATGCAGGTATGAACAGCGCCAAGACCAGTGAATTTATGGGTATACATACAAACACTGTGCAGTACAGGCTTAAGAAAATAAATGATGTACTGAGCGCGGAAATAACAGGTAACAGAGTTATTCCGGGGCTTACTATCGCGCTTGCGCTTAAACGCCTCGACAGAGTTGTAAAATAATTTGCAGAGCAGGCAGAATTTATACGGCAATGGAAAAGAGTACAGAGAAGAATATTAAAATAAAAACCAATAGATTATTGGCAGTGACAGCGCTTATCGTGTGTGTCACTGCTTTTTGTTCTCATGTATATGGTGCGGAGACGGCAGAAGCAGCAAGCGATTTAGCAAGAGACAAAAGTGTGAGTACTTACGCGTGTGCAAATGGGGACGAACTGCCGCGAGTGATTGCGCATGGAGGAGGCACAGCGCTTGGATATAAGACCACCAATTCGCTTGAAGCCGTGCAGCAGTCTATAGAAGCGGGCTATACGCTAATCGAGCTCGATATGCTCATTACGGCAGATGATGAAATTGTAATGGCGCATGATTTCGGCTCTTCGTGGACAAGGCAATATATGGGAGTAAAGTTCACAGAACGGCCGACAGTTGAGGAGTATCTTTCAAATAAAATATACGGTTTTCTGACGCCAATGTCGTTTGATATGCTGACAGAAGTACTCGATGAGCATCCCGATGTGAGAATAGTGACCGACTGCAAGGAAAATGCTGTCGAGCTGCTTTCGCTCATAGCGCGCAAATATCCGCATTATATCGCCAACATAGTACCGCAGATATATGATTATTATCAGTATGAACAGGTGAAGCGTCTCGGTTACGAGGATATAATATTTACGCTCTATACGATGAATTATATGGACTACGATAGATTGCTTGCATTTATAAAGGAAAAGGAGCTTTTAGCAGTTACAGTAGGCGTGGACTATACGTATAAAGAGGTGGCTTATAGGCTCGCTGAGGACGATGTATGCGTATACATGCATCCGCTTAACGATTTTGATGACGCTAATGCGCTCATAGAAAAAGGAATATACGGTGTTTATTCAAGTGTAATTGCACCGGATGAGCTCTGCGGCGACGAGAGAACATTTTACTTGACAGATCCGGTGACGGGGGAAAAGCTGTCAGATGTAACACTGCCGGGTATGGCGGCGGCGTATGTTATGTCGATTCCGGTGCACGGTGCGGGAAGCGGCGGCGTTTTGTACTATATAGACGGTTTTTCGCTTTCGCAAAAGCTGCTTGACAATATGACAGAGGGTATTCATACGCTGACGATAAAAAAACCGCGCGGCCAAACGGGCATAGAATATTTGATATATAAAGGCATAAAGCAGGATGGAAGCAAATATCTGCGTGTCGCAGAGCAGAAGAATGCGTACAGGCTGAAAATGCTGAGAAGTTATCCTGATATGGCGAAGAAGCTTTCTGCGTATGCTGGCCTCAGCAGCGATCAGAAAACAGTGCTTATGAACTCGGTCGTGATGGCAGCAGGAGAGAGTGGATATTACGATGCTGGCGTTCTTAAAGAGTTTAGGCTGTCAAAGGATGAATTGACTGCACCTAAATTTGATTCTTCGGGCGCGGTCAGCCCACCTGTAAATACTTGGACCGCAAGGCCGCATATAAATTATGAAAATGTACTCATTTATCTGCCTGAGGGAATTTCAGCAGCGGAAAATGAAAGCATAGCATTTGGAAAAGCGGTAATATATATATTTAATGATTGGGACAGAGCAAAGGAGGAAATCTATGCTACTTGCATTTGACGTTGGCAATACCAACATAGTCCTGGGTGTTTTTAAGGACGAAAAGCTCATTCAAAACTGGAGAATGGAAACGGATAACAAGAAGAGCGCCGACGAGTACGGTATGCTCGTAAATCAGCTTTTTTCGTATGTCGGGCTTGACACAAAAGAAGTGAAAGATGTGATAATTTCAACGGTAGTGCCGTCTGTACTCTATACGCTTCAGCATATGTCGAGAAAGTATTTTGGATGCAAGCCAATAGTGATAGGGCCGGGAGTAAAAACGGGGCTGCTCATAAAATACGACAATCCAAAACAAGTGGGTGCGGACAGAATTGTAAACGCAGTCGGCGCTTATGCCAAGTACGGAGGTCCGCTCATCATCATAGATATGGGAACGGCAACGACATTCTGCGCGGTGACGGATAAAGCTGAATACCTTGGAGGTACGATTGCTCCAGGACTCAAGATAACGTCGGAAGCGCTCGTTGAAAAAACGGCCAAGCTGCCTAAGGTAGAGCTCGAAGAGCCGGGGCATGTGATCTGTAAGAATACGATACAGTCTATGCAGTCAGGTCTCGTCTACGGGCATATGGGTACGGTGGACTATGTTGTCAGAAAGATGAAAGAAGAGCTTTGCGAAATTTGCGGTGCGGACAAGCCAATAAAGGTAATTGCAACGGGTGGTATGGCAAATATGATTAAAGGCGGAGTAGACTGTATCGACAAGGTAGACGGTATGCTGACTCTCGAAGGCTTGCAGATTATATACGAGAAAAACAGAAGAGAGCGCGAAAAGAGAAAAGCTGCGGAATGCAAATGCTTTTACGCTTGAAATCGAGGAAAATTGAAGAGCGGGTGTTTAAGCTGCGGATATAAATTTAGTTCATAAGAGAAAAGGGAAAGCGTATGAGTATGCGTGTGGAACACGGTTTTGATCCTGTATGTGATGAAAATTCAAGAGTGCTTGTGCTGGGAACAATGCCATCGGTAAAGTCGAGGGAGCAGGGTTTTTATTACGGACATCCGCAAAATCGTTTTTGGAAGGTGATTGCGGCGGCTGCGGAACGCGTAAATGCAGGACGCGAAAACGGCATAGCCTGCCTGCGTGCCGGCTGTGGAGACGGTGACTGCGGCAGAGACCGCATGGGTTGTGATTTTGACAATTACAGCGGAAGGGAAATCAGAGTGCCGAAGACGATAGAGGAAAAGCGTGCGCTGCTGCTTTCCGCGGGTATTGCCGTTTGGGATGTGCTTGCTGCTTGTGAGATTGAGGGCTCAGATGACAGCAGTATCAGAAACCCGGAACCTGCTGATATAGGGATGGTGCTGCGCTCATCTCCAAGAATAGAGAAAATTATCTGCAACGGCAATGCGGCTTATAAACTGTATTTGAAATTTTTTGCGGAAGAGGCGGCACGGCATAAGTGGCCTGAGGCAGTAAAGCTCCCGTCAACGAGTCCTGCAAATGCTGCCTGGAATCTTGCGCGGCTCAAGGACGCATGGTGTGCGGAAATAGCTGTATCAGCAAAGTGAAGATTAGAGATAGAGATTGCTTGAAAAATGCTGTAGATAGGAGCGCCGTTTGGCAGGCCTTGCGCAGCATTTCTTTATAGTTTTTGACAGTGAGGACAGTAAACGCTGCTTCTGCCGCCTATAACTGTGCGCGTTAGGATGGTACCGCAGACGGGACACGGCTTGCCTGCGTGCCCGTAGACATTAAGAAAAGGAGTGTTGCGGTATTCCTGTCCTTTTGTTTTTAAGTATTCCTCAGGTGTAATTTTATTTTTTTCTGTGAAATATGCGAGTCTCTCAGGAATGACTGCGGAAAGACGAGCAAAGTCTGCTTTTTCTAAGCTGTCTGCGGGACGGGCAGGAAAAATTCCCGCAGCAAAGAGAATTTCGTCAGCATAGATATTGCCAATGCCGGCGACTATACTTTGATCCAGCAGGCATCCTTTTATAGCTTTTCTTCGTTTCTTCAAATTGGCTTCGAGATACTCGGATGTAAACATTTCATCGAAAGGTTCAGGACCAAGCTTTGTTATACCTGTGCACGTATCAGGCTCGCCGGCTTCAAGCGCCCAGAAGCGTCCGAAGCGGCGCGTATCGGAGAAGCGAAGCTCGCTTTTATTATTGAAGCGGAAGATGAGATGAGTGTGTTTTTCTTCGGGAAAATCAGGCGGTGTTAGAAGCAAACAGCCGGTCATACGAAGATGCATAATAATGCGGATTTCACTGTCAAGAAAAATAGTCAGAAATTTTCCTCTGCGCGACATAGCAGAAACCATGCGCCCTTCTGTGAGCAGGCGGAATTTTTCGGCTTCAGGATGTTCAATAATACGAGGTTGTCTGATAACTGCTTCTTCAATTATAAGGCCCTTTATTTGCGGGGCAAGAATATTTTTTATTGTTTCAACTTCTGGTAATTCAGGCATAATTTCATGCGTCCTTTCTTGCAGCTTTTTTAATTCTTTCGCGATAAAAATAATCTTACTTACTTATATTACAGAGGCGTATTTTTGTCAAGACGGAGTGATGAGAAATTTGTACCTTTATTTTCTATGGGATTTCGGCTTGTTTATGGTATAATGGATTGGAAAACAAACGACATTTGAAAGGAAGTATTTGTATATGAAGAGGGTTAAGATATTGGCGGCGGCACTGAGCTTTATACTTATATGCGGGTCTATTATCGGCTGCGGGAATGGAGATAGCGCTGATGGTGATAGAGAGCAGGAGAAAACGAGCGTTTATTCTGTAAAAATAGGCGATAATTTGTACAGCGTGGATGAGGAGCTTACTGCTGAGATGTCAGCGTTCCTTATGGAGACATGCGAAGTGGAGTTTGCAGAAGCAGAGTCGATATTTCCTGCATCAAATTTCTATAAAAACAGAGATTTTGCAATAAGGACTTGGATAAATGAAGCGGACAACGGCGAAAATAGCGAAACTATATATTTTATAAGTACAGGAACGGGCAGTACGGAGAGAGGTATATCTGTCGGTAATACACTGAAAGAGGTGAGGGCGGCTTATCCTGAGCTTGCATTTATATCGGGAAGCTGCACAGACGATAACGGCGAGTTTATGAACAATACGAGAAGATACCGTTTTTATGATGACGGAGATGATACGAACAATTATCTTGATTTTTGGTTGGCACGAATTGAGGGCGAGGAAAGCGCAGATGGCAGCGAGTGGGCGGTAACAGGAATCGAGACTGCCGATGCCCTCGATATGAGCCGTGAGCAGGATATCGAAACGGGCAAAGTGTTTGGCGATGACAGGATTCATATGGAAATGCCGGATGGACTTACGACGAGGATTTTCCGAGAAAATGCGGACGGAAGTGAAACAGAGATAAAATCATTTGCGGGCGCGGCGTCGGGCGCGGATCTTGACAGCGATGGGGTTGACGAGCTTATTTGCCATGTAAACGACAGCGGATACAGGAACATAGTGATAATAGATATTGTAAACGGGGATATTATAGAGACAGATGTGAACAGCGAGCTTGGCTGCACATGGTCGGACTATGCGGGGCTTATAGGGAATATAAAGTCAGAGTATAGAAACTGTATTGAAGCTGCGTTTGATGGCGGAGATGGACGTGCAAGCAGTTATCTTTATGATTATGCTGACGGTATGCTTGAGCAAAGATGCGGCTTGGATGAAGCGTTGGGCGTTTGAATAGATTAAAGACTATGGCGGGAGAGAAAAAGGAAGGCTATGGCAACAGAAGGAAAAAAGAATAAAGTGCTGAAAATAGGAAATTTGGAGCTGGAAAGTCCATTTTTGCTGGCGCCGCTTGCGGGGATTACAGACGCACCTATGCGGAGAATAGCGAGAGAGCTGGGAGCGGCAATGACGTATTCGGAAATGGTGTCGGGAAAAGGACTTATGTATGGTGATAAGAATACGGAACGTCTACTTGCGATATACGATGATGAAAAGCCGGTTGCTTATCAGGTATTTGGCTGCGAGCCTGATGTTATTGAATACACGGCGCGCGTGCTGGCAGCGCGTGAAAATGCGGTTCTCGATATCAATATGGGATGTCCTGTGCCCAAAATAGTAAAAAACGGGGAAGGCTCGGCGCTGATGAAAAATCCGGACTTAGTTTATGATGTGGTGTGCGCGGCGGTACGGGGTGCAGAAAAGGGCGCGCAGGAAAATGGCGCCGCACCGAAGCCGGTGACGGTAAAAACGCGGATCGGCTTTACGTCAGATACTGTAAATGCAGTTGAAGTTGCAAGAGCTGCTGAGGCGGGGGGCGCCGCGGCCGTTGCCGTGCACGGGCGCACGCGCGAGCAGTATTACAGCGGCAAAGCCGACTGGCGGGAGATAGCGAAAGTAAAGAGCGCGGTGAGCGTGCCCGTGATCGGCAACGGGGACGTCTTCACGGGTGAAGACGCCCTTGCAATCATAAGCGAAACCGGGTGCGATTTTGTCATGATTGCCCGCGGCGCCCTTGGCAATCCGTGGATTTTCCGAGATGCACTTGCGCTTTACAGAGGAGAAGAAAAGCCGGAGGAGCCCTCTGCCGAGGAGCGCATAAGAATGCTTATGCGCCATTTCAGCGATCTAATTGCCTTTAAGGGCGAGTATGCCGCCGTACGTGAGATGCGCAAGCAGGTAGGCTGGTACCTCAAAGGTATTCGCGGATCGGCGGAAGTTCGCCGCCGCGTGAACAGCATTACAGAGGCTGCTTCTATGGAGGCTGTGTTCACGGATTTACTGCAACAAGTATAGGTTATAGTTTTAAGTGCTTTAAAAGCAATTTTTCTCTTGCAGGTAAACCCTGCGAGTGTTATATTATATACATATAATTTCTTTAAGGAGACATCAAAATGATTAAGTATAAGAGCACAAGAGGAAGCGAAAGAAGGCTCAGCGCGGCGAGCGCGATTATAGCGGGCATAGCCGAGGACAAGGGCCTTTATGTACCGGAGTCGGTGCCTGCGCTGCCTATGGACATAGAAGATATGCAGAAAATGAATTATAAGGAAATAGCATACACCATTATCAGATCGTTTTTTGACGATTATACGGATGAGGAAATGAAGACCTGCGTAGACGGCGCGTATGACGGTAAATTTGAAGCAGATGATGTGGTGCCGATTGTAAAGGCCGGGGACGCGTATTTTCTTGAGCTCTATCACGGCAGAACAGCGGCATTCAAGGATATGGCGCTTTCGATACTGCCATACCTTCTCACAACAGCTGTAAAGAAGGAAAATGAAGAGGCTAAAATCTGTATACTGACAGCGACTTCGGGTGATACGGGAAAGGCCGCGCTTGAAGGCTTCGCCGATGTTCCGGGTACAGAAATAATCGTTTTCTTCCCTGACAAGGGTGTGAGCGAGGTGCAGAAGCGCCAGATGGTGAGTCAGGAGGGAGCGAACACGCATGTATTCGCAATCAACGGCAATTTCGACGATGCGCAGACGGGCGTAAAGAAGATATTTAATGATGATGCCTTTGCAGAAAAACTCGCGGAAGCGGGCTGCAGGCTTTCGTCTGCAAACTCGATAAACATTGGCAGACTCATTCCGCAGGTGGCGTATTATGTATATGGTTACGCCAAGCTTGCCGAGCGCGGAGCAATAAAGACGGGAGATCCGATAAATGTCGTGGTTCCGACAGGTAATTTTGGAAACATTCTTGCGGCGTATTACGCGAAGCAGATGGGTGTGCCTATCGACAAACTCATCTGTGCATCAAATAAAAACAAAGTGCTCACAGATTTTATAAATACCGGAGTTTATAATATCGACAGAGAATTCTATCTCACCAACTCGCCTTCGATGGACATTCTCATTTCCAGCAATCTTGAGAGACTTCTCTATCATCTCGCAGGAAACGACGGCGACAAGGTAAAGGAGCTTATGGACGCTCTCGACAGCAAAAAATCGTACGCTATTGATGAGAAGATAAAATCGGGAATGAAGGATTTTTACGGCGGATTCTGTGATGTCGAAGAGACAAACGCCGCTATCGGCAGAATGTTCAGCGAAAACGGATATCTTATGGACACGCATACGGCGGTAGCATACAAAGTGTATGAAGATTATAAAAAAGAAACGGGCGATACCAAGCCGACGCTCATAGCTTCCACAGCCAGCGCATATAAATTTGCCGAGAGCGTGTGCGAGGCTATAGGACTTCCAAAGCAGGAAAACGGTTTTGCCGCAGTAAGTGCGCTTGCGGAAAAGACGGGCGTACGCGTGCCGGCGGGGCTCAAAGACCTGGAGAAGAAAGAAATTCGCCACAAGAGCGTAATCGATATAGCGGATATGCCAAGTGCAGTATATGATGCCGTGAGATAAATTTTAATTATGTGAAAATTAAAGACGGGGCAAATGACGTTACAAAAAGTCGGCTCCGTTTTTTAATCTGTAATTTAGGGCTATAATTTTATCATATAATATGGTAAAATTGTAAAGAAAAAGTGTGAAAAGGGAACAATACAGAATGGGAATGTTGGAATTATTATTTTTGAGCATAGGGCTTGCTATGGATGCAGTAGCTGTTTCGATGACAAATGGAATGGTGTATAAGGATTTGAAAGCACGTCATTACATAGCGATGCCGCTTTTTTTTGGAATATTTCAAGGTGTTATGCCGCTTCTGGGATTTTTTGCGGGCAGTCTGTTTGCAGAAATTTTGGACAGATATTCAGGCATAGTGATACTCGTTATACTCGGTATTATAGGCGGCAAAATGGTATATGAAGGCTTTACGCATAAAGAGGGTGAAGACCTTAAACCCAGGCTTACGCTCACGGTTTTGCTTTTGCAGTCGGTAGCAACCAGCATAGACGCTTTTGCAGTGGGTGTTGCTTTTACAGCTATGAAAGTTAAAATAATTCCGGTGGTGACGGTGATCGCGCTGATAACGGCGGTGCTCGTGACAGTGGCCATTATTATCGGCAGGAAGATGGGAGATGTGCTCGGAGCAAAGGCTGAAATTCTGGGCGGTATTATTCTCATAATTATAGGCATAAAAGCAATGCTTTAACAGAGCTGATGCTTAAGATTAAGATGAACACGGGGAGACGAAAATGAAGAGAATTATAATCGCATCGCAAAATAAGCATAAAATACAGGAAATAGAGGCGATTACAAAGAAATTTGGCATGTTTTTAGTGCCGCGCAGCGAAGCGGGAATTCCTGACATAGAAGTCGAGGAAGACGGTGAAACATTTGAGGAGAATTCATATAAAAAGGCGTATGAAATAATGAAGCTTGCAGGTGAAATGACGATAGCAGATGATTCGGGGCTGATGGTCGATGCGCTTGACGGAGCGCCGGGAGTGTATTCGGCGAGATTTTCCGGGGCTGGGGCAACGGACAGAAGCAACAATGAAAAACTGCTTGCACTGCTTAAAGATGTGCAGGAGGAAAAGCGCACGGCTAAGTTTGTATCGGTAATTACGATGATTTATCCGCACGGCGACAAGATAGTCGCGCGCGGCGAATGCCAGGGACGAATAATATTTGAAGAGCGCGGCAGCGGCGGCTTTGGCTACGATCCGCTGTTTGTGCCCGACGGATACGACAGCACATTTGCGGAACTCGGTGCGGAAGAAAAGAATAAAATCAGCCACAGAGCGCGGGCTCTTGAGATATTGGAGAGAGAACTGAGATGTCGTCAAAAAGACTTATAGCGTTATTTTCATCGGGATATAGACAACTGAACGACTCGTACTATCAGGGATTTGCAGCACAGGTGGCATTTTATCTGCTGCTTTCTGTTGTGCCGACGATCATCCTGCTTTCACAGATATTGGGAGTATTTTCTCTGTCGCTTGAATTGCTTTCAGACTGGATATCGGAATACATGCCTGAAGAAACAGTGCGTCTTATTCTGGGGCTTTTTGATTATGTGCCGTCGGGCGTGCGGAGCGGATTTTTTGTAATCGTTGTGCTTTGGTCTGCATCGAGAGCACAGTTTGCAATGATGCGCATTGCAAACTATACTTTCAGCGGCGGAACGACTACTGGCAAAGGATATTTTATAGACAGACTGCGCGCAGTGTTTACGATGGCGGTAACGCTCTTTACCGTCACATTTGCACTCGTCGTGCTCGTATACGGGCAGATTATAATAAATGTACTCGTTTCGCATATTGTAAAAAGTGCCATTTTTCTTGAACACTTAAACAAATTCTGGGTACTTATAAGGTGGCCGGCGGCGATGACGCTTTATTTTTTGATGGTGAGCTTTAACTATTATATACTGCCGCTTGAGCGGGTAAAATTCAGGCGGATACTGCCGGGAAGCATTTTAGCGTCAGTCGGAATGCTCATTGTGACGGGCGGTTTTTCGGTATATATTGAAAATATCGCTAATTACGATATCGTGTACGGCTCGCTTGCTTCAATTGTGGCTCTGCTTTTTTGGTTTTATCTTTTGTCGTGGACACTGGGACTTGGCATCATTTTTAACAGAGCTTGGGATGAAACAAAGGGCATTGTTTAGATAAGTGCTGCTGAATTTGCAGGGGTTGTGGTATAGCATGCTGGTATTTAAAAACAAATATTTGCAGTTTGCAGAAATAAAAGTTGAAGTGAAAGATAACAGGAGTATTGAAAGCGATGAAAAATGTAATACTTATAGGAATGCCCGGAACGGGAAAGAGTACGGTGGGAGTTATTCTCGCAAAGCGTATAGGATATGATTTTTTGGATGAGGATATTGCGATAACTCTTAAGGACGGCAGACAGCTTTCGGAGATAATAGAGCAGGAAGGTATAGACCGGTTTCTTGAAATAGAAGGAGAAGTCGGACTTAGCATAGAGGCCGAAAAAACTGTGATTGCAACAGGAGGCAGCGCTGTATTTTCTGACGCTGCGATGCGCCATTTTAAGGAAAACGGTATTTGCGTATGGCTCGAAACGCCGATAGCGGTGCTCGAAGAACGCCTCATAAATGGTTCGCGCGAGGAGCGGGGAGTGGCTGCGCCTGCGGAGATGACGCTGTCAGATATCTACGCCCTGAGAGAGCCGCTTTATAAGAAGTACGCGGACATTCGTATAGTGTGTGATTGTGATGCGGACGGCGTAGCTCGCAAAATAAAAGAGAAGCTTAAAGGCCAGCTTTAGGCAGAAACACATTTAAAATGCGGCTTTTTGTTGCGCTGATAATAAAATGATAGGTTGACAGAAGTCCGCAGGGCGCGCGCATTTAATTGGCGAGGTTTTGCGGACTTTATATTATAAATAAAAAATAGAGGAAGGGCGGGACAGAAATGGAAATTAAAAAAGTGACGGCTATGTATCTGAGCTGTACGGGTACGACGAAAAAGATTGTCGAATATGTTGCAAAGAATGTAGCGGAAAGGCTTAGTGCGGAGTACGAAGTATTTGATTTTTCACTTCCGGCAGCGCGGAAGCCTACGCTCTTATATAGTGAAGATGAACTTGTAATCTGCGGCACGCCTGTATATGCGGGCAGAGTGCCAAATCTTTTTTTGCCGTATCTTAAAGAGAAGATAAAGGGCGGCGGGGCGCTTGCAGTGCCTATAGTGCTTTTTGGCAACAGAAACTTTGATGACGCTTTAGCAGAGCTGCGGGATATTCTCGCAGGCGACGGATTTTATCCGCTGGCGGCGGGGGCTTTTGTGGGTGAGCATTCATTTTCAAGGGTGCTCGGCGCCGGTCGCCCTGATGCCGCTGATTTTGCAAAGGCGGACGAGCTTGCAGCGCTCATTGCTGATCGTATCGCTAATAAAGAGAGCTTGGAGGCGGGTTTGCCGGCACTTGCAGCTGTTCCGGGCGCCTCGCCGCAGGATAAGTACTATACGCCGCGCGACAGGCACGGAAAGGCAATAGATATAAGAAAAGTAAAACCTAAGACAAGCGATGCCTGCGCGGCGGCTGCTGGCTGCCGCATATGCGCTGATATATGTCCTCTGGGGGCAATCGACTTTGATGATCCGAGTAAAGTTACGGGCATCTGTATGAAGTGCGGAGCGTGCGTCAAGCGCTGTCCTGAGAATGCCAAATATTACGATGATGAGGGCTATATATACCACAAAACAGAGCTTGAGGAAATTTATGCACGGCGCGCTGAGAGCACGATTTACTGAGAATACGAGGCGCACAGAAAGAGATAAGCTAAAGGCGCGCAGAAATCCTGATTATTTACATAATCTTTATGCATTGACATAGATCATACGTCTTATCGGGAGTTATGAGCATTAACATATAGATCTGTGCGATTGGCATGCGGTTTGAATGCCGCTTGTCTGCGCGGACAGCAAAAGGTTTCATTTAAGAATTTTTTAAGAAACGGGTTAAGTGTTTTGTAATATTTCAGAGATATGATGAAATTGCAAAAGGGGATTTGCACGGGATTCATATGCGAGATATTAGAGGCAAAATCATAATGAAGTTATGAAAGGAACAAATATGAATATTCTGGTATGCGATGACGATAAAGAAATAGTGGGAGCAATAGAAGTATATTTGAAGAATGAAGGGTATACCATTTTTAAAGCGTATGACGGCCTTGAAGCCTTGAACGTGCTCGATAAAAATGAAATACATCTCGTCATAATGGACGTTATGATGCCGAACCTCGACGGAATGAGAACGACTATGCGTATACGTGAGGAAAAAAATATTCCTATTATAATGCTCAGCGCTAAGAGCGAGGATTATGACAAAATTACGGGGCTTAATATAGGTGCGGATGATTATATAACGAAGCCGTTCAATCCGCTCGAACTCATCGCGAGAGTTAAATCTCAGCTCAGGCGCTATGTGAATCTCGGAAGTATGGAGATTAAAAAAGGTGTTTTCAAAACAGGAGGTCTGGAGGTCGACGATGAACAGAAAACAGTGACCGTCGACGGACAGCCGATTGTGATGACGCCCACCGAATTCGGCATACTTAAGCTGCTGACGGAAAATGCAGGCAAAGTGTTCAGTATGGAGCAGATATATGAAAGCGTATGGAATGAGCCTGCTTACAATCCTGAAAATACTGTGGCAGTACATGTGCGCCGAATTCGTGAAAAAATCGAAATTAATCCTAAAAATCCAAAATACTTAAAGGTGGTGTGGGGAATTGGGTACAAAATCGAAAAAATTTAGCCAGAATATAATACTTCGTACATTTATATTTGTCTTTATGATAATTATGCTTGTGCAGGTGCTCATCGGAAGCATGATGATGGTGTCGCAGCATAGCAATTCAGTATCTCTGGAAGCCTACGATTTGTTTGGAAATAAAAGCTATATAGAGAGTGAAGAGCTTAGGTACAATATGCATCGGCAGACAGAAAATATTTTTGAGCTGTTTGTAAATTACAGAAGCGAAGAGGATATACTCGCGGGACACAGTATCGCAAACGAAGAAATGAACGAGTACATCGAGGAACTATATAACAGTGGCTGGGTGTATTTTAACAGCGGGGAGATAACCGCAAATTATGAATATGATGCCTATGAGCCTTACGCAGAATTTACAGGCGATGTACGCAAAGCGTTTATAGATGCCAATGCGGATAATATCGAGGAAATAAAGCAGGCCTTGATAGAAAGAGATCTCGAATATTTCCGCAGAAATATAAAAAGGCTCGAGGAAATAGAAGGCCTGATGTACTTTATTTCTGACGGTAAAGAGTCTATAACAAACGTACAGGGCGGAAATTTAAGTGCGGATGATTTCAAAAAATACCAGGCATACACAGTGTATGAAAACGGGATATTTGAAAGCGAGCCGAACAATGCTTATGCAGGCAATTATGAAAACTATTATCACAGCGAGGAATTGATAGACGATTATTACGGAGGAGGCGGCGATGATTTAGTATTATGTATCGCTTATACAGACTCTTATATTGCGGCTATGAATGAGGAATATACGCGTGCCAGAGCGGCGGTAACGGAATGGCTTCCTGTGGTGCTTTCGTCGCTTGTCTGTGCTGTTGTCGCAATCCTGTGGCTTATGATTACTACAGGAGGAAAAAATCCTGACGGCACAAGAAAACTGTATGCGATAGATAAGCTCTGGACAGAAGTGCAGCTTGCAATTTTTGGGTGCGCGTTTGCGGGCGCAGCAGCAAGCTATTTTGAAGCGGTTAGCTATTCGTATTCATATGCGTTTATGCGCTACAGCGGCGTTTCGGATTATGTCGGAAAAGATATGATTTCTTCATTCGGCAGCATTGCGCTGATCGCAGCCTTTGCGGCGTGCCTGGCAGTTGCTGCTTGGTATATGCTCTCGTTTATAAGACTTTTAAAGTCCGGCGTATTCATTAAAAATTCGCTCGTATATAAAATATGCAGGTTTCTCTGGAAGCCTATATCAAATGCAGTGAGCAATGTGATAAACGGCGGCAGCACTATGCGCAAAGCAGT
This sequence comes from uncultured Clostridia bacterium, assembly GCA_944383465.1. Taxonomy (GTDB): domain Bacteria; phylum Bacillota; class Clostridia; order Peptostreptococcales; family Anaerovoracaceae; genus QAKD01. Next base: position 28,632 of record CALWPQ010000003.1, read on the forward strand.
GATACTTATAGTGCTCGTATGCCTGCTTTCGGCGACAGTATTCCTCGTGCCTGTTGTGCTCTGTCTGCTGCTCGTATTTGTACCAAAGTGGATAAAGCGTTTTGAAGAGGTACAAAAGGGTGTGGATGAGGTCAAAAGCGGCAATCTGACATATAAAATACCGATTGATCCGGATAAGCCGACAGATGAGCTTTCGAGACTGGCAAAGGGTATAAACGAAATATCGGAGGCCTCAAATGTTGCGGTGCAGAATGAGCTTAAAAATCAAAGAATGAAAACAGAGCTTATTTCAAATGTTTCGCACGATCTCAAAACTCCGCTTACTTCGATGGTATCGTATATAGATCTGCTGAAAAAAGAAGGGCTTGACAGTCCGAATGCACCGGGATATCTTGATATACTCGATCAAAAGACCGAGCGTCTGCGCAAGCTGACGGAAGATCTGTTTGAAGCGGCAAAAGCGTCAAGCGGTGCAATGCCTGTGAATATCGAAACGGTGGATCTGCTCTCGCTCATAAATCAGAGTATGGGAGAGATGAGCGCGCGCATACAAGCTTCATCGCTCGACTTTATACTAAATGCCGAAAAGGATAAGTACTATGTCAGAGCCGACGGACAGCTCTTATACAGAGTGGTGGAAAACTTGCTCGTAAATGTGCTCAAGTACGCACAGGACGGAAGCCGCGTGTATATAGATATAAAGGAACCGTTGGCCGGCATCGGTAAAGGAGCGCTTGATATGGGTCAGGACGCGTTTGGCAGTGCAGGTGATAATAGCGGAGCCTACGGTGTGAGATCATCCGCAAGAAAAGATATTGTAGTGCTTGAGATAAAGAATATATCAAAACAGCAGCTCAATATAAATGCTGATGAGCTTATGGAGAGATTTAAGCGCGGTGATGATTCGAGAACGACAGAAGGAAGCGGACTCGGTCTTGCTATCGCTAAAGACCTTGTAAAGCTTATGGATGGCTGGTTTGAAATAGCAATAGACGGCGACCTGTTCAAGGTACGCGTAGTGCTCGACAAAGCACCGGCGCCGGTAAAGCAGGATGAATAGATAATCTTGGCCTTGAGCTTTTCCTTTGGTCTGGCTTTGGACTTTTGCCAGCGGAGACAGGTCCGCACATGTGAATAAGGGCAAAAGGCAAAAGATAAAAAAAGCTTCGTAGAGAAAATGAAGCGAGAGTAATAAGTTTTATAAGGACAAAAACAGCTTTTTTGCATAAATTGAGAATATTAAGCAGCTATAATGGCTTGAGATCTGTATTAAGCAGGTGTCAAGCCATTTCATTTATTAAATCCGTTTTTGCATTTTTATTAAATTTGGGAGATTTTCCTTTAGCAGCTTTTCTGCGCTTTATACTTCGTATCTGTCAATTTTACTTTCTATAGTGTACGGCGCTTTGATGCTTGGAAGCTGTTTGAAGTGCGCTGTGTTCTGATGACGCGTAAGGGCTTCGTCGTTTTCCCACTTTTCGATGAGCAGCATTTCGTTGCCGCGGTCGGCAGAAAAGAAATAGTCATACATGATGTTACCGTCTTCGGCGCGTGATGCCGCAGGCACACCCGAAGCGCAGAGCGCCGCGTAGTACGAATCGCGCTCGTCTCTATTGATAAAAGTTTGTTTTACATGAAGTATAATCATATTTTCCTCCCATTTATTTTATTTCTGTTAGATACTTTAGAGCGATTTCGGCGTTTAATGATTATCCAAAAAGTAAAAATCACGCAGAAAAGATCGTTATTTGCCGATGGGGCAGTAAGTTTGTGCTTGCAGCAGATGAGCTGCTGCAAGCTATGTCACTAAAGCCGTTCGACTTCTTCGAGCCACAGGCTGCTGTCGGCATCGCTTGGCATTCTCAGGTCGCCGCGCGGCGAGAGGCTTACTGTGCCCACCTTTGGGCCGTCAGGAATGCAGCTTCTCTTAAACTGCTGCGAGAAAAAGCGGCGGTAAAATACTTTAAGCCATTTCTTGATAAAGGCTCTGTCGTACTCGCCTGCAAACGCGTGCTCGGCGATGAAAAGCAGCTTTTCCGGCGTGATTCCGCTTCTGAGCGTATGATATATAAAGAAGTCGTGAAGTAAATAAGGGCCTACGCTGTCCTCCGTTTTCTGAGCGATGCTGCCGTCCTCATCCGGAGGCAGGAGTTCAGGAGATATAGGCGTGTCGAGGATGTCTTGCAGAGTGGCGCGGAGAAGCGCGTTATCTGAGCTGAAATCCTTATCCTCGTTTGCTCTGGAGAGCTTATTATCCATTACCCATTTCACGACAAAACGCACGAGAGTTTTTGGTATGCCAGCGTTTACATTATACATAGCCATATGGTCGCCGTTATAGGTGCACCAGCCAAGAGCTGCTTCAGAAAGGTCTCCGGTGCCGACTACGAGCCCGTTTTCCATTCCGGCTATATCCATTAAAATCTGTGTACGCTCTCTGGCCTGCGCATTTTCGTATGTCAAATCGTGATTTGCCTCGCTTTGACCGATATCCGAAAAATGCTGCCGTACAGCATCGACAATAGAAATTTCACGTATTTCAGTACCGAGAAGGTTCATGATCGTAAGTGCGTTATTGTAGGTCTTGCCAGTGGTGCCAAAGCCCGGCATTGTTATGGCAATGATATCGGAAGCCGGCTTTCCGAGCAGTTTGTGTGTTTCTGCCGCAACGAGCAGCGCGAGAGTTGAATCAAGGCCGCCCGATATGCCGACAACCGACTTTGCGGCATGCGTGTGCTCCATTCGTTTGGCGTAGCCTGCCGTCTGTATCTTAAATATCTCGCGGCATTTGCGGTCGGTTTCGCTTGTATCCGATGGTATAAACGGATTTTTAGCGTAGCTGCGGATAAGCGTGTCGCTTTCGCTTGCTATCGTGCGCATTTCTAAGAGCGCTACAGGCGTGTACATATATCTGTCGGAAAATGCGATATTGCACTCTGCCATATTGTGCCCCTGACTTCTGTCAAATTTGAGTTTGCCGTAGTCGATTTCTGTGTATGTGATGACGCTTTGGCGTTCAAAACGTTCGTTTTCTGCGAGTACCGTACCGCCCTCGGCAATGATGTGGTGCCCTGAAAATACAAGGTCAGTCGTCGATTCGCTGACACCCGATGATGCGTATACATAACCGCATATGCTCTTTGCGCTCTGCACTGCTACAAGGTTCCTTCTATAATCGCTTTTACCTACTGTTTCGTCGGAGGCCGAAGGGTTGAGAATTATATGCGCTCCGTTTAGTGCAAGCTGCGCCCCCGGAGTAATTGGCAGCCATAGATCCTCGCATATTTCTATTCCGAGAGAAAGCCCTGACGCATCGTCAGTGAAAATGAGGTTGCCAAAAGCCGTTTCATAACCAAAAATATTTACGGAATTTACATCTCTGGCTATTGATTTGCCAGAGGCAAACCACCGAGCTTCGTAAAATTCCTTTGAATTCGGAATAAACATTTTAGGTACAATGCCTTTTATTTTGCCGTTTTGGATTAGTGCGGCACAGTTATAAAGATTGTTTTCGAGACGAAATGCAAATCCGAGCACGGTCACAAGGCGGCTTCCGCTGCTTGCGTCAGCTATATGCGCGAGCGATTCGAGCTGTTTCTGATAGAGAAGCTCCTGATAAAAAAGGTCGCCTGCTGTGTATCCTGTTATAGTGAGCTCGGGCAGCAGCAAAATTCCTGCGCCGGCATTGTCGGCCTCGTTCATAATTTTGAGAATTTCTTTTTCGTTTGCGGCAGGGTTTGCCACTTTGAGCTGCGGCGTTGCGGCGGCCGCGCGTATCATTCCGAGCTTTGACATTTTTTATTCCCTCCAAAAAAAAGTACTTGCAAACAAATTATGTAAAATATATAATAAATATGTAAAAACTTGTAAGCTTAATGACTGTTTAAATTATAGGTTTATATTTCCCGCTTGTCAATAATTTATTATAGAGCCGTACGGCGTTTATATTGGACTAAAGTCCTGTTTTGGTGTATAATAAATTTACTTTTAGAAAGGAAAAGAATATGAAAGAGTTTTATATAAAAAACCTGAAAAAGGATATTGAACTTACTGATTTTTTTATGGTTAAGAGCCTGGCATTTAAGACGGGCAGCAACGGTAAGACATTTCTCGACATTACGCTTGGCGATATGACGGGTGAGATTTCGGCGAAAAAGTGGGATGTTTTGAAAGATGAAACCGAAGTGCTTTCTAAAATAAAGGAAGGCGACATCGTAAAGGTAAAGGCGCTCGTCACAGAGTGGAACAATATGCGCCAGCTGCGGGTGACGAGGATAAGAGCTGCGGTTGAGTCGGACGGACTTGAGATTTCCGACTATATAAAGGCCGCGCCTGAGCCGCCCGCAGAAATGTATAGTTATATACATAATGAAGCGGAAGCGATGACCGACGGAGATCTCCGAAAACTTGCGCTGCGCCTGCTTGATGATAATAGAGAAAAGCTTATGTACTATCCGGCGGCCTCTAAAAATCACCATGCAGAATTCGGCGGACTTCTCTATCATATGAAGCGAATGCTGATGACTGGAGTGCGCGTATGCGAAGTGTATACGAATTTAAACCGCGACCTTGTAGTGACGGGCGTTATCATTCACGATATTGAAAAAATTAACGAAATAGAGTCAAACGAGCTCGGTATTTCGCCGGGATATTCATTTGAGGGGAAAATGCTCGGACACATTATTCAGGGAATCAAGACTATAGACAGGCTTACACTTGAAATGGATTTTCCGCGTGAAAAGGCGATAATGCTCGAGCATATGATACTCTCGCACCACTATGAGCCGGAGTTTGGAAGTCCGAAAAAGCCGCTTTTCCCGGAAGCGGAGATACTGCACTACCTCGATATTATAGACGCAAGAATGTACGATATGGAGGATGCGCTCGTTGCGACACAGCCGGGAGAATTTTCGGAGCGGGTATTTACGCTTGAAAACAGACAGCTTTACAAACCAGTGGCTGCGGATAAGGAATAGCTGCAGAAATACGGACGGAAAATTGCCGGGTCTTGCAGATTTGCGCAGCGCCAAATTGGAAGCACGAGCGTTTGTGACAGGGCAAGTTATAAGTAATAGCCGCAATATGAGAACAACCAAAGGAGAAAATAGAAATGATAAAATTGCCGAGGGAAATAAGACGCATAATGAAAGAACTCGAGACTGCGGGGTATGAAGTATACGCTGTAGGCGGATGCGTGCGCGATTTTCTGCTCGGAAAAAATCCGCTGGATTTTGACCTGGCGACCAATGCGAAGCTCGAAGAAATGACAGCTATTTTTCCGGAAGCTGAAGTTATATCGGAAAAATATTCCGTTATCAGACTGGATTATTCAAATCCGGAAAATGAGGATGAAGGCATAATCGCAGATATTGCCACCTATCGCATAGACGGTGAGTACAGCGATTACAGACGGCCTGATGACGTGATATTTACGGAAAAAATAGAAGAGGACCTTAAAAGGCGCGATTTTACGATAAACGCGATGGCGGATAATCCGGAAAAAGCGCTGCTCGACCCATACGGAGGGCGCGAAGATATAAGAGAAAGGCTGATACGTACGGTGGGAGATCCAAAGCAGCGTTTTAAGGAGGATCCGCTTAGAATGCTCCGTGCCGTTAGATTTGCGGCGCAGCTGGATTTTGAGCTGCATAAGAGTGTACGCGAAGCGATAGCCGAGTGCAGTGAGTTTCTTATGCATGTGAGCAGGGATGCGGTGCGCAGCGAGTTTGAAAAAATAATTGTGACAGAGAATACGGGCAAGGGGCTGCATCTGCTTGCAAATTTAAATTTAATGAAATATATAGTGGGCGACGATATAGCAGGAAGGCTAAGCCGCCGCGAAATGGATAGCTTTGAGGGACTTATCGGCGGCATTGATAACACTTTTCGCGTACTTGAGCGGAGGCTGGGTGCGTTTTACAGCTGCTTTGAGGAAAAACGTGCGGAACAGGCTGTTGATTTTCTCGGATTCGATAACAGAACTAAAGAAATGCTGCTCGACGCAATTTATCTGCGGGACAAGATATTTTTCTTTGCAAACGAAGTAGACCTCAAAGATTTTCTGGCGCGTTACGGGCGCGAGCGCTACGACTATCTGCACAATCTCACTAAGGCTTTGTGTCTCATTTACGATAGGTCAAACATTAAAATACAGGCCCGCAATCTGATGATGGAAAAGGTCGAGTCGAGAAACGATCCGATTTATATTGAAGATCTTGCTATTTCCGGGCAGGATCTGATAGATAACGGCATAGCAGAAGGTAAAAAAGTAGGAGAGCTGCTTTTTATGCTGACAGATGTGGTGCACAGAAAGCCGCACGAAAATACGAAAGAAGCGCTTCTCGGATACGCGCGCAAATACTCGAGAAACAAATTTGCCGCGGCTATTAGAAATGTCGGACTTTTGAACAAGAAATAGCAAGGCACGTGTTGCAGTTTGCGTCAAACCTGATGCATGAGCGTTATGATGCGTACCAAAGAATGTAATTTAAACAAGAGGGGAAATATGCCGGAGGAAAAAGAAGTAACGATAGCTGAAATAATTTTTCATAACGATAATAATGCGTACACGGTAGCTGTCGTTCAGAGTGACAGAGAGGAATTTGTCGCGGTGGGAAGTCTTCCGGATGCTGCAAAGGGACGCACCTATGTGCTTACGGGAGTGTGGAAGCAGCATCCATCGTATGGAGAACAATTTGTTTTCAGTGAATTCCGTGAGGTGATGCCGACATCACTCGAGGGTATAAAGGGATTTTTAGCATCAGGCATGCTAAAGGGTATAGGTAAAAAAACGGCGGCTTCGATAGCGGCGAAGTTCGGAAAAGATACATTTGATATTATAGAAAAAGAGCCGCAAAGGCTTACAGAAATATCGGGTATTGGACCAGCTAAGGCAGAGGCTATATCTGAGGCGTTTCACGCGCACCGTGAATTTGCGGAAGTGACAGTTTATTTTCAGCAGTACGGTATAAGCGCGGAATACGCGATGAAGCTCTATAAGCAGTATGGCAGCAATACTATAGCGATAGCGACAGAGAATCCGTATCAGCTCATTAAAGATGTGGCGGGCATTGGGTTTCGCAGGGCGGACGCGATGGCGCTTAAGCTTGGAATTGCTAAAAACGACGAAGCGAGAATAAGGAGCGGTGTGGAATTTACGCTTTGGTACTATGCCGGCGAGGGCAATGTTTTTGTGCCGCAGAAAGAGTTGTGTGAACGCACGGCGGGACTGCTCGATGTTTCATCTGATGAAATCGCAGAGCAGCTTATGGTAATGGCGATAGAGGGCGATATCAGAGTTGAGATGCTCGAAGGCAGGGCGGTTGTTTATCTTGCTGTTTATTACAATGCAGAAAAGAATGTTGCAGTTAAGCTTGCGCAGCTGTGCGAATCAGAGCTTAAAGGCGTAAATACCGATATGAATTCTCTGATTGCGCTCACGGAGCGCGAGACAGGAATAACGTTGTCGGAGAAGCAGAAATATGCGGTGATAACATCGCTGTCATATGGTGTGTCGGTGATAACCGGCGGTCCGGGTACGGGCAAAACGACAATTATAAATTCAATAATAAACGTGCTGAGTCATGGCGGGCACAAGATTGCAATAGCGGCGCCGACTGGCAGAGCTGCAAAACGCATCACAGAGACTTCGGGGCATTTTGCGCAGACGATACACAGGCTTCTTGAATACTACTATTCTGAGGGGGAGGATGCCATGCGCTTTGGCAAGACCGCGGAAGATCCGCTTGACTATGATGCGGTGATAATAGATGAAGCTTCGATGGTGGATTTGCTTTTGATGAACGGACTTGTAAACGCGTTAAAGCCGGGGACGAGGCTGATAATGGTGGGCGATGCTGATCAGCTGCCGTCTGTCGGTGCGGGAAATGTCCTGCGCGATATCATAGACAGCGAGTACGTATATTCCGTGAAGCTCGATGAGATTTTTCGCCAGGCACGGGAAAGTCTTATCGTTGTAAATGCCCATAGAATAAATAAAGGCGAGTATCCGAGCATAAATGAAAAGGATAAAGATTTTTTCTTTATGAGAAGGAACGGTGAGCTTGAAATACTTGAAACCGTAAAACAGCTATACAAAGAGCGGCTGCCGCGTTATTACACGAACTGCGAGCCGGTGCGTGATATACAGGTATTGACGCCTGTGCGTAAAGGGCTTATCGGCAGCATAAATCTGAACAAAGAACTACAGGCAGTTCTAAATCCGCTGCGCGCGGGACTTGTTGAAAAGAAATACGGAGACAAGGTGTTTCGCGTAGGCGACAAGGTGATGCAGATACGAAACAATTATGAGCTTGCCTGGAAAAGGCTCTCGGACTTTACAGAGGGTGAGGGTGTATTCAATGGAGATGTTGGCTTTATAGATTCGATAGATGTTGAATTTAACGAGATGACCGTAGTATTTGACGAGGATAAATATGTAAAGTACGATGTGACAAATTTTGATGAGCTGGAGCTCGCGTATGCTGTGACTGTGCATAAGAGCCAGGGCAGTGAGTTTCCCATAGTGATAATGCCGGTTTCGTGGTTTCCGCCGATGCTTGCGACGAGAAACCTTCTTTATACGGCGGTGACGAGGGGTAAGGAGGCTGTCGTGCTTGTCGGTTCGGAGCAGAAACTCTTTGCCATAGTTGATAACAATGCAATAACTAAAAGGTATTCGGGGCTGGCTGTACGCCTGCGCAGCATTGGCTGCGACGGGATGTTGTGACAGCAGACAGATTTAAAATCAAATGTATTGACTATAATGGCGCGCGGCAGCATTGCTAAAGAGAAATTAACAGAGGCGGCTTGCAGAAAGCATTTGCAGCTGAGCCTTGAAGAGGCTTTAAGTAAAAAACTGCGGGAAGTGTGAGTGAGCCGGAATTGAACAGGGGAAAGATGCTATGATAATAGAAAAGGCGACGGAGAAAGATATAGATGCGCTGGAGAAGATGTACTATGAGGTGACGGCGCAGCTGGAAAAAACGGTGAATTATCCGGCGTGGATAAACGGACTTTATCCTACACGTGAGACTTTTGAAGAGGCTGTGAGCAAAGGGGCGATGTATGTCGCGCGGACAGAGGACGGCGAAGACGGCAAAATTGCAGCGGGAATGGTACTGAAAAGCGAAGAAGAGCCGGGGTTTTGCGATATAGAATGGCAGATTGAAGCAGAAGCCTCAGAAATCTACGTGCTCTGTACACTTGCGGTTGCACTTGATTTTAACGGATGCGGTCTCGGAGAAGAGATGGTGCGTTTCGCGATTAAGCTCGCGAAGGAAAACGGCAAAAAGGCCGTGCGTCTTGATGTCACGGAGATAAACGCGCCGGCTATTTCGCTTTACGAAAAGCTCGGATTTAAATATATAGATATAATGGACACAGGTGAGGAATATATGCTTGAATACGGGCAGCGCATTTTTCGCCTTTATGAAAAGCTGATATAGTGCGCGTTTGAGGGTGAAATCAGTCAAATGCTGCGGAAAAAGAGCTTTGAAAGGCGGTATAGTCAGAAAATAAATGCGATTTGGCATCATGGAAAAAAGAAACCCGGATGTAAAATGGGCAATGGGTAAGAGAAAATGGGGAAAGAGATGAATAGAGAAAGGAAGAAATACGGCGGCAGGATCAGCAAAGCAGTTTGCGATTTTGTGTATCCCGGCAGTCTTTACTGTATCGGATGCGGTGCGCTGATAGACAGGTCGCGCCATTACAGCCTTTGCAACAGCTGCCTTAGTAAATTTCATTTTGCATCGGGGCGCACATGTGAAAAATGCGGCAAGATTCTTGAAGAGGGGTATCACAAATCCATATGCCGTGACTGCACGGTACATGAAAAGAAATTTGAACGCGGGTATTCGTGTATGCTTTACGGACTTTACGAAAAGAAAATACTGCGTGATTTCAAATATAGTGGAAAATCATATTATGCTCCGTACCTCGGTGAGCTGATGTACGATAGAGTTGCGCATCTTCTCGAAAATGAAATTGGCGCGGATATTGTCGTGCCAGTGCCGCTTCACAGAAAGAAGCAAAACAAAAGAGGATATAACCAGGCTGAGCTTCTTGCACGCGAAATATCAAAGCGTTCGGGAATTCCAATGAAAAAGGTGCTGGTGAGAACGAAAAATACAAGGCCGATGAGCTCCCTTACCGGCGCGGAGCGGCGTGAGAATCTCACAGGTGTATTTGCTGTACGGCCTCGGCAAAGTTCAGAAATAGCAAATAATCGTATACTGCTCATAGATGATATATATACGACCGGAAGTACTGCAAATGCCTGCAGCGAAACGCTCAAATCCGCGGGAGCAAGTGCTGTCATCGTGCTATGCCTTGCGGCGGGAGGCAATGGCGGCAGTGAGGATTATTTAAAAAATTAAATATATTTAATATGCTGCAATAATTGAGCGCGGCGGCGGCTCGGGTCTGAGGTTGAAAGTCCAAGCCAGCTACGGGCAAAGGGATCCGCGTAAGCTGTACCCGAGATGCGGGCAGTGATCATGGCGTAGTTTAGAAGTAAGTCCTCCGGAAACCGGATAAAGGCAAGTGCGGGGTCAAAGACCTGGTCAGCCGAGCCGCCGCCGCGCTCAAAAGTATAGAAATAAAAAATTCATAAATGCTAACCATCATCAATACTATAGCTCAAGGCATAAATTTGAAAATAAAACTTTTAGAATAATCTGAAAATGCTCTTTTATTTTTATGAGAATATGGTATACTGTAAGTATAAACAAATATTCGGTTTGAAGCGTGATACTCATGCAGTATTGCTGCAGTGAAGTGCCGCGCAGGTCATGAAAAAGGAGGCTTGAGTTATGTTACTGAATATTATCGGAAGAAACCTCAATGCAGGCGATGATCTTAAGAATGTTATCGAAAAGAAATTTGAAAAGCTTGACAAATATTTCTCCGACGATATCGAAGCAAATGTAGTGCTTTCGCAGGAAAAAGGCCGTCAGAAAATGGAGGCGACGATCAACGCGAAAGGTATTATTTTCAGAGCGGAGGAAACCAGCGGAGACTTTTTTGACAGCGTGGATAAGGTGGTAGACAAATTATCTGCGCAGATGTCGAAATTTAAGGGAAAAATTAGAAATAGGTACAAAGACAACAAATCGCTTAAGTTTGAAGCATTCGGAGCACCTTTGCCGGAGGACGAGGAAGCAATGAATGTTGTCAAGAGAAAAAAATTCGTGCTCGAGCCGATGACGGTAGACGATGCGATAGTGCAGATGGAAATGCTCCAGCATACCTTCTTCATATTTCTAAATGTGGAGACCGATACTGTCAACCTCGTTTATAGGAGAAACGATAACAATTACGGATTGCTCGAGACGGAATATTAAAAAGGATCTCAGCCGGAATAAAGTTATAAGTACGAGTGAGGGTGCAGATAATAAATGAAAAATAAAGGACTGCGGAATTAAAACCGCGGTCCTTTGATTGTATGCGCGGTATTCAAGTGTTTTTGTAATATATATGATTATGACCTGTAACTTTGTTTTTACTAGCATTATGTGCAGACAAACCTTGTACAGCACAAAGCTATAAAACTTTTTTGAGCTTGTTAAAGCCGCGGTGAGCAAATATTTATATTTTTTTAGCTACTTTGATATTGTACACAACAGGCGTTTTTGTTACAATAAAAGTAGTAAATTTTGAGGGGTAAATCTAATGCAGGAAATTTTTAACGGCATATTTTCCGGAATAAGAATTACAGATGTAATAGATATTTTAATTGTCGCTTTTGCAATATACAAACTGCTGGAATTTATAAGGGAAACGAGGGCAGCGCAGCTTGTAAAAGGACTGCTCGTTTTAATTGTCGTGACTTTTGTTTCTGAAATTTCTCATCTTTATACTATAAACTGGATATTAAGGAATACAATGACTATAGGTGTAGTAGCACTTGTCATAATCTTTCAGCCTGAGCTCAGGCGCGGTCTTGAATATCTCGGCCGCAGCAAGTTTGTTCCGGGCAACTTCAGCCAGATTAACAAGGACAGGGCAAAGTACATAACGTCGGAATTTATCAGGGCGGTGGAAAGCTTTTCGCAGACAAAGACCGGAGCGCTTATAATAATAGAACGTGAAACGGCGCTTACCGATATTATAGAAACGGGGACGGTGGTAGATGCGGAAATAAGTTCGGAGATACTCGGAAATATTTTTTACGAGGGAGCGCCTCTTCACGACGGCGCTGTTATAATCCGCGGAGATAGGCTGCAAGCCGCAGGCTGTGTGCTTCCGCTTACACAGAACAAGGCGCTGAATAAGGAGCTTGGGACGAGACACAGAGCGGGTATAGGCATCACGGAAAATTCTGATGCTATAGCCATCATTGTCAGCGAAGAGACTGGTATAATTTCTATGGCGATAGACGGCAAGCTATCGAGATTTCTCGATATAAAGACGGTAGAAAAAACATTGCTCAACATATACATTGAGCCAGACAGCGATAACAAACTTAACGAGCTCAAGAATATGATAGGAAGGAGGAAAAATGTTTCAAAGTAAGACAGCTATGAAAGTGCTTTCCCTCCTTATGGCGACAATCCTCTGGGGATATGTTATATGGGAAACAAATCCGGCGATAAGTCCGACAATAAACAATGTGCCGGTACAGATACTGAATGCGGAATCTATAGAGGAGAAGGGGTTAATAATTTTGGATCCGCAGGACTATACTGTAAATGTAAAGGTGCAGGGAAAGAAAAAAGATGCGGGTAACATTAAAGCAAGCGATATACGCGTGACAGCAGATCTTGATGGATACGGAGAAGGGGAAGCCGTGCTTGAGCTTAATGTGACAACTCCGGAGAATATTTCCGTGGTGGAGGTAGTGCCTGATAAAATCGTGCTCAACATAGATAGAATCGTGGAGAGTGAAAAGGAAGTGCGCGTAGAACCTGACGGTGCGCTTCCTGCTGATGCTGAATTAAGCAGTATGACGCCCGATGCTGAAACAGTTACTGTAAAAGGAGCGTCAACTCTCGTAGCAAATGTTGCATATGTTAGTGCGAGCATTCCTACGGATAGTATGATAGATGGAGAAAATACGCAGACGGTGCAGCTTGTTCCGGTGGACTCGCAGGGCGTGCAGGTGGACGGCGTCAGCGTATCGCCGGCGTCAATTGAAGTTGCAACCGTTGTCTATTACGCAAAGACAGTGCCGCTCATCACGGAGGTAGTAGGAGAGCCTGCAGAAGGCAAGACAGCAGATGTAATTGCGCGTGAAAATATAACGGTGCGCGGCAGACGCAATACGATAAGAAATTTGACTGAGGTAAGAGGCATTGTTGATATCAGCGGCATGGCGGAAAGTGGAGAAGTGCCTGTAAGACTTGAGCTTGCGGATGGAGTTTCGCTTGCGCATGGCGAGGCAGATGTTTTTGCTTCCGTAATAATAAATGACGAAAATCCGCAGGAGAGCGGGGGAGATGAAGGCGAACAGCAGGCGGAATAGAAAGTAAGACTAATACAGAAATAAAATCAGACTGAGTGAAAGGAAAGGGACAAATGGGGAGACTTTTTGGAACGGACGGCGTCAGAGGCATTGCGAATAAGGAGCTCACTCCCGAGCTTGCGTTTAATCTGGGCAAGGCCGGGGCGTATGTGCTTGCCAAAGAAAATAAAAAACCGGTAGTGATTATCGGAAGAGATACGAGAATTTCGGGCGATATGCTTGAAAATGCTATTTCAGCAGGGATTCTCGCAATGGGCGGCAATGTTATAAAAGTCGGCGTGCTTCCAACCCCGGCGATAGCATATCTTGTGAGATATTATAAAGCTGATGCCGGAGTTGTTATTTCCGCATCGCACAATCCGTTTGAGTACAACGGTATAAAATTTTTTAACGGTGATGGCTTTAAGCTCGATGACGACATCGAGGAACAGATCGAGGATATAATAATAAGAGGCACAGATGTAAATAGCCATATAACGGGCGAACTTCTCGGAAGATGTTTAGAAGCGGATGAAACGGCGCTCGAGAAATATACGGAATTTTTAAAGACGACGATTGACTGCGATATAAGCGGGATGAAAATAGTGATAGATTGCGCAAACGGAGCGGCCTACAAGGCGGCGGAGGCCGTTTACAGGGGGCTGGGCGCGGAAGTGACGATGATTGCAAACACGCCTGACGGAATGAATATCAACGCAGGCTGTGGTTCGACACACCCGGAAAATCTTCAGAAAAAGGTAGTTGAAACCGGAGCCGATATAGGGCTTGCGTACGACGGGGACGCCGACAGACTTATAGTTGTCGATGAAAAGGGTAGGGTTATCGACGGCGACCGTACCATCTGCATATGCGCAAGGATGCTGAAAGAGACCGGGCAGCTCAAAGGCGATAAAGTCACGGCTACCGTTATGAGCAATATCGGTTTTCATAAATACATAGAAAAACTCGGATGTACTGTGGATGTTACAGCAGTTGGCGATAGATATGTGCTTGAAAGCATGCTGAAAACGGGCTGTGTGCTCGGCGGCGAACAGTCAGGTCACATCATATTCCTTAACTATACGACAACGGGAGACGGCATACTCTCGTCTCTCCAGTTTATTAAGGCTGTAAAGATTCTCGGGAAAAAGCCGAGTGAGCTTGCGGATGAAATAGAGATTTATCCGCAGGTGCTTAAAAATGCACCCGTAAAGAATGAAAATAAAGAAAAATACACGGATGATCTGGAAATAGCGGCCGAAATTGCAAGGCTCGAGACGTTAATGGAAGGAAATGGAAGGGTGCTGATACGCCCGTCGGGTACGGAACCGCTCGTGAGAGTAATGATAGAAGGAAACGATATAGAGCAGATTACAAAGCTTGCAGAGGACCTCGCGGCGCTTCTGAATAAGCGATTTGGTTAAATATAAAAAGGACTGATAGAAGGGAGAATTAGTATGTGCGGTATAGTCGGTTATGTCGGAAACGGCAGCGCCAGAGAAATAATTATCGACGGACTTAAAAAACTTGAATATAGAGGATATGATTCATCCGGAATTGCGTTTGATGCAGGCGGAAAAATAGAAATAAGAAAATGTCAGGGGAGAATAAGCAATCTCGAAGCTATACTTTCCAAGGAAACAATAGACGCGCACACAGGGATAGGACACACGAGATGGGCTACGCACGGAGCGCCGTCAGATGTGAATGCGCATCCGCATGCTAACAGCGACGGCAGCATTGCCATCGTTCATAACGGTATTCTTGAGAATTACATAGAAATAAAGGAATGGCTTGCTAAGGATTACGAGATTACATTTAAGTCAGAGACGGACAGCGAAGTGATAGCGCATCTTATAGGCATATATTATGATGGCAATCTTGAAGATGCAGTGTTTAAAGCGATTGACCGCATGCGCGGAGCTTATGCGCTCTGCGTGGTTGCGAAAGACGAACCGGATAAAATAGTAGCGGTGAGAAAAGATGCCCCGCTCATCGCGGGCATTGGCCATGGCTGTAATTTTATAGCGTCGGATATTCCGGCGCTGCTTAAATATGTGAGGGAGATTTATCTCATAGAAAATAACGAGACCGTAGTTGTGACCGCGGACAATATAAAAATATACAATGCGGACAGACAAGAGGTGAAGCGCGATGTATTTCACGTGAATTGGGATGCCGACGCAGCGGAAAAGGACGGCTACAGTCATTTTATGCTCAAAGAGATACACGAGCAGCCGAAAGGTATTTACGAAACGCTTCACAGAAGAATCGATGAAAACGGAGAAATCGTGCTCGACGGCATAAAAATGACGAAGAGCGATATTGAGAATTTTAACAAGGTATACATTGTGGCGTGCGGTACGGCATACCACGCGGGACTTGTTGGCAAATCGGCGATAGAGAAAATGGCGCATATTCCCGTTGAAGTAGAGGTTGCTTCCGAATTCAGATACAGAGACCCGTTTGTAGATGACAAGACGCTGTTCATTGCGATATCGCAGTCAGGAGAGACACTCGATACATTGGCAGCGTTAAGAGAAGCGAAGCGTAAAGGAGCCCGCGTGCTTTCTGTTGTAAATGTTGTAGGCTCTTCGGTGGCGCGTGAATCGGATGATGTTTTCTACACATGGGCGGGACCGGAGATTGCGGTAGCCTCGACAAAGGCGTATACTACGCAGCTTATGTGTATGTACATCATAGCACTTTATATGGGACGCACTAAGGGTACTATAGACGAGGCATATTATAAGGAATTTATAAATGAACTTGCGCTCATACCGGATAAGCTTGAAAAGGTACTTGCTGACGAACCGAAGATAGAGGAGCTTGCAAAACAGCTTTATAGGAATGAGCATGTATTTTTTATAGGCAGAGGACCGGATGCGGGGGTTTCGTACGAGGGCTCGCTAAAGCTTAAGGAAATTTCCTATATAAATTCCTTTGCGATTGCGGCGGGAGAGCTCAAGCACGGAACGATAGCGCTCATAGAGCAGGATACTGTTGTCGTTGCGCTCGCTACGCAGGACAGACTTTTTGAGAAGATGCTTTCAAACATTCAGGAGGTAAAGGCAAGAGGCGCTTATGTAATCGGGCTTGCCAAGGAAGGCAATGCAGATATAGAAAAGCAAGCGGATAAGACAATTTATATACCGCAGTGTATAGACGAAATTACACCGCTGCTTTCCGTAGTGCCGCTGCAAATGCTCGCTTATTACATCGCCAAGCTGAGAGGCTGCGACATAGATAAGCCGAAAAACCTTGCCAAATCGGTAACGGTAGAATAAAAATGTGCGCGCAAAATTTCAAGTTAAAAATAAAATCAGAAGCGAAAACGGAAGCGATAAGTATATGAAAATACTGAAAAACAGCATTTTAAGTATAGCATTTTTCACTTTGGCTTTTTATTTAGCCGAAGTGCTCAGGCGGCATACGGGGGATGAAAATAATTCATCCCTCATATTCATAGTGGCGATAGTTTTAGTTGCACGCTTTACGGACGGATATTGGTATGGTATTGCGGCATCGGCTTTGAGCGTGTTTGTTGTAAACTATTCATTTATGTATCCTTTTTCTCATTTTACGATGAGAGTGGAGGGTTATCCTGTAGTTGCAATAAGCTTTTTTGCGGCCTCGGTTACAGTATCTGCTGTTACTACGAGAATGCGCAAAGAGACGGCGCAGAACGAAAGACTTTACAAAGAGCAGGCAAGGATAAAGCTGGAAGTCGAAAAAGGGATGATGAGGGAAAATCTTCTTAGAGCAATTTCACATGATTTGCGTACGCCTCTGACGGGCATAATCGGGGCGGGATCGGTAATATATGAAAATCATGATACGCTCACGGTAGAGGAAACGGAGCATCTGGCTGAGAATATAATAACAGATGCACAGTGGCTTATAAATATGGTGGAAAATCTGCTCTCGGTAACGCGTACTACTGAATACGGAGCAAAGCTGAACAGGACAAATGAAATATTTGAGGAAATAGTAGCAATGCCAGTGCAAAAAGTTAAAGCGAGATATCCTGACTGTAAAATTTTCGTTGAAGTACCCGAAGAAATAATGCTCGTACCGATGGACGGGCTTCTGATACGTCAGGTGCTGCTTAATCTTCTTGAAAATGCGGTGCAGCATTCCGGTGACAGAGAAAATATAAGAGTGAAACTTTACAGAGACGGCGATATGGCTGTATGCGAGGTAAGAGATCACGGCAAAGGTTTAAGCTGTGAAAATATAGACAAGTTGATAGAAGATGTCGTTATGAATAAGGATTCAGTATCGGACGCGACTCGCGGAATGGGACTCGGACTTTCCGTGTGCAAGAGTATTATTAAAGCGCATGGCGGATTTTTGGAGGCTGAAAACGCAGAGGACGGCGGTGCGGTATTCAAATTTGGTCTTAAAATGGAGGAAATACCGGATTATGAGCAGCAGTAATTATAACAAGAGAACTATACTCGTGATAGAGGATGATAAATCTATAAGCAGCTTTATATGTACAGCTCTTCAAAGCAGCGGTTATACAGTGCTGACTGCGGCAGACGGCGTGCAGGCAAGACAGATGTTTGCTTCGCACGGGCCAGAGCTGATACTTCTCGATCTTGGTCTTCCTGATATTGACGGGGTGGAAATAATAAAGGGGGTGCGCGAGTGGAGCAGTGTTCCGATAATAGTTGTTTCTGCACGCGGTCGTGAAACAGACAAGGTAGAGGCACTCGATTTCGGAGCTGATGATTATATTACTAAGCCGTTTGGGATTTCGGAGCTGACGGCGCGCATCAGAACGGCTCTGAGGCATGCGGACAGAGCCTCAGGTTCAGGCGCGCCGGCCGATGACATTGTAACTGTCGGAGACCTCACAATAGATATCGGAAAAAGACGCGTAACGCTCGGTGAAAACGAAGTCAGGTTTACAGCCATCGAATACAAGATTGTGTCACTGCTCGCAAAGAATGTGGGCAGAGTGCTCACATATGATTATATTATCAAGGAAATCTGGGGGCCATACGCTTCGAGCGACAATCAGATACTGCGCGTAAATATGGCAAACATACGGCGAAAACTCGAGGAAAACCCCGCCGAGCCGCGCTATATAGTGACGGAGCTTGGCGTTGGATACAGAATGATGGAGAAATAGTAAAGTAAAAGAAAAGGCAGTCCGGCAAAGACGGCATCTTGGACACTCAACATTCTGCACTTTGGGTTTTTAGGGAAATTTCTTTGTAAGTTAGATTTTTAGCTGTTTAAGATAATAAAAAGTCTCATTGGGGCACCTGCAATAGAGCAGGTGCCCCAAGCGTGTTTTATGGGACAGATGCGACAGAGTAAATTGTGGCGAAAGCTAATATATTTATAGAGGACACTATTATGAAATCATTATTTGAACAAATGAGTGACACGTACCGCAAAGAAAACGGTTATCTTGCCGTCATTGACAAACAAGTAGAGGATATGTTTCTTCTGCTTGTAAAAAATATCAGAAAGTGATGGTATCAACGAACAATTTAAAACGGGAACTCAAATGGAATGGGTTGCTCGGATAAATAACATCCGCAGCAGGGTCATAGAAATTGTAAACATCAAATCGTATACTGACTTATTTTATGATATAATGAAATAAAAATAACTTACCATTTTAGATTTGTGAATCCTTTAGCGTAAGCTGATGTGTAGGTTTAAAATGGATAAAGAGCAAAAATATGCGTGCGCAAAATGGACAGACAATGGAAATTCCAATTAGATGAAGTGAATAACTGGATTAAATCCTGAGCTTCCGCTGACTAATATTATTTTAAAAGAAAGGCATACATATGGTATTGTTTTCAAAACTCTTTAAAAAGAAAGATTCGGTAGCGAAGATTGTCACGAACAATATGTCATTTGAGAGTCCTGAGTGTCAAAGTTTGTGGGACTTAAAGGTTTATATGGATGCCATATTGTCACAAAATCGCTATATTGCAAAAAGTGAATATCGTACAAAGTTGCTTGACGGAAAGAAAACGGTTGAGTATTTTGGCGTGCTTCAAAACAGTAGATTGTTAGATGCTTTCTGCAAAAATAACGGTCTTTCACTCTTTGGTGTCGAAGAAACATTAAAAACATACATAAACTTTGAAACACTTGTTGACGAGCATAATGAGTCTTTTATTCAGCGTGAGATGACTGAGGAACAACATTATTTAGATAATATACTCCGTGAAGTTGATCCACAAATAAAATTGGACGAAGATCAACGTCGTGTTATTCTGACAGATGAAGACTATTGCCTTGTTATTGCCGGTGCCGGTGCAGGCAAAACCACTACTGTTGCGGCAAAAGTTAAATATTTAGTCGAGAAAAAAGGAATTGAGCCTTCTCAAATTCTTGTTTTGTCTTTTACGAATAAGGCTGTTCAAGAACTTCGTGATAAACTTAATAGAGATTTAGCAATAGATTGTCCTATTGCCACATTTCATTCAACCGGCAATGCTATATTGAGAAAGCAGTCGCCGGAAAAGCTCAATATTGTTGACTCTTCAAAACTATATTTTGTTTTGCAGGATTATTTCAAAAGTTCTATATTGAAGAATGAAAGCCTTGTAAACAACTTGATTCTGTTTTTTGCTTCGTACTTTGATGCTCCGTATGAGGGGGAAGAGCTTAATAGTTTCTTCAATAAAATCGCAAAATCGAATTTTACCACAATGCGAAGTGACCTCAACGAGTTTAAACAACAAGTTATTGATATTCGTACAAAAAAATCAATTACAATTCAAAGTGAGGTAATGCGTTCCCGTCAAGAGGTGGAAATTGCAAATTTCTTGTATTTAAATAATATCGACTATGAATATGAGCCGATTTATAAATATGATATCCTCTTTTCAAAAAAGCCATATACTCCCGACTTTATTATCCGGCAGGGTGATAAGGTTGCCTATATTGAACATTTTGGTATTACGCAAGACGGTAAAAACGACCGTTTTAGTTATGATCAGCTTGAAGCATACAAAAAGGCTATAAATGATAAAATCAATCTGCACAGGAAACACGGTACAAAACTCATCTATACCTTTTCGCAGTATTCTGACCGAAGAACTCTTATAGAGCATTTACAGGAAGAATTAGAGAATAACGGTTTTGAGTTACATCATCGATCAAATAAAGAGGTGATGGAAAAACTCGTATCTACAGAAGAAAATCGTTATATAAAAAAACTTGTCAACCTGATTTGCCGCTTTATTACAAACTTCAAAACGAATGGTTTCACGACGGAGGAGTTTAGCCGCATGTACCATTCTACTCAAAATGTACGGACAAGACTATTCTTGGATATTTGTAACGATTGCTACTTGGAATATGAGCGTTATCTAAAGGAAAACAATGCCGTTGACTTTGAGGATATGATAAATGAATCAGCACGGGTGCTCCGAGAAGTCAAGGAAATGAAAAAGAAACTTGATTTCAAGTATATTATCGTAGATGAGTATCAAGATATTTCCCGGCAAAGATTTGACTTAGTAACAGCCTTGTCGGAAGTGACCGACGCTAAGATAATTGCAGTCGGTGACGATTGGCAATCCATTTATGCGTTTAGTGGTTCCGATATAACACTCTTTACAAAATTTGAAGAAAAAATGGGATATGCAAAACTTTTAAAAATCGTAAAGACATATCGCAACTCACAAGAAGTAATTGATATTGCAGGAAACTTTATTCAGAAAAACGAGACACAGATTTCAAAAGAATTAAAATCCACAAAAAGCATCGTTGATCCTGTTATTATTTACACCTACGACGGTAGTCCCAAAAAACTAAATGCCGACAATAAAAGTGGTGCAAATTACGCTATTGCACACGCCGTAGAAGTCGCTCTTGAGCAAATTATTGAATTTAATAAACAAGAAGGTAAATCATCCGAAAATTCTTCTATTCTATTGCTCGGTAGATTTGGATTTGACGGCGATAAGTTAGAAAAATCGGGCTTGTTTGAATACATTAGTAGAGGAAGTAAACTCAAAAGCGTAAAATATCCAAAACTTAATATTACATTTATGACTGCCCACGCTTCAAAAGGTTTAGGATACGATAATGTTATAGTTGTCAACGGTCGAAACGAAACATACGGATTCCCGTCCAAGATTGAAGACGATCCTGTTCTTGCTTTTGTCATCAAGGGAGATCGCTCTATTGATTATGCCGAAGAACGACGCTTGTTTTATGTTGCAATGACAAGAACGAAAAATCGTGTTTATTTTATTGCGCCGGAACAAAATCCATCTGAATTTCTTCTGGAAATAAAGCGTGACTATAAAAATGTTGTCCTTCGTGGAAATTGGAACGAGGAACCGCCGCAAGATAATATCGCAAAGAAAACTTGCCCTATATGCGGTTATCCTATGCAATTCCGTTATAAAAACGCTTATGGATTACGGTTGTTTATTTGCACTAACGAGCCGGAAGTCTGCGGTTTTATGACCAATGAATATAAAGCCGGAAAACTTTCCATACTGAAATGCGATCAGTGCAGGGACGGATATCTTATTGTTAAACCAGGAAAAGAAAACGATTATTTTCTTGGATGCACTAATTATAAAAAAGATGGAACTGGTTGCGGGCGTTTCATTACACCTAAATATTATTATGAAATGTTTAGCCTCGAACCGGATTCTGTACCGGAAAAAGAATCTACATATAAAAGAATTAAAGCACCGGCACAAATTCAGACTATAAAGGAACAACCGCAGTGCGAAGAAAACAAGAGTATAAAGAAAGCGACAGTTAAAGCGGTGATATTTGAAGGATCTGATTTAAACGATATTGTTTATACTGTTTTGCAATGCCTTTCTCACATCAGCGAAAAAAGGTATTATGGTATAAACATTTTAGCGGATGTGCTTCGTGGGGCAAATAGTAAGCGTATTGCAGATGCAGAATTGGACAAATTGCCGGAGTATGGAAAGTTGAAAAAAGTACATCGTTATGATTTAATCATAATTATAGAATGGTTAATCGAGAACCATTTTATATTAAAGACGAAACATCCTAAATACCCTGTACTTCATCCTACGTATGATGGTATGCATTATGCCGAAACTATAACATCGAGCAAACTTCAAAAACTTTTTGAAAGATTAAATTCTTAATAGCTTATGCTGCGCTGACTAATTATAAAGCAGCCGTTTCGGAATTTGTGCGGCAGTTATACAAAGATAAAATGCCAAAACCGCAATCGATAAAAGAGTTTTGGAAACTACTTAAAGCACTTTATAAAGTCCATAAAAGATTTAAGACGTATGCTAAGTATGTATCGTCAGCACTTAATCTGCAAAGAGAAAGCCCGCTCCGACAGCGGTCGGGCGGGCGCAAGGACGAAAAAACGGTTAATATCTAAAAGAACTTATCATAGAGTCCAAATGCGAATATAAACAGTACGATCAGAGGAAGCACGTATGTGACGTACGGGCGCATCCAATTCTGTATTTTAAGACCTTTGCCGGTGTTTGCTTCTGCTTGGAAATTATCCCAGCCCCAGCCGTATTTGCTGACGCAGAACATCAAATATACGAGAGAGCCGAGCGGAAGCAGGATATTACTTACGAGGAAATCCTCAAAATCCAGCACTGAGCCGCCGAATATCGAAAAGCCGTCCCAGGCGAGCACGTTGTATCCGAGCACGCAAGGAAGCGAAAGCAGGATGATGAGTACAAGATTTACTGTACTTGATTTTTTCCTGCTCCAGCCTGTGAGTTCTGCAACGCAGGAAATTATATTTTCAAACACAGCGAGAATTGTTGAAAACGCTGCGAATGACATGAATATGAAAAAGAGGCTTCCCCATAGCCTGCCGAGAGGAATGTGATTAAATATATTAGGAAGCGTTATAAAAATAAGACTCGGGCCTGATGTCTGATCTACATTAAACGTAAAACAGGCCGGAAAAATGATGAGTCCTGATGTTATAGCGACAAAAGTATCGAGAAGCGCGATGTTTAAGGATTCTCCGAGAAGGCTTCTTTTTTTATCAATATAACTGCCGAATATGGCCATAGCGCCGATGCCGAGACTGAGAGTAAAAAAGGCTTGATTCATAGCGCCGGTAATTGTCGCAATAATGCCTGCTTCTTTCATTCTTTCGAAATCAGGAATGAGATAGAATTTGAGTCCTTCTTTTGCGCCGTCAAGTGTAAAACTGTTTACGGCGAGCAGAAGCATAATAAAAAGAAGTGAAATCATCATCACCTTTGTTATGCGTTCGATGCCGTTTTGGAGACCGCGCGAGCATATGAAAATACCAATAATTACGACAAAGATCATCCACCCGCCCATAACGAGAGGATCTTCGAGCATATATGTGAAAGTTTCGGCAATATCAACAGAGTTAAGTCCATTAAATTTGCCTGTCGCTGTCAAATAAAAATAGTGCAGCATCCAGCCGGCAACTGTTGTATAGAACATCATAAGCAGGTAACATCCTGCGAGCGTTACGTACCCGTGAATATGCCATTTTTGACCCGGTTTTTCGAGCACATTGTATGCTTTTACCGGACTCCTCTGACTCGCGCGGCCAACTGCAAATTCCATAGTCATAATCGGAAGTCCGAGAATTATAAGGAATATAATATAAAACAGAACAAAGGCACCGCCGCCGCCCTGTCCTGCCATATATGGGAATTTCCAAACATTACCGATTCCGATAGCACATCCTGCGGAAATTAGGATAAAGCCTAAACGGGATTTAAGTTTTTCTCTTTCCAT
The DNA here is from genome assembly GCA_944383465.1 of uncultured Clostridia bacterium. Taxonomy (GTDB): domain Bacteria; phylum Bacillota; class Clostridia; order Peptostreptococcales; family Anaerovoracaceae; genus QAKD01. The sequence continues at coordinate 52,813 of CALWPQ010000003.1, forward strand.
CGCTTTTACCTCAATTCACAAAAAACGGATAATTGCTGGATTATCCGAGTTTTTGTTTTATTTTGTTATTTTTATTATATTATTTTGTTATTTTAATGTCAATCTCTTTTAAAAATGGTATAATAACTCTAACTGTGTGTTATGGCGGCAGCAGTTATGTGATAATAATTGTTTTATAAAAAACTAAAAGGAGAAAATTTATGAACGAAAGTGAAGAAAAGAAAAAAGGAAAGCCTAAGGGCGAACGCGGGAGCTTTTCGGGAAAACTTGGCTATGTTCTTGCGGTAGCGGGCTCGGCTGTAGGTCTCGGAAATATTTGGCGGTTTCCGTATCTGGCAGCAAAATACGGCGGCGGTATGTTTCTGCTCGTATATCTGCTTCTTATACTGACATTCGGCTATGCGCTTATAATGGCGGAAACAACGCTGGGACGAATGACGGGAAAGAGCCCGGTAGGAGCGTTTACGGCTTTTGGCAGAACACCGGCTTTTTATATCGGGGGATGGATAAACTCGATAGTGCCGATGATCATAGTGCCGTATTACTGTGTAATAGGCGGCTGGGTTATTAAATATTTTGTGGAATATATAAAAGGCAGCACTCAGGCGGTGGCGGACGACAGTTATTTTACGAATTTTACTGGACAAGCGGGAAGCGTAGAGCTTTGGTTTATTGTATTTACAGCTATGGTGACAATAGCTATTCTTGCAGGTGTAAAGCATGGCGTGGAGCTTGCTTCAAAAGTTATGATGCCGGTGCTCGTCGTGCTCGCAATTTTTGTTGCTGTTTACTCCATGACAAGGCCAGGTGCGCTTGAAGGAGTAAAATATTTCTTTATTCCTAACTTTAAAAATTTTTCGGTGATGACCGTGGTTGCAGCAATGGGTCAGATGTTTTTTTCTCTTTCGATAGCGATGGGAATTCTCTACACTTACGGTTCGTATACTGGTAAAGATGTAGATCTTGAAAAATCAGCTAAGCAGATAGAAATATTTGACACAGGCATTGCGGTGCTGGCGGGACTTATGATTATACCTGCCGTTTTCGCTTTTTCGGGAGGTGCGATGGAGACACTGCAGGCGGGACCGTCGCTTATGTTTATTACCATTCCTAAAGTGTTTGCAGCTATGGGTACGGGAAGAATTATCGGCATTCTGTTTTTTATGCTCGTTATGTTTGCGGCTCTGACAAGCGCAATATCGATTATGGAGGCCGGAGTGGCGACGTTTGTCGATCAAACGGGCAAAAGCCGTATCTTCTGCACAATGCTTATGCTTTTGATTACGCTCGTGCTCGGTTCGCTGTCGGCGTTTGGCTTTAATATCCTCGGGTCGATTACAATTTTCGGAATGTCGTTTCTTGATTTCTTTGATTTTCTGTCAAATTCAGTGCTGATGCCGATTGCAGCGCTGGCGACTTGTATACTCATACTTCGTGCTGTCGGTCTTGGAAGATTGGCGGCGGAAGTTGAAATTTCGTCGGAATTCAAGCGTAAAAAGCTGTTTAACTTTGTTATCAAATATATCGCGCCTGCATTTCTCATTGTCATACTCATAAGCTCGGTATTAAGCGTGCTGGGAATAATTAAAATGTAGAAAGTGCAGAAGGAAAATAGCCCCTATGTACGCAGGTAGTCTATGACGCACTGCATTTCGGGCGTGCACCTCTTGTCATGGTGATACAGGAGCTGAATCCAGATATCAACGGAGAAGCCGGGGACACTAAGTCTTTCGATTTCTCCGTTTTTTACTGCGCGCTCTGTCGCGTAATCAGGCAAAAATGAGAGTCCCATATTCTGCGATACGAGCCTGCATATGAGCAGCGCATCGCCGATTTCAAGAAAAGGGGAAACGGAAAGCGAGCGTGAGGCAAGGGCCTCTTCAAGAAGTCTGCGGTAGCTGATACCGTGTTCGGTAAGTATAAATGGCTGTTTGAGAAGCTCTGAAAGTGTGAGCGATTTTTGGCGGCAGAGGGGGCTTTCCGCAGCTGCTATGAAGTGTGCGTTTATCTGTTTTTCGGAAGCTATGGTGTATTTTGAGTCATATATGTGCTTGTCGAGCGTATAGACTAAATCCACTTCATTTTGGTTGAGCATGCGAAACATTTCTTCTGTACTGGCAAAAGTGATGATTTTGAGGAAAATATCGGGGAACTGCCTGTGAAATGACTCAAAATTATCCCAAAATAACCAGTGACAGAGGGAGTCGGCCATAGCTATGCGGACGCAGCCGCCAAGTTCGCGGCGTGCTCCCGCCGCATTTTCGATATCGCCTTTCAACGCCAGCAGCTTGTGTGAAAGCGAGAGAATTTCACTGCCCTTATGCGTCAGACGGATGCGATGGCCGATTCTTTCAAAAAGCGGTATTCCGAGAGAATCTTCAAGCTGTTTAATCTGAAATGATATTGTTGATTGAGAATAACCTAAAGCTGACGCAGCTTTGGTAAAGCTGCCGAGCTCGGCAACTTGCACGAAGCTTTCTATATTTTTTAAATCCATTTTAATTTCCTTTCGCTATGTATACGAGTATTTTTATCTAAAATATAGATGATATTAACTAAAATTATCTATTTTACAGATATTAACTAAAATTATATACTTTAATCAGGAAAAAATCAATGTGTGAATATATAAGCGCGCAATTATATCAGTGCATCGTTGCAGGGAAAGGAAGTTAGGAAGTTTTGCAGAAAATAATAATTAACATCATTGAGACCGTATATGGATTTTTGTGGGGAGATTTGTTTACGATACCGCTGCCGGGAGGAAGCAGTATAGGCATATCGCTGCTCATCGTTCTGCTCATACCGACAGGTATTTATTTTACGGTAAGAACGGGATTTATGCAGATTCACATGATACCTGATATGGTGCGGACGCTTGCAGAGAGAATGAACAGAGAAAGCGGCGGGCTTTCGGCATTCCAGGCGCTTATCGTGTCGACAGCAACCAGAGTTGGAATGGGCAATCTCATAGGAGTGGCTGCGGCTATTTCTGCGGGCGGTGCGGGTGCTGTTTTCTGGATGTGGGTGATGGCGATTATCGGTTCGGCAACAGCCTTTGCCGAGGCTACACTGGCGCAGCTTTATAAGGAAGAGGACCCGCTTTACGGCGGATACAGAGGCGGCCCTGCTTATTATATGCATCGCTTTGTTGAGGAGAAGCAGGGCAAAAAGAGAAGAATGGTTATAGTCGCAGGCTTGTTTGCAGCTTCAGGGCTTATCTGCTGGGCGGGAATAAGTCAGGTAATAAGCAATTCGGTGGTTTCGGCATTTGAAAATGCATTTGACGTGCCGCCGCTCTATACGACGGTGGTATTCGTTTTGCTGGCGGCAGTTATCGTGATGCGCAGAAATGCGACTGTCAGGGTGCTCGATGTGATGGTGCCGATTATGGCGGTATTGTATTTTGCAATGACGATATTTATTATGGTTAAAAATATAGGGCAGGTGCCGGCGGTGTTTACGCGCATATTTGAAGAAGCATTTGGCATCAGACAAGTGGCAGCAGGCGGATTTGGCGCTGTACTTATGGAAGGCGTAAAGCGCGGGCTGTTTTCAAATGAGGCGGGATCGGGCTCTGCTCCCTGTGCGGCGGCTGCTGCGGAATGCGACAGTCCCGCCAAAATGGGACTCGTGCAGGCGCTTGGCGTGTTTATTGATACCCTCGTAATATGTAGCTGCACGGCTATGATTATGCTGCTTGTGCCGGAGGATATGACATCAGGGCTTGTCGGTATGAATTTGCTGCAGACGGCAATGGAGTATCACCTCGGCAAATTTGGCGTTGTATTCATAGCTGCGACGCTCGCGATGTTTAGCTTCTCGACATTCCTCGGCATTCTCTTTTATGCGAGATCCAATGTCGCTTATCTGTTCGGCGACAAGTGGATATGGCAGACTTTATACAAGGTGTTTGCACTTGTGATGCTGTTTGTAAGGGGACTTGCGACATACACTTTTGTTTGGGATCTCGGCGATGTGGGCATTGGTCTTATGACGATTTTCAATGTAATAATACTTTATCCGCTCAGCGGCAGGGCGATTGCCGAACTTAAGGAGTACAGGAAAAGGCGGTAAATAAAGAGCTTAAGGCACCTTGCTGCAAATTATTTTGCGGCAAGGTACTTTTTATTGTGTGAATCTATCCTGTTTGCAGACAAAATTATCGCCAGCTATGCTTGCTTTTTTGGCTGCCTGAGTGTATAGTAATTATTGCGGCCGGCGCGCCGAAAAGCACTGCGCCGGAGCGCATACTTCCGGATATGAATCCTGACAGTTCGAGACCATCCTGTCATAAAACAAAACTAGGGACAATGTAAGAAACAAGATTTTGATGATGCAAATTTAAAAATCAGTTATTTAGACATTGTTGTGCGATTTATTTGGAGGTGATATTATGAATCTGAAAGATATGGGCAAAGTGCAGAAAATGACGTTTTCTGCGATGATTATGGCTCTCTATGTAGTGCTCGTTTACATTACGCAGAGCTTTTCTTTCGGGGCATATCAGATTAGAATTGCTACATCTGTATATGCTTTGGCTTATCTTTTTCCGTTCCTGGTTTTACCGCTTGGTCTCGCAAATTCCATATCCAACACACTTTTCGGAGGGCTTGGGCTTCTCGATACGATCGGAGGGGGCATTGCCGGCATTCTCACGACGCTTATTATCGCCGGCATTAGAAAAATGGGCTGGCATCGCGCTTTTATAGTAATACCGCTTATATTTGTACCGGGGCTTCTTGTGCCTTTATGGTTATCTTATATTCTCAAGGTGCCATATGCGGCGCTTGCTGTCAGTCTCTGTATAGGACAGATAATACCTGCGCTGTGCGGTACGGCAGCTGTGTCTGCGCTGGCGCGCGCATGGGGCATAGACACTGGACGCGGCGGACAAAATAAAAAAGCAGCGGTTTAATTTGCAGAAAGTAAGAAAAAAGAAAGAGGAGAGAATATGAGCGGAAGACGCAAAGAAGAACTAAATGGAGTGACGCTGCTCGGAAGCGGTAAAAACAGTTATAAGACCGATTATGCGCCGGAGGTACTCGAGACATTTATGAATAAGCACCAGGAAAATGATTATTTCGTGAAATTTAACTGCCCGGAGTTTACAAGCCTCTGTCCGATGACGGGACAGCCTGATTTTGCCTGCATTTACATATCGTATGTCCCCGGCGCGAAAATGGTTGAGAGCAAATCGCTTAAGCTTTACCTTTTTAGTTTCAGAAATCACGGCGATTTTCATGAGGATTGCGTAAATATTATAATGAAGGACCTCATCCGTATTATGGATCCTAAGTATATAGAAGTATGGGGCAAATTTACTCCGCGCGGCGGTATTTCCATCGATCCTTACTGCAATTACGGTAAAAAAGGTACGGTTTGGGAAAAAGTTGCCTTTGAGCGGCTTGCGCAGCACGATCTTTATCCTGAAAAAATAGATAACAGGTAGTTTTTTTAAAAAGTTTGTGGTATAATAATTGAAACTTATTAAGAAAGAGAAGGTGGAGATATGAAACAGCTTACAATCGTTTTATCGTCGCTTGCTACGCTTTTATCGGTAGCAGTCATTGTTCTAAGTGCTATCGGACTTGCAAAGGACAAGATAAGATATTAATTGGAAGAATTATTTGAAATAGTAAAAATAAAAGCGGCTTTCACAATCTGACAACTTAAATGAGAGCTGCTTTTACTCTGTAAAAATATAATTTTTTGTATACAATAAAATGCTTGCCGAATTAAAAACGCTGTGATATAATTAAAGTAAGATCCCAAATTTGCGCATTGTCTCACATGTTTTTGTAAGTCATCGTATTATTTGATGATTTACAAAAACATGTGTTTTTTTGTTTAATTTTGGTGACTGTGATATTAAAAAATAGGAGGTATATGAGATGAATAACGGTACAGTAAAGTGGTTTAATCCTGATAAGGGATTTGGTTTTATAAGCAATGATGACGGAAGCGGTGATATTTTCGTACACTTTTCTGTAATTCAGGGAGAAGGCTATAGAACGCTTAGCGAAGGTGACAGAGTAAGTTTCGATACGGAACAGGATCCAAAAAATACTGAGAAGCTTCGCGCCGTAAATGTTGTAAAAGTAGCTTAATATTGCTTGTAAAGCTAAGAGACAGACGATCTCATTAACCGGCCCCTAAGAGTTAGATTAAACTGACGATTGGGAGGTCGGTTTTTCATAGCAAAAATAAAATGGGGACGGAGAATTTGCAATATACCTGCTTATATACGCGCTAAATGGGCATATATTTATAGAAACAATAAATTGGAAATAATCAGCCTCGGTCGATTCTGCCCGAGGCTAAAAGGATGTGGAGTATGATATATAATAATATTTTAGAAGCTATGGGAAATACGCCGATGATAAAGCTTCGCAATATGGGAGATAAAGACGGAGCCGACATATTTGTAAAATTTGAAGGATTAAATGTCGGCGGTTCGATAAAGACAAGAACAGCGTATAATATGATTCTGGATGCGGAAAGACGCGGACTTATAAATGAAGATACGATTATAGTCGAACCTACAAGCGGAAATCAGGGCATAGGACTTGCGCTTGTAGGAGCAGTACGCGGCTACAAGGTAAAAATTATTATGCCTGATTCTGTTAGTGAAGAACGGCGCAAACTCGTGCAGCATTACGGTGCAGAAGTCGTTTTGATACACGATGCGGGCAACATTGGGGAGTGTATAGAAAAGTGTCTCGATACAGCGCTCGAAATGAGAGCAAGTGACCCGAATGTCTTTGTACCGCAGCAGTTTGAAAACGAAGCGAATACTGATGCACAGAGAAACTGCACCGGACGCGAGATCATTGAGCAGATAAACGGCCCTATCCACGGTTTTTGCTCGGGAATAGGCACAGGCGGCACTATAACGGGAATAGGCGAAGTACTGAAAGAAAAAAATCCCGATATAACGATTTGGGCAATAGAGCCGGAGCATGCGGCTACGCTTTCGGGAGGCTCTATCGGTACGCATATACAGATGGGCATAGGCGACGGCATTATTCCGCCGATACTAAATAAAAGCATATATGATCATATTTGTATAATCACGGACGAAGAAGCGCTCAGCACGGCAAAAGAGCTCGGGCGCAAAGAAGGTATTGCCTGCGGAATCAGCAGCGGCACCAATGTGGCGGCCGCGATTAAGCTTGCGCGCATTCTCGGCAAGGGCAAGACGGTTGTTACGGTACTTCCTGATACAGCGGAGCGTTATTTTTCCACAGCTTTATTCGACTGATAAAAAAGAATTGATTTTTGTTGCGTAAAGGAATATAATTTTAGTTGCAAGGGAGTCCTCGGAAGAGGGCTGAGAGGAGGGTGTACCCTCGACCTCACCTGATTTGGATAATGCCAACGTAGGGATGCGAACCAAAAAAATGTTTGTAAAATTACAAGGCAGGATATCTCATTTTGGGTGTCCTGCCTTTTTATTTACGGCGGCATCGTCATTCGCTTGTAAAATTTAAAAAATGGAGGAAAAAGTGATGAAAACTTCAGAGCGCCTGCACGAAGCGGCGCGCCCAGTCTGGGAAAAATGCCTGAGCCATCCTTTTGTAAAGGGTATAGGAGACGGCACTCTTCCTGCAGAAAATTTTAAGTATTTTATGCTTCAGGATTATCTCTATCTGTTCGAATACGCAAAGGTATTTGCGCTCGGCGTAGTAAAATCGAGAGACCAGGAGCTTATGCGCACATTTGCGCGCAATGTCGATGAGATACTCGACGGCGAAATGAAAGTTCACCGCTCGTATATGAAGAGGCTCGGAATTACGGAAAAACAGGTCTTTGAAGTTAAACCTGCGCTCGATAATCTCTCGTATACAAATTATATGCTTGCTGTCGCAAATGCCGGCGGACCGCAGGAAATAGTCGCGTCTATTCTCGCCTGTTCGTGGAGCTATGCAGAAATAGGACAATCGCTTATAAAAATTCCTGGTGCGGCGGAACATACTTTTTACGGAGAATGGATAAAGAGCTACGCATCATCTGAATATGCAGACGTAAACGATGCTCTCATAGCTCTTATGGACAGACTGACAGAGGGTACGGGAGAAGAACAGCTTGCATATTTAACGGAGGTGTTCGTAAATTGCAGCAGATACGAGCTCGGATTTTGGGATATGTCATGGGAGATGAGAGAATAAATGAGCCTTCTTGAGTTTGAGAATGTTTCATATATGTACGAAGCGGATGATTACGATATCATAGACGGCCTCAGCTTTTCCGTAGAAAAAGGATCGTTTCATTCTATTATAGGTATAAGCGGCTGCGGCAAGAGCACGATATTTAAAATGATAAATGGACTTCTCGTGCCAAAAGCAGGGACGATAAAGGTAGATGGGGTATCCATTGAAAACAGGAAAGATTACTGCGGATATATGCCGCAAAAGGATATGCTGTTTCCGTGGCGTACGGTGGGGCAGAATGTAGCGCTGCCGCTTGAGATAAAGGGAGGCTATTCTAAAAAAGACAGGCGTGAAATAGTGGAAAACGCGCTGTCTGATGTTGGCCTTTCGGGCTGTGCGGACAAAATGCCGGATGAGCTTTCCGGCGGTATGCGCCAGCGCGCCGCTTTTGCACGCACAATGCTCACGGGAAGCGACCTTTTGCTGCTCGATGAGCCATTTTCGGCGCTTGATTTCCTGACCCGCATTTCGATGCAGGAATGGCTGCTTGAGCAGTGGGAAAAGCACAAAAAAACGATACTGTTTATTACGCATGATGTTGAGGAAGCTGTGTTTCTTTCCGGCAGTGTGCTTGCCGTAACGGAGACGCCGATAAAGAGCCTTGCGGAAATAAAGGTGCCGGCAGGTTATCCGCGTACACGTGAGTGTCTGACGCATTCCGATATGACATCTCTGCGTGAGGAACTGATTGAAGTTTTGAGAAGGCAGGTGAAAGCGGAATGAGCATAAGGAAACAAAATGTAAAGCGGAGCGTTTATCGAAATGGAGCTAATATCGGCAATCTTTCCGCATTGATATTTATGTTTGCTCTTCTTATTCTATGGCAGCTTAGTGCTATGAAGGTAGATGCGGCATACATACTGCCGACTCCGGTGCAGATATTGCAGAAGCTGTGGGAGCTCAGAGAGCCGCTTTTTACAGTGCATTTGCCAGCGACTATGCTGGTAACGGGTATCGGACTTCTGATATCTCTTGGCCTTGGTCTTTTGCTTGCTGTCGTTATGGATGCAAGCCCGATAATGCAGAAATGCATTTATCCCGTTGTCGTGGCCTCGCAGACGATACCAACGACGGCGATTGCGCCTCTTTTCGTGCTGTGGTTCGGCTATGGCATATGGAGCAAGGTGCTGGTAACGGTGCTTATCACATTTTTCCCAATTACGATTACCGTGTATGACGGCTTCCGGGCGGCAAAAATTGAAATGAGCGAGCTCCTTATGACATATGGCGCGACAAAGCGCGATATATTTTTTAAGATAAAAGTGCCGTGTGCGCTGCCGTATTTCTTTTCAGCGGTGAAAATGGCCATTCCTATGAGTATAATAGGAGCGGCAATAGGAGAATGGCTGGGAGCGCAGAGTGGTCTTGGATATTTTTCGCGGCGAATGATGACGCAGCTTGACGGCGCAGGCGTATTTGCACCTATCGTGCTGCTTTCGGCGGTGGCGATGCTGGCGGCGAAAGTCATAGGAATTGTCGAACACAGGCTCGTAAAATGGCGCGGCGAATCGTAAAAAACGGCAAAATTGTCAAGCACCTGATCTGGATGCCAAGGGCTGACAGCCGAGGGATTTAGTGAGTGAGCCTTGGGGCGTAAGCGGTTATAAAATTTTGATTTAAAAAAGGAGAAATAAAATGAAAAAGATTTTAGTATTTTTACTTATTGCAGTAATGACACTGTCGTCATTTGCGGCCTGCGGCGGCGAAGACAGTGCAAACGACAACGCGGAGGAACTCAAAGAAGTGGATGTAGTGCTCGACTGGTATCCGAACGCTTTGCACGCGTTTATGTATGTAGCTATTGACAAGGGCTATTACGAGGAAGAGGGACTCAAAGTAAATATCCGCTTCCCGTCCAACGCGAACGACGCCATCTCGATGGTAGCAGCGGGTAAAGCTGACATAGGGCTCTATTATCAGCAGGATGTAATTCAGGCGAGGGCAAATCAGAGCGTGCCTGTAAAGTCGATAGGCGCTGTGGTGCAGGGGCCGCTCAATATAGTGCTGTCGCTTAAGGATAAGAATATAAATTCGCCGAGCGATCTTGTCGGCAAAACGATAGGATATGCAGGAACGGAGCTTTCAGAGGCTATTGTACGCAGCATTATGGAAAATGTCGGTGCGGATTACAGCGATGTGACGCTTGTAGATGTCGGCTTTGACCTTATGAGCTCGATGACAACAGGCAATGTAGATGCTACAATCGGCTGCCTTGTAAATCATGAAGTACCGCAGATGGAGGAAGAAGGTTTTGAAGTAAGCTGGTTTGATTTTGATGATTACGGTGTGCCGACATATTATGAAGGTGTTTTCCTCGCTAATGATGAGGCGATTGCCAATGACAGCGAGACGCTTAAGGCGTTCCTGCGCGCGTCGGCAAAAGGCTTTGCCGATATGAAGGCTGACCCGGAAGAAGCGCTTTCGATACTTCTTGCCAATCAGAACGAGGAAAACTTCCCGCTCTCTGAGACGGTGGAAAGAAAGAGTATGGCAACGCTGCTGCCAATGATGGAAACGGACGAGGTTCCGTTCTTTACACAGTCGGACGAGTGCTGGCAGGAAAATATTGATTGGATGTTTGATCAAGGGCTCATCGAAAGCAAGCCTGCGCTTGACGATGTGAGAGTGAATATGGAATTTTAGCTGTAAAAATTGATTTTTCCATTATACATTTTGATCGGCATGAGGCTATATGGTTTTCGGCGCAAGTTGAAAATATTCTTGCAGTGAGAGTCGGAATTGCATATAATATCAAGAAAAAGAAAACATATTTCTAATTCGCGGTCAGGAGATGCATATATGGAAGAAAAGAAGAAAAAAGGCAGAATAAGAGAATACATAAGGCAGCTTAAAGAACAGATGATAAAAAAGCACAACGGTACATTTGTGCTCTATATAGTGCTTCGTATACTCGTAATTGCAGTGCTTGTTTTATCGCTTATCGAAAAGCGTTATGAATCGGTGGCAACCTGTTTTTTGGTTTTGGTTTTGTTCCTTGTGCCGAGTTTTCTCGAGCGCAAGCTGCATTTTGAGCTGCCGTCCACTATAGAAAAAATCATACTTCTTTTTATATACGCAGCGGAAATAATGGGAGAGCTGCAGGAGTTTTATATTCGCGTTCCCTGGTGGGATACGATGCTGCATACGATGAATGGATTTTTATTCGCAGCTTTCGGTTTTGCACTTGTCGATATTTTAAACAGCAATCCGAACGTAAAACTGTCTCTGAGTCCGTTTTATCTGGCTTTCGTTTCCTTTTGCTTTTCTATGACCGTGGGCGTTGTGTGGGAATTCTTTGAGTTTTCTATGGATTGGTTTTTCCATTTGGATATGCAGAAGGATACTGTTGTGAACACGATAAGATCCGTAATGCTCAATCCTGACGGCAGAAATGTGCCGTATGTGATATCGGGAATAGAAAGCGTCACGGTAAACGGACAGGAGCTCGGTCTTGGAGGGTATCTCGATATCGGGCTTATAGATACGATGAAGGATCTGTTTGTTAATTTTATAGGAGCCGTAGTGTTCAGCGTTATCGGGTATTTTTATGTGAAAAGCAGCGGCAAAAACAAGTTTGCGAGCAGGTTTATACCGATAACGTCAAAAGGCATATCTGACAGCGGAGAATTGACGGCCGGCGAAAGCGAAATGCCACGCAAAAATAAATGAATATTCGGAAAATTTATCTGATAAAAGATATTTACTGCGGTGAATTGAAGTGGTATAATTATGACAAAATAAGAATAACCGTACGCAAGCGGGAAGCAGAAAAGGAGTGATAGTTATGAAGATGATTACGGCTATAGTAAACGGCAAGGATGCAACCGATGTTGGTCACGCACTTACTCAGAATGGATTTATGTTTACAAAGACCATTACGACGGGAGGTTTCCTTAAAGCAAGCAATGCTACTCTCCTGATCGGTACTGACGACGATAAGGTAAGCGAGGTGATCGATATTATCCGCAAACACTGCGCAGTAAGAAAAGAAGTCGTGCCTGTAATAGGCGATGTAAATTATTCGACGTTTAACAGCTGTACAGTTGAGGTGCCTGTCGGCGGCGCTACTGTATTTGTAACAGATGTGGTAAGATTTGAAAAGATGTAAAATAGAGTTTGAAAAAAGCAGGTGTATACGCAGGTCGCTGCACCTGCTTTTATTTTAAAAATAAACTTTGTTATCTCTGAAAAAGTTTATCATTTCTTCGGTGAGACTGTTGCCTCCTCGTTCCTCAGTCGGAATATCTTTACGCTCCACCCATACAGCTTCTGCAAGCTCGTTCGTATCTATCGTGATGCTGTCGGATCCGTCCACCTCGCAAAAAAATCCGATGAGCACGCTGTTTGAAAAAGACCAGGGCTGGCTTTTATAAAAGCGGATATTTTTGACGTGCAGACCTACTTCTTCCATCACCTCACGGCACACAGTGTTTTCTACGGATTCGCCAATCTCGCAGAATCCCGCAGTCAGGCCAAACCTCGTATAGTTTCTGCCGGAGTATCGCGAAAGGAGTATTTTGCTGCCGTTGGTAACGGCGACGATTACCGCCGGTGAAATTTTCGGATACTCTATTTGGCCGCATTCGCAGTAGAGCATACGCTCTTTGGTGTCTTTTTTGAGCGGCCGGCCGCATCTGCCGCAGTATTTTCTGTCGCGGTACCAATCATAAAGCTGTCTGCCCGTAACGGCCGCAAACTGTGGGTAGTGGTCGTCACGGTTTACGAGTACAGCGATTTTTTCCATATAAAAGCCGGTTGGTACAGAAGCGAGTTCATTTACGAGAAAAAATTCATCGTCGTCTATTGTGAATAGATATACAGCGTTTTCATAAAGCGAAGCGGCAGCGTCGGCAGCGCTGCTTTCGCCGTCTGCACCTGGCGCTTCTTTGCGGCGGAAGGCTTTTTCCAAATCTGAAAAACGAGGAAATACAGGTGCGCCCGGTTTGGCGTCAGGCGTGTCTTCTGAATTTTTCCAGAATTTGCTTTCGTCTCTGGCGAGAAGCAGCGCATCCTTTTCGTAATAAAGCGCTATGCTCTCCGGTTTTGGAGAGATATTGTGATATTCGTTGTGGTAAATATGCGGAAATATGTCTTGTATCATTTTTTCGCCCTCTTTTATTTTTTCATATAATATCTATCGGTTGATAACGGCAGGCTGCATTTAGCCGTGCTCAAAATAGGTAAATGTTTTTAATAGGCGCTTTCGATTTCGGTTATGCGTTTATAGTAAAAGTCGTTTTCATGAATGGGGATTCCGTGCTTGGCGGCGAGATTTCTGACTGTGCCTGCAAACAGCTCGACCTCGGATTTGCGTTTAGCTTTGAAGTCCTGATGCATCGAAGGATAGCTGTTTTTATCAAGCTTGTTAAAAAGCTCCATCGCCGCGTTGAAGTCGTCTTCAGTAATATTTGTACCCTCAGCTTTGGAGAGAGCGATTACTTCCCGCATTGCCCTTGTAAGTGACGCGCGCTTTTCGGGCGAACTCATAATGCCGTCGTACGGGCTGTCGTATATCATGCAGGCTTGGTTTATGCCGACATTTATCATAAATTTGTTCCACATAGCGTGCATTATGTCGCTTTCAACTGTATGCGGAATGCCGGTTTTTGTGAGAAACGCGTCCAAAGCTTTGAGTGATGGGCGCATTTTCTCATCGGTAATGCCTACTTGCAGCAGACCCTTGTTTACATAACTGAGTTCTGTGCCGCTGCGCATAGCATCCATTCCTATAGCTACGCAGGGAATTACAGTTTTATGCGGGTAACGCGCGCTGATTATTTCCTCGGATGTGATGCCGTTCATTAACGAGATGATTATAGTGTGCTCGCCGATGAGATTTTTCATAGTGTCGAGTGCGGAGGCGAGCGAATTGTATTTGACTGCAACTATAAGAAGGTCTGTGGGCTTAGCATCTGTGCAGTCGATTAAATTGAAGTCTATTTCTTTGCCGTTTACCGTATATGTATCTTTGCTGTGGCGCTCATAGCGCTCTTTATCCATTGCAAAACAGATGTTTTCACGGCCTATAGCATTTTGTATGTGTTCGCCGTACATAAGACCGAGTGCTCCGAGTCCGACGACACCAACTGTCTTTATTTCCATAGCAGTACCTCGCTTAATATTTGCTTAATTTTCGTTTAATAAGTAATTGAAGTTTCTCTGAAAAATTATATCACAAATTACGATATATGAACATTTATTTAGATAAAATATATAATCAACTGCTGCGCGCTGCTTAAAATTTGTCTTTAGTGCTTCTATAATATGTGAGTTTTGAAATATGCATATTTGACAAAATTGTGTTATGCTTTGGGCGTCCGCTCGTGTGCTCACTCAGTATGGTCACGTGATTTTTTCTGTTTTTAAGATATAGCTTTACTGATGGGTATGCGGGGTACCTTCGTTGACGGCGCAAATAAGCTTAGATGCGGCTTTTATTTTCTGCTTCTCTGATTGTCTGAGCCCGTGGTGATTTTTGCCGCCTGGCAGGCGCGGATTGAGCAGCCCGGCGCAATATTGCTGACGAGCTATATATATGATAAAATTAAAAAAATTACCTTTTTACAAAATTGTTGAAATGAGGACAAACCGAGTGTACAAGGCGGCCGCTTGGCATTATAGCTATGAATCAAGGCCGGCGTTTGGAGGAGGAGAGGAAGAAAAAAATGAAAATTGAACAATATGTTATGGCATACGGTGTTGAGCATGACAGATTGAGAGCGATTTTGCCGGACGGCTTTATATCGCCGCGTCCCGTACTGCGCATAAATGCAGAAATTCGGGAGGAAAAAGAGGGATATGCGGAATTTAATATCGCAGTCGAAAAGGACGGAAAGACAGGCTGGCTGAATATCAGCTGCTGGAACGATATCAAATTTAAGAAGTCGGGCAGGATCACAGTTTTTGAAAATGAGAATTTAAATATTGCGTTTACAGGAGTGGGAATAGAGGGCTCGTGTCCAGCCGAAAAAGGCAGTGCGGGATGCTATTTCATTAAAGATGGGGAAATTGAGCTCGTGCCGCCTGAAACGATTACGGGGAAAAAAGAGTTCTGCGACTGCAATTTTGAGTGGCGTTTGTAAAATGGAGGCGCCCGCGGCGCAAGTGCGGGAAAAACATTTCCAGCGGTACCGGCAGAGGTAAAAAATGTTTACCCGAAACAGGAGTTTTCTTTAAAAAATGCAGCGGTAATACCGTGCGAGAAAGTACTTGGAAGCTATAAGATAGAGTTTATGCGGTAAAGCGTACCTTCGGGTTTAACTTTGTTTTATTTTGCAGCGGCACAAAGAAAAACAGCAGCTGCCTAAACGCCGGAAAATGCTTACGCGTTTGTACAGCAGGAAGACAATGACTGTTTAGACTTGAAAAAATAAAAGTATCTTTTTTGCGAAACTCGCGATAAAAAGATACTTTTTATATCAGGCTATAGCAAAATTGCTATTTTATCACCCGTACTTTGATGATGCCGGTGTTCTTGGCAAGCTGCGCGCTTATTTCTGCTTCATCGACGATAGCGTCCGTATCGACCATTGTATAAGCATAATCGTTGCGGCTTTGGTTTACCATATTGGCGATGTTTATATTCATATCGGCGAGCATTCCCGTAATGTCACCGAGAATGCCCGGTACATTTTTATTGAGGATGCAGATACGCGAATGGCCGTTGCCCGGTACGAATTTGCCGAGCGAGCAGGCCGGAAAGTTCACCGAATTTTCGATGTTGCCGTTTTCAAGATAATTTTTAAGTTCCTCAACCGCGAGAATTGCACAGTTATCTTCGGCCTCGCCTGTGGAAGCTCCGAGATGCGGGATGTATGTAATGTTTTCATGTCCGACAATCTTGTCGTTCGGGAAGTCGGTAATGTATTTTGAGAGCCTGCCGCTGTCGAGAGCTTCGAGTACAGCGTCCTCGTCAACGAGCTTGTCGCGTGAAAAGTTGAGAAGAACTGCGCCCTTTTTCATTCTGCCGATTACTTCTGCATTTATCATATGGTTTGTCTGCGGGGAGGCCGGCACGTGAATCGTTACATAGTCGCAGTCGCCGATAACGGAATCGAGATCTGTCGTGAAAGGTACGGTGCTCGACATATCGTGAGCTGCGCGCACAGTCATAAACGGCGCGTAGCCGATTACCTCCATACCCAGCGCTTCGCAGGCGTTACATACGAGCACGCCGATGGCGCCGAGACCGATGACACAAATTTTCTTGCCGCTGATTTCATGACCTGCAAACTGACCCTTGCCCTTCTCAACGGCCTTGGCGATACCCATTTCGCCGGCACCGCCCTTTGTTGCCAGCTTATGTACCCAGTGCATACCGTCGTAAAGATTTCTTGCCTCAGCGAGCATAGCCGTAAGCACGAGTTCTTTAACAGCATTGGCGTTGGCGCCAGGAGCATTGAATACAACGATACCTTTTTCGGCGCAGCGGTCAAGAGGAATATTATTTACTCCCGCGCCTGCGCGCGCAATCGCAAGCAGCTCGTCTGAAAACTGCATTTCCAGCATATCCTGGCTGCGTACGAGAATACCGCAAGCCGAATCGATATCGTCAGTCAGAGCGTATTTATCTCCTAAATTTTTAAGTCCTTTTGGTGAAATTTTGTTTAATGTTGCTATCTTATACATAGTTAACCCTGCCTTCTGTAAGTGAATGTTTTTATCTCTATAAAAACTTATTATACCACTTTACTGGAACGCGGTAAAGTGGTATAATTATATCTATTATTTTAGAATGATTAAAAAGATAAGAGAGATAAAAGGCGATATTTTCGGAGGTGTTTTATGACAAACAGAGTATACAATTTTTCGGCCGGGCCGTCGATGCTTCCGCTCGAGGTAATTGAAGAGGCGGCAAAAAATCTTGCAGATTACAATGGCTGCGGACAATCGGTAATGGAGATGTCGCACCGCTCCAAGGAATTTGAAACGATTATAAATGACGCGGAGGCAAACCTGCGTGAAATTATGAATATTCCTGATAATTATAAGGTGCTGTTCCTTCAGGGAGGCGGAACTTTGCAGTTTGCAATGGTGCCGCTCAATCTGATGACGAAATCTGGAAAAGCGGATTATATAGTTACAGGCACATGGGCGAAAAAGGCGGCGGCGGAGGCTAAGAAATTCGGCGACGCTAAAGTGATTGCGAGCTCCGAGGACAGCACATTTTCATATATTCCGCGCGTTAATAAGGAAGATATAAGGCCGGATGCGGATTATGTATATATTACGACAAACAATACGATTTACGGCACGCATTTCTGCGAAAGTGCGCTTCCGGACACAGGAGATATTCCTCTCGTTGCCGATATGAGCTCATGCATACTATCTGAACCTGTCGATGTAAGCAAATACGGCCTTATCTTTGCGGGTGCGCAGAAAAATGTAGCCCCTGCGGGCGTTACCATTGTCATTGTGAGGGAGGATCTGCTCGGAAAAGCAGCGGAAACGGTGCCGACATACCTCGACTACAAGATCCACGCGGATAACGGCTCGATGTACAATACGCCTCCTTGCTTTGCAATTTACATAGCGGGCGAGGTTTTTAAAAAGATTAAGGCTGACGGCGGTATTGCGGCGATGAATAAGAGAGACATCGAGAAAGCTGAAAAGCTCTATAATTATATTGATTCCAGCGAATTTTACAAATGCCCGGTGGCAAACAAGGAAGACCGCTCGCTGATGAATGTCGTATTTGTTACTGGAGACGCAGACCTCGACAAGAAGTTTGTAGCAGAAGCAAAAGCAGAGGGGCTTGTAAACCTTGGAGGACACCGTTCGATAGGAGGAATGAGAGCTTCAATATACAACGCAATGCCAATGGAGGGTGTTGATAAGCTGCTCGAATTTATGAAAAAATTTGCGGCTGAAAATAAATAGATACACACAATTTTCACACAAAAAGAGGCTTTCCGTGATATCATTTAATTATGGAAAGCCTTTTATAGAATTGACGGAAAATAAAGTCGGTTTTGAGGCCTAATTATCGGGATGGTTAGGTATAAAAAGAAATAAGATAGTTGAATAAAAGAAAGGAACGGAATATGAAATATTTTGTACTCGTACCGGACGGCGCAGGAGATTATCCAATAGAGGCACTCGGCGGTAAAACAGTGCTTGAAGCTGCCGATATCAAAAATATAGATGAGCTTGCGGCAAAGAGCCGCATAGGAATGGTTAAAACTATTCCTGACGGAGTGGCGCCGGGAAGCGACGCCGCCAATCTCTCGGTAATGGGATACGACCCAAGCATATACCTTACTGGCCGTTCACCGCTGGAGGCTGTAAGTATCGGCATAGATATGTCGGATGCGGATGTGGCGTTTAGAACGAATGTCATTACGCTTGAGGGCGAGGGTGCGTATGAGGATCTCATTATTAAAGATCACAGCTCGGGCGACATTTCTACGGAAGAAGCAGACCTGCTTATTCAGGCTGTAAACGAGGCTTTTGCGGATGAAAATATAAGATTTTACACGGGAGTCAGCTACAGACACTGTCTCATAGTGCATAATGGAAGCACTGCGTATAAGCTCACTCCGCCGCACGATGTGCTTGGCAAAAGGGCCGGCGACTATCTGCCGCAGGGAGAGGGCTCTGAATTTATCACGGAGATGATGAAAAAGAGCTATGAAATATTAAATAACCATCCAGTAAACATTGCCAGACGTGAACGGGGACTCAATCCGGCAAACACCATTTGGATCTGGGGACAGGGCAAGAAGCCAAATCTTTCATCATTCAGCGCAAAGTATCATCTGGATGGTTCGGTAATTTCCGCAGTAGACTTAATCAAGGGCATCGGCATTTGCGCAGGACTCGACTCGATAGATGTGCCGGGCGTGACAGCGACGCTCAATACGAATTACGAAGGCAAGGCGAATGCTGCGATAGAAGAATTTAAAAAGGGCAAGCAATTTGTATATATGCACCTTGAGGGCCCGGACGAATGCGGTCATCAGGGAGAGTTAGACGATAAGCTTGAAAGTATGAAGCGTATAGATGAAAGAATTTTTGCGCCGATATACGATTACTTAAGGTCGTGCGGCGATGATTTTAGAATACTCATCGTGCCTGATCACAGGACACCGCTTGCTCTCAGAACGCATACCTCTGAGCCAGTGCCTTTTGTGCTTTACGACAGCAGAAGCGAAGAGACTTTTGATACGGCAAAGCAGTTTAACGAAAAAGCGGGTGAAAACGGTATGTATTTTGACAACGGTTTTGAAATGGCGGATTTTTTCTTTACTGATAAATAAGCGAAGGAGCAGATAAGAACAAAAACACGCATAAGTTTGATAATATATAAAGTTAAAAGCATAGGAAAACAGACAGCAATTAAGGATAGATTATGATTAAAAAACTTGCAGCAGTGCTGGCGATAATTGTAGGGATAACAAATATAGGAGGAATTTTTGCGCCGGAAAGCGCGTACGCCGCAGCCGCGCCTGAAATCATAGCGGAGGCGGGAATACTCATAGACGGAACGACAGGGCAGATACTTTATACGAAAAACGAAAATGCGACGCTTGAGCCAGCGAGCACGACTAAGATGATAACCTGTCTGCTGGCAATTGAAAATCTCGAAATGGATCATGTCGTGACAATAGACGATGAGACACCGTTTACCGAGGGCAGCAGAATATATTTGCTTGAGGATGAGCAGATAACAGTAGAAAATTTGCTCTACGCGCTGATGCTTGAATCGGCAAACGACGCCGCGGTAGCGCTGGCAAAAGAAATTTCGGGCAGTACCGAAGCTTTTGCAGTCAAGATGAATGAGCGCGCAAAGGAACTTGGAGCTACGAGTACAAATTTTGTAAATCCGAACGGACTTCATACTGAAGGGCATCTTTCTACGGTGCACGATCTGGCGATGATAGCTAAAGGCTGTATGGAAAACGAAACCTTCCGCACGCTGTGCAGCACATATTATCATTACATACCTGCGACAAACAAGCAGGACGAGCGCCATATGTACAATACTAACAGGCTGCTCTACGATGAAAAAACGCTCGTGCCTGTAAACGGTGTATCGGTGCCTGCAAAATACGAAGGAGCGGTAGGAATAAAGACAGGCTATACTTCACATGCAGGAGGATGTCTCGTTGCCGGCGCCGAACGCGACGGCACTTTTCTGATAGCTGTAGTAATGAAGTCGACTGACGCAGGGCGCTTCGGCGACAGCATTGCGCTTTTCGATTATGGGTTTGCAAGCTATCATACAGTAAAGGCAGCGGATATAACGGATGATATGGGAAGAGCATCGGTGAAGCGCGGAGCAGTTGCGGATGTCGGACTTGAGCTTGCGGAAAGCGCCTATGTGACGCTGCCGATAGAGGCTTCAAGCTCAGTTTTAAGTACAAAGCTCGTGCTTGAAGATGAAAGAACAGCACCGATAAAAAAAGGTGACGAGCTCGGCCGCCTCGAGATATACGAGGGTGAAAGCAATTTGCTGACGACTGTATCTGTACTTGCTAAGGAAGAAGTGGGCGAAGGCACGCTGCTTTCTGTATTTGGTATTGAAAATCATACGGCGTATATTATATATATAGTTGCAGGTGTTATCGTTACTCTGATGCTGGCACTTACGATAGCATATATCGTACTAAAGAGACGGCAGATAAGAAGAAGGCGCGAGAGACGCGCAAAGCGAGCTATGGAAATAGCAAAGCAGCGCCTGGAAAGGGAAAAAGATATAACAAAACGCGATTGGCGGTTTTAAAAGAAAAATGTTTGACATCGAAGAAAATCTGAAAAAGCTCCCGGATGCCCCGGGAGTTTATATTCACAAGGATAAACTGGGGCAGGTGATATATGTGGGGAAAGCGATTTCTCTCAAAAACCGCGTGCGTCAGTATTTTCGGCTGTCAAAAACAGCAGATCCCAAGCTCAGAGCGCTTGCCGCTAACATTGAAGAATTTGAGTATATAAACTGCGCTACCGAGATGGAAGCGCTGATACTCGAATGCAATCTCATAAAGAAATATATGCCTAAGTACAATGTGCTTCTGCGTGATGATAAGACATATCCGTACATTAAAATAACTATGGGTGAGGAATATCCGCGCGTTGTCAAGACGCGCCTTGTAGAAAGCGACGGGGGTAAATACTTTGGCCCTTACAGCGATGCCGGTGCGGTGAATGAGATCGTCGATATGCTAAATGACATATATTCTCTCAAACGCTGCGCTGCGCGTTCATTTCCGGCGGGCGCCAAGCCGTGCTTAAATTATCATATAGCAAGCTGCGGCGGCGTGTGCACGGGAAAGATAGGGAAGGACGAATATAAGGATAAAATAGATAAAATTGTAGAATTTTTAAACGGCAAAAATAAACCGATGCTCGATATGCTTATGGGTAAAATGAACGCAGCTGCGGAAAGCCTCGACTTTGAAAATGCGGCGAAATACCGTGATCAAATAACGGCGGTAAAGGCAATATCCGAGATGCAGAGAGTTGTGATACTCGGTGCAGGCGATATGGATATGGTGCTGGTACTGCGCGGAGCGGACAGACTTTACGCAGTTGTGTTTTTTGTACGAGGAGGAAAGCTTTCAGGCAGAGAGAGTTTTCTGATGCAGGCGGATGAGAGTGAGAGCAACGAAAATATTACGGCTCAGTTTTTAAAACAGTATTACAGCGATATTGGAAGTGTGCCGCACGAGATACTCGTAGAAAAAGAGCCGCCGGAGAGGGAACTGATACAGGAGTATCTGTCTGGTGTAGCGGGACGCGCAGTTAAAATTACTGTGCCTAAAAAGGGCGATAAAAAAGCGCTTTTGGATCTGGCGCGCCGCGATGTTTCGGAAATGGCAAAGACGATAGATGAACGCGCTAAGGCGGCGCGCGAGCGCAGTGAAAATTTAGCCCAGGAGATTGCAAAGGTACTGATTGAAATAGGATACGAAGTGCCTAAGTCTGCTGCGAGCGGCTATCGCATAGAAGCTTACGACATTTCCAACACAAACGGTGTTGATTCAGTTGGCGCAATGGTGGTGTTTGAAGGCGCAAAGCCGGTAAAAAAGGATTACAGGCGCTTTAAGATAAAGACGATAGAAGGACCGAACGATTACGCGAGTCTGCAAGAGGTTATATATAGGCGTTTTCGGCGTGCCGAGCAGGGTGATCCGGGCTTTTCAAGCTTGCCGGACTTCCTGTTTATAGACGGCGGGCAGGGTCAGGTGACAGCTGTGCAGCAGGTGCTTAAAGCGATGAAAATAAGTGTGCCCGTCGTTGGAATGGCGAAAGATGATCATCATAGGACGCGGGCGCTTGTTGCGGGCGACGGACGCGAAGCCGAGCTTGCAGCAAGGCCGCTTCTTTTTAAATATATAGGCGCGGTGCAGGAAGAAGTGCACAGGTTTGCTATAGAGTATCACAGAGGTCATAGAAATAAAAAAATGCTTACTTCCGTACTCGATGAAATAGAAGGAATAGGGCCGGCGAAAAGAAATGCGCTGCTCTCCCATTTTGGCAGCGTTGATTCCATAAAAAAAGCGTCTTTGGAAGAGCTTATGGCTGTGAAAGGCATAACAAAGACAAATGCCGGAAAAATAAGAGAATATTTTAATTGATAAAAGTTAATGTTAATGATATAATTATGGCGAATATTTGAATACGGCAATGCCGTAAATTAAGTTTCTATTTAATTTGGAGGGAAAAAACATGACAGATAAGGAAAAGTGCGGCTGCCACGATCACGACTGCGATTGTCAGCACGACCACGAAGAAGCCGATTTCATAACACTTGAATTTGATGACGGCGAAGAGGTGGAATGTGAAGTTATAGGCGTATTCGACTTCGAGGGTAAGGATTATATTGCGCTTATGGCTGAAGAGGACGATGAAAGCGTTCTTTATATCTATGGATATAAGGAAGTTGGAGACGACGAATTTGAA
>CALWPQ010000004.1 GCA_944383465.1 uncultured Clostridia bacterium
CGCCTGTAAATGAGGGGAGATAATAAAAGCGCGGACTTTTATAGTCTGCGAGTATGCGCCGGAGCTGCTCGGAAGGATTCTCCGTTTTGAAGCTTAAGCTTCCGACCTTCATATCGCCGTTTATGCAAGTTATTTCAAGCTTTGGATCGAATCCGAGAAAAGTATATCTTCCCCATTTTTCCGTCTGCTGCGCGGATTCGAGCATATAGCAGTGCGTCGATACATTTTTAAGTATTTTTACAGCCTCTATGGGAGTGCAGATATCCGATAATATTTCGCAGCTTACCGGAAGCACTTTGTATTTACCCGATGACGCAATTTTTAAGACATCATTCAAACTCGGTGAAATTTTCATAAGATTACCTCCTAAAAATAAAAAATCCCTGACAGAAATAAATCTGTCAAGGACGAGTAATTTATGTTTTATCCGCGGTGCCACCTCGAATTCACGGTAAGAACCGTGCGCTTAGCAGAGTACCATCATACTCCCGGCAACTGACGCATGCCTTCGCGTTGCAGAATACTCTGCGCACTGCTGCGCATTTGACTGCACCCTCCGCGGTCCATTTGACAATTTGTTTCTTGCCTGATTCTCATCATCGCAGGCTCTCTGTAAAGGCATCGTTGCCGTTATCTCCGCATCAACGGTTTATTTTATTGAATTATATAGGAATTATATCACCGCAATATGTATTTGTCAACAAAATTTTTAATATTTTTTTGTTATAAACACCAAAAGCGATAAAAAAGAGCGGCTTTTATTTGCTCAAAAGCTGCTTGCGCAGTTTGTCCATACGTATATCAAGATCTTCACTTAGCTGCGCGCATCTGTATAGCTCGTATGAAATATCGTCAGAAGACTCCAGGTTTTTCTTGTATCTGAGCTGATGCTCAAGGCTCGCCCAGCAATCCATAGCTATAGTGCGAAGCTGAATTTCTACCTTTACGGGACGCTTTTCGTTCGATAAAAATATAGGAACGGAAACTATGAGATGAAGACTGCGATAACCGTTTTGCTTAGGATTTTCTATGTAATCTTTTTTTTCTATGAGGGTAATATCATCCTGCTTGAGGAGTGCATCCGCAAGCATATAAACATCGTCTTGGAATGAGCATACAACCCTGATCCCTGCAACATCATATATATTCTGTTCAATTGATTCTATGGAAATAGGCAAATCTCTGCGCTCCAGCTTTTCCTTGATGCTGAGCGGATTTTTGAGCCTCGTTTTTATACTGTTTATAGGATTTCTGTCAAAACTGAGCGAATATTCAACGTTAAGCACGTTGAGTTTGGCCTCTATTTCAATCATTGCGCACTTGTAGTACGACATAAGAGTAGCAAATTCAAGCGCTTTCGTATGTGCAAGCTCTATCGTTTTGCCGTCGGTAACGGACTGCATTAAATTTATTATGGCCTGTTCCTGTTCTTTAATTATTCCCACGGCCGAGCCTCCTTAAAATATTTAAAATTGCTATAAATAGCTGCAACTATATTTTAACATATAAAAATCAAAAACGATAGTGAATGTTTGGTGATTGCATAGTTCCAGCATATAACATATTTTCTACACAGATTCTTCATAAATAAAGGGTATAGTAAAAATACAGGGAGGCGGTAAATATGGAAGAACAGAGAAGCATAATAGAATTATATGAAAATGCAGACCAGGAAGAACAATATGATCCAAATAATAAGTCAGAAAAAAGAAGAAAAAGAAGAAAAAACGGTAAGACGGGAAAAACACGTATTCTGACAAATCGGAGCATCGCTTTTCTTACGGCGGGATGCATAATGCTGTCTGGGCTCTTTGGCTTCGGCGGTGCGGCACTCGGAAAATATGTACTGCCAGAACAAACAGTGCTCGGCGGAAGCCGCACAGCGAGTGAAAACAGAACGGCTTCAAATATGGCGTATAACCTCTCGACATCTACAGGCGAAAAGCTTTCGATGCAGGAGGTTGTGGCGATGAACGCTGATGCCGTAGTTGAAATAAGAACAGGGCAAGTGACAACGGACAGCTGGCTCTCGCAGTATGTAACTCAGGGCGCAGGCTCCGGCGTAATAATTTCGGAAAACGGATACATCGTTACCAATAATCATGTCATAGAGGATGCGAATAAAATCACCGTAAAGCTTAGAGACGGCGAGGAATACGAAGCTTCGCTCATCGGAACGGACAGCGATACCGATATCGCTGTAATTAAGATTGATGCAAGCGGATTGACCTCTGCGGTATACGGCGACAGCAGCTCGCTCATTGTGGGCGATGAGGTGGTAGCAATCGGCAATCCGCTCGGTGAGCTCGGCGGTACGGCTACATTCGGCAGGATAAGTGCAACCGACAGAAATATAAGCATAGACGGAAAAGCGATGACGCTTATCCAGACGGACGCGTCGATAAACCCCGGAAATTCCGGCGGCGGGCTTTTTAACGAATATGGTGAGCTTATAGGAATCGTGGTAGCAAAGTCCACCGGTTCCGATGTTGAGGGGTTGGGATTTGCAATTCCTGTAAACACCGTTAAGCAAATAGCTCAGCAGCTTGTCGACGATGGATATGTAAAAGGAAAACCGGCACTCGGAGTTACACTCATAGATTTGACATCGGCAAGAAATGCTATTATGTATGGAGTAAGAAACACGGGAATCTATATATCAAGCGTTGACAGCACGCAGGCACAGCAGGCGGGGCTTCAAAAAGGAGATATGCTCTATTATATAGGAGACGTGCAAATTACAGATACAGAGACGCTGCAGCAGGCGATAAACTCATATAAGGTGGGCGAAAAAGCGAAAGTTACAGTTGTGCGGGGAAGTGAAATTATAGAGCTGACAGTGGAAATTTCCGAAAAGAAGTAAATAAAATTATGAATAAGGCAACAATTTCTTTGGCAAGACCGTCATAATAACAGTTATGGCGGTTTTGCTTTTATATTTCTAAAAAATGTGATAAAATAAATAGCTAAGATAAGTGTATGTTAAGGACAGCTCATTATGGATATATATAAAATAAATTTTAAAAAATGGCTCGATGAAGAAGATTTTGATCCGGATATAAAAAAGGAACTTCAATCACTGAAAGAAGAGCTGCGCGCTTCTGAAACTAACGGAGCGGCAGGCGCGGAGTCCAGAGAAAAAGCCGAAGCGGAAATCAAAGAACGTTTTGAAAAAGAACTCAGGTTTGGAACTGGAGGTCTCAGAGGCCTTCTCGGCGCGGGCACGAACAGAATAAATATATATACGGTTAGAAGAACAACGCAGGGAATCTGCGATTATATAATGGAAGATATTTACATAAAAGACGCGGTATGTGCAGAAGAGGCAAATTCAGCGGCAGGAAAAGCTGCGGCTAAAGTGCCGAGTGTTGTCATCGGCTATGACAGCCGCAGAAACTCGCGCCTTTTTGCAGAAGCTGCAGCAGGAGTGTTCGCGGCAAACGGCATCAAGGCATATATGATTAGCGATATTTGTCCTGTATCTGCGGTTTCGTTTGCGGTAAGGAAGTATGGCTGCGCGATGGGCGTTATGATAACGGCAAGCCATAATCCGGCGGAGTACAACGGTTACAAAGTGTACGGCTCGCAGGGTGCGCAGATAACTGATGCGCAGGCAAGGCAAATACTTAAAAGAATAGACAATATAGATATTTTTGCGGATGTGAGCTGGCTCAATTTTGAAAGTGCCAAGAAAACGGAATATTTTGATTTCGCAGGAGATGAGCTTATGAGCGAATATATAGATGCGGCGATGGCTTATGCGCTTCCTTGGACAGAGGATGAATTAGCAGCAGCAAAAGCGCTCGGCGCGCTTTCCGTCGTATATTCACCGCTTAACGGCGCAGGCAGAATGCCGGTGCAGGAAGTGCTCAGGAGACTTGGAGTCGGAAGGATCGAGACAGTAAAGGTGCAGGAATTTCCCGATGAAAACTTTTCGACCTGTCCCTATCCAAATCCTGAAAAAGAAGAGGCTATGTGCGAAGCGCTTAAATTAGCCGGGAAGGTAAAGCCGGATATCGTAATTGTGACAGATCCCGACTGCGACCGCGTAGGTGTTGCTGTAGCGAAAAACGGCAGCTACAGGCGCGTTACCGGCAATGAAGTGGGACTGCTTATATTTCAATATATTGCAGAGTGCAGAAGCTGCGGAATGGGAAGCGGTATGCCGGGAAGACCGGTTGCAGCAAGGACAACTGTCACCAGCAGCATCATAGACAGAATAGCCGAAAAGTATGGCATAGAAGTTAAAAAGACGCCTACAGGATTTAAGTATATAGGTGAAATTATTAGACAACTCGACGAGCAGGGAAGAGAAAGCGATTTTATTTTTGGCATTGAAGAAAGCTGCAGCTATCTTGCGGGCCCATATGTCAGAGATAAGGACGGCGTATCGGCTGCGGCGCTCATCTGTCTTTTGGCCGCAAAAGCTAAAGCGGAGGGAATGACGATTGCCGAGGCCATAGACAAAATTTACGAGGAATACGGATATACGGTAAGCCGCCTCATAGATTTTGAGTTTGACGCGCTATCGGGAATGAAAAAGACAGAAAAAATTATAGAATGCTTTAGATACCAGGAAAGCAAAGCGGCTGGAGGGAGTATCGCCGGAAGCCGCATTACAGAAATTATGGACTATACGCATGGAGCCGAGGGATTTCCAAAGGTTGATATGATAGAATATCATCTCGAAAACGGAGCTGAGTTTACCGTGCGCCCTTCGGGAACAGAGCCGAAGCTTAAAATATATATATCGGCAGGCGGAAAAAGCAGGGATGAGGCAGAGACGCTGTGCGCGGCGATTGCAGAGGACCTGAAAAATAAGGTTGACGATATAGCAGGAGGTAATGAATATGAATAATAATGCGCTTATTGCTATGGATAAAAGCGGCTCTTTCAGAGTCTATCTTGCGATAACCACGGAAATGGTTGAAGAAGCGAGAAAAATACACGATACGACGCCACTTTCTACTGCGGGGCTCGGAAGGGTGCTCACAGGAGCGGGGCTTATGGGACTTCTTCTCAAAGGAAAAGAGGACAAGCTCACCGTGCAGTTTAAAGGCGACGGGCCGGCGAAACAGATACTTGCGACGGCTAACGCAAGCGGATGCGTAAAGGGATATATATCAAATCCCGATGCGGATCTGCCGCTCAAGGAAAATGGCAAGCTTGATGTCGGAGGCTCTCTGGGCATAGGTGAACTTACCGTTATAAAGGACTTCGGACTTAAGGAACCGTATGTGAGCAGTATAGCGCTTGTTTCCGGTGAAATTGCAGACGATCTTACTGCTTACTATTATATATCCGAGCAGCAGAATTCGGCGTTTGCACTCGGCGTCAAGATAGATACGGATTGCTCGGTACGCTGCGCGGGCGGGATGGTAATTCAGATGCTGCCGGATTTTGAGGAGGCTGCCGTAGACGCGCTCGAAAATATGATCGGTAAAATGCCGCCTTTGACGTCGCTCATTGAAGATGTGATGAGATGCTCGGCAGGTAAGACTGTATCGGGGATGACAGAAGAGCTGCTCGCTCTGATTTTTAAGGATATGCCTGAAAAATATATGCCTGAAAAGCTTGAAGAAAAGAGTATCGCCTGGAAATGCGACTGCAGCCGTGAAAGGATGAAAAAAGCGCTCGTTACTATCGGTAAAAAAGACTTAGAGGAGATAATCGAAGAAGATGGACAGGCGGAGCTTACTTGCCAGTTTTGTACGAAGAAATATTTTTTTGCAAAAGATGAGCTTTTAGAACTGCTTGAACAGATGAAATAAATAAAAACGAAAGAGAAAGGAGACCGGCATATGTGGAAAGAATTTAAAGAGTTTGCGTTTAAAGGAAATGTAATTGATATGGCCATCGGCGTAATTATCGGAGGTGCATTCGGCAAGATTGTATCTTCGATAGTAGACGACCTCGTGATGCCGGCAATAGGATACTTGCTTGCAGGCATAAACTTCAGCGACCTTAAAATAGTGCTCGCTCCTGCCGTATACGATGCTGCGGGTGTTATGACATCACCTGAATCAGCGATTATGTACGGCAATTTTGTACAGCAGTGCGTCGATTTTTTAATTATCGCCGTCTGTGTGTTTGCAGCGGTAAAATTTATCAATAAAGCGTCTGTACTTGGCAAAAAGAAGGAGGCGGAAGAAAAGGAAAAAGAGGCGGAAACACCGGCGCTTTCTACAGAAGCGGAGCTTCTTGCGGAAATTCGCGATCTGCTTGCAGATAAGAAAGACAAATCGTTACCAGAATAAAACAAGCACAAATACGCATAGAATATGATATAATATGAAAACCGGGAGGTATAAATATGATTAGACTGGGAGTACTCTTTGGCGGTAAATCAGGTGAGCACGAAGTTTCACTTATGTCTGCATCTTCTATTTTGAGAGCGATCGACAGAACCAAATATACACCTGTGATGATAGGTATTACAAGGGATGGCGAGTGGCTGCTTTATGAAGGTGATATTGATGATATAGAAAAAGACAAGTGGGAAGAAAGCGCTTCGCCTTTTAAAGTAGACGACCTTAAGAGTATGATAGATTTTGCGCTTCCGATTCTGCACGGTACATACGGAGAGGACGGCACGGTGCAGGGACTCTTTGAAATGCTCGATATACCTTACGCAGGCTGCGGCGTACTCGCATCATCCGCGGCTATGGATAAGCTTGTGTCAAAAAGTCTCTTCATAAATGAGGGGCTTCCTATTTGTAAATATGAAGGCATTATAATGTCGCAGTTTGATGAGAGTCAGGCAGCGGGAATAGCTGAAAGACTCGGAGGTTATCCTTGCTTTGTAAAGCCGGCTAATTTGGGGTCGAGTGTAGGAGTGAGCAAAGCTTCAAATGAAAAAGAGCTTATTTGCGGAATTTACGAGGCAGGTAAATTTGACAGGCGGGTTATTGTTGAAGAGGGTATGAATATCCGCGAAGTAGAGACGGCGGTTATCGGCAACGATGAGCCTATTGCAGCTGTAGTTGGAGAGATTATACCTTCTGCTGAATTTTATGATTATACGGCCAAATATTTTGACGGCGGGCAGAGCAAGTTAATCATACCTGCTGATTTACCGAAGGAAACGAGCGAAAAAATCAGAGAATATGCGGTGCGGGCATATAAGACGCTTGATTGTGCGGGATTTGCACGTGTAGACTTTTTTGTCACCAAGGATACGGGTGAAATATACATAAACGAGATCAATACGATCCCGGGATTTACGAAATTCAGTATGTTTTCGGCGTTATTCAAAGCAGCAGGCATAGATTATCCGCACGTAATTGAAAGGATTGTGGATTACGGATATGAAAGATATAACATTAAAAATAGTAGGAAAACAAATATATAAGGATGTTGAAGAGGAACAAATAGAATTTGTGACAGAAGGCAAGCTGTACGAGAAGGGAGATTCGCTTTACCTGATATATGAGGAAAGCGAATTTTCCGGTATGCCTGGCTGCAAGACAAGCCTTAAGGTAACGGGCGATAGTCTGAGAATGAAGAGGCTTGGTACATACGACAGCAGTGGCAATACTGCCATACAATTCGAAAAGGGCAAGAGATACAGAGGCCTTTATGATACGCCTTACGGTGCTGTTGAGATGGAAGTGCTGACAAATTATTTTAAAAAAAATCTCGACAGCGAAGGAAAAGGGACAATAGATATCGACTACAATATCAGCCTCAAAGGACTTGCAGAAAGCCGAAGCACGTTAAATATAGAGGTAATGTAAAAAAAAGGGGTACGTTTATGAGAAAAAAGTATGTGAAGATTGGCGTATGGGTTATGGCGGTTGTTATGCTGCTGTCTACTGTTTCTTTCGCGGCAAGTTCGGAAGTCGACAGCGAGCTCAGTCTGCTCAAGCAGTACATAGAATACATACATAGAAATTATAAGGATGAAGTGGAATACAGCACACTGCTCGATGGGGCGTTTAAAGGCGTGACCGACTCGCTTGGTGACAGATTCAGCGAATACTATAAAGATAGAGAAGCAAGCTCGCAGTTTACACAGACTGTTGAGGGCGAGTTTGAAGGCGTAGGACTAAGTCTTCATATGGAAAACGGTGCGTGCACTGTGGTCTCGCCGATAAAGGGAGGCCCTGCGGAAGAGGCGGGCGTTAAGGAAGGCGATATTATAATTGCTGTGGATGGAAAAAGTACCGCGCAAATGGAGCTTGTTGAGATAACAAGCCTGCTCAGAGGGCAAAAGGGTACGGAAGTAAAAATAACGGTGCGCCGCGGCACGAACGAGCTTGTATTTTCGATGAAGCGCGATACGGTAAACAGTCCGAGCGTTTCTTATGAAATGCTAACAGATGATATCGGCTATATTGTCATAAGCAGCTTTGACAGCGATACAGCTCTTGAATTTAAAATGGCAAAGATAGCGCTGACAAATCAGGGTGCAGAGAAGATGATTATGGATCTGAGAGACAATCCGGGAGGCCTTGTCGATCAAGCCGTAAATATAGCGGATCAGATACTTGATTCGGGATATATTTCGCACTTTGAGACAAGGGGCAAGATAACGGAGTCTCTTTCTGCAAGCAAGACAGAGTCGATGATGCAGCCTATTGTGCTGCTTGTTAACGGCGGTACCGCAAGCGCATCCGAGATACTTACGGCGGCTCTTCACGATAACGGAAAGGCAACGGTTGTTGGAACAACTACATACGGCAAGGGCATAGCGCAAAGGATAGCGTATATAGACGATGAAAAAGCTGTCAAGCTGTCAGTATATTATTTTTTAACGCCGAAGAAAAATACAATACACGAAGTGGGGATTACGCCGGATTATATTATTTCCAATACGACGGTGACCGATAGCGATACGAACAAAGCGGTTTATGATGCATTTGCGCCTATGGTGGAGAGTGTAAAGCCGGCTGCTGGTGATACAGGGCTTAATGTGTATGGAGCGCAGCAGAGACTTGCGCTTCTCGGTTACGATGTCAAGCTGACGGCAGCGATGGATGCGGATACGATTGCGGCAATCAAGCTTTTCCAGAAGCAAAACGGGATGTATGTGTACGGTATTCTCGATTTTACGACAAGGGACAAGCTCGATGAAGCAGCAAGAAGCTATGCTGCGGGCGCCGCGGCGACCGATTTGCAGCTCGAAAAAGCAGTGGAGCTGCTTGAAGGAAAATAAAGGTAAAAAGAAATTAACGTATGCCAAAACATCTTTATTGAAGATACGATTTTATTTTAAGCAGTAATGCAGCCGATTTTAGAGGAATTTTAGGATGCTGATAAAATTGGCTGTATTTTTGTTTGTATTTTTGCGAGATTATGTGAAAATAGCACTAAAAAATATTGATTTTAGATTTATTTTTTGGTATAATTCATAAGTTGTTTTTTATAGTAAAGCCGTGCTTCGCGGCAGTGTCTTCCTTAAGAGAGGTGTATTTAAAATGAAGAAAATAGGTTTTGATGCAGAAAAGTATATCGAAGAACAGTCAAAGTATATCCTGGAACGAATAAACCACGGAAACAGTGAAAGACTGTACCTCGAATTCGGCGGCAAGCTCGTGCAGGATAAGCATGCTATGCGAGTACTTCCGGGTTTTGACGAAAACGCAAAAATAAAGCTTCTGCATAAGCTTAAAGATGAAGCGGAAATTATCATCTGTATTTATGCTGGCGATATTATGACGAGCAAGACAAGGCAGGATTTTGGCATTACATACGATCTTGAAGTATTGAGACTTATTGATATGTTCAGAAAATATGACCTTTCGATAAATTCAGTGGTGGTAACGCGATATGAGGACGCGCCGTCTGTAAATATGTTTATAAACAAACTGGCTCGCCGCGGAATTAAGACATACAAGCACAATTATACAAAAGGGTATCCGACGGATGTCGATACGATAGTAAGCGAAGAGGGCTACGGTGCAAATCCGTACATTGAAGTAACAAAGCCGCTCATAGTAGTTACGGGACCGGGAGGCGGTTCAGGCAAGCTTGCGACCTGTCTTTCGCAGCTCTATCATGAATATAGGCTCGGCCGCAGGGTGCGCTATGCTAAATTTGAAACATTTCCGATTTGGAATCTCCCGCTTAAGCATCCGGTAAATGTGGCTTATGAGGCGGCAACTGCGGATCTTAAAGATGTTAATATGATAGATTCATTCCATCTTGAAGCGTACGGCGAGACGGCTGTAAATTACAATCGTGATCTTGAAGTTTTCCCGGTTGTAAAGAGAATTATCGAAAAAATAACAGGTGAGGAGTCAGAATATAAATCGCCGACAGATATGGGCGTAAACCGCGCGGGCTTCGGCATTGTAGACGACGAGGTGTGCCGAGAAGCGGCAAAGCAGGAAATAATCAGACGCTATATGATAGCACAGGTTGATTATAAAAAGGGTAAGATAGATGAATCGTCGCTTGAACGTACAAAGCTTCTTATGGACGAGCAGGGGCTCCAAATTACGGACAGAAATGTTGTGGAGCCGGCACGGGAATACGCAGAAAAGAAACGCGACTGCGATAAGCGTTACACAAATGTAGTAGTTATGGCGCTTGAGCTTCCGGACGGTACGATTATTACAGGCAGAAGCTCGAGAAGAATGGTGGCTGCAGCGGCGGCGATACTTAATGCAATTAAAGTTCTTTCGGGAATTGCGGACGGTATTCATCTGATATCACCGAACGTGCTTAAGAGCATACAGACGCTCAAAACCGATGTACTTATGCATGAAAAGACAAGTCTCAATGCTGAAGAGGTGCTCTCGGCATTGACGATTTCGGCGGCTACTAATCCATCGGCAGAGATGGCAGTGACGAAACTGCCCGCATTGCGCGGCTGCAGAGCGCATTGTACGGCTATTCTTTCGGATCGAGATGAACAGACGCTGCGTTCACTGGGAATAGATGTAACATGCGATCCTGAATATTTGACAACAAATCTTTATTACGCTTAGGGAAATATACGGACTTTTAGTTTTGATATTGATATAGGTAAACAGCCAACAAATTCTTTGGAGTTTGTTGGCTGTTTTTATGCTTAAATTTATTTGCAGCAGGGAGCAAAAGAGTTTATATAATAGAAAATAATGTAAAAAATGCAAAATAATTATTGACATTAAAAGAAAAATGGAATAATATGTAAATAACGCAGAAACAAAATCCTTGTTTTCGTTCTTAAAGGGCAATAGGTTTATAAAAAATATCAAAGATACAGTAAGAATGCAAGGATTTCCTGTTCTGCGGCTTTATAGATTCGCAGCAGTGCATGATTGAAAAAGGCGAGAAGCTTACTCGTCTTTAGAGGGGTTTTCGTGGGGAGGAAAAGAGATGATAGAGAAAAACTGTAAAAAGGATTTAGAAAGGAATAGAACTGCAATCAGACTGTTTGCAGCGGTATTTTCGGCGCTTATTTTAGTATCTGCGCTTGCGAGCGGCGGTGCGGGTGCATACGCCGGTAGGGATGCCGCCCAGTTTAGCGATGTACCCAAGGAACACTGGGCATATGATGAGATAAATAGGGCGGTGCAGGCAGGTGCGGCTAATGGTTATCCTGATGGAAGCTTTAAGCCGTCTTCCAATATTACGTATGGGGAATTTATAAAAATGCTGTATGCGGCGGCAGACGGCAGCGAGCTTGTCGATAAAATGCCAAAAGAACACTGGGCAGCACCGTATTATTATGCTGCGCTTGCGGATGGGTATTTTGACGGTGACAGTATAGAAATAGGACTGATAGAGAAAGAAATACCCCGAAAGCATATGGCACATATGGTGGCAGGAGCAGTGAAGAACATTAGAGAAAGAATTGTTGGCACGGATGCTGGAGGCAAGCTTCTGTCAGACAAAGATTTTAATATCAGAGCAAATAGCAGTAAAAATTTTGAATTTGCCGATGTTCTGCCGGCAGGAGAATATGCCTATGACATTGAAATTGCTTGCAGCAGCGGAATTCTTACGGGATATCCTGACGGTACTTTTGGAGGCAGCAGAACATTGACGCGTGCAGAAGCAGTTACGGTGATCGGAAGAGTTGCCGAATATAAAGAGAAAAGCGCAGAGCAAATAGCAAATATCAGTGATGCCGGAGGGCAGGATAATGCTGCGGCAAAAAAAGCAATAGACAATGAACCTTTAGATGGTAAGAAAAGCGGCCAAAAAATTGTGAGAAAAGTTGAAAAAGCTGATAGAAGCATTTCTGTACTATATGAAGTTATAGACAGTACTTTTGAGAAGAAAGGAATATTAAAAATTGAGCAGACCGCAGAAAATACCGTCAAAATTTATTCCGCAATTAAGTATCCGTTTATAAAAATTATGAAAAAAGACGGCAGCCTGATGAAGAGTATCGTTTCTCCGGACGGAAGCTTCTTTGAGGAGGAAGGTATGTTCGTATATGTTGCAGATCCTGAAGGACAGGAAATGCGGGCAAAAGACGGGGATTTGTATATGCTGTTTGACGATGAAGCGGGCAGAGTTTACAGGTTCAGCGATAAGTAAAAAGGCAGAAAAGGATGAGAAAAAGAAGTAAAGGGGGGATAAGGGAATTGATTAGAAAGATATTTGATAGAGACTGGCAGGTTAAGAACAGGTACTGTCTTACGGCGCTAATTGTTCTTGCGACAGTATTTATGATTACAGCGTCTTGCAGCAGTGCTTTTGGAAGTACAAATGCCGGTAATACTGAGACTGTAAAAATAACGGAGACAAAGACGATTTCCGTATATGAAATAATAACTTATGACATATGGAAGCATATAAACGGTGTGTGGCAGTTTGGAAAGGCACCGGGGTCTGATGTAACCAGCTCGTTTACAGTGCTGATCGGCAGCAAGCTGCCAGAGGGTGCGAAAGTGACAGAGGTGCAGGGTGCGTACAACAGCGCCTATGCGGGTGCTTACAGCGCAAATATTGTGCCGGCGGCCGAGGTGACGATAAAATCATTTACGGATACAAAGCTTACCTATTCGTTTGCTGCAAAACTAAACGGCGTTCCGGTTGATATAAAGAAAAGTACGCAGGCGGAAGAGGTAGAAGGGTACAGATATTATATTCCGGTCGTTTTTGATATAACATATACGGTTATTACAGAAAAAGAAGTGCCGAAAGAAGAGCCTGGCGGTGATAATGACGATGACAAAACACCGATAGATCAAAATGCGGAAATAACAGGTGAAGCGCGTCTTGCAGTACCGGAAAAATCTTATGAAGGACACAGTGTTACGGCAGAGGACAGATCTGTTTTTACCGTAGATAAAAAGACGTACGGAGCGGCAAGGATGTACGGCGAAAAACTTGCGTCAAACAGTTTTAAGTCGAGCGGCGCGGGCAGCAGTACCCAAAGGCGCGGAGAAACTTCTGCGGAAGTGACGTTTGCACAGGCGGGACAAGCAAATGTGCTGTTGACCGTTACAACTAAAAGCGGACTCAGGCTCACTGATAAAAAAGAGATAGAAGTACTGAGAACACCAAACATATCATCAGCCCTTGGAGGAACTCAGAAGCAAAACAGAAAACAGACAATAATTGCTGAAATAGCGACAAATCCACAGCATCCGCTTAAGGAGCTTTGGATAGAAATAGAAAAGAAAGGCGGCGGCGAACGCGTACGCCTCACATATGATACAAACGGCGGGAAAAATTTACTTAAAAATTCATCACTCATCAAAACCAGGGCCATTGCTGATAATGGAAGCAATAAGCTTTTTACAAGAGTAAAGCTTGAATTTCTGACGAAAAACAGCGAAGAAACGGCAATGACATATAGAATATATGCAAAAGACGACAGAGACTGTACGAATACAGTTGAAAAAACTTTTACAGTCGTACCTGACAAAGCACCGAAAGTTGTTATAGGTGCGGAAAAAGAGCAGGTAAGAGAAGAACAGAGCAGTATTGCGCATGTATATGCTGAAGATATAACGGCGTATGACGGTGATGATGCTGAACGCGTATGGTATGTGAGAGAGCAGGGAAAAACAGAATGGCAGAAGGCCGGAAACGGTAAGAACGCGATAAAGGAAAATGTAGAAGGGAATGCTGCAATTTCTGACGGCGGTATACGCGACGCGTCATTCGGTACTTGGAAAGCGATGATATATGAAAAAACAGGCGTAGGAAAACTCGATATACGTCTTGAAGTTACGGAGAAATGGACAGAGGAAACACTGCCGGAATACATAAGTGAAAGCGATAGACATTCGGGCAGCGCAGAAACTCAGGTTGATATCATCAATATAGCCCCTGTAGTAAGCCTGACATCATCACGCATGAAAACGGCAAATTTATTGTTTCTTACAGCTGAAAATAAAAAGATGGACGACGGCGGTCTGAACAAGACAGATATGCTCGCTTTACGCAATGCTCTCTTTGAAAAAGGTATAAGCGCTAAAATTCAGGCTGAAGATTTAAAGAGTGCCTCAGAACTTAACGGCAGTGATGCGGCAGACAGTGTATTTAAGCTTGTGCGTGGATACGGATATGGTGCTGAAGAGACCTTTCTCGAAAAGGGCTGGTATATTTGCGGCAAAAATACGCTTTATACGGTAGACGGCGTATGGACAAGAGATACGGGGATGACAAAAACATACAATTATAATGTAGGCGCGCCTTATAAAATAAATGCATATGATTTACAGAATAGCAGCGATGACAGCAGTACTGGCAATCTGAAATGGACAGCTACTGTGACAGAGGAAAATCTCGGGCACGCTAATATTTCCGATATCGAGGGTATGGCGCTCGACGACAGATGCAAATACCTTTTATTTCGGAGTTCAGAAAGGACAATTATATATGATGGAGAAACAGGCGCATACACGGCGACTTTGCCGCTTGCGTTTGGGGATGATAATTATGCAGAAAACGGGCGCATATATACAGTCAGAGAGGACGGTATTTATTCCGCAGATTTGTATACCGGCAGCATTAAAAAACTCTATTCAGGAAATATTTGTGTAAAAGCGGCATACTGCGATAATGCAGGAGCTTCGAGGAGAATAAACAATGAAGTTCACTTTTTTTCGGGGAAAGGAATAAAACTGATGCGAGGGATTTTAAGCCTTGATAGTGAAACGTTGAGATTTGAAGAGATTCAGCCATCTCAGGCAAAATATAGCAGCAGCTACACCGTTATAGGCATCGGCGCGGACGGCAAAGCGTGCATTGGACAGGACGGCAAGAGTGCTGTGTATATTTTTGAAAACTCTGGCAATGAAGAAATCTGTCTTTCCGGCTGGGAAACCGGAGACGGGCATGATATTCTTCCGGCGTATAAAAATGATGGCACATTCGATTATGTCGTGACAATGTATAATACTGATATACGTACCGGCACAGCAAAAAGTGGATATAAGAAGTATTACGGCATTTATATGGACATATACAGCACAAATACACAGGAAAGCGGCAGGCCTGACACAATAGCCGCGGACGCAGATAAAGGGATAAAAGCGGATAAAGCTGCTTCTTACAGTTATGTGCGAAAAGTAAGCGACAGTGCAAAACCTGGAAGCGGCACAGATGCGGCAAAAGCTATGTATGCAGTGCAAATTGGAAATGAAGTAATAGTAAATAACGGTGATTGGGCAACGAGTATGTCTGACGGTTCACCTCTCAGCAATTACTATTACACATCGTTTTCGCAGGTTGTCTTTGATATTGCAGCAGGCACGTCGCAGCGATATCTAAACGGCGCAGTAAAGTATGAAGAGCTTGGCATAGGAGGCTCTGTATGCGAATACGGAAAGGTGACAGACGATTATATAATAAGTGCATATTCACTTGATACAGCGGGAGAAGAATACAATTCAGACGGCAACGTGCAGGCGCTCAGGGTTGCGAGACTTCCAAAAACGGAGGATGATGAATTTTCATTATATGTAAATAAATTCGCGCCTAAGAAATCTGCGTCTACCCTCGATATAGCGGCGGTAATTGCAGATGCTGCCGTAGATACGGAAACGAGCGGCAATATATTTGAGGGCTTGAAAGCGGCATTGTCAGCAGCTGACAACACTCTTTTGACAATAGAAAAAGGGACAGAAATCACTGCCGCGGCAGAAACGATCAGCAGTATAGCCGGCCGCAGCAAATACGTTAAAGTGAGTGCGAATGAAGCAGGTAAAGACGGTAAAGATATTGAGAATACGGAATGCGGCGGTTTGGCAGAGCTAAAAAAGACATATAAGCTTGCACCTGATACGGAATATTATTATGAGTTTGAATATGCAGGAAATGCGGCAGCACCGATTGATGTGCGGGCAGAAACAAATACGCAGCTGCCGGAAAATGTCAAGCTTATGCAAGACACATACATAACAGCCGCCATACAAAGCGAAGACTTTAACAAAGCCGAAGGACTGAACGACTATTTTTCGGGGTTGGAATCGTCAAGAGTGCACGAAGGCAAATATTACGGTGCAGAAATGATGTTTGCCAAAGACAGCGGCAGCAACAAAGCGATTACCGATACCTCTGAACTGACTTTTGAAATTGAAAAGGGAGAAATCGCGATTTTAGAATTTGATTACAGTATGACAGGAGAGACAAACTCTCCGGATGAAGTTTATATAGATGTGAACGGCGAACGCTGGTACAGAAACGTTAATATTTCCGAAGACAGCGGCACTTATACTCATCCTTACCTACTGCCGGAGGGTAAAAATACAGTGGCCTTTGGCGCAAGATTTTACGGTAAAAGACCGGGAAGTACCAATATAACCATTGACAATTTAAAAGTCATTTATCTGGAAAAAGAAGAATCAATGATAAATTCAGATAAAAACGGGATTAAGAGCGGAACGGATACAGCAAAAGATAGTTTTATTGAGGCAGCGGCAGCAAATGCAGATGCTGAGGACAGCGATGCTGTTCCTGAATTTCGCAAAATAAGTGGAAGTATAAGAACACCGCAGCAAATAGTGGCGTATGCCGGACTGCCGATGACATATATAAGGCAGCAGGTAGATGAGCCTGCATGTGATTTTATAAAAAATACGAAAGAGCAAAATAAAAATGATCTTGAAGTTACATTGCCGGCCGGCAAAAAAGCTGTACATACCGCAATAACACTGAAATCATCGCCTGCAGATAAATATCCGGTAAAATGGGATTTCGATGGTAAAAAATACAGCGTAAACTATAAGACGACATTGAATTATCATGCTTTGCAAGTACCGAGAGAATTTAGAGTAAATACAAACAAAAGAGAAGGAACGATAGCAATATCGCCGGGATCTCTTTACAGGCGCGGAGCAGGATACGGTGAAATTGAAATGCTGCTTGTAGATAAGATTTATGAACCAATAGCGGAGGGGCGTTACTTTGCAGAGCCACCGAGAGATAGCAGCG
Source organism: uncultured Clostridia bacterium (assembly GCA_944383465.1). Classification (GTDB taxonomy): domain Bacteria; phylum Bacillota; class Clostridia; order Peptostreptococcales; family Anaerovoracaceae; genus QAKD01. The sequence goes on from CALWPQ010000004.1 coordinate 17,329, forward strand.
GAAATTTTATATCAGGAGATGGAACTTTATATATTCAAGATGAAACTTTTAACGGTGAGGTAACTGTGAGGATAATCGGTACGGATGTATGGTATTTAAAAAATTTCAGACTTTACCATATAGAAAATGGGCACCGGATATACGAAGAGGATGGAAACTTTAATGTATCCGACAACGATGGCTGGCAGGTAATAGGAGGCGAGGTATCAGAAGAAAATGCAGATAATGCACAAAATTCGGAAAATCCGCAGCAAGCAATAGTGTACAAAAAAGGAGAAACGATAAGGTACAATGTGATGTATTATGATTATGAAACGGACCCGAGCAAGGCTCAGTATTGGCGCTATATGCATGTCCCGGCAAATGATGGAATACATCCACAGGCAGGAAAGACGCTTTCAGCTCCGATAGAACAGTTTTATGTTGACGGTAAATATACGGTTATGCACTGGCAGGAGGACAGCACCGGTAATGTTAATTACGATAAGCAGTCAAACATAGCGGAGATGACATTTTATATCGAGGGCGGAGCGAGCGCGCCGTGGATTACGAGCATAGAGACTGTTCCAGCAAAGATAAAGGAAGGAGATACGGTTATTCTCAAGATCGTTGTTGATGATATAGAAAAAGATGTGTTATCTATTAAAAATGAATTATATTACAACAATAAGGTTATATATGAACATCAAAAATCAAATATAACGGCAAATAAGAACGGAAAGTACCCGTACACGCTTACAGAACCGATTATGCTTGCAGAAGAGGGAGTATATACGGCAGTATGTACAGTTAGTGATGAAGGCGGCACAGGAGTACGTGAGTATACATTTAAAGCCGAAATGGATGATGGCATTAAGGGAAAGGCGGAGCATTTTCCTGCCTGGGAGAACGCGCGTATTGAGTATAATAAAAATAATCCGGACAGTCCGCGCGCAGCAAATGTGTTCTGGGCGGCGGAAGCGTTTAAGCTTAGCGCTGAAGTGTATGGCAGACCGTCGCGTGTGACAGTTAAAATAAAAGAGTATCCGCAGCAGAAATTGCAGCTTGCGCCGCAAAGCGTTGCGCAGGGAGCAGACAGGTATGCAATTTACAGTGGCTCGCTTTTCGACAGCGCGATCTCAGCTGATCTCGCTAAAAAATGTGCAGCTTCGCCAGGAGGTGTGTGCGCGCTGAGCTTTGTATTTACGGCAGAGTACCCCGGCAGAAACAGTTGTACAGATACCGTTACAGTAATTATCGACGATAACGGCGGCAGCGGACCGCGAATTCACCGCGTATTTTAAACATAAAGATTCTTGAAAACATTAGCTGTGATTTTTAAAGTAATATTGTAATTTGTATAAAAGTTTTATATAGTTATTGTAGAATAATGTTAGAGCAACGGTAAAATACACATGTCGGCGGAGGTACATTTTTATGAGAAGAAAAGACAGGGAAATTACGGATTATCAGACGATGCTTGAGGTTCTCGCTGCGTGCAGCTGCATACGGCTTGGACTTGCAGATAAAAACGGCGCGTATATAGTACCAGTAAATTTCGGAATGGCAGAAGAAAACGGCAAACTCACTTTATATTTTCACGGAGCAAAAGAAGGACGTAAAATAAATATGATGAAAAAGCAGCCGCGCATATGTTTTGAGGCGGACAGAAAACACGAAATCGTTACAGGAGAAAAGGCCTGCGATTACTCATTTTTATATCAGAGTGTCATAGGGTACGGTGAGGCGCAGTTTATAGAAGGCATAGATGAACAAGAAATGGCAATGAACTGTATAATGCGTCATTACAGCGGTAAAGATTCCTGGGAATTTAACAAAGAGATTTTCGAAAAAACGAATGTCATGAAAATTATCGTGAGCGAATGGAGCTGCAAGGAGCATTAAAAAATACTGTATTGACGATATGTAATGGAAACAAAGGCGGTGTACCTATTTGCACACCGCCTTTTATGTATTCTGTCATTCAGATAAAATTCATTGCTGTATAATAGAAGAAGGTTCGGTATCGTCTGCGGGTTCAAATGTAATTGTAAATTCATAGCTTTCTTCATCGCGGTTTGAAAGTATTTTGTATCTCACTTTATTGTCGGTACCGGCAGTCAGATTAAGTTCACCGGAAAGTGTACCTGTGCCGCTTGTGTTGCTGAGCTGTGTGCAGACTATAGTAGCGGAACTTTCCTGTGCAGAAATTTCTACATTTACAGACTCTGTTCCGGCAGGAACAATAAATAGTGTATGGTTAGAGTTGGAAGTCGCATTGCTGACCTTGACGCTGCCTTTTGCTGTATTGCCTTTGACTTTTACATTAAGTGTATAAATAGTATCGTTCATTCCGCTGCCAAAAGCTCTGACCTCTATTTTGTTTTCGGTGCTGCCTGATACAGGGAAGGAATTTTCTGTATCATATGAAGAGCCGCTGCCTTTATATAAAATATCTGTTCCTGCCGCGGCATTGGCACTTACAGTAACATTTTGCGTACCGTAAGGAACGGTTACATCATAACTTGTAGTACTTGCGCTAAACGACGGCATAGTTACAGTGCCTGACGCGTCGCTGCTAACGCTGAGAGACGTAAGTTTTGCGCTTGGAATGGAAGGCTTGCTTGTTGAAACAGTACGTTTCTCAACTGACGAGTTTGTTGAACCCGTTCTAAATATTGCATAGAAAACGTACGATTTATCACTTTCGAGGTCTTCAAACTTTTGAGTAATTTTTCCGTTTTTCGCTATGGATTTGTTTGTGATGATGCGGTTTGTGCCGACGGCAGCGCCGCTTCCGTCTTTGCCTTCATATACCTGAGTGCTGCTCGGAGCCTTGCTGGTGCTTGGCAAAAGAACTCCGTATATAGAGCCGGAAGTATTGGAAACAACAGTTACCGTAATAGTATCTTCAGTTGACTCGGAAGTGATTTCTGTAATTCCGGTAGCAGTTTCCTTTTCAGTAGTAAAGTAGCTTGTGAATTTATCGTTGCCGTTTTTACTTGAGTCCATAAACTTGTTTTTAGGGATAACTACGTAATAATCCGTATCGTATCTGAGATTGCTGTCAGGACGAAGCGATATTGAGGTAGAGGATACGCTTGTTACTGTAAACGATACGTCCGAACCTGTCGCTTTATCCCTATGCAGCTCGATAGAGTCTTCGGCATATGATGCTGTAAGAGAACTGCCGCTGCTGTATCTTGTCATCTTGGAATCAAAAGTAATTTTTATTGTAGGTCTTGATATACTTACGCCGGTTGCTTTGTTTTTCGGGGAAATTGAAATATCGCCGTCGGCGTCATCGTCGCCTGTATTAAAGTATGTCTGGAACGCTGCGTTGCCCTTGCCGTCCGTATACTTAAATGTGTTCTTATCTATTATTACATAATATCTGGTATCTTCATCGAGATCGCTGTCAGGGGTGATTGTCACCGTCTTTTTCGATGAATTTATTGATGCCGAGAAAGCGACTTTTGTACCTGAAGTGCTCTTTTTTCTAAGCTCGATCAGATCTTCAAGGTCTGAGCTTGTCAGAGTTTTGCCGCTGCTGTATTTCGTGACAGCCGTGCTGAACGAAATCTTTATCGTGCTGTCAACATCTACATTGTCTTCACCGCGCTTTGGCGTTACCGAAATATCGTCGTCTTCATCGGTATATTTAGGCGCTGTTTTGCCGCTCTTTGTGTTTATAGTGGAAGGTTTTGTCTCGTAAGTAATGCCGCTCTCGTTGGCGTTCATTGTACGGATTGTACCGTTACCTTTGAATGAAGCAACAGCGTTGACGTTTGCCGTAGTAATTGTTGCATGCGAATCGAGCGATACCTCCGAATTTTTACCGGCGTTTTCAATATTAAGTGTTGTAATTGTACCGGATTCAAAATTTACCTGGCAATCGGCGCCGTTTATAGTAACGGCAGGGAAGCTGCCATCGAAGTATGTCTCAGAATTGCCGTAGAGTGTAACTTTATCAAAGCCCGTGCCGAAAAGACCGCCTTTTAAACTTGAGGTATGAAGGTGTGTCGTTTTGTACGCGCTTGTTTCAAGTATGCGAGTTTCGTTTTTTGCATGTACGAGCACTGCGGAAGCTGTTTTGCTTATTTGGCACGAAGCAACGCGGGAATTGTTTATGGTAATCTCGCCGTCATCTGAGCTTTCACTGGCGCCGCCACCCTGAACATAGAGCGCACCGAGAACTACGCAGTTATCAATCGTAACATCGCCTTCGCCGACATTCTTGCTTATTGTAATGCCATTGGAGTAGATTTTATTTGAAACCTTTGTGTCTTCTTCTGAAATTGTCAGTGCATTCTTAACGATGGTTTCGTTGTCTACGATATCGCAGATAATCTTTGCCGCCTGTGCGCGAGTAAGATTGTCGAGCGGGTGAAGATTGCCGTCATCATATGCACCCATATATTTCTTACCGACAATGCGTGAAAGGCTTGATTCCGCCCAGTCGCTTATGCTTGCTCTGTCGCCGTATGATGTGAGCGAAGCACTGTAGTTATATGTAGGAACTATACGCGAAAGCATTACCGCAGCTTCCTGACGGGTGATGTTGTTGTTGGGGAGAAATTCGCCCGTGTCATATCCTCCCGCATAACCTGCGGCAACAGCTTTTGATATTTCAGTGTGATACCATTCAGCGGCAGGTACATCTGTAAATGTAACGGACGATGTTGCATTGTTTCCGAGCGCGTTATTTACCATTTTTATAAATTCTGCGCGTGTTACCGCCTTATCCGGCAGGAAGGTCCCGTCCGGATATCCTGAAATGATATTCTTGTTTGCTGCGTCGATGATGTAGTCTTTTGCCCAGTGATCGCTTATGTCGCTGAAGCTTGCGGCATGCGAAGGCACCGCGGATACTATAAAGCCCGTAAAAACGGAGCTGAGAGTCAGCGACGCAGTCAAAAGACTGCTAATTAAAGTCTTTTTCATTTTCCCTTCCCTTTCTTTATGCTTAAAGGTTAAAATAAATTTTAATAATTGCGGATATACCACTTACAAAAATCATGATACTATACCAAAATAAATATATCACGAAACAATGTAAACGGCAAGCCGACTTTGCTATGTGTCCACGTATTTTAATTATTAAGACGCAAAAATGTAATGAAAAGTTTCATATGTAATATTTGTGTAATGGACTTACGAAATGAGTTTGGTATAATAAAATAAGGAATGTTGGGAATTTTTAATGAAAGGGAAGATAGAGATGAAAAGAAAGATAATAAGTATTTTACTTGCACTGACATTTGTAATCGGGAGCAGCGCCGCAGTGTTTGCGGAAGATAGCCAGATTGATTATTCGCAGTGGGATTCGCAGTCGGCATATCCGAGCGATGTTGTAAATACGCCTATTTTTGCGGCGGTAAAATTTCTCATGGATAAGAAAATAATCTCCGGTTATGATGACGGACTTTTCCATGCGGACAGAAATATTACGCGCGCAGAATTTACAAAGATGATGGTCATTGCCACTAATAATCAGAATGGAATGGATCAGCGCCCGGATGCGGGGTTTACCGATATTGAGAATCATTGGGCGAAGGATTACATAAACACAGGAACCTTTCTCAAGTTTATAAACGGAATGGGTGACGGGACTTTTGCACCGGACGGGAATGTTACATATGCTCAGGTTATTGCGATAATAGTGCGTTCCAAAGGTGTAACGGATGCTGAAATGAGCGCTTATGGAAAGTGGCCGGACAACTACGCAAAATATGCGACAATGTACAATATGACGGGTGATGTAACGGTTTCTGATTGGGATGCGCCCGCTTCGAGGGGCGATGTTGCTAAGATACTTTATAGAAATCTGCCTAAATAAAGTTGTTTGAGAAAAATTTATATTATTTATGTTAAGGAAAGAAAATAGGGGGAAAAAGATGAAAAAGAAACTTATAAGAATTGCAGCGGCTGCTATGTGCATGGCAATGGCGGCCTCGAATATAGCATTTGCGGCGGAGGTGCCGGAGGATGTTAAGAACAGCGGTATCGGCGGACTTTCTGAGGCTGTGTCCGAGCTTATGGATGAAGGCATTATCACGGGAGACGATGACGGACTCTTCCATCCGCTCGATAATCTCACGCGTGCGCAGGTATGTATAATGATAGTAAAAGCGATAAATCCGAATCCTGCGGAGCTTAATGGTACGGTGACGGTGGATGTTCCGGAAGGCGGATTTACTGATTTGAGCGGTTATAACTGGGCTAAGGCAGAAATCAATTATGCGGCAAACCACGGCATAGCAAACGGCTACAATGACGGTACATTTAAGCCGGGAAATAATGTGACGATGGCGGAGCTTGCGACATTTGCGGTACGTGCGTGCGGTTATACAGACAGCATGCTTTCAGGAACTTGGCCGCAGAATTACATAGCAAAGGCAGAAGAACTCGGACTCTTTGACGGACTGGGCATAGTTGATACAGATGGAAATCTGATGTCTGTTTCTGAGATGAAGAGTTTTGACGCACCGAAGGATATGGCGGCATACCTCATCTATAATGCGCTTCCGACTATAAAGAGCGCTAACGTGGAGGAAGATCAGCCTCAGGGAACTGATAAAGATACGACGGCAAGCATTCCGGACTTTGGTTCGTTCACGTTTGCGAGCGGCTCGTTTAATTCTGATATTAACACATATAACGGCATAGCGCTGGCAAAGGACGTGAAGGTATTTGTTTATGGTCAGAAAAGCGATTACAAGCGCGATATGACATTTGAAAGCAGTAAAAATGATTACAGAGAAACTACCGTATATAAGTACAAGAGTGTAAGTACTCCGGCATTTTATAAGCTGGAGGACGGCAAGATTGCAGAAATGATAGTACCGTCAGATGTGGGATTCAGCGGAAAAATTTACTGTGTGATAAATGCGGTAAACACCCGCGTGCTAAATTATGAGGGCGAGACAGTAAGAGGCATAGAGACTGTTACTGCTGGCCGAGATATTACATGGTTTGCGGAAAATGATCTTAGTGAATTTCCGGCGGAAAATGAATATATGAACGGCGAAATATACGAGCTCTATGCGAAAAACGGTGAGATCACGAGTATTGCTAAAGCAGGCGATGAGGATGTAAGGGGCAAGTTATTTAATGAATTTACAAACGGAATGACAGAGGTTGCTGATAAAAACGGTAAGCTTATAAAAATTGATTCGGATTGGTATCAGATAAAAGACAATGCGACTGTCTATGTGCTTGAAGATAACGATGACGAATACAGCACAGGAAGTCTTGCAAGCATCAGAAAGGGTGATCAGGTAAGACTTTATGATATTTCAGATGATGATGAATCTTCTGTTGACATTGTAGTTGTTAGCAAGTAAAATCGAATAGGAACAGTAAATTAGGGACTGCCTTGGCAGTCCCGTTTAATTAGAGGTAATATGTACGAGCAATTTTTTATTATTTTTGCGCTTGTAATTTTGGGCTTTTTTCTAGGGCGCAGAGAAATAATGGACGAAGGCACGAATGCAGGTATAAACAAGCTGATAATGCGGTTTATTGTACCATGCATGTTTGTATATAAAATAGGAAGCCTTGAAATGACAGGTGAAACTATGTGTGAGTTTTTTCTTACGGTGGGGGTCTTTACGCTGGTGTTGTTTGCAGGCGGCCTATACGCGCACTTTTACAGCAGAATACGAAAATTTCCACGTGAAAATTCAAATGTTGCGGAGTTTTGCATGGTGCTGCCAAATAACGCATTTATGGGATTTCCTGTAGCGAGTACATTTTTCGGAGAACTTGGCTTGCTGATGATGGCGGCAACCAATGCGGCGATGAACATTTATATGTTTTCCTACGGGGTCATTTTGATGGATAGAAATACAGATTGCGATGACGGAGGCAAAGAAAGCGCGGTAAAAGAGAGCGGCAAGAGCTTATTTATCGGACACGCGTTGCGGGTTTTGAAACATCTTATGAATCCGATGATGGCATCGCTTGTGATATCGCTTGTGATATGCGGTCTTGGCATCAAACTGCCAAGCGCTGTGAATGAACTCCTCGGGCAGATAAGCGGGCTATGTACACCGCTTGCAATGCTGTATGTTGGCTCGACGCTGTCGCGGGGCAGACTGTTTGAAGTTTTAAAGAGCAGTATGGTAATAGAAGCGGGGCTGAATAAGATAATTACAATGCCGCTTATGACGTGGGTTATAGTTTATTTTCTGCCTATGTCACCGGTAGCTAAGGCGATGTGCGTGCTGGCGGCATCGATGCCTACGGCAGCGATGACATCTATGCTGGCTGGTGATTATCATCAGGATGTTAAGCTGGCAGGAATGATACTTCTCGTATCGACAGCGCTTTCCGCGGCGACAATGCTCGGATTTATACAGCTTATAAATATATACATTATATAATATAGGGGATTCAGTATGGACGAAGCAAAAAGAACGCTTGAAAGGGTAAAAAATTTTCATTATATATTGATACTTGAAGGAATAGCAGTCGGGGCGTTTTCCGGAATTGTGATAGTGCTTTTTCGGCTTGCAATAAGCAAGGCGGAAGAGTATATGGCGATTTTGCGTGAGTTTGCATCTCACCGCGCGTTTATGACGGCAGCGCTGTTTTTTATGATCTTTGCGCTCGCTATGCTTTGCGCCTTTCTTGTAAAAAAGGAGAGTTTGATATCAGGCTCGGGCATTCCTCAGGTAAAGGGAGAGCTTACGGATCGTATTGAGACGAAATGGTACAGAGTGCTTGCATTTAAATTTATCGGCGCTGCAGCGGCGATTGGCGCGGGGCTTTCACTTGGAAGAGAGGGTCCGAGTGTACAGCTCGGCGCAATGGTAGGCAAAGGCTTTTCGCGCATAACAAAGAAACTGCATACGGAAGAAAAGCTGCTTATGACATGCGGTGCGGGCGCAGGACTTGCGGCGGCGTTTAACGCACCTCTTGCGGGAGTGGTGTTTTCACTTGAAGAGCTGCACAAGAATTTTTCGGAGGAGGTGCTGCTCTCAACGATGGCGGCGGCAATAACTTCCGACTTTGTTTCAAGATATGTGTTCGGACTGGCTCCGGTATTTGCGATAGAGACGCCGGAAATGCTGCCGCTTAAATATTACTGGATTGTAATTTTGCTCGGCATACTGCTCGGCGTGCTCGGCGTTTTTTATAATGCGTCGGTTAAGAAAACACAGAATATGTACGGGCATATAAAAGATACTTTTTTGAGAATTATTATACCGTTTATTTTTGCAGCGGTATTTTCTATGGTTTATCCAAGCGTGCTGGGCGGCGGCAGCAACCTTGTAGAGGGGATAGCCGGCGGTGAGTTTATGCTGAAAGGATTGCTTATTCTGCTTGTGGTCAAGTATATGTACTCGATGCTGAGCTTTGCGTCAGGCGCGCCGGGCGGCATATTCCTGCCGCTTCTCGTGCTCGGGTCTGTAATAGGGGCTTCGTTCTTTGATATTAGTGCGCCGCTTCTCGGTATAGACGACATATATCTTGCAAACTTTGTGATATTCGGTATGGCAGGATATTTTGCAGCCATAGTGCGTGCGCCGATAACGGGTGTGATATTGATTTCGGAAATGACGGGCAGCCTGTCGCACCTGCTGACGCTGTCGATAGTGTCGCTTGCGGCGTATGTGACGGCAGACATTTTGGGCGGCAAGCCAATTTACAATCAACTTCTTGAACGCATACTGTCAAATCGTGTAATGGAAGAAGGGCGCGCGGCAGAAACGCGTAGAAGAAGAGGGATGAAGTTGACGGCAGGTGTGCGCGCGGGCGCCGTTGACACGGGTGCTATAGACGGGGATAAGAAACGAGGCGGCAGAAGAAAAGCGAGGAAAGTGCTTGTGGAGACACCTGTACATTTTGGATCGGCAGGAGACGGTATGCGTGTTTCTGAGCTTAGTCTGCCTAAGGGTACTCTGATAGTGAGTCTGACAAGAGATGGTGATGAAATAGTTCCGTACGGGGAAACCGTGATAAGGGGCGGCGATCGGCTTGTGGTGCTGTGCGACAGCGATGAAACAGCAATAGTAGATGATATTTTAAATGAGAAGTGCAGAAAAATAGAAATATAATGAGGGTTAATTCCTGCTGCTCGGTCGCCGATTAAATACAGCAAACAAATCAAGATTGATGCAATTTATGAAAGCGTGGAGGGCGGTGCAGAAAATGAAAATGCCGGTCGAAAGTTTGCAATGATTTTGTCGAATCGACAATAATTTTTACACATAAAAAAATTAAAAAAGATATTGAATAAAGTGAATAAAAAAGCTTGATAATGAAACATTAACTTTCTCGTAACACTGCTGTAATGGACATTTTTGCAGCAGTGTTTTATTATACTCATATACCTTGAAAACCGCAAAAATACTGTATTACAAGACACAGCAGATTCTATTACAGTTATATTACATTTGGCTCAAAGAATTGACTTGCGTCGGTTGGCAAGGTTATAATCTAAATTGATAGTATGCGTAGAAGTTTGATCTTCTATACCTACTATTCATAATGTCAAATTATCTTCGGAAGGGGAAGGTAGTTTGCAGGAACAAGAAGGCCCCTTCCAAAGAAAAATTTAGGAGGATACTCGAAATGAAAAAAGTACTTTCATTTGTACTGGTGTTAACACTG
>CALWPQ010000005.1 GCA_944383465.1 uncultured Clostridia bacterium
CCGTATTCAGTTCCGAATACGGAGAGGGGCAAATATCGACGCAAACTGCGGTCGTAAAAGCGAAGGTAAAGAAGGGGAATACTGTCACTGTAAATGTAAGCAAAGGTGCCAAAGAGGGCACGGTGCCTAAGATAGAAGGGCAGACGCATGAAAGTGCTATCCTTATACTTGAAAAGTACAATTTCAAAGTGGGAGAAGTAACGACAAAACCGAGCGATCAGCCTGAGGGTATAGTGCTTTCGCAGAATCCTGCTGCGGGCGAGGAAGCAAGGCCGGGATCTTCCGTATCGTTTGAAGTGAGCTCCGGGCGCGAAGAGGGTCAGGCTATTATGCCGCTTCTTGTAGGCACGGACATAGATACGGCCAAGACTATGCTTGAAGAAAACGTACTCAAGCCGGGAAACGTAACGTATGAAAGAAGCACGTCATACGCTAAAAACCAGGTAATATGGCAGCAATATACTGCGGAAGATATAGTCCCTGAGGGAACGTCGGTAGATCTTAAAGTGAGCAGCGGTGATGAAGACCCAGAGCCGGTTGATATATCGCTTTATATAGATTACAGCGCGGCCGAGGATTCGGTGTTCTGGCTTACTGTCACGGTTTCTGACGAGCAGGGTACGCACAATATGATTACGAGAGAGCAAAGAATAAAAGAGGACGGCGGTGAGACTGTAGTGCTTACGGGTACCGGAAGCGGCTCAGTGACAGTAATCTTCAATAACGAGGTAGTGCAGAGAGCCAATGTTAATTTCAATACCGGAGAAATTGAATAATGACGGGCATTATCGTTAAGGGAATTGCGGGCTTTTACTATGTGAAAGCGAAGGATGGCAGAGTATATCAGTGCAAGGCTCGGGGAATATTTAAGAAAGACGGCGTTGTACCGATGATAGGAGACTGGGTTGTGATTACCGTGCAGCCTGATGGTGATGCTGTTATAGATAGCATCGCGCCGCGGAAGAATGAGTTTATAAGACCGCCGATATCGAATGTGGATATGTTTGTGATAGTTGCGGCGGCGCATGAACCCGAACCGAATCTTTCTATAATAGATAAATTCATTGTTATGGCGGAAAAAAAACATACTGAAATAGCAATCTGTATAAATAAAGCGGACTTGGCAGCACAGGAAGAGCTTGACGCGATAAAAGAAATTTACGAGAATATTTATCCAGTTTACTGTGTGAGCGCGATAGGGTTTGATGATACAGACTGCGAAGGCTGCGATATTGAAGAAGTTATTGCAGACAAAAGCTTAGGATGTAATAAAACCGCTGCAAAAAGCAAAGACGATATGCAGAGGCTTGAAAAGGCGCTTGCGGGAAAGACTGCTGCGCTTGCAGGACCGTCTGGCGTCGGAAAATCGACGATACTTAACAGGCTGCAAAAGTCGGAGCTTATGGAGACAGGAAGCGTGAGCGCTAAGACCGGAAGAGGGCGCCACACTACGCGCCACGCGGAGCTGTTTGATACAGCTTGCGGCGGAATGATATTCGATACTCCCGGATTTACTTCTTTTGAGGTGCTCGAGGCGGAAGAGGATGAGCTGCAATTCCTTTATCCCGAATTTGCGGATATCATAGGCAGCTGCCGGTATGATAACTGCCGCCATTTAAAAGAGCCGGGCTGCAAAGCGAGCGAAGCGGTGAGCGCGGGAAAGATAAAAAAGGAACGTTATCACTCTTATGTTTCCCAGCTTATAGAGATAAGAGAAAGAGAAAAGAACAAGTATTTATAGATAGCGCCGCGGAAGCGGGATACGTACACAATTTGAGAAAATAAAGAGGACAGAAAATGAAAAGACTTGCACCATCAATTTTATCGGCGGATTTTTCTCGCCTGGGCGAGCAGACCGCATCTATCGAAAGAGCGGGAGCGCACCTCATACATGTGGATGTTATGGACGGGCATTTCGTGCCCAATATCAGTTTTGGAAGCGCCGTTATGAAATCGCTCCTCGGTAAAACGGAGTTGCCGTTTGATGTACATCTTATGATAGAAAATCCGGATAAGTATGCAGGTGATTTTGTTACGCCGAATACTGAGTTTATCACAGTGCATCAGGAAGCGTGCACACATCTTCACAGGAGTATTCAGAATATAAAGTCGCTCGGAGTAAAGGCCGGCGTTGCACTTAATCCGGCGACGCATCTCGGAACTCTCGATTATGTAATTGATGATGTAGATATGATACTCGTTATGAGTGTAAATCCGGGCTTCGGAGGGCAGAAGTTTATACCAAAGACGCTCGAGAAAGTGCGCGAGCTTGCCGAGATAAGAGCAGAGGAAGGCCTCGATTTTGAAATAGAGATAGACGGCGGCATTACACTTGATAATGTGAAAGAAGTAATGGACGCGGGCGTTTCCGTCGTTGTTGCAGGGTCGTCGGTGTTCGGCGCATCTGATATAGAAGCGAGAGTGAGGGAGTTTGTAAAATGGTAGCGCCGGATCCAGTTGCGTTCAGCATATTCGGTTTCGATGTTATGTGGTACGGAGTGCTCATCGGTATCGGCATTATTCTCGCTTGCTCGATACTTTATGTGCGCGCGCCGAAGTACGGCTATGACAGCGATAAAATTCTCGATGTTCTCATAATATCAATTCTTGTCGGCATCATAGGTGCAAGGGCGTATTATGTGGCATTTAACTGGAACAGTTATGCTGGAGATATAGTAAAGATACTGAATATAAGGGGCGGTGGACTTGCAATTCACGGAGGTCTGATATTCGGTATTGTTTGCGCCGTGCTGCTTTGCAGAAAATGGAATATAAATATAAAAGGGCTTATGGATTTAGCGGCGCCGTCTATTGCGTTCGCGCAGTCAATAGGGCGCTGGGGCAATTTTTTCAATGAAGAGGCGCATGGGGGGCTCACTTATTTTCCGATAAATGTGCTGATAGACGGAAAGACATATCATGCGACATTCCTTTACGAATCGCTATGGTGCTTCCTTCTATTTTTATTCCTCCTATATTTTACTAAGCGCAGGAAATTTGAAGGACAGATTTTTTTGCTGTACGCGATGCTGTACTCAGTGGAGCGCTTTTTTGTCGAGGGACTCAGAACGGATAGTTTGATGATAGGGCCGTTCAGGCAGGCGCAGCTTATAAGCGTAGTTATATTTGCAGGCGCGCTTGCTTTGTATATTGTACTCAGGCGCAGATGCTGTGCGCAGGGAAAGAGTGCTGACAAATAAGCGCTTGCAGTAAGTTTTTATTTAGAATATGTGATGACAAGGTAAAAGAAAGTGAGAAAGGAGCCGGCACGCGGGAGTGCCGAAGTGTACTTATGAAATTAGGAATTGTAGGACTTCCGAATGTAGGGAAGAGCACGCTTTTTAATGCGATAACTAAAGCGGGAGCGGAGGCGGCTAATTACCCGTTCTGTACTATTGAGCCGAATGTGGGAGTGGTAACCGTGCCGGACGAGAGGCTCAAAGTGCTGCACGAAATGTATAATTCCAAAAAGACGGTGTATACGACAATAGAATTTTACGATATTGCAGGGCTTGTTAAAGGTGCATCCAAGGGTGAAGGTCTCGGAAACAAATTTCTCGGTCATATAAGAGAGGTGGCGGCAATAGTGCATGTGGTACGCTGCTTTGATGATACAAATGTAGTGCATGTGGATGGCAAGATAAATCCGCTTTCCGATATAGAAACAATAAATACGGAGCTGATACTTTCAGATATGGAAGTGCTCGAAAGAAGGATACAGAAGACAGCTAAAAATCTTAAAGGCGATAAATCACTGCAATCAGAGCTCGATCTGCTGAACAAGATATATGCAGTGCTCGGTGACGGACTTTCGGCGCGGACGATGAATGGTGATTTAAACGATGATGAAAAGGAATTCGTAAGGTCTCTCGATTTGTTGTCATACAAGCCTGTTATATATGCTGCAAATGTCTCGGAGGATGAAGCGGCCGCAGATGAAGAAAATGAATATGTTAAGGCGGTGAGAGAGTTTGCCGCAGGCGAAGGCTCGGAGGTCGTTGTTATATGCGCGAAGATAGAGTCGGAAATATCAGAACTCCCGGATGATGAAAAAGCGATGTTCCTGGAGGAACTCGGTATAAAAGAATCGGGACTCGATAAACTTGTGAAAGCTTCATACAGCCTGCTCGATTTGATTTCGTTTCTGACAGCGGGCGAACCCGAAGTGCGCGCGTGGACAATTAAGCGCGGCACCAAGGCGCCGGGCGCTGCGGGCAAGATACATACAGACTTTGAAAAGGGATTTATTAGAGCAGAGACGATAGCATATGACAAGCTCATAGAGTGCGGCGGTAACCTCGCGACTGCAAAAGAAAAGGGACTTGTGCGTTCCGAAGGCAAAGAGTATGTGGTAAAAGACGGGGATGTGATGCACTTTCTTTTCAATGTGTAAAAAAACAAGACCCGTTGGAATTTCAACGATTGCTGACTTTTCAACGGGTTTCGGCTTTTTTGCGTTGCTCATCTTTTCTCATCTTTGCACGCTTTTTCACATATTTTTTCAACAAATTGTACACAAACTGTACACGAAACTGTACACGGGGGATACGCAAAAACTGTACACGAAATTTATATAAAGACATTCATCATATCTGCGACTTCGTCTTGGCTTTCTTTTAATACATGCTGATATATATTCATGGTAGTAACAACATTCTTATGCCCGAGCATAACGGATACTTTTTTCACATCAATACCGGCTTCCAACGCTCTCGTAGCCCAGGTATGACGCAGTGCATGAAGACCGCGGTATTCGATACCGCACTCATCACAGAAACGCTGTAGCAGTCTGCGTGTATTTGCCGAAGTGCGGAAATTGCCGGTGCTGCTCACAAAAATAAGATTACGGAAGTTGCGCTCAGGATCGTTCTTTTCTTTTAATTCTGCAAGGTAATCAATAATTTTGTCAGATACAGAGATTACTCTGCAACCTGCAGCAGTTTTTGTTCTGTCGTTTACAATAGGACTACCGTGCGGTTCAGTCACGATTTTGTTTATCGTTATAGTTTTTTCCTCAAAATTAACATCGTTCCATGTCAAGGCTTCTGCTTCTCCGATACGTAATCCAGTTCCAAGAAGAAAATAGAAAATACCATATAAGAAATCGTATGGCGCATCAGATGTAATTTTTTCTTTAAGCTTTGCAACCATAATACTTTGTTCATCAGCAGTATATGCGGTAACTTCTTTCGGTGGGCGGAGTTTATGTAATTGCACACCTTCATGCGGATTGTGTAATAAAAGACCGTTTGCGACTGCGCGTTTCAAAGATTTTTTAAAAAATACAGCAACAGAATTTAATGTGGAATGAGAGTATTCTTTTTCTTTTGCATTATACTGTTTCGATTGAAACATGGTCGCATAGC
>CALWPQ010000006.1 GCA_944383465.1 uncultured Clostridia bacterium
TCTCGAAAGTTTTTGATACACGGCATAAATGAAAGAAACGGCATAGCCGTAAGCTATACCGTTTCTCTCTCGCCCTACAATGTTTTCTTATTAGGATTGCACATTAAGCACGTCGGATTTTCTTTCCACTCAACACCAGAAGAGCTCGAAGAAATTCTCACTGCTCACCCGGAAATGGAATTCGTACAGCTTCAGATAAATTATGCTGACTGGGAAAATCCTGCCGTACAATCGAGAAAATGCTATGAAGTAGCAAGAAAACATGGCAAACCGATTATCATTATGGAACCTGTAAAAGGCGGTATGCTTGCGACTCCGCCGGCGTCTGTTGAAAAGGTACTCCGCGACGCAGAACCCGATTCCTCGCCCGCATCATGGGCCATCCGTTTCGCCGCTGACCTCGAAGGCCTCATCGTGGTACTTTCCGGGATGAGCAGCGTTGAACAGATGAAAGACAATCTCTCGTTTATGAAAGATTTTAACGGTCTTTCGGACAGTGAAAGGGCAACTCTAAAAAAGGCGCAGGAAGAGCTTACAAAAGTCCCTCTCGTTCCTTGCACTACTTGTAATTACTGCGCAAAGGTATGTCCGATGGAAATCGGCATTTCCGGCTCTTTTACAGCAATGAATTACTTTACGCTTTACGGTGATAAAGCTGCGGCAGTTCATCAGGAAGACTGGCTCGTTTCCGGTCACGGCAAAAAGCCTGCAAGCGCCTGCATTAAGTGCGGCAAGTGCGAAGCGGCCTGTCCTCAGCATATAAATATACGCGCAGAACTTGAAAAAGTAGAAAAGACACTTCGCGGATAAGCTGAATGATAAATCTGACAATTAACACCCTTAACCTTGCATAAAAAGCAAACTCCGATATTTTCTTCAATGAAAGCATCGGAGTTTTATTGTATTTGTTTTCGTTTGTCTATATATTTTTCGACTTTCGTCTTTGCCTGCCAGAATAATTATCATCAGCAAGCCCTGTCCGTCATATTTGTGGATTTCCCTGTCAAATTTTAATCGCTTAGAAACAGTGCTTACGGCCGTTTGAAATAATAACCAATACCGCGTTTTGTCATTATGTACTTCGGGTCGCTCGAATCATCCTCAAGTTTTTCACGAAGACGTCTTACTGTTACATCGACTGTACGAATATCACCGTAATATTCGTAGCCCCATACCTCTTCAAGGAGCTGTTCCCTTGAAAATACACGGTTTTCTCTTTCAGCAAGATATTTTAGAAGTTCAAATTCGCGGAGAGTGAGTTCGAGCGGTTTGTCGTCCTTTCTCACTTCGTATCTATTCATATCTATCGCCAAATTTCCGAATTCCTGCACGTTTGCAGGTTCACTTTTCGCAGAGGCCGCGGCTTCGTTACGCCTGATATTCGCCTTAATTCTCGCTATAAGCTCTCTCATTCCAAAAGGTTTTGTTATGTAATCGTCAGCGCCGAGTTCAAGACCAAGCACTTTATCAACCTCTTCTTCTTTTGCCGTGAGCATCAGAATCGGCACATTGCTTTTTTCACGAATTTTTCTACATACTGCAAAGCCGTCCATAATCGGCAGCATTATATCAAGTAAAACAAGGTCCGGATTCTGAGAAAGCGCTTTGTCAAGGCCTTCCTGCCCGTCAAACGCCGTGTCTGCCACAAATCCTTCTTTTGTAAGATTAAATTTTATGATATCAGATATGGATTTTTCATCTTCGATTATAAGTATTTTCTTCGCGTCCATTTCTTCTCCTTCTGGTTAAAATAATCGCTCAACACCTCTTACTGCACACCTTTTCGGCGTATTGGCGTTTTGTAAACACACTTCTGCTATTTAACAACGCCAGTATATCATATTTTACTTTTTAAGTCAAAGTTAAGCGTCTGATATCCAACAATTGTATATCCGTCGTGCACAAATGCATATGTTTTCGCATATTATGGAAAATCAATATTCTATATTTTGAGGAGGACTGAAAATGACTACTCCTTATATCATATTTTCCAGAAAAAACTGCACTGCAATACGCTCTTGTATACTCCAAAACTACGGTTACATACGATACGAATTTCCTTTTATAAACGCTCTGGCGGTGGAAGTGCCTGATGAAAAAATACCAAATATCAGAGCACACAAGCGCGTCGCTATGATAGCGCGCGATGGCTCTGTGTCAAAGCTGCCGCTTGCACCGGGACACACAGAGTCTGTTGATATTAAAAGCATTCGCCAAATAATCTGCGGTCCTAAAGAAAGTGCGGACACAAGTGAAAATTTAAAGGCAAAAAATCAAAATAAGAAAACAGCATTTATGCTCAGCAAGCCCAAAGCACAGTCGCTGCCTTTTACGGAAAATCAGGGCTTTGGCACAACGATAGCCATAATTGACACAGGCGTTGCGCCTCATTACGATCTTATAAAACCCTATAATCGAATTATCGCTTTTAAGGATTTCGTAAACGACAGAACTGAGCCTTACGACGACGATGGTCACGGTACGCATGTAGCCGGCATTGCCGCGGGCAACGGCTACGCCGTCGGCAACCGCTATTTTCTGTGCGGTACTGCGCCGATGGCGCAAATCGCAGCTATAAAGGCCCTCGACGAAACAGGCAGCGGCACAACCTCAGATATACTTGCCGCTATGCAATGGATTGCCGAAAACAAAGACAAATATAATATTAAGGTTGTAAACCTTTCTCTGGGCATAAGCGCAGATGCCGAAAATCCTATTGATCCACTGGTGATTGGGGCCGCGGCCCTCGTGGCGCGCGGTGTCACTGTGGTCACTGCTGCGGGCAACAGCGGTCCTGAGCCTTGCACAGTGACATCGCCCGGCACGAGCCCTTTCGTCATCACCGTCGGCTCGTGTGACGAAAGGGGGAGAATTACAGAATTCTCCGGCCGCGGCCCTACATTCTCCGGCCTGCACAAGCCCGATCTCGTCGCCCCCGGCGTGGATATCGTTTCTCTTGACGCAGCGACATGCAAAGGTTACATAGCGCAAAGCGGAACATCTATGTCCAGTCCTTACGCCGCTGGAATTGTCGCCTGTCTGTACTCCGAAAATCCGAAAATAACACCGCGTCAGGTAAAAAGCATTCTTTCCAAAATGCTAATGCCTCTTCCGGGTGTACCGCGCGACATCCAAGGCCGCGGCGCACTCTTTATATAATTCATTATTACTTTTTATAAAAAACTGCTATAGCTTTCTCCGTTTCCAGAAAAAAATTTACTCCCGTGCTCCGACCCCTCTGCGGGACAGGAACGCGGGAGCATTGATAATATGAAAAGACACTGTCTTGAAAACCCCCTTACCGTTTCCCCAGCTCTCTAATTTTAACAAAAACCTCAGAAAACGGCATTGTTCATCTACTTATCGCCTATTTACATTTTACGATATTGCAAACGCTCCCACTGTATATGTCCAATTTCCGTTTTCACCCTTTACTGCTTCGCAATCAGTAAAGAAATACGCGCCGAGAGCTGTTCTCCATTTTCCTATCGTAAACTTTATCGTATCTCCCTCAGCTTCAAAATCATCAAAGCTGAACAAAAGTCCTTTCTCAAACTCCGGAAATTCATCAGGATTCAAAATGGCTCCCTCAGAAACGAGTTCCTCATATGTGGCCGCTTTCGTTTCAACGGAATATTCCCCCGCCACCTTTTCCAGCAGCGCCTCTTTCTCCTCCTCACTTAAATTTGTTACATTCGACAAATCCACTGCGATAACCTCAACACCGTCATTAAGCGCGCTGTCTTCTTCATACAAATCTTTTATCACTCCTAAATAGAAATCAACAAGCGCCTCATCCTGAATTCCCGCATCGGTACCGTTTTCATTTTCTAACATACCGTCTCCGCCGCCGTTTGCCTCCGTCTGCCCGCAGGCTGCCGCAAACAATAAAAGCGCCAAAACCAGAGCACAAACAATCCATTTCTTATCTCTTTTCACCATCTCAACCTCTCCTTTTTATATCATTTTCTCTATCTTAAACTTCTTTTTAGACGCTTTTCCTTCTAAAAAGTTCCTTTTATCCCTTTTAAGCTATTGCTTTAATTCCCTAAATGCCGTTGTTATTAACAAGCTTTCTTAAATTATTTGTACCGCTACGGATATCAAACATCAAATGGCAGACCTTCAGCATCAAGAAGCGGACATTAAGCCTCGAATTTCAAAAGCCCAAGATCGAGCAGCAGACTCTTGTTTGCCGATCCGCCTCTTGCGCTTTCCAATTTTCGATTTCTAATTCTCGCTATGCACACCAAAACGCGCATCGCGCATATAACCCGCGCAGAAGTCTGTTATTTTGGACCGCGTCCCCTGCACATATATAAAGACAACATTGTCAAGTATTTTTATATGCAAAAATAAGAAATATCGCATACGGCCGAAAGAAGCATATAAAAAGGGGCATTATGCCCCTTTTAAATAGTTTGTCTGTATCTTAACTTTAAATCACGATATTCTAATCCCACCAGAAATCTCTCTCGTAATCGAGAATCGTGCCGGAAACAGCGTCTATTGTCAGCTCGTACTCGTAATCACCGCTGCGGAACTCCACTTCGTATTCCCAACGGCCATCGTCATAATCTAACTTCACTTTCTGGAAAGTCGCCTGTGAAGCTGACACACCCGCACGTTCCAAGGAGATTTCTTTTGCTCTGCTTTCACCGATATAAGATGTATTATCGAATGACGATGACTGAGCTGGTATGCTATTTTCAGCATCGTAATCAAATTCAAGCACATTACCTGATACAGCGTCGATTGTGTAATCGTATTCCTTGTAATCGCTCGTGTAGAACTCTATATCATAAACCTGACGTCCATCGTCCCACTCCAGCTTATTCTCAATAAATGTAACTTTACTTGCGGTTAATCCGGCATGAGCTAAAGCTTTGGATTTTGCAGTTTCTACAGAAATTACAGACCCGCTCGTCTGTCCCGTCTGATTATTTGTTCCGTTTGCACCGCCATTACCCTGATTGAAGCTGTCGGCATCTGTAACCAGACTGTCGCCTGCAGATGTAAGAATAACAGTGCTTGTCGCTGAATTCCAATTCACCGAGCAGCCCATCAGGCCGCTTATAGCCCTAACAGGCAAATAGGTGCTGCCGTTATAGAGCATTGGATATACAGTATCTCCGTTTGCATCCGTAAAGTTCCTTACGGTTCCATCTACCACAATTGTGAAATCAGGACGAATCTGTACCGTAACGCTCTGCTTTTTAGCATTAGTATCAGGAGTACCCGATGTTTTTGCTGCAGTGCGTGTTCCATCCAGGGTTACGGTCAATGTTGATTGATCCCAGTTTACATTTTTCCCCATAAGCTCCCCAATCGCGCGGAGAGGCAAATAGGTACTGCCGTTATAAGAGATAGGATGAACCTCCTGTCCCTGCACATTGTAAAAGATTTGCTGCTCGCCGTCCAAAACAATCTCAATCTGCGGAGAAAGCTGAGCAGTGACTTTAGTTCCGCTCGACGCTGCAAAAACGCCTGTTATCATCAGCCCTAAAATCAAAGTACAGATCAAAAATACACTTAAAAGCTTTACAATATTAGATTTTCTCACTTTACTCGTAATCATAAATACCTCCTTCGTTTCAACTTTCTTAGGAAAAAGCTTTAAGTTTCTTTTCCCTATTTAAAAAAATCTTGCGAATTCCCTGAGCTGTCAGTCTTTGTATCGTCGTTAGCTTTAGCTAATTTCATAATATCATAGGCCTTTCCATATGTCACCAAAAATTTTTTCCTAAAGTTAATTTTTTCACATTATCAGCCCTGCAACGCAAAACCACTTAAACACTTGATACGCATACTATACACTGATTTCAGAAATATCTGCAAAGGATAACATATTGCTGGCTACCTGTCAAAACATTATAAGCCTTAAGCTTTGCATATCGTCAGAGAATTATCGCGAACTTTTTTTGCAACCGCACTGTTCGGCGCAGCCTGCTGCCGTAATCCTCTGCAATTTCTTTAAAGCTGACCAATGGATTGTTTATAAATATCATTTAGAATGAAAACATCTTCATCAATACTTTTCAATTACAAAATACAAAAGGCATACTCTGTTCTTTTAAAAGAACAGAGTATGCCTGCCCATTCTTTACAAATTGTATAGAAAAACTCAATCGGTATCACTATAGCAAGCACAAGTGCCAGCCTCCAGTTTACAAGCATCAAACATGCTATTCTTATATTAGCAAATCTACGCTTTGATGACAAAAAGATAATTTTAACAAGTATGAGTTAACGCAAAGGCTTTTTCATTCCTACAAGTAATTGAGCGGATTTTTCTGTACGCCCAGATACTGCACCTCGAAATGGCAGTGCGGCCCCGTACTTCGCCCTGTGCTTCCAACATTGGCGATATGCTGTCCCTGATATACCTTTTCTCCAACCTTTACATGCAGCTTGCTGCAATGCGCGTACACTGTAACGAAGCCGCCGCCGTGATCTATCTTAACAACATATCCATATGAGCCGCTGTACCCGGAGAATATTACCGTTCCTCCGTCTGAGGCTCTTATCTTAGTACCCGTTGCTATGGCCAGGTCTATGCCGTAATGCATTCTGCCCCACCTCATACCAAATCTCGATGTAAGCTTTGCTCCCGTTACAGGATAGATAAACGTTCCTGTGCCCTGTTTAGGCGGCAGCTCTTTTGTACCTACCGAAATTACAGCTGTGACAGGCTCTTTTGTGACATGCGATTCAAGCTCCATTCGCGCCACTTCCACACCGTTATTCTTTACAATCTTTGCCAGTACCTGTCTTTCACCCATTTGCCCGGCTACTTTTGTATTTGTTTCACCTTGATATACAGAAGGATTATCCTCGTATACTGTCTCAAACTGTAAATACTCCGTCAGCGTAGATACTTCTACGGTTTGTACCGTTAACATCGGCACTGCCTGCGTAAGTATTATTTCCTGTCCAATAACGAGCCTTTCCGGCGTTACCAGCGGATTTGCCGCCTGCAAATCTGCGGTGCTTATGTTATATGTTTTTGCTATGCCGGAGAACGTGTCTCCGGACTGCACTACGTGCGTTTTAATTTCCTCCGCACCTGTAAGTATCTTCTGAACTACATCATCCGGATTTTCGATAAGTCCGAGACGTGTTTCGACTTGCGTCACGCTTACATCCTCGGCAAAACCAATTTCCTCGTATGTTGTGGTCTCGCTCGGCACGGCAAATGCCGCCAGCACAGCGTCAAGCACAGCATTTGCGGTTTCTTCATTATCCACAATTGCCACACGCTTGTTATCTATGAAAATTCCATAGCCCTGAGCCACGAGATCCTGCATATATGTGAGCTTATTCAGCACCTGTTCCATATTGTCCGCCTCTTTTCCGACGGAAAAAACGCGCTTAAAATCAATATCCTCATCCTTGTCAATAGTTATTTCAGCATTGTGCTCCTCTGTCAGATTTTCACTCACAAGGTCGAGTATCCGCAGTACATCTTCCTGGTTATTTACAAGCCCAAGACTTCTGCCATTATACGAATATTCGTATGCAGTACAGATATTAAATATCCCCATACAGCAAAGCACAATGCCTACGAGACCGGCAAACTGACAAAGCAGCAGCTTTTTATTGAGCTCAACCCACGCTTTTGCTCTATAAAAACGATGAGCCAATACTACAAGACCTATATCTGCCCTTTCGACAAAGGCATCGGTTTTACTGTCGATAGCATTAACAGCGTTTACTGTAACTCTCGTTATTTTTTTATCTGCCTTACTGAATTTACTGTGCCACGCACGCAGCTTTTTTCTATATTTCTCGTGTCTCTTTCGCGCTTTGACAAGCGCCCTGGGATTCTTTTTATAATATTTGTTTCTAACAGAAAAAACACAGCCTGAAATAAACTCTCCGACAAATTTAAACGGGAGCTTCAGTTTAGAGCCTATATCATCTTTTTTTATTACTGGACTTGTTTTTTTTCTGAACTTCGCCATACTTTTGCTTCTTCCATTCTCTGCTCGAAACAACTGCACCTTTCACCATTTTCGGTCGTGCCCGTATCTCCGCACAGACTGCATCTGTATTTTACTTCTGTATAATCTATAGGGTAGCTGTTTTCGGTAAGCAATGCCGCTCTGTCAGCAAGCATCTTATCCATTGATTTTTTAATCGCCATAGATGCTTCTTTTCTGTCAGTCCTTCCCGAAACAAGCAGTCTTCCGGCTTCTATTCCGGCCTTCATTATATTATCATCAAGTTCTTTTATCTCAGGAAGTTTTTTATAAATTTCCTGTTTTCTTTTCCGTGCAGCTTCCTCCGCGTCCTCCCTTATGTAATCGTAATATTTGAACACATAGCCCACAGGAATGTGCCCGTCTTTATTCGGTAAGACCCCGTGCTTTTCCTTGTACCAGTGTAAAAGAATCTTATTTACATAATTCAAATTTGGATTTGATATTCCGCTCGTCTTGCTGCAAGCTTCAAGCACTTTATCAATGGTATATTCCATATCAGAAAACCATACGTCCATAATTTTCTTTTCCTCTTCCGTCGGATTTCTCATAAATCCGAGAGCCCGGAACACACGCCTGTAAAGAAATTGTTTTTTTTCTATTTCCCCGAGGTATTCATCTATCTTTGTCACATCGTCAAGTCCCTTGAGCATCCAATCCTTTACAACCTTGCCCACATATGACGCTGTATCTTTTCTATATTTCTTTTTGCAGTAGCTATATGCTGTAACAATAGTTTCTGGAGACGCTCCAAAATCATCTATCCACGAAAAAATCTCCAGCGGCTCTTTGCCGCCAAGCGGTCTTTCTATTATCTTTTCTATAGACTTCAGCATATCAGCGAGATTCTTATCGTAAATCTCATCGCCTGATATGTCCGTACCATCTTTCACTTCGTCCGCATTTGCTCCGCCAAACAATTTATCTCTCAAGCTCACAAATTCTATTCTATCCTCTTCACTTCCTGTGCCGGCACGTATGCGTTTTATTACTCCGCGCTCCTGCCAGTAGAGCAGCGCCTTTTCTACCGTCAGCGTATCCATCATGAGAAGCTTTGCAAGTCTGTCTTCAGAAACAGACTGCCCTGTTTCTGCGCACATTAAAACATAAAGATATACTTTTACATAATCTCCCGGTGCCACTACCATATGTTCACTTATAAATATATTTTCTACTTCCGTATCGAGAAGATAGCCGTTTTTTGTATCTTTACCGAACTGCATCTTTATTTCCTTTTTAATCAACTATGCACCGCTTACAGCCCTAATTTATAAGCTGACACTATAAATTATACTCCGCCGCCGCGGTATATTTTTGTTCAAATTGTGAAAATTAAAGCAAAAGATTGCTCTTATCCGCAAATCTCGTGTATTTTTCAAGCCACATCAGCTCTACCGTTCCTGTAGGACCGCTTCTTTGCTTTGCTATTATGACTTCGCAGACACCCGGTTTCTCGGAATTTTCTTTTTCGTAATAGTCGTCTCTATAAAGGAAGAGCACTATATCGGCATCCTGCTCAATAGCGCCCGATTCTCTTAAGTCCGAAAGCTGCGGTCTATGATCCGTTCTCTGCTCCGGCGCACGCGAAAGCTGCGAAAGTACTATTACCGGGCAGTCCATTTCACGCGCAAGCAATTTTAAATGCCTGGAAAGCGCTGATATTTCCTGCTGCCTCGAGTCCGTTTTGCCTTCATACGACATCAGCTGCAAATAGTCAAGCACTATGAGATCAAGCCCATGCTCTGCCTTTATGCGCCTGCATTTGTTCTTTATTTCCATAATAGATATGCCCGGCGTATCGTCTATAAATATATTTGCTTCCGAAAGAATATCAAGCGCAATATTTATATCATCCCAGTCTTTTCGGTTTAGGTCTCCCGTTTTGAGCTTCTGCATCTCAACACGCGATTCCATAGAAAGAAGCCTTTGCCCAAGCTGCTCTTTTGACATTTCCATCGAAAAAATCAGTACCGATGCTCTACCCTTAATCGCCGCCTGCTGCGCGACATTGAGCGCAAAAGCAGTCTTTCCCATCGCAGGTCTTGCCGCTACGATCACAAGATCCGATCTCTGAAGCCCACTCGTCTTTGCATCGAGATCACGAAACCCTGTAGGCACACCTATTATATTGCCTTCCTGCCTGCTCGCCTCATCTATGATTTCTATATTCTTTATCAGCACGTCTTTAAGCGCCGCCACATCTTTGCTCTGCTTTGCCTGCGCTATTTCAAATATTCCGCGCTCCGCGTAGTCAAGCACCATATCCGCATCCATTGTTTCCTTGTACGCTTCTTCTATAATGTCGGTTGACGCCGTTATCAGCTTTCTAAGTACAGCTTTTTCCGCGACTATTTTCGCATACTGCCCGGCGTTAGCCGTTGAAGGTACGCCTGACGCAAGCGATGCTATGTACGCCCGGCCGCCGACCATTTCAAGCGAATTTCTCTTTTTAAGCTCTTCGGAAACGGTGAGAGTATCCACCGGTTCATTTCTCGAATACAGCTCTCTTATAGCTGTAAATATTTCTTTGTGCATTTCGCTGTAAAAGTCTCTCGGCTTTACAATATCCATAATATTGATAAGAGCGTCCTTGCTAAGCAGCGACGCTCCGAGTATTGATTTTTCTGCCTCTTCATTATGCGGAGGTATTTTTTCCATCATATTAAAATCCTCTTTTTATTCTGTGCTGTAAACATTTTCACCGAAATTCCGCCGTTACTGAATTTCCACCGTTACATTAAGCACTCCCGTCACTTCCGTATAGAGCTTTACAGGAATCTCGTATGTACCGCAATTTTTTATAGGTGCATCGAGCACGATTTTTTTCTTATCTATATTGAGTTTATGCTGCTCTGCTACAGCCTCGCTTATATCCTTCGATGTTATTGAGCCGAAAAGCCTGCCGCCCTCTCCGCCTTTTGTCTTTATCACTGTTTTAAATTCCTTTATCTTGTCTGCGAGTTCCTGCGCCGCGGCTTTTTCCGCCGCCCTCTTTTCCTCTGCCAGCGCCTTCTGCTTTTCAAGGCTTCTCACATTTCCTTCCGTAGCTTCCTTGGCCATTCCCTTGGGAATCAGCATATTTCTAGCATAACCGTCGGATACTTTTACTATATCTCCGGCTTTGCCCGTGCCTTTTACATCTTTCAATAGAATAACTATCATTTCAAAATCCTCCCCTATTTAAATTAAATAACTTCCTCTTCTATCAGTATTTCTTTAATTTCCGCCAGCACTTCATGCGGAGATTTGTCCACCTGTGCACCGGCTGTCGTCAGATGCCCGCCGCCGCCCATTTTTTCCATTATTATCTGCACATTGATATCGCCGAGCGAACGCGCGCTCACTACCGTTTTGCCGAAGCTGTTGACACCGGTCACAAAACTCGCAACAATACCCTTTACTGAAAGCAGCTGATCCGCCGCCTGTGCGCAAAGTATCTGGCAGTCGGGACTGTCCCCCTCCATTACTGAAAGCGCTATCTGCCCGTCATTTATAATCTCAGCATCGGAGACGCACTTGGAACGCAGCATAAACGACTCGAGATCCGTGCGCAGAAACTTCTTTACTGCCGTTGTGTCAGCTCCCGCGCGCCTAAGCCATGATGCGGCTTCAAATGTCCGCACACCCGTCTTAACCGCAAAATTATTTGTATCTACCGTGATACCGGCAAGAAGCGCCTCCGCTTCAAAGCGCGTGATACTCTTTTTTTCATCCGAATACTGAAGTATTTCTGTTACCAGTTCGGCAGTTGAGCTTGCGTAAGACTCCATATATGAAAGCGTTGGATTTTCTACACTTTCCTCATCTTTCCGATGATGGTCTATGACAACGATTTTATCCGTCATATTTATGAGCGCAGGACAGTCGGTATAACTCGGCCTGTGCGTATCAAGCACGATAAGAAGAGTCTCCTTATCCACAATATTCTGCGCTTTCTCGCTGTTTATAAATGTATAGAGTTCTGTTTCCTTGGCCTGCCTGTATATCTCTGAAAGAGATTCTGTAACATTATTTATCACTATATATGTCTCTTTGTTTGTATTCCTTATGAGGCGTGTAATGCCGAGCGCCGAACCAAAAGCATCCATATCGGGATTTATGTGTCCCATAATCACAACCTTTTCCGCCTGGTCTATAAGCAGCTTGAGCGCGTGACCGATTACCCTTGATTTGCCTTTATTGCCGCGCTCTATAGCCTGCGTCTTGCCTCCGTAATATTGAATATTGGAAATATTTTTAATTACTGCCTGATCCCCGCCTCGCCCGAGCGCGAGATCGAGTGCGTCCTTTGCATACTGATCTGTCTGCTGTATCGTCTTGCCGCCGGCACCTATCCCTATCGAAATCGTCACTGGAAATTCGCCTTCCGTCTCTATTGCTCTTATGGCATCGAGTATAGCAAATTTATTTTCGATGATTTTTTCACATGCCGCATTACTCATCACAAAGAAATACATATCTTCTCTGTATTTTACAACACTGGCATTAAGACGCGCACCCCACTGCCTGAGAGTTTTGTCTATGACGGAGCTGAGCGCCATTTCATTTTCTTCTTCGGTGTTTTTAAGAAGCTCATCAAAATTATCCACATTCACAAGTGCAATGCAGACTTTTTCCGCGTTATACAGCTCTTTCAAACTTTCAAGGTTGGTAATATCGTGAAAATATATAGCCATATATCCATACGCAGACTCAATTTCATTTACGGAAATTCTAAAAATCTTGTCATTTCTCGAAATTGTAAGCGATTTTTCACCATCCGCCGCAGCTTCGTAGTCTTTGTATTTTATTCCCGTGAGCGCGAAAATATCGGAGTCTTTTATCTCATCGTATATGAACACCTCATCTATCTTCGAACTTGCAACTGTGACTTTGCCCTGTTCGTTTATAACGCACATAGGAAAAGGAGAATTTTTAGCCAAAATATTTTGTGTATTCTCTACGTTTTTTATATTTTCTATATCCATAGTTTTAATGTCTGTCATTTAAAGACCTCCATTATCTGCGCACTATACGTCCGCGCATATTTATCATATAATCAAGAGCTCCTACCACAAATAACGTCATTCGCCCAAAGCTCGTTGCCATACCGACAATACCTATCAATACAGCAAAAACCTTCGGGATTTTTTTTAAATCAAATAAAAGAAAAACAAATCCGAGTCCCTGTACTGCAATAACAAATTCAAAAATAATGCTTATATTCATATATAGCTGCGCATCTTCAAATGCCGGGAGCATACCGATTGCAAAAGAAAGTACAAACATAACAAGAAATCCTGCCATAGTATTTCTCGGCCACCTGAAAAATTTGAGCGGAATGAGCTCTGCCGGTCTTCCGCCAATACTTTTATACATCTTGGAAATAGCCATATATAAAAAATACGAAATGAAAGTTCCCGCAATTATGACTGTCGATGGCAGCATCGAATTTATCATGCCGTAAGCCGATACTATGAGCGTCACTCTCTCGTCATATGTCAGATCACCTATACCTGCTGCTTTAACAAATTCATCAATACCTGCAAACACTTCAGCCGCTTCCCTTACCGCTGACATAAGCTGTTCTCCGAGCGATACGCCGCTATCAAAATAAGCCGAAAAAAGTACTGCAATTACTACTATAGCCGTAAGCACTATGCTTTCAAAAATCGTTTCATACGGCGATACGTTCTTTTTTATCCTTATTGTTATTACTATGATCGGAACTATTATAATGAATGCTGTTATCATTAAAAAATACATTTATTGTCTTCCTCCGTGTGATGCTTATACATTTTATATTATACCACATTTTATAGAAGATTTCACCTACTATATATTGTGGGTAATGCAAAGCATATACACAGTGCGGCACGACAATAATTTTTTGCTTGATTGTTTCCCGATTTATGGTATACTATATGGGTGTTCGTGTGTTTTGCGGACAAATCTCTGCGACGGAATAAACCGTCGCCATTAAGACCATAGGGAGGTGAATCAAATGACAAATTACGAAGTTATGTTCATTATCGATCCTGCTTTGGAAGACGACATCAAGGACGCCACGGTAGAAACTGCAAAAGGTATCATCGAGGCAGACGGTGAAGTCGGCAAGGTAGATGTTTGGGGAATGAGAAAACTTGCTTATCCGATTCAGAAGAAAAACGAAGGTTATTATGTTGTAATCGAATTTAAAGCAAATCCTACTCTTCCAAAAGAGCTTGACAGAAGAATGAGAATTTCAGATAACATTATAAGACATCTCATCATCAACAAGGATGCGAAATAGGAGAGGAGGCGCAGCTTTATGAACAGTGTTATCCTCATAGGCAGACTGTCCCGTGACCCGGATGTCAGATACACACAGTCACAGCTTGCAGTTGCAAGATTTACTGTTGCTGTTGACAGACCTCCGAGAAGCAATCAGCAGGGTGGTGAGCAGCCGACAGCCGATTTTATTGATGTTACCGCCTTCGGTAAAACTGCCGAGATTATCGAAAGATTTTTTACAAAAGGCAGATGGATTGGAGTTCAGGGAAGAATCCAGAACAACAATTACACCAACAAAGACGGCGTGACTGTATACACTTATCAGGTCGTAGCAGACAGAATTGAATTCGTAGGCAACAAAGGCCAGGACGGCGCGAGCGCAGGCTCGGGCGGCGGATTTTCGCAGCAGCAGAAGGCTCCTCAGGATCTCGGTATTCCTGAAGGCTTTTCAGCTCTCGAAGACGACGATATGCCGTTTTAAAGTTTTTCAGAAAGGAGAATATCATTATGATGCAGGATAAGAGACGCGGTGGTATGAGAAGAAAAAAGGTGTGCCAGTTCTGCGCAGATAAAACAGAAGTTATAGATTACAAGGACGTTGAAAAGCTTAAGAAGTATGTTACCGAAAGAGGTAAAATTCTTCCTAAGAGAATTACAGGTACTTGCGCTATGCATCAGAGAGAAGTTACTACTGCTATCAAAAGAGCAAGAATCGTAGCGCTTCTTCCTTATACAGCTGACTAAGCGAAATAACAAAGATATTTAAAAAGCAGAGGATAAAACCTCTGCTTTTTTGCTGCTATTTTTTAAACACCGCAACTGCTGCATCAAAGATACTCTCTTCTTTCTTGTATGCTGCCTTTGACATTCCGCATCTTAAATATTATTTACAGAATTAAGATTGTTCTATGGACTGCTTTAATTCTTAATTTATGTCTATGCAGTGCGGAATGTAAGTCCGTTTGTGTCCGCATCTATTGTTACGGTATCGCCGTCAGTGATCTCTCCTCTTATAATGCGCTCGGCAAGCTCTGTTTCAATATGTTTTTGCAGATATCTCTTAACTGGCCGCGCGCCGTATGCCGGTGTATAGCTCTCCTGCGCAATGCGGCGTTTTGCACTGTCTGTAAGCACAAGCGCAATTTCTCTGTCAGCAAGGCGAGAAACAAGCCCTTTCATTGCAATATCGATTATACCTGTTATCTGATTTTCTGTAAGCGGCGAGAATACGACAATATCGTCAATACGATTTAAAAATTCAGGTCTGAAATACTGCTTCATCTCGTTTTCTACCTGTTCCTTTACCTTGGCGTCGATACTGCCGTCAGCATTTATATTGTCAATAAGGTATGAGCTTCCTATATTCGATGTCATGATTACTATTGTATTCTTGAAATCAACTGTTCTGCCCTGATTATCCGTAAGTCTGCCGTCGTCAAGAAGCTGCAACAAAATGTTAAATACATCCGGATGCGCTTTTTCTATTTCATCAAACAATATTACGCTATACGGCTTTCTGCGCACGGCTTCAGTAAGCTGTCCGCCCTCGTCGTAGCCTACATATCCCGGAGGAGCTCCTACAAGCCGCGACACGGAGTGTTTCTCCATATACTCCGACATATCTATTCTGATCATATTTTTTTCGGAATCAAACAACGCTTCTGAAAGCGACTTTGCAAGCTCGGTCTTGCCCACACCTGTAGGTCCAAGGAATATAAACGAACCTATCGGCCTGTTCTCATCTTTAAGACCAGCTCGCGCGCGAAGCACAGCTTCTGCCACAGCGGTTACGGCTTCATCCTGCCCGATAACTCTCTTGTGAAGAATATCACTGAGCTTGAGCAGCTTTTCCTTTTCAGATTCTACGAGCTTAGCTACAGGAATACCCGTCCAGTTTGAAACTACTTCAGCAATTTCCTCTTCACCGACCTCTTCCTTGAGCAGTCTGTTTTCACTTCCTGCGCCGCCGTTTTCTAAGTCTGACGCGCTGCCCTTTGCCGCTTCGAGCTTCTTCTCAAGCTCCGGCAGCTTTCCATACCTCAATTCAGCCAGTTTTTCGAGGTCGTACTGTCTTTCCGCTTCTTCTATCTGATACTTCACGTCCTCTATCTGCTGCTTTATTTCTTTTACGCCGGATATTGCCTGTTTTTCCTGCTCCCACTGCGCGCGCATCTTATCGTTCTCGGCTTTAAGCTCTGCAAGCTCGCTTGTAATATTTTCAAGTCTCGTTTTTGAACCGTTGTCACTTTCTTTTGAAAGCGCCTGTTTTTCAATTTCCAACTGCATTATCTTCCTTGAAATTTCATCAAGCTCCGCCGGAAGCGAGTCTATTTCCGTCCTTATTTTAGATGCCGCTTCGTCCATCAAATCTATGGCCTTGTCCGGTAAAAATCTGTCCGTAATGTATCTGTCAGAAAGTACCGCACAGGCGATAAGCGCGCTGTCTGTAATTCTCACGCCGTGATGAATTTCAAAACGCTCTTTGAGCCCTCTTAATATTGAAATCGTGTCTTCGACAGTCGGCTGATCTACAAGTACTTTTTGGAATCGTCTTTCAAGCGCTGCATCTTTTTCAATGTATTTTCTGTATTCATCAAGAGTTGTTGCGCCTATGCAGTGCAGCTCGCCTCGCGCAAGTTTAGGCTTAAGCAGGTTGCCTGCATCCATCGAGCCTTCCGTTCTGCCTGCGCCTACGATGTTATGAATTTCATCTATAAAAAGGATTATCCTGCCTTCTGACTTTTCTATTTCGCTGAGAACAGCCTTGAGTCTCTCTTCAAATTCACCTCTGAACTTTGCGCCTGCAATGAGAGAGCCCATATCGAGCGCGTAAATTGTCTTATCCTTTAAGCCCTCCGGCACATCGCCGTTTAAAATTCTCTGTGCAAGGCCTTCCACGACAGCCGTTTTGCCGACGCCCGGTTCACCGATAAGCACCGGATTATTCTTCGTCCTTCTTGAAAGAATTTGAATAGTATGCCTTATCTCGGCGTCACGTCCGATTACAGGATCAAGCTTGCCCTCACGCGCCATCTGCACGAGGTCGCGCCCGTATTTACTGAGCGCCTCATAATTTTCCTCAGGGTTTTGACTCGTTACTCTCTGATTGCCTCTTACTTTTGAAAGCGCCTCGAGAAATTTTTCACGTGTAATGCCGTACTTGGCGTTAATCGCTGCGGTAGGCGTGCTTCTTTCCGCGATAAGCGCAAGGTAAATATGCTCTACCGAAACATACTCGTCCTTAAACTGTTCTGCCGTTTTCTCCGCTTCTATAAGAAGCTCCGAAAACCGCCTAGTACTGTAAAGCCCGTCTGCACCTCCGCTTACCTTTGGCAGCTTGTCAAGCTCTGTCTGCACATCGCGCGCAACAGATGAAACATCCACGCCCATAACATCAAGAAGTCTCGGAATCAGCCCGTCTGTCTGTTTTAAAAGCGCCAAGTTTATATGCTCGCAGTCAAGCTGCTGATGTCCCAATGAAATGGCCAGATTTTGCGCCTCTATAAGCGCGTTTTGTGCATTTTGTGTATATTTTTCTATGTTCATAAGGTCGTCCCCCTTTCGCACCTATGATATTTTTTCCTTTTATAATATTATAATATACCTCATAAAGCGATTTGTAAACAAAAATTTTAGCACTCATCATAAGAGAGTGCTAATAATAAAAATTTTTATTATTTTCCCCCCCCCGCGCGGAATAAAAGCCGCAGCATAACAAATACACCTCTGCATACAAAAAGAGCCTGCCCGCAAATGACAGACTCTTATTCCTTTTGTTAAATTCACAATTAAACAGCGAATAATATATCCATAATCAAATTGTATACCGCGAGCACACCCGGTGTCAGCACAATATCAGTGATATCAAAGAGTATGAGCACGAGCAGTATAAAAAATCCATTCTCATATACTCTGTACCACCAGCTGTATTTGCGCAGGTTAAAAATTTCTGTAACAATATTAAAACCATCAAGCGGAGGCACGGGTATGAGATTGAAAACCATAAGTACGATATTTATGAGAACGATATTGAGAATCATCTGCATCACAATACTGCCCATTTGATTTAGATATATAAATTCGGGAGCTACCGCCACAATAATTCTGAGAATTACCGCAAACAGCACTGCCACAATAAAATTCATCGTTACTCCTGCAAGCGATACCAGCAGCTCGTCGCGCCTCGGCTTTTTAAAATTTCTCGGGTTTATCTGCACCGGATTGCCCCAGCCAAAGCCGATAAGGAGTAAACACACAAAACCTATCGGATCTATGTGCGCTGCTGGATTGATCGTCACTCTGCCCTGATAATATGGGGTATCGTCACCCAGCTTGTATGCGACAAACGCATGCCCAAATTCGTGCAGCGAAAGTCCTATCAGCACTGCCGGAAGCATAAGCAGCGTGCTCATCAGCCAGTCTCCCGGACTTGCAAATCTTCCGTTAAATATCGACGACGCAAACAATAGTGCAATTATTATGAGCGTCCTCGGATCCATAAATCTCTTCAAATCAAAAACCTCTCTTGTCAAAAATATATTATTATTCTATCACAAAAGTGTGCAGAAGAAAATAGTATGTATTTGAGAGGTGATATTTTTATGGCTAAATGCTTAGTATGTATTGATGTATATACTGTCGAAGCCGGCGATACACTTTATTCAATCGCCCGCAAATACGATATACCTGTTGAACTACTTATGAAAGTCAACAGAATAAGAAATCCTTATAATCTGAGAATCGGAAGAAAGCTCTGCATTCCAGGCATGCAGCTTCCCGACAATCAGCCAACAGCTCCGTGTCCCGGTCCTGCACCGCTGCCGACTCCTGACATTCCTGGAGGCGCTCCTGAATGCCGCGGTGTTCTCCATACCGTAGTCGCCGGAGATACTCTTTATATGATAGCAAAAAAATACCGCGTAGCGCTCGGCGCAATTATAGACGCAAACCCGGATATCGACCCTTACAATCTGAGAATCGGTATGAAAATCTGTGTTCCAAGATAA
The DNA here is from genome assembly GCA_944383465.1 of uncultured Clostridia bacterium. Taxonomy (GTDB): domain Bacteria; phylum Bacillota; class Clostridia; order Peptostreptococcales; family Anaerovoracaceae; genus QAKD01. The sequence continues at coordinate 19,241 of CALWPQ010000006.1, forward strand.
AAAACGCTGAAGGTGTATCTAAAAAATCAGATAGCCCGCAAACTGAAAACGGCGGGGTAGCTGCCATATAGATACAGAAAAGGACGAGTAAGAAGCCGTTGCTTTTTACCTGTCCTTTTTGTTATTGTTAAATTTTAAAGCGCTGCTTTAAGGGTAAGCGCAAGCCCTTTCGTCTTGAAATCCATTCCCGCAAGACGCTGAAATGAAGAAAAGCCAATAGCCTCTGCCAAAGCACACATACTATGTATTTTGACACTTTACATTTATACTAAATACCCCAATCCTTACTAATAGTTTGCAGCTTTACTATATGAGGATAGATTTTACCTGTATTCATCAGCTCTTTCGGTTCTCCCTGTTCAGCAACAACACCATCTGCAAGCACGACTACTTTATCTGCACCGCTTACAGTACGCATACGATGAGCGATGACAAGCACGGTCTTATCCTTTATCAATCTTGATAAAGCAGTCTGTATCAAAGTTTCATTTTCCACGTCAAGGCTTGATGTTGCTTCGTCAAGCAAAATGATAGGAGCATTTTTTAGAAAAGCGCGGGCAATGGAAATACGCTGTCTTTCGCCGCCGGAAAGCTCACAGCCATTTTCACCGATCATACTGTTATACCCATTTGGAAGCTTTGCTGCAAACTCCTCACAATTTGCCAGCCTTGCAGCCTCAATTACTTCTTCATCCGTAGCGTTCTTCCTTCCTATTCTGATATTCTCCATAATCGTATTGTTAAACAGCGTCACATCTTGGAATACGATGGAATACAACGACAATAACGCTTCCGGCTCTATCTTCGATATATCCATACCGCCGACAGTAATTTTTCCTCTGTTTATATCCCAAAACCGCGCGGCAAGGCGTGACACCGTAGTTTTGCCGCCGCCTGACGGTCCGACTAAGGCAGTAACTTCCCCTTGCTTTGCCGTAAAAGACACATCTTTCAGTACAGTCTCTCCGGTATTGTAAGAAAATGCCACATGATCAAATACAATATCGTATCCTTCATTTGTTAACTGTCTGCTTCCTGTCTGAATCGGGTGATCGAGTATTTCATTCATCCGCTCTATGTTCGTTCTGGTAGATATAATTGCGGCAAGATTTTGCAGCGCACCCTCAAGCGGAGTATACAGTCTTGAAGCAACAAGCAAAAACATAAAAAACAGCGGAATATCAATTTCCCCGCGAACGAGAAGCACAGAGCCTACAAGCGCAACTGTAGCAATCCCAAACTTTAATATCAATGTTGATGAAACAACAAAAATGGCAGTACCAAGTTCTGTAATAATGTGCCGTTTTTCTACATAATCAATTTTTTTATCAAGACCTTCCAAATACCTTTTTTCCGCATTATTCGCCTTTAAGTCCTGCAAGCTCTCAATGCACTCCTGTACCCCATTTTCAAGATCAACATTTGCTTCTACGGATTTGCGATTGAAATACTCCTGTATGCGGGCGGAAAAAAACGTAATCGTAAAGGCAATCGGCAGCACCCAAACTGCCGCAAGAGCCATACGCCAATCATAGGCAAAAAGACTAAGTCCGATCAGCGCTGTAGAAATAAGCGAGCCTGCCAAAGCGGGCACATAATGGGAAAAAGCGGTTTCTAAAGTTGCGCAGTCGCTCATAATAGAATTTGTCAAATCGGCAAGGTCTTTCTTCCCGAAAAAGGACAGTGGAATTTTGCGAAGCTGTTCAGCCAGCGAAATACGTCTTACCCCACTTTCTACATAAGTTGCCAAATAAGTAGCATTATATTGAAACCAAGTCGCAATGAATATGAAGCATAAGCAAACTAAAGTACCAGCTACATAAAAAACAACGCGGCTTCCGGTTACGCCCCCGTTCATCATATCAATGACCAAGAAATAAAGAAGGCCTACAGGAAACATAAAAGATATATCCTGCACTACGCAAGCAATGCAGCCTTTTATCAAATCGACAGCGCCCTGTCTTGATAATGCAAAGCGTCTCTGCAATTTCTGAATCATGCTCTTACCTCCAATTCTTTGTTTTCATTTAAAATTTTCCATTCTGCCGCTTCAGAATAATTCTTCCACATACGAGTAAATATGCCGTTTTTCCTTATCAGTTCTTCATGTGTGCCGCTTTCAGCGATTTCACCGTCTTGCAGTACATAAATGCAATCTGCATTTGTAATCGACGATAGCCTATGCACAATCATAATAACTGTTTTTCCATTTGAAAGGGCAGATAAAGCCTGCTGCACGCGCACTTCATTATCAGGGTCGGCAAATGCTGTGGCTTCATCAAGAATGAGAATCGGCGCATTTTTTAAAACTGCGCGGGCAATCGCTATTCGCTGTTTTTCACCGCCAGATAAGTACACGCCGTTTGTCCCAATAACTGTATCTATTCCATTCGGTAGTTTTTTGATAATATCCAGACATTGCGCATCCTCCAGAGCATGAGCAGCCTCTTCACAGGTTGCGTCAGGCTTTGCCATACGCACATTTTCCAATACAGACGCCTTGATCAGGTGACTGTCTTGAAATACAAAAGATACTTTATTCATCAGCGTTTCTTTTGGAATGTCGCGTATATCGACATTTCCTATTAGTATGCGTCCTTTTTGCGGATCAAAAAATCTTGTGATGATATTAGCAAGGGTCGTTTTGCCGCCGCCTGATGCGCCTACTAAGGCAACTGTCTGTCCAGCTTTAATTGACAATGATATATCATTGAGAGCATTTTTCTTTCCGTCATAGCTATAGGTAACATGCTCCAATACAATTGAATTATCCTCCGGTACGTTATCTGCCGGGCTTTCCGACAATGGCTTTTCCCTAAGCACTTCATCAATCCTGCTGATTGCATCACCCACAATCATTGCGTCCTCGCTCATAAACATAATCTTTGTGAGCGTTGTCCCGATCGCAGGGGTAATCACGATATAAAAGATAAGGTTCAGCAGCAATTCATCAGTCACGCCACTCCTTGTAAAAATAATGCCTCCGGCAATCAGGAAAGCAAACACGCCGTTGATTGCAGTTGTATAAAACATCATCGGCATCCTTAACGCTTTCGTGTACGCGATTACCCATGTTTCATAATTATCAATCGCAGCTTTGAAACGTTTAAATGAAAAGATTGTCTGCCCGAACGTCTTAACTACGGGTACACCCCTTACATATTCAACCGCTTCATTTGACATATCGGAAAGTGCATTTTGATATTCTTTCATCTTTTGTTCCATTTCCGCCCCTGTCATTTTCATCATAATTAAAAAACCGAGAATAACCGGAACAAGACTTAATAATCCCAAACGCCAATCAAAAGCGAGCAGTAAAAAAAGCAATCCTATGGGCGTAGCAACAGCACCCGCTTTGTCGGGAAGCCTATGTGCAAGATATGTTTCCGTAGCCGCACTAGAGGTATTTACAATTCTTCTTAAATTTCCGCTTCCATATTTCTCCGTTATACCCAGAGGCAAAGTTGTAATATGTCGCATGATCTTTTTTCGCATATTGGCAGCCACCCGAAATGCGCTTATGTGCGAACACATTAAAGCGGCTATATAGACAACAATAGCTATAACCGCAAACAATACAGCAGACCATCCATAGCGTGTGACATTTTCTGCCTGTGAAAAGTCCGGAGCAGCTTTTAGTACGTCGCGAATGATACGCCATATATACCAAAAAGGAACGAGGGAAATCAGCGCACTCATTACAGACAGTATCCAGGAAAGGTAGGTCAATATCCTATATCCTCCAGCGTAGTCCATCAATATTGATAAATTAGACTGTTTTTTCATTAAAAAACCTCCTTGTAAATATTTTTGTGATATGCGGACAAAATAATTGCCCTCTAATATCCTCAGCTAAGCAGTTAATTTTTATAGTTAGCTATGGCTAACCATCATGCCAAAGATAATGGAAAGCGCATGCTTTCCATTATTAAGAATTATAGGGCAATTGCCTTTACCTATTGTCCCATAATTTTCATCCATCCGGCAGTATAAAAAGCTCTCATTTCCTCTAAATAATGCTTCGCGTCTTCAAGCGGCATTTCATGTATAATCAACTCAAAAAAAGTGTTAAACATTCCTGTGATCAATATATGCTCCAGCCGTTCATCAATAGGCGGTGAAGGCCGACCCAGTTTTTCAAGCACCTCTAAGTAATCATGCGTTCCTTTTGTTTCTACTTCCACCATTTCATCAATCAGTTTTGAAAAACGCGTTCCTTCTGAACAGCAAAGTATGAGCTTAAATTCATTTAAATGCTCATAGGCGTATAAAAGCATTTCATACATACATTCACCGGAAATAGAGGTGAGATTGTCTGGCTGCTCCTCCGGTGGTATTTCTGCAAATTCTTTTTGTGCCCTGCAAAAACATTCCAATAAAAAATCGTAGTGTTCTCCCACCAGCGCTTCAAATAAATCCTCCTTGCTGTCATAATAACCGTAAAACGCTCCTGTAGTCACCCCTGCAGTTTTGACAATGTTCCGCAAGGAAGCAGTCTTGAAGCCTTTTTCCAGAAATTCCTGCATAGCGGCCGACAGAATTAGGTGCAATGTTGTCTGTTCTGCCTCACTCACTTGCTCACCTCCCCGTTTATAACAATGTTATATATCACTGTTATATAATATAGTAAAGCCGCAGTTTTGTCAACTGTTTACAAAAATTTTTTTCAATTTATTTTATGGCCTTGTGCAAATGATTTTCGCTTTCTTGCTAAGCTAAATTACTTACAAAACGATAAAACGGCATAGCTCAAAGCTACGCCGTTTTCAAAGTATTCATAATAAATCCTTTTTTACTGCAATGCAAAATCATTTTGCAGATCTAAATCTTAAAGCAAATCCGACAAAAGACGAGATATTGATTCCTTAAACTTTATCCACAGGCTTCTGCTTTCGTAAAGCTTTTTCGTAAGCTCATGACATTCAAGCATATCATGCTCGAAAATGCTCTCCATCTTCATAGCTTCGTCCGCATCGTACACAAAGGCATTAGCCTCAAAATTGAGTGAAAAACTGCGCCTGTCAAAATTGGCAGATCCGCACGAAAACACTTGCCCGTCGGCAATCATCAGCTTGGAATGCAAAAAACCCTTATCATATACAAACACTCTGCCGCCCGACGCCACAAGGTCCGCAGCATAAGAATATGTGGCCCAGTAAACAAACATATGATCCGGCATACACGGAATCATAAGTCTCACATCTACACCCGACTGTGCCGCCATTTTAAGCGACTCGAGAATGCTCTGATCGGGCACAAAATACGGTGTCTGTATATAAACATTTTTGCGCGCAGTCGTAATCATCTTCATATATCCGCGCTTTATCTCTTCTTTTTCGGAATTCGGTCCGCTGCTTACTATCTGAACACCCGTCTTGCCGCCGGCAACCGCAGGTTCGTACCACACATTTGAAAGCGGAATATCCTCACCCGAAGCCTCGCGCCAGTCAAGCAGAAACCGCCCGTCTATATCACGCACACAGCCGCCGAAAAAGCGGAGATGAGTATCGCGCCAATATCCAAATTTCTTTTTGCGCCCAAGATATTCACGTCCAATGTTAAACCCGCCGATATATCCGATACGCCCGTCTATTGTTACAAGCTTTCTATGATTTCTGTAATTTAATTTGAGATTGACCATTCTCAGCTTTGGTCGGAAGAAAAATGCATATTTGCCACCCGCAGCAGCAAGCTGTTCCAAATCCCTTTCCCAAATTTCTCTGCCCCCTACAGCATCAACAAGAAAACGTACATCAACACCCTCTGCTGCTTTCTTTTCAAGGGCTTTAATGAGAGCGTTTCCCACTTCATCACCTTTTACAATGTAAAATTCAACATTTACCGAACTTGTCGCCTCTTCAATATCTTTGAGCAGCGATTTTATGAAATCATTGCCGTCAACAATAATTTCCGGTGTGTTATCCTGCGTATAGTATGCGCCTCCGTAAGTCTGATTGAGCCGTATCATATCGCGCCAAATATAGGCCTCGTCACTGTACGGAAATTTGCCGTTTTCCATATCCTCAACCTGTTCTTTGAGCGCCTTTCTTACAAAATACTCTTCATTCTTCGACAGTTTGAAAAGCCTCTGTCTTGAAATATTCTGGCCTAAAAACAAATAACATACAGCACCGAGCACCGGTATTATAAACAGGACAAAGAGCCATGCTAACGTCGCTGAAGGATTTTTTCTTTCGAGAAAAATGATTCCCAGCGCCGTTATAAAATTGATAACAAGACAAATTGCTGTCAATATTCCCAAGCTGCTGAACCATTCAATCATATAGCTCCCCCTTTTTAAATTACTACAAATTCATTGCTGCAAATTTTATCCTTTGAATAGAAAAATATTTTTCGGCTTTATGTCATGCGGCTAAGTTATAAATCAAATATCGTAAGCTTATCGCAATCAAGCGTATCGTAAGCAATCCACCCTACCGCATTTATATATATAGCGTTGTCATCTTCAAATGGATCTGTACCGTATATTTCCCTGTAAATCTCGGCAGGCAATGTTTCAAATGTGAAATATATGCTTTCACAATCTATAGAAAAGTATATTATATTATCGTAAAGTTTGTCTATATATTCTTCGTTAAGTTTTTCAATTTCATTGCTGCTTCCGGTTTTAAAAGCAGGAAGTTTATCTGAATTTTCAAGCCTTGTTGAATTTTCGCTGTCCAAGCTTTTGTTTATACTGTCAATAAACGCCTGTTTAATGATACCGCTTATATCTGCATCCTCTTTAAATATATCGGAAAGCTCTATCGGTTCATTTTGCTCGAGGCGCGTATCATATGTCTCGCGGCGGCTTATTTCTTCATAAAAATAATCCTTTTGCTCCTCGCTGTCATCTTGCCTGCCCTCATATACATATTTATATCCCGAATAAGTGATATTGACAAACGGCCCTACTTCGTCAACCCTTGCGGTTAAAGAATAATCGCCTACTATGCGCGATAGATTCGCATCTTCCGGCAGTTTTTCGTTTATTTCACTCAGTATTTCTTCCTCCGGTATATTCACAAAATCGCTCATTCTCTCTTTTATATATTTAGGCACGCTCTTTGGGCAATTCGCGCTTCTGATTAAATAAATAGTGCCGTTTTCTCCTATTGTCTTATATTCATCAGCTACTATTTCAATATTTTGGGCATCTTGTATGCTGTACGGAAAATGTTTGCTAACCGGCGCCTCCGATTCATAAATACTTTCTTTCTCATCGAAAAATCTTTCAGATACCGCAACCTTATCGGAAAATGGCACTGTTACGAACGCCGGGTAATAACCTGTATCAAATTCCGGTGTTTCATAATCGAGCACGATATTTATGCCGCTATTATTTATGCTGTATTTCTGATCCGCAGATATTCCCGTAAAAGGCGCAGCTATTTTAACATCGCTGCCTATATCCCATATTTCTTCATCACCGTTACCGCGTGCGATAGCCTCGTTAATAGCCTCGTTTACACAGGCGAGCGCATCGACATCATTGCAGAACATATCGACTATGCCTATATCATTACCCGTATTCAAATCTAAGTTCAGTGTTTCCTGAAACGCAAAATATACACTGTTGTCATATCCGTACTCATTTTTTTCAACTAAAACGGATTTATAACTTCCGGACACATACATAGTCACCGATAATATATTATTATCATTTAATTCTACCGATTGATAAGCGCTTTTATACCCTTCCTTTGCACTTTCAGGATTTTCGCCGATTTCAGCCTTGATTCCTCTATACGGCGGTATTTTGTTTATATTGTCTAAACATAAATTTTTTAGCTTTTCGTTGACAATTTCCTCAACATCCTTATCCTTAAGCCCTGAAACCTGCATATAGTGACCCGAGAAAAACACTTCTTCAGCATCCCATTTCTCTTTTTCGTCGTCACTCATTTGAGAATATTCATATCCTGCCGGATAATCGATGGTACGCACACTGCCGTCGCTGTTTATATTTATCATATCTACCGTCAAATTATTTTTCGTAAAATATTTAACTCCTGACGGCGATTTTACATTTTTACCTGTATGTACTATCTTTTCCTCATCGTCCCCGCCTGCGTCGGTACCGCTGCAGGCAGCAAGCGAAAATACCATAAATAGCGCCAGAAGCAGGCACAAAGCTTTTGCCGCGGCTGTTCCTGTTTTTTTCATCCTGCCATTACACCTCCCATGCACAAATTTAAGATAAAGCGCTTATTCTTCATCCGCGCTGTCTGCAATTCTCGGCACATAGCCCGCTTCTCTCGCAGTTTCCTGTCCGCTTGGACTTACGAGCCATTTTAATATATCGCGCACCGGGCTGTCCTCAGGTGTGTTCGCATTGATAATTGCATACGACGGATTTATAAGCGGATAGGTGCCGTTTGCTATCGTGTCATCACTCGGCTCTATACCGTCTATCTGCACAAGCTTTATCTGGTCTGTATAATGCATGCTTGTCACATAATAATAATATGAATATCCGATAGCACCCTCTGAATTTTCATAAGAGGCCACCGCATCTATAATACCGCCCATTTCAGATATCTTCATTTCCGTAGGCGCTTCCATTATTTCATCCTCAGAAATTATATAATGGTACATTCCAGTTTGACTTCCCGAGTTATTAGGCCTCTGATATGCTATAATATCCACATCATCGCCGCCAACTTCCGACCAGTTTGTAATTTTTCCCGCATATATATCGTGCAGCTGCTGTACCGTGAGGCTCTCTATCGGATTGCTCTTATTTACAAAAAATACAAAAGCGCCGTTTAAAAACGGAGTCATTTCAAATTCAACCCCCGCCTCATCTGCCATCCTCTGCTGATCCTCAGACGGCAGAGAGCAAAAGATAATATCTACGCTGCCGTTAATGAGGTTTCTGTATGCACCGTCTGTTTTACTGCAAAGCACCCACTGACGCGCTTCCTCGATATCGACATTAAGGAGCTTCGATGCCATAAGCTCATAATAAGGCGCGAGCGCCGTAGCGCCATCTATCTTTGGCAAAGTTTCTGTCGTAAATGAAAGCCCCGCCAGCTCATCGTCAACCGGAGCATTATCATCTTCATTTGCTGTGCAGCCCCAAAATACTACTGCCGATAAAAGCAGTGACAGCGCAATACACATGCATAAAAGTTTCTTTCTTTTCATCTCTCTTTCCTTACCTTTCTTTCCGTTTTGATAAAACTTTCTGTACTGTTATTTTAACATATTATGTTTATACTTTTAAGACGGATTTTCTGCGCTTTTGTTCCTTTTTCTTCCGTACTGCTCTATCCCTTCTTCTTCGGCTTTTTCATAGAGCATAAAGCGCCAATGAGTGCAAGCGCGGTAAAGACAATAAATGCTGTATGCATCACAGTAATGAGCATTTGCGGCTCTGCGTCTTTAAGTGTCTTGTCTCCGATATAAATTGAGACAATTATCGTGATGATTGTCATACTTACAGTATGACCAAGCGATCTCATCGTTGCCAGTACAGATGACGCCACTCCGAGCGACTCCTGAGATACGCACGACATCACAGCATTTGTATTCGGCGAGCTGAAAAGCGCTGCTCCCGCGCCAGAGAGCAGGAGCGCACCGATGATGACTAAAATATGCGTATCTTCGGAAACAAAAACAAAGATTAGAAGTGAAAGCGCCGTAACCGCCATTCCCGCCGCAGCTAGAAAAAACGGCAAAATACGGTCTGAAAGTCTGCCTGCAAGCGGTGAAAGCACTGCCATAACAGCAGGAGACGCTATAAGTATAAGCCCGGCTGTTTGAGAATTATATCCAAGCACAGTCTGCAAATAAATAGAAAGCAGATAGCTTACTGCATACACCGCACCGTAACCGAGAAGAGCCGCCAGATTTGCCAGCGTATAAGCCGGACTTTCTTTAAAAATGCGTACATCTATAACAGGCGATTTTGTTCTTAGCTCTCGAAAAACAAAAACTGCGAAGAGAAGCAGACCCGCACATGCAATATACGGCGCAAAGCTGTTTCTCATAATATCGGTAAGCCCGTAAACGAGAGCAAGCAGCGCCATTATAAAAAATACGTTGCCCGTAATGTCAAAATTCTTTTTTTTACCATCTGCGGCTTTGCTTTCTGCTTCGCCAGCTTCCGAAGCCACATCCCTGTTTTTTGACGGAATACCGAAAATCACTGACACAAGTACCACCGCGCTTACCGCGCACCCCGCTATAAATATCGATCTCCAGCCGAAATTATAATTGAGAAATCCGCCCAGCACCGGGCCTGCCGCAAGGCCGACATATGTTGAAGCCGTAGCATACCCAAGTACTCTGCCGCGCTCATTTTCACTGAATTTACTTATGAGTATGGCGTGATTAGTCGCAAATATCATAGAGGCGCCAAACCCCTGTGCCCCGCGTCCTATGACAACAGAAATAAGTCCGCGCGCAAAAACGGAAAAGAAAGAAGCGGCCCCAAAGACCGCTATTCCCAAGGCAAGCACGAGCTTTCTAGATGTTATATCCGCTATCCTGCCAAACGGCACGGCAAAAGCCGCGGCTATCAGCATATATACTGTCACTACCCAACCTATTGCACCCGCGCTTACATTAAATTCACCGCTCATATCAGGAACCGACAAATTGAGTGCGCTCCCCATAAATGTTGTTATAAACGAAGTGATAACAGCTGCAAAGATCACAGCTTTTTGTACTTTTTGCATTTTCTATCTATCCTTTTCCCCTTCAAGGAGCGTACCGCCGTTACCTTTATATACGACGGCAATAGTCTCTCCTATATCATCTCCGAGGATATTATCACCTTTTTGCGTATAATGCAGATTATCTTCGCGCAGTGTTCCGTCTTGCGTAGTAAATGTGCCGGCAAGTCTGCTTGCCATATATATGTCTTCGTACGCCTGCGCCAGCCTTTCCTGTGCATCGTTAGGTCTGAAAAATCTCGAGGCAACATTGCTTATAAACGCATATTCAAATCCGAAATCGGTACCGCATAATGCACTGTGAATGGTGAGGAAACTTTCCATATATTCCTCCGGCGGCAGCCATTCGTCAGATTCGCCCTGAATCCATATATAGCTTCTCACTCTCGGCTCAAAACGCTCAGCAAACCAATCTGTTCTCATAATACTGTTCATTACATTCCAAGAGCTGAGAACGGTGTCATATCCATCGCTTCCCGGTAAAAAGCCTGCTATCTTCATACTGCTGATGCCCGTATTTATTATGAGCACTTTTTCACCCAGCTCATCGTAAAGACGTTTTGCCAGTGATGCTTCAATATTGCCGTACCTCATATTTCCTTTATCGTCTGTAAGACATTCTATCGTATATTCGCTGATAGCCGCGTTGTAAATATAGCCTGTCCCTTTTTTAATGACGGTTGCTTCTTCGACGCTGACATAATAATATGAGGCATTGCTTTGTCCTGTAAGCATATATACGCTGATAGGTGTTTTTACCGTTCTTGTTATTACAAGTTCTTCTATATTATGTCCATCATCCGCCGTTATTACTACACCTTTATCGCTTACATTTATAATATGCACTTCGCCGTCATCCGATACTTGCGCAATGCTTGCGTCACTTGATGTATATGTAACCTCGCCCTGCACTTCAAACGACGGGACAAAATAGTAATAATCGTCATATTGCAGCTCAAATCCCAGCGCCGGATCTTTTAAAAATTTTATTTCGTATATATCTTCACCACATACAATTTTAGCGAAAGCTTCCGTTTCACCATCCGCAAAAAATGCTTGATATACCGCGTCTGCATCATCGCATACTAACTGCGGTACGCGCGGTCTTCCTGCCGGTATAAGCACGCAGCCATCTTTTATTGCATAACTTTGATCATCAAGCGTCATTTCAGGCACAAATGGTTCTTCTGCATCAGCTTTTTTGCCCGAAAACAAATATACTGCGCAAAACGCTGCTGTAATTGCTATTAGAATAAAAATCAATATTGCTGTTATTTTTGATAAATTTTTCTTTTTCATATTCATAATCTTTTCGCTTTTATTTTTTTCAAAATTATTTTAACTATTATACATCATACAGGTCAATTTTGTTAGCATTTTTGACATTTTTCTTTCTCTTTTAATGCTATGTTGTTATAATATATTCAAGTATTGATTTTGTGGATGGGAGGATTTGATATGAACAAAGAATTGTTTGACAAGAGAAATGCTCTTTACGGCCCGACCGTTGTAAAAGCGCTTGAAGCAAGAGGTTTTGAAGCATATTACTGCAAAGATAAGGGAGAAGCTCTCGAAAAAGCGCTGTCTGTTATTCCAAAAGAGCACTCTGTAGGCTGGGGCGGCTCTGCGAGCATAAACGAAATCGGTCTCGTGGATAGATTAAGAAAAGACGGTTATACTCTTGTAGACAGAGACCTTGGCAAAACACCTGAGGAAAAAGCTGATATTATGAGACAGGCGCTTACGGCGGACACTTTTATCATGAGCACGAATGCGCTCACAGAAAACGGTGAGCTTCTCAATGTTGACGGCAGCGGCAACAGGGTTGCGGCGCTTTGCTTCGGCCCGAAGAGCATCGTGATGATTGTCGGTATAAATAAAGTGGTACGCAACATCGACGCTGCTATCGCGCGCGTGCAAACAATAGCAGCCCCGATAAACGCGGCAAGATTTGGACTCAAAACGCCTTGCGGCGTAACAGGCAAATGCGGAGAATGTACAGGCGACGGCTGTATATGCGTAGATTGGGTGGTTACGAGAAAGTCAAATCCTAAAGGCAGGATCAAAGTTATTCTCGTAGGCGAAGAGCTTGGATTCTAAATTTAAAAAAGGATGCTTCCTATTCTTAGGAAGCACCCTTTTATTTTTAAGATATTTTAAAGCTAACCTTTATTTCCAAAGCTTATCGGGATAAAAACCCTTATCTTTAAGCGACTGCAGCGCGTTTACAACATCCTCTTTATCTTCTTTATATGTCACACCATACCATTTATCATATGACCTCAGCATGCGCACGCGCGCTTTACCGTTTCCGAGAAGCTCCTGAACTACAGAAGGCAGGAAAAATTCTGCCTTGAGCGGATTTTCTGAGAGCGCGCCCTCAAGAAATTTAGGAAAGCTTACAAGAATTTCTTTCATAAAACTCTCCGTAAATCCCCAAAAGTTCATCGATACCGGCGTGCCCCGCAGTATTTTCGTGAAGCTTTCGCCGTCATCCTCAGTGTATGCTATTTCATTATCTTTCCACATAATTTTTGTCCGCTCGTGTATTTCCGCAAGATATCCGTCCTCTGTCTCCCTGCACACACCGCGCGCAACATAGCCGTTTTCCGTAAGTGTATTTTCAATATTGTAGCCCACCATACAATAATTGTAGGCATCATCATCCTCGGCTAAGATTAAATAATCGTATATCATGTGAAACGCGCCCGCACCATAGTAATCGTCCGCATTTATTACAGCAAAAGGTCCATCTATCAAATCCCGGCAGGCGAGCACAGCGTGACCTGTCCCCCACGGCTTTTCCCTGCCCTGCGGCACCGTAAAGCCACTGGGAAGATCGCTTATTTCCTGGTATGCATATACCGTTTCTATGTATTTATCCGCTTTCCCCTCTATGCGTTTCTTAAAATCTTCTTCTATTTCCTTTTTTATAACGAAAATCACTTTTTTAAACCCTGCCATCACAGCGTCATAAAGGGAAAAATCGAGTATTATTTCGTCTTTATCGCTTACAGGATCCATCTGCTTGAGTCCGCCGTAGCGGCTTCCAAGCCCTGCGGCCATTATAACAAGTACCGGTTCTTTCATATCGCATTACCTTCTTTCTGATTTATTGCTCGCCGCAATCGTTCTGCAGATTCTGCAAACTTTCTTCATTATGCAAGCTCTGCGCGTTCCGCAGACCTTGTGCCGTCTGCAAATCCGCATATCTGCCGCCTTTTGCCATCAGCTCCTCATGACTTCCGCTTTCGACAATTCTTTCATCGTCTATTACCGCTATACGATCAGCATTTCTTATCGTTGAAAGCCTATGCGCTATGATGATACTTGTTCTGCCTTCGCTCAGCGCCTCAAGGCTGCTTTGGATTTTCTGTTCCGTTACGCTGTCAAGCGCACTCGTGGCCTCGTCGAGTATTAGTATCGGCGGATTTTTGAGAAATACGCGCGCAATCGAAAGGCGTTGTTTCTGTCCGCCCGAAAGCATTATGCCGCGCTCTCCAACATATGTATCGTAGCCGTCGGGCATTTCCATAATTTCCTTATGTATCTCGGCAAGTACCGCAGCGCGCGCCACTTCTTCATCTGTGGCGTCGGGTCTGCCGTATCTGATATTTTCTCTTATCGTCCCCGCAAAGATAAACACATCCTGCTGAATAATGCCTATATTGCGGCGCAGGCTGTCCTGCGTATACTTTCTGATGTCTGTACCGTCTATTGTGATTGCTCCCGCCGTGACATCGTAAAAACGCGGCAGCAGATGGCACATCGTCGTCTTGCCTCCTCCCGATGGTCCAACAAGAGCAAAGCTTTCTCCCGCCTTTATTGAAAGATTTATGTTTTTGAGCACGCAGGTGCCGTCATCGTAATTAAACGATACATTATTATAGACTATGTCTCCGCGCAGCACTCCCGCATCCACCGCATCCGGAGCGTCTTTTATATCCGGCTCCGTTCTCATTATTTCGAGAAATCTGCTGAAGCCTGCACTGCCCTGCATAAACATTTCCATAAACGTCGCCAGCGTCCTCACCGCTGAAAGGAATGTCGATACATAGAGCGTAAATGTCAAAAGGTCGATGTAATTCATTTCACCGCGCATTATAAGGTAGCCGCCAAAAGTAATTACAATTACCTGCATAATACCCATAGTAAATTCCATACCGCCGTGAAAGACACCCATTGCTTTATAATAATCCGCCTTGGCAGTCTTAAACATATCATTGCTTTTTTTGAATTTACTCTCTTCCGTACTCTCGTTTACAAAGGCCTTGGCCGTGCGGATGCCGCTGATGCTGCTTTCTATCGACGCATTTATCTCTGCCGTCTTTTTCTTAACCTCAAGATTTGCTTTCAGCATATTTGTGCGCTGTCTCTGTGTAAAAAATATAAAAATCGGTATCACTATAGCGAGCACAAGCGCCAGCTTCCAGTTTACAGTCATCAAAACTGAAAGCGAGCCCGCAAGCGTCAGCACCGAAATCACCACATTTTCCGGTCCGTGATGCGCAAGCTCAGTAATATCAAAAAGATCTGTCGTGATTCTGCTCATAAGTACGCCTGTACGGTTATTGTCGTAAAAGCTAAAGCTCAGCTCCTGCATATGACTGAACACTTCTTCTCTCATATCAGCCTCTACAAGCACACCCATCTTGTGTCCAAATACGGTTATTATGTAATAAAATACCGACCTTAAAACATACGCCGCTATAATTATTCCCATAACTATAAAAAAAGTCTTAAAAAGATGATTGGGCAAATATAGCTCCATACTTTTTTTAGATACAAACGGAAATATCAGATCTATCGCCGCCACAGCTATAGCACAGAACATATCTATTGCAAACAGCGTTCGGTGCGGCTTAAAATATGAAAAGAAAAGCACAAAAGGGTGTTTTGAATAATCTTTTTTCATACTTAAATGCTCCTTTTATCCGGATTTTCGTCCATTTTGTCTGAATTTTCGTCCGCCGCCTGTCTGTAAAGCGGTAATCTCATTTCATACATTTCACGGAAAAGTTTTTCTTTCTTAATTTCATCATCTCCGTACATAAACGCATAAGGCACAGTATCATCGTTTTTGGCTCTTTCCCAAAGAACGTCTATATCCTCTTCAATGAAAACCGCTTTGCCTTTTTTAATTATTTCAAGCGACATTTCGTCGAGCACCACACCATCACCGCATACGACAACAAGCCTGTCCGGATATACCTCATTCTTTGCACAGCCAAGCTTACAATTCGCATCGTCAAGCTTAGAAAGCACTTCAAATTCGTGATTTCTGTATGCATGCTCTCCGTTTATCATACAGAGCCTCTTCACATTTCGTCCATCGAGTCTCTCTATCTCGTCATCAAGTATGAGAAGTTCGCAGCCGAGCTTTTGTGAAAGCTTACGTCCTGCTTCTCTTCTCTCCGCTCCTATATATCCTATAATATAATATCTTTGACTATTTTCCATAAACCCCTCACTAAGCATCATTCTGTGTGTCTTCAGAAAGCGGCATACCGGACGATATGCTGCTTGCGCTCATCACATCGCCATAAATAAGCCTGCCGGCCGCTGCATCAAGCTGTATATTCGGGAAAAATCCGAGTTCAATCATTCGCATTATATTTTTTTGCGTAGTCTGAACGGTTTCGTGCACGGACACTGCAAACACGCTTATATACATATTTGAATCTACTGCAAGAAATTTTACATACTCGTAATATTTTTTGACAAAGTTATTGTTTTTTACGCCGAACATAATTAAAATCACACCGATTATCATCAAACCAAAAAACAGCAAAACTTTGCCGATAAAATCCGCAAAACCAAAATACATATACCAATTTATATAAATAAAAAAATCTACAGTCAATTTTGCCATAGAAATAAGTCCCGCCGCTGCAAGTACAATGCCGGCCACTAT
Organism: uncultured Clostridia bacterium; assembly: GCA_944383465.1. Classification (GTDB taxonomy): domain Bacteria; phylum Bacillota; class Clostridia; order Peptostreptococcales; family Anaerovoracaceae; genus QAKD01. The sequence goes on from CALWPQ010000006.1 coordinate 35,837, forward strand.
TTCTATATTTCCTCTTACTTTTAATTTGCCAACTTCTGCCGGTATATTAAAATTATTTTCCATACAATTAACTCCATGTATTTATATTGAGACCGCATTTACTTAAATCAATCCGCACAGTCATAGCCTGCACTATAAAGAGCGTATATGTGCCGCTCTGCTTTTTTTAATCATCCTTTTAGTAATAAAAAGCATTAGTATTATTATAATATAAATCGCAAGCAATAAGAGCTGAACGCTAATAAAAGTCCCGACAGGCGATTTAAATATAAAACTAAATATGATATTTACCGCTAAAACAGTCAGCAAATACATAAATGAAAAAATTATAAACAAAAGCCTTATCCAAAAGGCGGTGCCTCTCTTTGTATACTCCGAAACGGCAACAGCGCACGAAAATACCGCAGCTGCCAAAAAAAACGAAAGTCCCGCCCAAAAAAGTCCCGTTCTTTCAGTAACAAAAATAAACGAAAGCGCTGTATAAAGTATTGCAATAACTGCAAATGCCGACATCAAAATCCATTTCTTTTTCATCATATCTTAAACCTTTTTTGATTTTGCAAAACACTTTTACCGTATAATTATATTACAAGAGTCTTAATTTTTCAATGCTCCTTCACAAAAAGAGAACTCTGCTTCGGCAAATTGATGTTAGCTTTTAATATATGGATTTAGGTAAATAAAACCGTTAATCTTATAGATATTAAAACAAAAATTAAAAATGCACGAATAGCCGCGCAGCTTGCACTTAAGTAAGCTGCGCGGTTATCGTGTGTAAATAAAAAGACTATACCCGCAGTAAAAGCGAACATCCAAAATGCCGCTGACGGATTTTTAATTTATCAAAAATCTTTTGATTTATGCGGGGAGAACAATCGCAAATTGCTTATTGCATCCATCCAATCGGGCTTTTTGATATTTCATTATTATTTTTACGGGAGCAGTAGATTCGTCATACTGCGAAGACTGACACCCAGCGTAGACAGATTGTGAAGCATAGCGGAAGTAGCCGGAGCCAAAACTCCCATAGCTCCCAAGGCAATCAGAGTTCCGTTAAAACCGATGACAAACCGGTAATTTGCGCGTATCCGCCTCATCAGCGCCGAAGAAAGTGCGCGCAGTTTTACTAACTCGAACAGGTCGTCAGCAGCAATAGTAATGTCCGCAATTTCACGCGCGATGGCCGCTCCGTCGCTGATAGCAACGCCTACATTAGCCGCAGACAACGCGGGAGAGTCATTGATTCCATCGCCTATCATTACCACCGTGCGGCTCTAAGCCCGTTCCTCCTGAACAAAACGGGCTTTATCTTCCGGCAGCACCTCAGAGCGGTACTCGCCTACACC
>CALWPQ010000007.1 GCA_944383465.1 uncultured Clostridia bacterium
AGCAGAGTGGGCTTTATGATATGAAGGATGTATTATGTATGACGCAAAATCAATAATTGAATATATAAGAACGGCCAAGAAAAGCACTCCGGTAAAGGCTTATATAAAGCTGAAAGATGCTGTGAACACTGCAAACGGCCTTCCATTTACAGCAGAAAATGCGGCAAACGAAGAGACGCATAAAATCGAAAAGCTGTATGAAACATTTATAGCGCGGCTTTCCGAAAGCTGCCGCATATTTGAATGCGGCAAAACTCTGATCGTGTTCGGTGAAATGGGTGACATCGAAAGCGCGGTTATTGGGAGCGAAAATGCTGAAGAGGCAAAAAAGCAAAGTGCGGGTGCAGGGATTGGAAACACAGAAAAGCTGATAGAGTATATGGAAATTGAAACGCAGGCTCGGAATTCAGCCGTTCCGCTTCTTGATATATCAAAGCTTGATGCCCGTGTAGAGCCGGGTGCCATTATAAGAGAAAATGTGAGTATCGGAAAACAAGCGGTAATAATGATGGGAGCAATAATAAATATAGGTGCGGAAATAGGAGCGCGCACTATGATTGATATGGGAGCAGTACTAGGCGGCCGCGCCGTAGTCGGATGCGACTGCCATATAGGCGCGGGCGCTGTTCTTGCGGGTGTGATAGAACCGGCAAGCGCAAAGCCTGTAGTAATAGAAGACGGCGTGTTCATAGGTGCAAACGCCGTTGTGATAGAAGGCTGCCGCATAGGCAGAAAATCGGTAATAGGAGCTGGTGCGGTAGTAACAGATGACATACCGCCGCATTCGCTCGTTGTGGGCGCGCCGGGGCGCGTTATCAAAACGCTGACCGGCGCAGAATCATCAGCGAGTGAAATAATAAAAGAGCTGCGCGAGCTTTAAGCAATTTTCAAAGAGTTAAAAGCCGAAAATGCAGCTCTTGCATATTTCTAATAATTCTCTGCCTTCTCCTGGAAGAAAGCTTTTACATGCTTGCAGACAGGGCAGATTTCCGGAGCGCTTGTGCCTTGGAACGTATGACCGCAGTTTCTGCATATCCAGGTGATAGGCTCGTCCTTTTTAAAGACGCGATCTGATTCGATATTGGCGAGAAGCTTTAAAAATCTTTCTTCATGATCTTTTTCGATTTTGGCTACTTGTTCAAATTGCGTTGCCAGCTCGGAAAAGCCCTCTTCTCTCGCTTCCTTGGCAAACTGCGAGTACATTTCAGCCCATTCGTAGTGCTCGCCGTTTGCTGCTATTCTCAAATTTTCAGCGGTATTTGAGCCCATTCCGGATAGCGCCTTAAACCACATTTCGGCGTGTTCCTTTTCGTTGTTGGCAGTTTCCGTGAAAATAGCAGCGATCTGCTCATACCCATCTTTCTTGGCGGCACTGGCAAAGAACGTGTACTTATTTCTTGCCTCTGATTCACCAGAAAAGGCAAAGCGAAGGTTTTGGTCAGTCTTTGTTCCCATTAAGTTATTCATAGTTTACCTCCTAAGTGGAAATTTGTATTGTAAATATCAGTATGAAGTATCTCCCGTAAAACGGTAAAATATACAATAAGCGCAGATTTTACTTGTCTTTTAGCTGCAAAAATGATAATATCAATAAATGTATCAAAAAGGGAAGGATTAAAAAGGAAAAGACAGGGGCAGACAAAGAAAGGAACGGATGAAAGAACGAAGGAAAGCACGATGGAAATAGAAACAAAATATATAATTCCGGAGAGGGAGACGGCAGATAAGCTCTGGGAGGATAAATTTCTCGTATCTATGGAAGAAGAGGGCTCAAGAGAAACACTTTATATGAAAGCCGTATACTTCGATACAGAAGATTCGCTGCTTGCGAAAAACGACATAGCGCTGCGCGTGCGAGCTGAGAATGAGACCATATTTGCAACGCTCAAATGGTCGGGGAAAAACGAAGGGGCGCTTCACACCCGAGAGGAAATAAACATTCCTGTCGGTGGCGATACTTGTATGATAGCGCCGGATATATCCGTATTTGAGGAAAGTGAAACTGGAAAAGAGCTGATAGACCTTATAGGAGACAAACCGCTTTTCAGCAATGTCGAAACGGGCGTAATCAGAAGACGTTTTAGAATTGATACCGGGAAAGCTCTTATAGAAGTGTCTGTTGATACCGGAGAAATAATTACAGACGGCGGTATTGAGCCGATATGTGAAATAGAATTTGAACTTTTTTCGGGTGAGGAATCAGAGCTTGAAAGAGTGAGTGAGAATGTAAAAGAACGCTATGGGCTTGAGCCGGGAGAAAAAAGCAAATATGCAAGAGGACTTGAACTCGTATCTAACGCGAAAAAATGACGACAAAACGCGAAAAAATATTATCTAAATAACAAAAGAGCGCACCAAAATCAAAAAAATATGCGCTTTTTTGATTTTTCACCCGGTTTTTACAATTTTAACATATACTTTTTAGACGTAATAAGTTTACTTTTTACCGAAAAGAGAGTATAATTAAATGTAATTGTCTACTAATGAAAAAGTTTATTATTTCGGGAGGATATATATAATTATGAAAACAACCCTTATTTCAAAGGAAAATAACATTGCTAAATTTACAATGGAATTTACAGCAGAAGAGTTTGATGCGGCTATAGTAAAAGCATACCAGAATACGAAGGACAGATATACGGTTGACGGATTCCGCAAGGGAAAAGCGCCGAGAAAGGTCATCGAAGCGCGCTACGGCGAGGGCGTATTCTTTGAGGATGCCGTAAACGATATGTTTGCGGAAGGATATCCACAGGCGCTCGACGAGCTCAGCCTCGAGGTGCTTGAGCAGCCTAAGGCCGACTTTACGGATCTTGCGCATGGCAAGGGATATACGGTAACGATAGAAGTAGAGACATATCCTGAGGTAACGGTTAAGGATTACAAGGGAGTGGAGATTGAAAAGGTTGCGCATGAAGTGACAGATGAAGATGTAAATAACGAAATTGAAGCGGTAAGAAAAAGAAACGCGCGCATGGTAGTCGTTGAAAGACCTGCTAAGGAGGGCGATACTGTACTTCTCGACTATGATGGATTCCTCGGAGACGAACAGTTTGAAGGCGGCAGTGCGGAGAGATTTCCGCTGAAGCTCGGATCAGGTATGTTTATTCCGGGATTTGAAGAGCAGCTTATCGGAGTTTCCGCAAATGAGGAAAAAGATATAAATGTTACATTTCCTGAGGACTATCAGGCGGAGCATCTTGCAGGACAGCCGGTCGTTTTCAAGTGCAAAGTGCATGAGATAAAGGAGGAAGAGCTGCCAGAGGTAGATGACGAATTTGTAAAAGATATTTCAGAATTTGATACTCTCGATGAATATAAAGCCGATGTTAGGGCAAACCTTGAAAAGACGGCATCTGCAAGAGCAGAAAGCGAAATGAAGGATGCTGCCGTTCAGAAAGTATGCGAAGCGAACGAATTTGATGTGCCGCAGGCTCTTGTAAACGAAGAAATTGATGCGCGCATCCGCGAGTTCGATCAGACGCTTAGATATCAAGGCTTTGATGTTGAAAAATATCTTGAAATGACAAATACTACGATGGAAGATATGAGAAACCAGATTGCGGACGACTGCCGCAAGACGGTAAAAACGAAGATGGTGCTCAAGGCTGTTGCTGAAGCTGAAAAAATTGAAGTCAGCGACGAGGATATTGATAAGGAGTGCGCGCTCATCGGAATGCAGTATCAGATGGATACTGCCAAGGTGAGAGAGGCAATAGGCGCGCAGGGTATCGGTATGATCAGCAGTAATATCGCGTTCAGAAAGGCAGTAGATCTTATATTTGAAAATGCGGTTATAAAATAAGAAAATGGGTATATGAGATTAAAAGACAAAATAGGAGGTGTGTATTATGCCGCTTGTACCTTATGTAATAGAACAGACAAGCAGAGGGGAGCGTTCGTACGATATATATTCCAGGCTTCTCAAAGATAGAATAATATTTCTCGGAGAAGAAATAGACGATCATGTTGCAAGCCTTATTGTGGCTCAGCTTCTGTTTCTTGAAGCAGAGGATCCGGAAAAGGATATTGCCATCTATATAAACAGTCCCGGAGGCAGCGTTACTGCGGGAATGGCTATTTATGATACCATGCAGTATATCAAGCCTGATGTATCAACGATGTGCGTAGGACTTGCAGCAAGTATGGGAGCATTCCTTCTTTCATCAGGGGCAAAAGGCAAGAGATTTGCGCTTCCGAATGCCGAAATTATGATACATCAGCCGCTTGGAGGAGCAAAGGGACAGGCGTCGGATATCAAAATTCATGCCGACTGGATATTGAAAACAAAAGATAAACTGAATAAAATTCTTTCGAAAAATACCGGTCAGCCTCTCGACCGCCTGGAGAAAGATACGGACAGAGATAATTTTATGAGCGCCGACGAAGCTATGGCTTACGGCCTCATAGATAAAGTAATTAAATCGAGATAACGGGGGATAATATAAATTATGACAGTAAAATATGATGATGAAACAAAGCAGCTTAAATGCTCGTTTTGCGGCAAACCTCAAAGTCAGGTGAGAAGGCTTGTTGCGGGTCCCGATGTATATATATGTGACGAATGCATAGAGCTTTGCGCAGATATTATTGAGGAAGAATTTAAGCAGCAGGAAGGTGACAGCTCTGGAAAAATGAATCTCGGAGCCGGCAGACTTCCAAAGCCTAAAGAAATAGCAGAAACTTTATCGGAATATGTAATCGGACAGGATAACGCTAAAAAGGCGCTGGCTGTTGCCGTATACAATCACTACAAGCGGATAAATCAGCCCAAAAAAGCGGACGACGGCATTGAACTGCAAAAGAGCAATATCGTGATGATAGGACCGACAGGTTCGGGCAAGACTCTCCTTGCACAGACGCTTGCCAAAATACTAAATGTACCTTTTGCAATCGCAGACGCTACAGCGCTCACGGAAGCGGGATATGTAGGCGAAGATGTTGAAAATATACTTCTCAAGCTGATTCAGGCTGCTGACTGGGATGTTGAAAGAGCCCAGCGGGGAATTATATATGTGGATGAAATCGATAAGATAGCGAAAAAGTCCGATAATCCATCGATAACAAGAGATGTAAGCGGCGAAGGCGTACAGCAGGCGCTTCTTAAGATACTTGAGGGCACTATCGCTAACGTGCCTCCGCAGGGCGGAAGGAAACATCCGCATCAGGAATTTCTTCCATTTGACACATCAAATGTACTTTTCATATGCGGAGGAGCTTTTGACGGACTTGACAAGATCATACAAAGGCGAATGGGTGAAAAGACCATTGGCTTCAATTCGGAAATACAGGTGACGAGCGAAAAAGAAAAGGATATACTTTTAAAGCTCCAGCCTGAGGATCTCTTAAAATACGGACTCATTCCGGAATTTATCGGAAGACTTCCCGTTGCGGTATCGCTCGAGGAGCTTTCAAAAGAAGCGCTTGTAAAGATCATCAAAGAGCCGAAAAATTCGCTGCTTAAACAGTATAGAAAGCTTTTTGAAATGGACGGCGTAGAGCTGGAGATAGATGACGATGCGATTGAAAGAGTTGCTGAAAAAGCGCTCGAAAGAAAGACGGGGGCAAGAGGTCTCAGGAGTATATTTGAAAGCATAATGACGGATATTATGTATGAAATACCGTCGAGAAGCGATGTTGTAAAATGTATAATCACGAAAGAAACCATAGACAATATATCACAGCCGGTGCTTGTTTTTGCTGACGGAAGCGAAAGGAAGAGCATAGAGGTAGAAACTGCCTAGGCAGAGACTTTTTGTAAAAACGGGTATGGCGCAGGCTGCGCCCTGCCCTTTTTTGTAAAGGGAAAATAAGGAGGGGAAACAGCGTGACAGAAGACTATAATGATATAAAAGTGTTAGAGCCTGAAACTGATGAAAATGAAGTGAAAGAGCCGCTCGTGCTGCCGACAATAGCGCTGAGAGGGCTTTCAATATTCCCGAATATGGTTATTCATTTTGATATAGGCAGGGAAAAATCAATAAAAGCGCTTGAAAAAGCGATGATTATGAATCAGCAGGTATTTCTCGTCAGTCAAAAGGATGAGAATACGGAGCTGCCAACGGTAGATGATCTTTATGAGATAGGAACGGTGGCTAAGGTAAAGCAGATGCTCAGACTTCCGGGAGACTCTATAAGAGTGCTTGTAGAAGGTGTGAGCAGAGGCAGAATCAAGGAAGTTGTCTTTGAAGTTCCGTACTTTAAGTGTGCGATAGAGATTATCGAAGAGACAGATGCGGAAGAAAGCGTGGAAAATGAAGCGCTCAAGCGTTCGGTGCTTGACGAATTTGATGAATATATAGAAGGAAGAGAAAATGGTCATGAGATATTCCGCACCGTATCCGGCATAGAACATCCGGGAAGACTTGCGGATGCGATAGCAGCGCATCTTAATACAAAGGTCGAGGACAGACAGGTACTGCTGGAAACGATAGACTGTATCGAGAGACTTAATTCGCTTAAAAATTTATTGGGACGTGAAGTTGCAATAAGACGTATTGAGAACAGCATCAATATGAAAGTGAAGTCGCAGATGAATCAAAATCAGAAAGAGTATTATCTGAGAGAGCAGATGCGCGCTATTCAGGAAGAGCTGGGCTTTGAAGAGGATACGATTGAGGAAGCCGAAAATTGGAGAAAAAAGCTCAAAAAGCTCAAGATGCCGGCTAAGACCGAAAAGAAAATCGAAAAGGAAATTGCAAGATTCGGCAAGCTGCAGCCACAGTCAGCAGAAAGCAATGTTTCGCGCTCGTATATCGAGACGATCCTTGAACTGCCGTGGAACAAGACCTCTAAGACAAAGATAGATCTTAAAGAAGCGGCAAGAATCCTGAATGAAGATCACTATGGACTCGATAAAGTTAAGGAAAGAGTACTGGAATATCTTGCTGTTGTCGAGCTTTCGGGCGAGCTTAAAGGTCCGATACTCTGTCTTGTAGGCCCTCCTGGCGTCGGCAAGACTTCAATTGCAAGGTCGATTGCGAGAGCTACAGGCAGGGAATTTGTGAGAATGTCGCTCGGAGGCGTTAGAGACGAGGCCGAGATAAGAGGTCATAGAAGAACTTATATCGGTGCTATTCCGGGAAGAATTATGTCGTGCCTCAAAGAGGCAGGGACGAACAATCCTGTATTTTTGTTCGATGAAGTGGACAAGATAGGGGCGGATTATAAAGGCGATCCGGCGTCAGCGCTTCTCGAAGTGCTCGATCCTGAACAGAACAAGGAATTTATGGATCACTATCTTGAGGTACCGTTTGATCTCTCGAAAGTGATGTTTATAACTACGGCAAATACCACAGAGACCATACCGCGTCCGCTGCTTGACAGAATGGAGGTAATAAATGTTGAGGGCTACACCGAGGAAGAAAAGGTGGAAATAGCAAAAAATTATCTTATACCTAAGCAGATAGAGAATCACGGACTGAAGAGCGAGAATATCATATTTTCCGAGCCGGCAATAAGAGATACGATAAATTATTACACGAGAGAATCGGGCGTAAGAAATCTTGAAAGACAGATAGCAAATGTGTGCAGAAAAACGGCGCTTAATCTGGTAACGACGAAGAAAAACACGTATCGCATCACACCGAAAAATCTCGAAAAGTATCTGGGCAAGAAAAAATATAGATACGATATAATCGAAGGACAGGAGGAGGTCGGCGTAACCACTGGTCTCGCCTGGACGATAGTGGGAGGAGATACGCTCTTCATAGAGACGACTGTAGTACCGGGAAGCGGTAAGCTTGTGCTTACGGGACAGCTTGGCGAGGTGATGCAGGAATCAGCGAAAGCCGGTATCTCGTATATTCGTTCGGTTGCCGATAAGCTGGGAATAGAAGAGGATTTCTATAAAACCAAGGATCTTCATATTCACATTCCGGAGGGAGCTACGCCGAAAGACGGACCGTCTGCCGGGGTTACGATGTGCACAGCTATGATTTCCACGCTTACCGGTATTCCTGTGAGAAAGGATATAGCGATGACGGGAGAAATCACACTTCGAGGCAATGTACTGCCTGTCGGCGGTATACGCGAAAAGGTGCTCGCAGCGCATAGAGCCGGCATAAGAAAAGTGCTGCTTCCGCGTGAAAATGAGCGCGATATCGACGATATTCCGGAAAAAGTAAGAAAGAAAATGGAATTTGTGCTTCTTGATACTGTCGATGATGCACTTAAGGAAGTATTGGTAAGAAAATGATTATAAAAAAATCAGACATAGAAGCAGTTGCAGTAAAAAAATCGCAGTATCCGGAGCCGGATTTAAAGGAAATAGCTTTTGCGGGACGTTCAAATGTCGGTAAGTCGTCTCTGCTGAATCTGCTTACGGGCAGAAAAAGCCTGGCGAGGGTTTCGGGTGCGCCCGGCAAAACGCGTACTATAAATTTTTATCGCATAAACGATGAGTTCCGCATTGTCGATTTGCCGGGATACGGCTATGCCAAAGTGTCAAAGTCGATATCCCAGGATTGGGGATTAATGATGGAGACATATCTCGAAAAAAGAGAAAATCTGCTCAAAGTAGTGCAGCTCGTAGATATTCGCCATGCGCCGTCCGTGCAGGATGTGCAGATGTATGAGTATCTCAGGCATTTCGGGCTTGACGGCATAGTTGTTGCGACAAAGGCGGACAAGGTATCGAAAAACGAGATGCAGAAATGTCTTGCCGTCATAAAAAAGACGCTGTCGCTTAGTGAAGATGATATACTGATACCCGTGTCGGCGCTGAAACGCACAGGCCAGGACAAGCTGCTCGAGGTAATGGAAGCTCTGCTTGCGGAGTAGCTTGAGTTTTGGCGGCGGTCGGCCGCAGCGCTGTGCGGCTTTTGCCGCAAGTTGAAAGGAGAGGATTTATGCGTTTTATAAGCCTTTTGGTACTGGGAAAGAGAATCGGTGCGATAGGGCAGATGATGAAGGATAAGTCCGTTTCATTTTGGAAGAAGCTTCTTATTATATTTGGCATAGTTTATCTTATTTCACCGATAGATATTATTCCAGCGCCGGTTTTTATGTTTGCCTGGGTAGATGACTTTATTCTGTGGATATGGATACTATGGTATCTTCGTGACGAGCTTGATAAATATTGTAAGATTGAAAAAAGTGAAAATTTATCCAAAAAATTTTATGGCAAGAATATCGTAGAAGGTGTAGAATATGAGGTGGAAGAAACAGATGATGAAAAAGACAGCGGTGACGATAATTGAAACTGACAGATAGCGGCAAGCGGTGATAAGTAGGCAGGATAAAAATAAAGTGAGGATAAAGTATGAGTAAAAGCACAGTCGGCGAAGTGATGATAACAGAAGAGCAGATAAGGGCGAGGGCCGCGGAAATCGGGAAAGAGATAAGCGAGGAATTTGCGGGTGAAGAGATGCTTGTCGTCGGGATTCTCAAAGGAGCAGTACTTTGGCTGGCCGACGTTGTAAAAAATATAGATAACGAAAATCTCGGTATAGATTTTATGGTGGTATCGAGCTACGGTTCATCAACGAAGAGCAGTGGAGTTGTAAAAATCGTTAAAGACCTCGATTCTGACATTGCGGGCAAGATTGTAATCATAGTAGAGGATATCGTGGATTCAGGCATTACGCTCAGCTACCTTAAGCGTTACCTTTCGGGGAGAAATGCAAAGGCAGTAAAGATATGCACGCTGCTTGATAAACCGGAGGGCAGGAAAGTTGAGCTTGAAGCCGATTACATAGGATTTACCGTACCGGACAGGTTTATCGTGGGATATGGACTCGATTTTGACCAGAAATACAGGCAGCTTCCGTATATTTCATTTCTTAAGTAAAAAAGCTGCATATGAGTTTGCTATTAATTAAAATTATTTTTATTAAATAAAGGAGATACAAAAATGGGTTACAAAGTACAGGTAGGATTGTCAAACAAACATCTGCATCTTTCAAAAGAGCATGTAGAAGCGCTTTTTGGGGCCGGTCACCAGCTTACACACAAGAAGGATCTTGTGCAGCCGGGGCAGTTTGCTTGTGAAGAAGTTGTTGATATTGTAGGTCCTAAAGGCACTATTAAAAATGTAAGAGTGCTCGGACCAGAAAGACCGCAGACTCAGGTAGAAGTCGCTATGACTGACGCGAGGGGTCTTGGAATTAAGGCTCCTATCAGAGAGTCGGGTGATCTTGCAGGCACGCCTGGCTGCAAAATTGTAGGCCCTGCAGGAGAAATAGAAATTGAAGAGGGCGTGATCGTAGCGCTCCGTCATATACATCTTTCGCTGGAAGAAGCAGAAGAGGCAGGCGTAAAGGATAAGGACTGGGTATCGATTAAGCTCGAGGGTGAGCGCGCTCTCGTATTTGACAAGGTACTCATCCGTGCAAGCAATAAGTTTAAAGCGGAGTGTCATCTCGATACTGATGAAGGAAATGCAGCGGGATGCGGACCTGATGCAGTATGCGAAATCGTAAAGATTTGGTAAGAGACGTGACGAGGCTGTGAAGCCGGATCCATTATAAGAAATTATATAAAAAGCAAGGCCTGTTGCGGAAAATGCCGCGGGCACTTGCTTTTTAAATACGTTTAATATTTATCTTTTATTGCTGCTTATAGAAATTTGATGTTGGAAATAAAGAATGTGGATACGAGATAGGCAAGCCCCGAGATTACGCAGGTAAAGGCAATGACCTTTGATTTGACTTTGGATTCCTTTTCGAATACCGCCATCGAAATTATCCAAGAGAGCACAAGTGAGATTAGTGCAATTATCGTCATATGATTGATGATGCCTGCGTAACCTCCGTAGATGAAGCAGAGCACATAGCAGACGATGGCGAGAATTGTTACTGTTAATATGTATTTAAGCGCACCGCCGCGCTTAAAGATAACGGGCATCAGGAGAGCTGCCCAGATGATGGCGATAATTATACATTTTAAAATATTTATGAGTATATACATAGTTATACCTCTTTTCCGTTTGTTTGATTTGGACTTATTGCCGGCGGTCTGTATTTTTACCGATGGCAAGCGGCCCTTTGCACAGCGCGCGGCAACTGCCAATAGCATTATTATAGACAGTTTCGGCACAGTTTTCAAGATAAATGTTTAGCTGCAATTGACGGTACAAAATATATTGTTTATAATTATAGTATGCTGCAGAAAAACACAATATAGAGAGGGATAAAATGGCGCAATTATATTACAGATACAGTACCATGAATGCGGGCAAGTCGATAGAAGTCATAAAGGTGGCCTACAATTACGAGGAGCGAAACAAGCGCGTGCTTGCTCTTGTGCCGGCTGTTGATGACAGGTACGGTGTGGGTGTGATTACTTCGAGAGTCGGTATACAGCGCGAGGCGACGATAATAAATGACGACACGAATATTCTCGAGCTTTTTATGCGCGAGGATGCGAAGAAAAAAATTGATTGTGTGCTCATAGATGAATGTCAGTTCCTTAAAAAGCATCATGTGCAGGAGCTTGTCGAGATAGTGGACAGCTTCGGTGTGCCGGTGCTTGCATATGGGCTGAAAAACGATTTCAGAAATGAGCTCTTTGAAGGCTCATATTATATGCTTGTATACGCGGATAAAATAGAGGAAATCAAAACAATATGCTGGTGCGGCCGCAAGGCGACTATGGTTGCCAGGGTAGTAGACGGCAAATTTGTAAAACAGGGCGAGCAGATAGTTGTAGGCGGCAATGATATGTACGTATCGCTATGCCGCAAGCATTACAACGACGGCAGGCTCGGGCCGGATACGGAATAAGAGGCGTGGCTCAATAAGCTGTGCATAATATAGCGTTTGACGCAAAGCTTGATGTACGCGATCCGCTAGGTATGTTGCACAGGCAGCGAAATGCGGAGAAAGATGAGTAAAATGATTATAAGGGAATATAGAGAGACCGACTGCCGCCTGCTTATGGAGCTGTTTTATGATACTGTACATACGGTGTGCGCGGATGATTATACGGGTGAGCAGCTCGACGCGTGGGCGCCGGCGGAAGCTGATTGGGAAAAGTGGCATTGTTCATTGGCTGCGCATTACAGCTTAGTCGCGCTTGAAAATGGCATTATTGCCGGCTTCGGCGATATTGATGAGAGCGGATATCTCGACAGGCTGTTTGTGCATAAGGATTATCAGAGAAGAGGGATTGCCGGTGCGCTCTGCGAGAGGCTGGAAAGGTATATTTGCAGCGCGCAGGAAAAAGAGGCTGGTGCCAAAATTGTGACGCATGCGTCTTTGACAGCTAAGCAGTTTTTTGAAAAAAGAGGATACAAGGTCGTTAAAAGACAGGAAATTTTGAAAAACGGAGTTTCCCTCGTAAATTTTGTAATGGAAAAAGACTGCTGAGATCTGTTTCAAGGCAGTCTTTTATTCGGCGTCCTGCCCCTGATAGATATTGCGTTCTGCCATTTTTCGGTGGATGCTGTTCAGAATAGTGCGTTTTTTGTAGCTCCACTCAGGAGCTATTAGTATGGAACGCGGCGCGTCTGCCGACATACGGTGAACCGTGATATCACGCGGGATAATTTTAAGGGCGTCGACAACGAGATCGGTATATTCATCTATATTAGAAAACGGTATGTAGTTTGGACACAGGTATTCCATCTGCGAGCCCCGCACGATATTGAGCATATGCAGTTTGATGCCAAAAATGTGCCTGCCGCAAAGAGATTGTGATACATTAAGAGAATTTGACGATAAGGAAGCTTCTGATACAGAAGCGGAAAGAGCATAATCAGGTCTGGGCGCGGTTTCTGCTGCCGGCAGAGCGCGGCAGATATGGCGCACCGAAGCGAGCATTTCTTCGCGCGTCTCGGGGATTACGCTTCCATCAGCATTTATTTTTTTAGGAAGTCCAAATATAAGGTGCGTTACCGTTCTGATACCGAGCGCGGCAAGGCGGTTGACAGCGTTATCATATACGTCAAGAGAATGGCAGCGGTTTATGGTGCTGCCAGTTTGTTCATGTATACTCTGGAGACCGAGCTCTACCCAGAGAAAGGTTTTCTGTGAAAGCTCATAAAGAAACTCGTATATTTCATCGTTCAGGCAATCAGGCCTTGTTGCTATTGCAAGACCAACAATTTCAGGGTATTCGGTTCCGGATTCGAACTTGTAATTGAGGGCTGCTGTGAACTTCTCGCGCAGTTCCGAAACGGGTGCATATGTATTGGTGTGATTCTGAAAATAAGCTATGTATTTTGCGCACGGCCATTTTTTGGACAAGAGAGCTATCTGCGAGGGGATGCTGCCTGCGAATTCACCGCTGCCATCTGCGGAGCAAAATATGCAGCCGCCGACACCCTTGCTTCCGTCCCTGTTGGGACAGGTAAAGCCGCCATCGAGCGCGAGCTTTACGACCTTTTCGCCGAAATGCTCTTTTAGATATCCGCTTATCATATTTATGCGCTGTATTTTGTTTCCCTGCATACTGCTTCCTGCTTCGCCGCCAAAACAATTTTCGTATCTTCTTCTTGTCATAATAACCTCTTGTCTTATATTTTTCGCCGTTTCCGCTTTTACAGAGTGTTTGCGGACGGCAGTTTACTGTAATTTTATCTGCCTTTTCGTTTAATTTTATCATATTTTTATCATAAATAAAACAGGTTTGCGTGAATTGAAAAATACAGCGAAAAACAGGCAAATCAAGCTCTGAATACTTGGCAAATAAGCTTTTTTGTGGTAAAATATATCGTTAATATTATTCATATAAGATTGCGAGCGGACAAATGGCAAATATTAAAAGAAACTGCATAAAAGGTCATATTAAAGATGGATTTGTGAAGCCGGAAAACGCAGGGACGAGCTGCTGTATTTTCGGGGACTGTATTACGGACGTAGATGTTATCTGCTGTTCGTTCAGAGAGCCGAGAGTAGAAAAGCCGAGGCTGCTTCTTCACAGCTGCTGCGGCCCTTGCAGCACGGCGGTGATAGAGAGGCTGATCGGTACATATAAAATAACGGTGTTCTATTACAATCCGAATATACATGACGAAGCCGAGTACGAGAAAAGAAAACGCAATCAAATTGATTTTATAAATCAGTTAAATGACAGCAATATTTATGAAGATAAAATAGAATTTACGGAAGGGGAATACGATACCGAATCGTTTTTTAAGGTGAGCGCGGGCTTGGAAGAGGAAAACGAAGGCGGAGCAAGATGTGAGAAGTGCTTCAGGCTCAGGCTTGAGCGCACGGCGGTACACGCTAAAACTCACGGCTTCGATACATTTGCGACGACTCTTACTGTAAGCCCGTACAAGAATTACAAGCTCATAACGGAGATAGGGCGTGGGCTTGCGTTTAAGTACCAGCTCAGCTATCTCGATACGGATTTTAAGAAAAAAGACGGCTACAAGCGCAGCATAGAGCTTTCTAAGCAGTACGGACTTTACAGACAGCACTACTGCGGCTGTATCTATTCGCTGCTTAAAAGCGGGAGCGATTGAGGCAGTTTGCCGCTTGTCATAGATGCTCGGAAAAAAGAAAAGCCGGAGAGGCTGGAATTTTCATAAAATAAAAAATTATAGAGTTAACATATAAAATAGGAGGAAATAAAATGCCTAAACTTATTGTACCTGCGGGCTACACGCCTGTAATAGATTATATGGAGAGCCAGAGAGCCATTAAAAAAATCAAGGACTTCTTTCAGCAGGAGCTGGCATACGGATTATCGCTGAGAAGAGTGACAGCACCGCTTTTTGTAACGCCGGAAAGCGGGCTTAACGACAATCTGAACGGCGTTGAGAGAATAGTAAACTTCACGATAAAGGATATGGGCGAAGCCCCTGTCGAAGTCGTGCAGTCGCTTGCAAAGTGGAAAAGAATGGCGCTTGGCAAGTACAACATTCCCGCAGGCCATGGAATATACACGGATATGAACGCCATAAGACGCGATGAGGAACTCGACAATCTTCATTCAGTTTATGTGGATCAGTGGGACTGGGAAAAGGTGATAACAAAGGAACAGCGCACTGAGGAATATCTCGAAGAGACAGTAACCGTAATATACAATGCTCTTAAAAACCTCGGCGATTATGTTAACAGATTGTATAAGGATTTGAAGACGGAACTGCCGAATGAAATATTTTTTATAACGTCACAGGAGCTTGAGGACAGATGGCCTGACAAGACGCCCAAAGAGAGAGAAAACCTCATAGCGGAAGAGAAGAGAGCCGTATTTATTAAGAAAATTGGCGGCAGGCTCAAATCCGGAGAAAAGCACGATGGCAGAGCGCCGGATTATGATGACTGGGAGCTTAACGGAGACATTATTCTTTGGAATGATATACTGGGAAGCGCATTTGAAATCTCATCAATGGGCGTAAGAGTAGACGAAGCCGCAATGGACAGACAGCTTACGCTTGCGGGCGCAGATGAAAGAAGAAATTACGATTTTCACAGAGCAATTTTAAATAAAGAACTGCCGTATTCCATCGGCGGCGGCATAGGTCAAAGCAGGCTTTGCATGTATTTTCTGCGAAAAGCGCATATTGGCGAAGTGCAGGTGTCAGTATGGCCGCAGGATATGGTCGAAGAATGCGAAAGGAATAACATCTTTCTGCTGTAAAAAACAGCAGGACAGAAGCACTAAAAAGCAAAATCGGCAATCGTGCAAACAGTGAAACAGCAGCAGGCTGCAAAGAGCGAAAGGAACATATGAAATACATAGATGTAATAATCGACAACAAAAGCAAGCACACGGACAGCTTTTTTACATATGCCTGCAGCGATGATAAAGTGAGGGAAGGGCAGAAAGTATATGTTCCGTTTGGCAAAGGCAATAAAATCAGGACGGCCTATGTATTTTGCGTGAAGGACGAACTAAGTCCTGAAAGCGACCCGGAAAAGATTAAAAGCGCAGAGTCGCTCGACACGGAAATATGCCTGACGCGCGAAATGCTTGATACGGCGCTGTTTATGACAAGGCGCTATCTTTGCAAAACTATAGAGGCTGTAAGCTGCTTTACACCCGCAGGAAGCCCCTCAAAGCGCGGCAAAAAAAGAGTGCCGTATGCGGGAGAAGAGGGAGAGCGCGGTGCAGAAAAGCTGCTTACGGAAGAGCAGCAGCGCGCGCTTGCGGAAATTTTGCCATACGTGAAGCAGAAAAAGCACGGGCTTTTCCTGCTTCACGGTGTGACGGGAAGCGGCAAGACCGAAGTATATATGCGCGTAATAGCTGAATGCGTCAAGCGAGAAAGAACGGCGATTATGCTTGTGCCGGAGATATCTCTTACAAAGCAGATAATCGAAAGGTTTTTCGGCCGCTTCGGCACGGAGAACATAGCCGTGCTTCACAGCAGGCTTGCCGCAGGAGAGAGATACGACGAGTGGATGAGGATACGGCGCGGCGATATCAAAATCGTGATAGGTGCGCGTTCAGCGGTATTTGCACCGCTCGAAAATATAGGTGCTGTTATCCTTGATGAGGAACATGAAAGCTCGTACAAGTCCGATATGGCGCCTAAATACGATACTGCGGAAATAGCGATAAAGAGGGCTAAAGCATACGGAGGTATAGTAATAGCGGGAAGTGCGACGCCGAGCGTGAATACTTATAAGCGCGCGGAAGAAGGCATTTATCACATAATCAACATAAAAGAAAGGTATAATAAAATAAAGCTGCCGCTTGTAGAGACGGTAGATATGAGAAAGGAGCTTGCGGCAGGCAATAAGTCTGTTTTCAGCGGCAAGCTTCACAGGGAAATTGCATCGTCACTTGAAAACGGCAGACAGGTCATACTCTTTCTTAACAGGCGCGGCTACTCTACATTTATATCGTGCCGCGAGTGCGGCTATGTTATGAAGTGTCCGGACTGCGGTATCTCGATGGTGTATCATAAAAACGAAAACAAGGTCGTATGTCATTACTGCGGCAGACAGGAAAATGTGCCTGCCTTATGCCCGGACTGCGGCAGCAGATATATAAAGTATTTTGGTATGGGTACGGAAAAACTCGAGGAAGAAACGGCAGTTGCCTTTCCGAACGCAAAAACTGCGAGGCTCGATCTCGATACAATATCGCGGAAGGGCAGCATAGACAGGATATTAAATGACTTTGAAGACAGGAAAACCGATATACTCATAGGTACGCAGATAGTGGCTAAAGGTCTTGATTTTGCAAATGTAGGACTTGTGGGAATAATATCGGCCGATATATCGCTAAATATTCCCGATTTTCGTTCGGCAGAAAAGACCTTCCAGCTCATAACTCAGGCGGCGGGACGCGCCGGGCGCGGAGAAGAACGAGGACATGTAATAGTGCAGACATATTCGCCAGAGCATTATGCTGTTACCGCAGCCGCAGCGCACGACTATGAAGCATTTTACCGCACAGAGATAAAAATGAGGAAACTGCTCGGATATCCTCCGTATGCGGATATGATGCAGATAGTCGTATCATCGGCAGAAGAAAGCGATGCGCAGGCCGGGGCAGATCTGACGGAAGCGCTTCTCAGGCGCGCGCTCGGTGATGCAGAAGCTTTAAACCTTATGGGAAACAGACCAGCTCCGATAGGAAAGTCCTCGGGAAGATACAGATATCATATGATACTAAAATGTCCCAAGGGCAAAAGGCCGCTTTATACGAGTTTTATAGATGCAGTGCAGCGGCAGATAATTGCAGACAAAAAAAATAAGTTTAACATTTATGTAGATATAAATCCGTACAGTTTTATGTAAATTAAGAAGGAGTTTTTAAAATGGCAATTAGAAATATCGTCATCGAGGGCGATCCGATTCTCAGAAAACATTGCCGCCCCGTGGACAAAGTTGACGACAGGATAAGAGGCATACTTGAAGATATGCTTGAAACGCTTCATGACACGGGCGGTGTAGGTATAGCGGCGCCGCAGGTGGGAATTATGAGAAGAATGTTTATAGCAGAGCCTGAACCCGGCGAAGTGTATTATATGATAAACCCGGAAATACTGGAAATGAGCGGCAGCGAAGAAGCAGAAGAAGGATGTCTTTCCGTACCGGGATATGCGGGGCTGGTGGAGAGAGCAACATATGTTAAGATAAAGGCGCTGGATATCGACGGAAGTGAACGCATACTGGAGACGGAAGGCTGGGCGGCGAGAGTGATACAGCACGAAAACGATCATCTCGACGGCATACTTTATATTGATAAAGCAAAAGATATACGTGAAATTGAAGACGAGCCGGACGCAGAGGAAGGTGAATAATATTTCTATGAAAATAGTTTTTATGGGTACGCCGCAATTTGCAGCGGCGGTGCTCGCAAAGCTGGCTGAAAGCGGCTGTGAAATAGGATATGCGGTATCGCAGCCTGATAGAGCAAAAAACAGAGGTAAAAAGCTGCTGCCGACGCCGGTTAAGGAAGAGGCTGATAAGCGTGGAATTGCCGTGCTGCAGCCCGAGAAAATTAAAGGAAACGATGAGTTCCTTAATACGCTTAAGGAGTACGAGCCCGATCTCATAGCAGTTGCTGCATATGGTAAAATTTTGCCGAAGGAAATACTCGAGCTTCCGCGCTTTGGCTGCATTAATGTACACGGCTCACTTTTACCGCGTCATAGAGGCGCGGCGCCGGTGCAGAGAGCAATAATGGAGGGCGACGAAAAAACGGGCGTTACGCTGATGTATATGGCGGAAGGTCTCGATACAGGCGACATGATAGCCAAAGCGGAGACGGAAGTCGGAAGAAAGACGACAGGGGAGCTGCTTGAAGAGCTTGCGGCAATAGGAGGTGAGCTTCTCGTAGCGAAGCTTCCGGAAATTGCAGGGGGAAATATCACAAGAGAAAAACAGGACGACTCGCAGGCGACATATGCGGATATGCTGAGTAAAGAAGACGGAAGAATAGACTTTGAGGATACGCCCGAAAAAATAGAAAGGCTTATCCGAGGCACAGCGCCGTGGCCGGGAGCTTACACATATTTTAACGGTGAAATGCTGAAAATATGGGCGGCAGAGCCGCTTGACACAAAAACGGATGCACCTTCCGGCACTGTGGTTGATGCAGGCAAAAGCGGCATCGACATAGCTGCGGGCGGCAGAGTGCTGAGAGTGCTGGAACTTCAGGCTCCGGGCAAGCGTCGTATGAGTGCGGACGATTATTTAAGGGGAAACAAATTTGCAAAGGGAATAAGATTGGGGGAATAAATTATGCCATACTATTACTATTTTGATCCAACATATATAGTACTGATACCAGCGGTGATTTTTGCATTTTATGCGCAAATGAAGGTGAATTCCGCATACAGCAGATATTCGAGAGTGAGAAACAGGCGCGGCATTACGGGAGCTCAGGCGGCGAGGATGATACTTGATGCAAACGGTCTTTCAGATGTCAGAATAGAGATAACAAAGGGCAGGCTGAGCGATCATTATGACCCGAAAAAGAGAGTGATGAGACTTTCGCCTGAGGTTTACGGAAATCCTTCAATAGCGTCAGTGAGCATAGCTGCGCACGAATCGGGACACGCAGTGCAGCATGGGGAAAGCTATATGCCGCTCAAGATAAGAAACGCCATCGTACCGGTTGTAAATATAGCATCGTATATGGCGTGGCCTCTGCTCATAATAGGACTTCTTATGGGACAGGGAACGGGCACGCTCATATTTGATATAGGAGTTCTGTTTTTCTTAGGAGTGATTGTGTTTCACGCCATTACGCTTCCTGTTGAGCTCAATGCCAGCAAGAGGGCTATCGCGCAGCTTTCGTCGCTGGGCATAGTTTATCCGGAGGAAACGGCAGGCTCAAAAAAAGTTTTATCGGCAGCAGCGCTCACTTATGTGGCGGCGCTTGCAACTGCGATACTTAACCTTGTGAGAATTTTAATGCTGAGGAGGGATGAATAGCTTGGATACAAACAGAAAAACAGCTTTTTTCACGCTTATGGATGTGGAATCGAAAAAGTCGTATTCAAACATAGCGCTCAACCATCATATAAAACTTTCGAGACCGAATTCACAAGCATTCGTGAGAGAACTGACATACGGTGTACTGGAAAATAAGATGCTGCTCGATCATATTATTGATCAGCTCGCATCGTCGGGAATTGAAAAAATAAAAACTGCGGATCTCGTGATACTGCGCATGGGCATTTATCAGCTCAGGTTTATGGATTCCGTGCCTGAATATGCGGCAGTAAATGAGAGCGTGGCACTTGCCAAACGATACGCCAAAGGAAGAGAAGGTTTTATAAATGCCGTGCTGCGCGCGTATACCAAAAATAGATACAGTATATCGCTTCCCGACAGGACGGAGGATGAAGTCAAGTATCTTTCGATAAAATATTCGTATGAGCCGTGGATAGTTGAAATGTGGCTGGAACAGTTCAGCGTTGACTTTGTAGAAGATCTTCTGCGCGCAGGCAACGCTACTCCGGACACGACCATAAGGCTAAACTGGCTTAAAGTAATGAAAGAAGACCTTATAGATTCGCTTACTGCCAAGGGTTTTGAAGTGACGGAAGGAAAGCTATGCGACAATGCCCTTCATGTAAAAGGAAGCGGACTTCTCGACACAGCAATGTACAAGTCGGGGTTGTTTTCGGTACAGGACGAGGCTTCTATACTTGTTTCGGTGATGCTCGAGCCGAGACAAGGGGATACCGTAGTCGATGTCTGTGCGGCGCCGGGCGGCAAGACGCTGGCTGTAGCTGAGAGAATGAACAATACGGGGAAAATATATGCTTCGGATATATACAAGAGGAAGCTCAATATTATAGAAGCTGAAGCTAAGAGGCTTGGAATAAAGAACATAGAGACGAAAGCGTGGGACGCTACGAGAATAGATTCGAGCATGGTGCAGAAGGCGGACCGTGTCCTCGTGGATGTGCCTTGCTCGGGACTTGGTGTAGTTAGGAAAAAACCGGAGATAAAGTATAAGAAGCGTACGGAGGAAATAGACCTGCTGCCAAGAAAGCAGCTTGAAATACTTTCGGCTTCGGCGGAATATGTGAAACCGGGCGGTATAATCATATACAGCACCTGTACAATAAATCCGTATGAAAATCAGAGGGTAATTGCAAGCTTCCTGAAAAAGAATACTAAATTTAAGAAAGAAGAGGCGGTGCAGCTTCTTCCTAATATAAACGGAACGGACGGATTTTTCATTTGCAAGATGAGAAAGGACGATATATAGCAGAAGATGATACAGGTAGGATTCAAAAGTGATAAGGGAATAAAGAGAATAAATAATGAGGACGCTTATTTTGTAATGCCGGAGGACAGTGTTTACATAATAGCGGATGGAGTAGGGGGAAACAATGCCGGCGAAATCGCCTCAAGGACAGCTGTTTCTGTCGCCGCGGAGTATATCAGGGAAAACCCGATAAAAAACATAACGTGCGAGGAAGATTTAAGAAATTACTTTATGAAGTGTCTTGCAAAAGCGAACACGGAAATATATACGCTTGCCGGAAAATACACAGAAAACCGTGGGATGGCAACAACTATGGTGCTTGCTTATATTGCTGGAAAGCTTGGCTATATAGTAAATGTGGGAGACAGCAGAGCCTATGTAGTGAGACAGGGGCAAATGAAGTGCATAACAGAAGATCACACATATGTGAACGAGCTGCTCAAAAGCGGAGTAATTACAGAAGAGGAAGCGGCCAATCATCCGAAGAAGAATATGATTACGCGTGCTATAGGGGGAGATGCGGTGATAGAACCGGATTTTTTCCGGGTGGATTTTGAGGATGGTGATATTCTATTGCTTTGTACAGACGGTCTTTACAGTGAGGTACCGAATGATACTGCTGCAAATATTCTCACCGAAGCCGAAAGTATGCGCGATGCGGCGGGTATGCTCGTCCACGAAGCCAACAGACTCGGCGGAAGAGATAACATTACGGTAATTTGTCTTAAAATATAAGGGGGACAGTATATGAGCAGAATACTTGCAGGAAGATATGAACTGACGGAGAAAATAGGCGAGGGCGGTATGGCCGTCGTATATAAAGGCAGAGACAGGCTTCTTAACAGATATGTTGCTATAAAAATACTGAAGCCCGAGTTTGCGCGTGATGCGAAATTTATCGAAAGTTTCAGAAGAGAATCGCAGGCCGCAGCAAGCCTTTCGCATCCCAATATAGTCAATATCTACGATGTAGGCAGGGAAGGGAATATACATTACATAGTAATGGAGCTTATTGAGGGGTCCATACTGAGTGATTTGATAAAGGAACATGGTGCATTAGACTGGAAACGAGCGGTAGAAATCACGAAGCAGATAGCGCGGGCCTTGTCGTTTGCGCATGCAAATCATATAATACACAGAGATGTAAAACCGCACAATATAATGATTACACAGTCGGGAACAGCCAAGATTACAGATTTTGGTATTGCGAAAGTGCTGAGCTCGTCGAATGTGGGAGAGAACACAGGTACGGTGATGGGCTCTGTTCATTATTTTTCGCCTGAGCAGGCGCGCGGCGGATATATCGATGAAAAATCGGATATCTATTCGCTTGGAATAGTGCTCTATGAGATGCTGACAGGCAAAGTGCCGTTTGATGGTGAAAATCCGGTGGCGGTTGCTCTTATGCATATAAATGACGCGATGACGCCGCCGAGAGAATTGAATCCGGAGATACCTTTATCGGTAGAAGCGGTGGTAATGAAAGCTACCGATAAAATACAGATAAACAGGTATGCCACGGCCGATGAAATGTTAAAAGCGCTCGACGATGCAGAATTCACGGAAATGATAGGAAACAGCAGTGTTCCGGGCGGCATTTCCGAGACGGATACGGAGACAGAAATAGATGATAATGCGGAAACACAGGAAAATGACGGAGATGCGGAAGCAACGGATATGACAGGCGGAGCAGGTAAGAAAAAAGGTAAAGGAAACAAGGGCGGAAAAGACAGAGCAAACAGAAAAATACTCATTCTTGCAGTTGTTGCGGCGCTGATAGTGGCCTTGCCGCTTTCTTACGGAGTTGTTGCGCTTGTAGGAAACTTTACGGAAGGAGGATTTAGCGGAAAAGGTTTTGAAAACCCGGATTTCAGGGGTTTGACGCTGGAACAGGCCGAGGAAAAGGCGGCGGAATACGGTCTCGAAATAAAAGAAGGAGATTCCGTATTCAGTTCCGAATACGAAGAGGGGCAAATATCGTCGCAAACTCCGGACGTAAAAGCGAAGGTAAAGAAGGGTAAT
>CALWPQ010000008.1 GCA_944383465.1 uncultured Clostridia bacterium
GTAGAAGATGCTGACGCAGAGAACTACGCTATCGTAACTGGCGAAGTAGAAGAGGTAGGAAGAGATGATACAATCATACTCCTCGACAAGAACGGTGAAGAGAAAGAATATGTACTTACTGATGATGCAAAGAAGGATGATGGCGAAGAAGATTCCGAATTTACAGGAAACGGCGGCAGGACTTCTGTAGGCGCTCTTGAAATCGGAGACCTCGTAACATTCTCGCTTGACAGAAATGGTAAGATTGACTCACTTGAATATCTTGCTTACACAGGCAGTGATGTAAGTGACAAGGAAGTTAATAAGAACAGAACTCTCTTCGGAAATTCAAAGCTTGACAACGGCGTTATAGTATTCTCATATGACGATGCTACTCTTGAAGATTCAGGCTTTGCAGTACTCAATCTTGCTGATGTAGAAACTGAAAAGGAACTCCAGGGTACTTACTACTATATGGACGGCAGCTCAATCGCAGTAATGCTCATCAAGGATAAGTACACAGGCGCTGACTCAATCTACGCAGTAATCAACTCAGCGCTTGCAGGCTACAATGCTGATGACGACAAAGCATTTAAGGTTGAAGGATTTGCAAACGGTAAGGCATATACAGGCTGGACAGCTGACAGAAATACTGGCGACTTAAAGGCAGAGTTTGATGCAGCTAAAATTGAAGTTTACAAGCTTACTATTGATTCAAATGATGTAATCACTGATGCAGAGATTACAACAGGCGAAGCATTTGTTACTGGCGCTCCTATAAATGGTGATATAACTGATAAGGACGGTAACTACCTCATTCAGGTAGCTGGTACTTGGTACACAATCGATCCTAACGCTGTAGTATACAGCTACAGTGTAGCAGATGAGGAATTCGATACTGCTAAGCTCAGCGATATCAAGAAGGAAAGAAACAGCATAAAAGCTTCAACAGTATATCTCTATCAGATGGATGATGACAGCGAAGTTGTAGACTTCATTATCATCGTAGAATAATAAGGCATTAAAAATTATGCATTAAAAGACATAAAAAGAAGGCGGTAATCCGCCTTCTTTTATTTTGCTATGTTATATCACAGCTTACTCTGCCGGATATGCCATTACAACGTCAAATCCTGTTGTATCATCATCTGTATCGTAGAGTGATACGTAGCAGTTTCTGATTGATGAAAGTGAAGTCTTTACTGTCCATTCTTCATCATCAGCATCCCATACATAGATGTAAGCGTTGTCAGCAATTCTGTAAGAGTTACCATCACTATCCCTATCAGCTGCAACAGTTATAGTTCTTCCGCTGATCTTTGTTACAGTATCAGTCTCGCTTGCAGCAACATACTCATCTCCAGTAAGTCCGTGAGCTTCGAGCTTAGTGATTACGCCGTCCGCATCAATCGAAATCTTTAAGAGTTCTACAGCTGCTCCAGAAGTAACGGCATTATCTGCTAAAGTTCTTTCTGCAGCTGTAAGGTCAGTGATTACATCTGTCAGAACACGGCCGTCTACAATAACATCGAAGAGTGTTGCATCGTCGCCGTCAGCATCCTCACCTGCGATATCGCTTACCTTAACAATACCGTATGATTCATCGCTGTTGCCAAGGTCGTCATCATTTACTACGATAACAGCAACTTCGCTGTCCTTCATAACTGCGCTTACAGTGATAGCATCATCAGTGTTAATATCAGCGATGTCGCCTAACGAGTAATCGCCAGCATCATTAACAAATACTACTACGCTATTCTTGATTACCCTTGTTCCAATAACTGAACCGTCATCAGCAAGCTTACCATTTATTGTAGTAATCGACTGTTCTTCAAGGTCATCGATTTCTCCGCTCTTGTTGAGTGAGAATGTAACAATGCTGCCTACAGTGATAGCATCTGTTGTTGTTACATCATCTGTATCAACAACGTAATCAGTTTCGTTTCCTTCTTTATCAAGAAGCTTGAGCATAGTATTTCTGCCGGATGTTGCCCACGAGCCTGTTACTACAGCGTAGTTGTCTGCTTTGCCATCAGTTGTATCCCAGTCATAGATATCTCCGTTGTAATCGAGATGAGCTGTTCCTTCATCTCCTACTGCAGGAGTTGCAACATCTTCGTTAGCAAGATAGAGCTTATTGCCATTGATTGTGTAAACATATCCGTTAACACCATCTGAATCCGAACCTACTCTTGTTACTCTGCCTGTTACTGTCTCTGTTCCAACTTCAATCTTTACGATCTTAGCGCTCGAATCACTCTCATTTCCGAGTGTATATACATATACAACATCGTCTTCTGCTATATCGCTGAGGTCATCTACACCAAGCAGTGAATATGCGTTATGGTCGATTTCATCGTCATCGTCTAATTCAAAGTCGATTCCGAGGAGCTTCTGATCTTCATTGATTTCATCCTGTACATCACTATCTGCTAAAGCGTCTGCTGTGATTGTCCAAGTTGCTATTGAATAGATTTCCTTGATTGTCTTTCCAGAGAGTTCTACTGCGATTGTTACTTCTTCAGTAGTATCTTCTAAAGCTTTATCTGCAGCATCAACATCAGCATTTGTGAAGCTTGCAACAGTAGTTGCTACTACATCCGATGCTCTGTAATCTACATCGTCAGCTGTGAATGTTGTTCCGTCAAGCTCACCTGTTAAGAATGTTGAGATAGGATCTACCGCAACGATTTCATCGTCTGAATTGCGATAAATGTTTGCATATGCTCCAACATACTCTGTAAGTGAAATTACAGAATCATCATCGTAATAAACGACATCCTTCTCCTGTGTGCAGTTAAGGCCTGCTGTGAGGAGCGTTCTGTAGATTTCTTCATCGTCAATCTTTTCTGCAACGATTCTTGTAGTTGTTCCGTCAGATGCTACCTGTACAAGTGCTACAGGAAGTGCATTGTAGATTACCTGTGCTGCCGAGCCTCTGTTGATTGTTACCGCTGTTGCTACATCCTCATAAAGTCCGAGTGTCTGTCCCAGCGATACATAGTTTGACGGCCATGAACCTACAAGTACTGATGAGTTGTTAGTATAACCGATAGCTCTCAGTATCATTGTCATTGCTTCATTTACCGTTACTGTTCTGCCTGGCATTGCATTGCCGTTGCCGTCTCCGATCATTATACCTCTTGATTCACAGAATCCAAGGTACTTTACTGCCCAGCCGTATCCTGATACGTCGTTAAAGCTTGTTGATGTGTAACCAGCAAGTGCGCTTTCAGGAATAGCGAGGGCTCTTGTGATCATAGCAGCGAACTCGGCTCTTGTTACGTTATTGTCCGGCTTGAATGTTCCGTCTGTATAACCTTCAACAATTCCGAGGTCGTTTACTACTGTGATAGCCTGTTCGTTGGCTGTTCCCGCTACATCCGACAGCGCTGTATGCGCAGGAGCAGCGAATACCATTGAGAAGCTACCGAGTACCAGTGTTAACACCAGTACAAATGAAAGTACTTTTTTCATTTCGAGTATCCTCCTAAATTTTTCTTTGGAAGGGGCCTTCTTGTTCCTGCAAACTACCTTCCCCTTCCGAAGATAATTTGACATTATTTTATGATAGCGAAATAGCGAAAGAAGGAGGTGACAAGGCAAAAAACGGGAAATGCATGCAGAAGCAAAAACAGCAAATTTGTAACAAAAGCTGTAAAAACAAATGGATAAAAGGGAATAGGCAGAGAAGATTAGCTGAGAATTAAAAGAATTTTGGTAAAAATAAAGAATACTGAAAGCTTTGAGATTTAACGGAAGCTTTCAGTATTTTTATCAGAGTTAGGCAATTATAGAAAAGTCGCCGAATTCGTAGCGCTGCGGATTTTGAACTGCTTCATCTGAGCTGTTTGAATCGCTGACATTGAGCTTTGCCTTTTCAGCCATAGCTTTTCTTTCGATGACTATATCAAAGGCTTTGGCAATTTCGCTAAGAGCGAGACCTTCCCATATCGGATTGTTGTGTGAGCATAGCAGAGTATAATCGGAGAATTTTTTTGACAATTCATATACCGTATCTCTGTATGTCAAGAGATTTGATTGAGATAGGTGTGCGTAAAGCGGGGCAGGATAGACGGTGTCGCCGGTAAAAAGCAGTTTGTTTTCATCATCCGCGAGCATAAGACCGTCATCGGAATGCCCGGGAGTGGCAATTACTCTGAGGCTTCTGCCGCCGAGGTCAAAAATATGTCCTGAAGAAACGGGAATTACATTACAGGGTTTGACTTTGATATCAGCAGCATCAAACCAAAGGTCACCGGGATAGGTGTATGCTTCTGCGGTAAGGTTTTCGTCATCAGCGGGAAGCGAATAGCCGCGGGTTAAAAGTTCTGCGAATTCAGATACATCGAGCAGGTATACGCTGTCAAATAGATAATTGCCGCCGGTGTGGTCAAAATGACTGTGGGTATTTACGACGGTAATAGGCAGCTTGGTAAGCTGTTCAACAAGAAGCCTGATGTTTCCGCCGAGACCCATTCCGGTGTCGAGGAGCAGTGCTTTTTCACAGCCGAGAATGAGATAAGATATGACCTCTTGAAAATGATAAGGTTCAAAAATAGCGAAAATATCGCAAGGAAGCTTGTATACCTTAAACCATTTATCTTCCGGGGAAAGCAATTCTCCACTTTCTGTCAAAATGGGGGAAAGCGGAGTAAGATCGGAAAAACGAGTGAGCTTTGCCATAAAAACCTCCTTTTACTAAAAAACACTGAATGCGATTTTTAGGATTACATCTTATCTATCAGCATACGCTATGTGCAATGCTTCTGTCAATCGGGTTTTAATAATAAAAGCAATGATTTTTTTAGCACATAATGATATAATAAAATGGCAGTGATATACAAAGGAAAAAATTATGGGCGAAAATCCAATTATAAGAGATAAATTAAATATGAGCAGTACGATTATAAGGACAGCGGCGCTGATGGCGGTGTTTACTTTTGTGTCTAAGCTTCTTGGATTTGTGCGCGAAATGGTTATTGCGGGTATATTTGGCACCAGCTATATAGTGGACGCCTATGTTATGGCGCAGAGCATCCCCGATATGCTTTTCGGCGGAATTTTTGCATCCGTAGGCACGGCTTATATGCCGACATTCTCGGAAATAACAGAAAAAAACGGTAATAAAGCAGGTGACTTGTTTACGAGCCGGCTTATAAATACAGCAGTAGTAGCTGCGGCGCTGCTGTCCGCAGTCGGAATTGCCTTATCGGCAAATATAACGAGACTTATAGCGCCTAATTTCAGTGCGGAGACGATGGAGCTCACAAGCTTTTATCTTAAAATTACATTTGGATATATGGTTTTTACCTGCGTGAGCAGTATTTTTGATTCATATCTGAGGTATAACGGAAGCTTTTTGCATCCAATAATTGCAGGTTATATGCAGAATGCGGGTGTAATTATTATGGCAGTTGTGAGCGCTTATACAAATCATTATTTATTTGCATTCGGAATCCTTTTAGGATATGCATTGAGATTTTTGTACCAGACAGCAGCTGTCAGAAAAATCGGGTATCGCCACAGTATGTCTTTTTCACTGAAAGGTGAAGTCAAGCAGATACTGATACTGGCGGTGCCTGTGTTTATCGGCTCGTATGTATCACAGATAAATTCATATGTGGATAAAACGCTTGCTTCGGGGCTCAGTGAAGGCAGTGTTGCGGCTCTGAATTACGGGCATATTCTCGTTGCGTTTATAACGGGCCTGACAACTACGATAATAGCTACGATAATATATCCCAAAATAACAAAGGCGGCGATAAATGGCGAATGGGATTTTTTCAATGCGGCGGCGGATATGGGTATAAACTTGATAATGATTATCGCGGTGCCGTTCAGTATGGGTGCGATGGTGTTTGCCGGCGAAGTGGTACAAATAGTGTATGAGCGCGGAGCCTTTGACGAAAGCGCGACGGCGCTTACGGGAACGGCGTTTTTCTTTTATGCCTGCGGTTTAGCGTTTATGGCTTTAAACGAATTCCTCGTGCAGATATATTATTCGCTTAAGGATATGAAAACGCCGATAAAGTGTGCGTCTGTAGGCGTTGCGGTAAACATAGTCCTGAATTTATCTTTGGTGGGCAAAATGGCTCACGGAGGACTGGCGCTGGCAACGAGCATAGCGGCGCTTGTAAATTTTGCGCTGCTCCTTGTATTTCTCGCCAGAAAGCACAGAGAGGTGGCAATATTGAAATCAAAGAGCAAGGTGTTAAAGATATGCGTTGCAGCGGCGGCAGCTGTTGCGGCAGCGTATGGTACACATTGCTTTATCAGCGCGGCGGTGTTTATGCCGAGAATTTTGTATCTCGGAATTG
This sequence comes from uncultured Clostridia bacterium, assembly GCA_944383465.1. GTDB lineage: Bacteria > Bacillota > Clostridia > Peptostreptococcales > Anaerovoracaceae > QAKD01. Next base: position 6,300 of record CALWPQ010000008.1, read on the forward strand.
CTGTGCTTGCAGCATGCGTTATATATATATTACTGCTTGCAGTATTTAAAATTGATGAATTGAAGCTGATAAAGGGTCTTATAAGCAGAAAATAAGGGAGGAGCTCATATGCAGAAAGGGCAGAAGGAAATTCCACTCAGTGTGCCTAACCTCGATATGGAGATAGTGGACAATTTAAAGGAATGTATAGCGACCGGCTGGGTATCGACAGGCGGCAGATTTATTACGGAGTTTGAACAAAAAATCGCAAAATACGCAGGAACGGACGACGCGGTATCGTGTCAAAGCGGAACGGCGGGACTTCATACGGCATTGCGCATTCTCGGAGTGCAGGCGGGCGATGAAGTCATAGTGCCTACGCTTACATTTATAGCGGCAGTCAATCCGGTAGTTTATCAAGGGGCTTATCCGGTGTTTGTGGACTGCGATGAATATTTTTGCATAGATACAGACAAACTCGCAAAATTCTGCGATGAAGAATGCGAGTTTAAAAATATAAAGGACGCAGCAGGCAATGTGGAAAGAAAGCTTATAAATAAAAAAAGCGGCAGACGCATACGTGCAATAATAGCTGTGCATGTGTTCGGCAATATGGCAAATATGGAAGCTGTTATGGGCATTGCAGAAAAATACGGACTGGCTGTACTTGAAGACGCGACGGAAGCGCTCGGAAGCTATGTAACAGAGGGCAGATATAGAGGGGCAAAGGCCGGAACGATAGGCGATATCGGCGTTTATTCGTTTAACGCCAACAAAATAATAACTACGGGCGGCGGCGGCATGATAGTATCGCGCAGCCAAAAATATCTCGATCAGGCGCGGTATCTCACAATAACGGCAAAAGAAGCTTCGCCGGAAGAAGCGCTCCATTTTGTCCATAATGATATTGGATATAATTATCGCATGACTAATTTGCAGGCGGCGCTTGGCGTGAGCCAAATAGATAAGCTCGAAGAATTTATAAGTATAAAGGAGCGTAATTTCAACAGATACGCGAAATGCCTTGCGGGTATAGAGGGTCTTAAATTACTGGCGTTTATACCCACCATAAGAAGCAACAAATGGTTTTACGCACTTTATGTAGATGAAGAAAAATTCGGCGAAAAAAGAGATGCGCTTATGCACAGACTTATTGACAGCGGCGTGCAGTGCAGACCGGTGTGGAAGCTGACGCATACGCAGAAAGCCTACGCAGAGATGCAAAATTATGAGATTGAAAAGGCATACGATTACGAAAAAAATGTGCTGAATATACCTTGCTCAACAAACCTTACGGAAGAAGATGTAGAATATGTATGCGAAATTATAAAAGGCAGGTAACAGGATGAAAGTACTTGTAACCGGAGGCGCTGGATATATCGGAAGCCATACAAGCGTCAGACTTTTGGAAAATGGATACGAGGTCATAATTGCGGATAATTTTTATAACAGCAGTCCTGAAGTAATTGATAAAATAGAAATAATTACAGGGAAACGCCCAAAGCTCTATGAATGCGATATAAGAAGCAGAGATGAGTTAAGAACAGTTTTTAAAAAAGAAGCGCAGACAGGTGAGATTGATTTTGTAATACATTTTGCGGGCTACAAAGCTGTAGGCGAGTCGGTAGAAAAGCCGCTTATGTATTATGATAATAACGTTTTGCAAACGGTTGCCCTTTTGGAAGTAATGGCTGAGCGCAGCGTGAAGAATCTCGTATTTAGCTCATCAGCAGCGGTGTATTCGACGAGCGCGCTCGAAGATTTGCTCAAGAAACATCCGTCAGGCATCAGCGAAGATTTTCCTCTGGGAGCGGCAAACCCATACGGGAGGACAAAGCTTATTATTGAAAACATTCTGCGCGATGTGTTTTATGCGGACAAGTCTTGGAACATAGGAATTCTCAGATATTTTAATCCGATAGGCGCACATCCGTCAGGTCTCATAGGTGAAAATCCAAGAGGCGTGCCCAATAATCTTTTACCGTATATTGCAAGGGTAGCAAGCGGCGAGCTTGCACGGCTTAATGTTTACGGCGGTGATTATGACACTCCGGACGGAACGTGCATACGCGATTATATACATATTATGGATCTTGCGGAGGGGCATATCGCAATGCTTTCACATCTCGACGGACTTTCGGTATATAATCTCGGTACGGGGCGCGGCTACAGCGTGCTCGACATAGTAAAAATATTTGAAAAAGCAAATGGGATAAAGGTTCCGTATAAAATATCAGAAAGACGCGAGGGTGATATACCTATATCGTTTGCAAATTCAAAAAAGGCCGAAAGGCAATTAAATTGGCTGGCGCAAAGAGATATTGCAGCAATGTGCAAGGATGCTTGGAACTTTATAAAAAACAAGACTGATTAAGAGGAATGGGAATGAAGACAGAAGGAAATATTGTAACAGTTGTGACTTGCACATATAATCGCAGTAAGTTAATTGGCTCTTTATATGATTCATTGCTGAAACAGACCGATAAAAATTTTAAATGGCTGGTCATAGACGATGGAAGCAGTGATGATACCTGCCAGCTAATAGATAAATTTATAGATGAAAATCAAATAGAGATAGATTATATTTATAAAACTAACGGCGGAAAGCATACGGCTCTAAATTATGCGTTTGAAAATATTGATACAGAATTGACAATAATTGTGGACAGTGATGATTTTTTAAAACCACAGGCAATAGAGACAGTACGAAACGATTACGCAAAAATTTTGAGGGGGGGGTACAAGATATAGGTATTCTTGTATATCTCAAAGAATATCCGAGCGGGGAGGTAATAGGCGAGGCGTTTAATGATGATGCTTTAGTTGCTGACGGAATAAAATATATCATCAATGCTCAGGTTAAGGGTGATAAAGCGGAAGTATTTTTGACAGACGCGTTAAAGAAATACAGATTTCCTGTATTTGCTGAAGAGAAATTTATGGGAGAAACTGTTGTCTTTATACCTGTTTACAGGGAATATAAATGCTTTGTGAGAAATGACAGCATTTGTGTCTGCGAGTATTTAAACGGCGGACTTACGAAGCAGGGACGCAAATTGCGCATAGATAACCCTTTAGGAGGCATGCAGAATTCACTGCAATATATAAACAATGATATAAAGATGAAGCTGCAGATAAAAAATGCACTTTTGTTTGTTGCATACAGTAATTTTGCCAAGAAGCAGGGAAAAAGAGATGACTTTATATTTCCCAATAGATGGCTTTATGCTCTCTGCCGCGTTCCCGGCAAGCTGTTGTATTTTTTATGGAGCTATAAGTATGATTTGAAAGGAAAGAAATATGATACCTAAAAAAATTCATTATATATGGCTGGGGAACAAACCGCTCGATAAAGTATCTTGGCAGTGTATAGAATCGTGGAGAAAAATACTTCCCGATTATGAGATTATTTGCTGGAGCGATGAGGAATGTCTGGAAATGATCGAGAAAAATGCATATGCAAAAGAAGCATATGAAAGAAGAAAATACGCTTTTGTAAGCGACTATCTGCGTCTATATATACTTTTTTCCCGGGGGGGGGTATATATGGACACAGATGTAAAAGTATTAAAAAAATTGGATCGATTTTTAAGCCACGGCGCATTTACATGCTTTGAAAACAAGGAGATGATTATGAGGACGCTCATTTTATCAAAGAAAACGGAGAATGTGATTTTAAGACGAGTGTAGTCAGAAGCACAGAAATTTCATTGAAGGATGGATTTATACCCGGCGGTGAGTATCAGGTATTTGGTGATGATGTGCATATTTATCCAAAAGAATATTTCTGTCCAATAGATACGCTTAATGCCGCAAATAATTGTTTTACGGAAAATACGTATGCGGTGCATTTATATAACGCTTCCTGGGTGCCGAAGTGGCGAAGGGTTTTAAGCAAAATTAAGAGAAAATACGGGCTGAATCCCGAAAAGCTTCTTGGCAAAAAGCTGTATAACTACCTTAAAGTAAAGTACTGATAGTAGATAATAGAGGATTTGTGAGATGAAAAAGGTTTTATTTGCTGCGACTGTAATGATACATATTCAATCATTTCATATTTCGTATTTGAAATGGTTTAAAGACAGGGGATTTGAAGTTCATGTAGCATGTAATATGAGTATGTCCAAAGGGGATGGGGAAGAAATTCCCTATTGTGACTTTATTCATGATATACCATTTGCAAGAAGTCCGTTGGCTGCCGAAAATATCAAAGCGTACCGCAGCTTAAAAGCAATAATAAATAAAGAGGGCTTTTCGGTAATACACGCGCATACGCCTGTGGGCGGAGCACTTGCCAGGCTTGCAGCCAGAAAAGCAAGAAAAAGAGGGACGAAAGTTATTTATACTGCTCACGGATTTCATTTTTATAAAGGATCGCCGCTCAGCGGCAAAGTGATATTTTATCCGATAGAAAAGTCTTTAGCGAGATACACTGACTGCCTAATTACGATAAACGATGAAGATTATAATACTGCGCTTTCCAGGCATTTTAAAGCAAGAAATATTGTTAAAGTAAACGGAGTAGGTATAGATCTAAATAAATTCACGGCAAGTAAGGATAAGCGCGCGGAAAAAAGAGCAGAATTAGGGATAGGGCAAGATGATATAATGCTTTTATCGGTCGGAGAATTAAATAATAATAAAAATCATATGACTGTAGTAAAAGCGGTAGCGGCAATGAAAAACACGCAAATAAAGTATGTGATTTGCGGCAGCGGAGCGCTTAAGAAGCAAATAGAAGCACAGGCGCGGAGCCTTGGTATAGAAAGTCAGGTAATGCTTGCAGGATATCGCAATGATACAAGGGAGATATATCAAGCAGCAGATATATTTGTCTTTCCGTCGCTGCGCGAGGGACTGCCGGTGTCCGTAATGGAAGCGATGGCTTCGGGTATACCGATTGTGGCGGCGGATATCCGCGGAAACAGAGACCTTATTATAGACGGAAAGGGCGGATATTTGATAGAAAACGCCTTAGATGACAGAGAATATGCGAGCAAGATTACAGATTTAATAAATAATCCTGAGAAAATAAAGGAAATGACAGCTTTTAATCTGGACAGAGTTTTAATATTTTCAATAGATAATGTAAAAAAGCAAATGACAGATATTTATGAAGAATATATATAATAAGAAGCATCGGAGTGAAAACAAAGAATGATAAGCAATCACAAACCTTATGGGATATACGAACGAATATTTAAAAGACCGCTTGATATAATATGTGCGTTGCTGATTATAGTATTTTTTTGGTGGCTGCTTTTGGCTGTTGCGGCGGCGGTGCGCGTAAAGCTGGGAAAGCCTGTGCTTTTTAAGCAGGAAAGACCGGGCAAAGACGGCAAAATTTTTAATCTGTACAAGTTTAGAACTATGACGGATAAACGCGATGAAGACGGCAATCTGCTTGCGGATGAAATGAGACTGACCAAATTCGGGAAGATACTCAGGGCAACAAGCTTTGACGAACTGCCGGAAATTTTTAATATCCTCAAAGGAGATATGAGTTTTATCGGACCGAGACCTTTGCTTGTCGAATATTTGCCGTTATATAATGACAAACAAAGACGCCGCCACGAAGTGAGGCCGGGATTGTCCGGATATGCTCAGGTAAACGGGCGCAATGCGATATCATGGGAAGAGCGTTTTGATTTAGATGTGGAATATGTCGATAATATATCTTTTGCGTTAGACTGCAAAATTATTTTTAAGACGATTAAGGCGGTACTTGCAAGAGAGGGCATAAGTTCAGAAACAGCGGTTACAATGGAAAAATTTAAGGGCAGCGATGATTAAGGAAGGGGGCGGCTATGGACAGAGAAGTTGTAATAATAGGTGCCGGCGGACACGCAAAGGTTGTCGCGGATATCATACTGAAATCAGGAGATAAGCTAATTGGTTTTTTGGATGATAGAGCTTGCGGAAGTGATTTCTGCGGCTTTCCGGTTATGGGAAAGGTTGAAGCCTACACGGATTTTCGTGATAAAATGTTTGTAATTGCGATAGGAAGTGCGCAGGTGAGGGAAAAAATTGCGGAGGAACTGAAAGCTGTGCATTGGTATACGGCTATTCATCCGAGCGCAGTAATTTCGGAGCTGGACGTAACTATAGATGAGGGCACAGTGATAATGGCTAGTGCTGTAGTCAATCCGGGCGCGCGTATAGGCAGACACTGCATCATAAATACCGGAGCAATTATAGAGCATGACAATCAAATCAGGGATTACGCACATATTTCGGTAGGCGCAAAATTGGCGGGAACGGTGATTATAGGCAGTCATACCTGGATAGGAGCAGGAGCTGCGGTCAATAATAATATTTCTGTATGCAGCAATTGTATAATTGGCACCGGCAGTGTGGTAATCAGGAATATAGAAGAAGAAGGCACATATGCAGGTGTACCGGCAAGAAGGATAAAGTAAAGAAAAATATTAAAAAAATTAAGGGACCGGCTCTAACTATTTTGTTTTGAGACAGTCCCTTAGTTTTATGGATTTATATTTTAATAAGTTATTTTAATGAGGCCTGCTTTTCATCTGCACTGCGGCGCTTTATCATCATATTTGCTGCGATGCCCGTACCGAGAAGTGTGTAAAACATCGGCATCACGGATACAGTGCTGTCGTCTACGAGCGCCGAGAACAGGAAGCCGAATACACCGAAGAAAATACCGGCACCGATGAAACTTACAAAATCGTCCGCGTTGAATTTGCTGCGGAAGTAAAGCCGGAAGCTCTGCACAATATATATACCGAACATTGCAAGAAGCGCAAGAACAGAAATGCCGCCTGTGCCTATCCAAGCACCCATGTACATATTGTGAGGCTTATCTACGATGATATTTATGTTGTTGGCAAATGATGCGGAATTGTATTTGCCGACATAATCCTTATGCGGGAAGTATATGCAGTAGGTGTCTGCCCCGTGTCCGATAAAAGCTGTGTCCTTCATCATAGGAATGGTGCGGGAGAAGATATAGCCGCGTCCGTTTCCCCAGCTTGAATTGTTTTCCCAGCCTACCGAAGGCACTTTATCCAAGTCCACAAGGTTGCCTAAATTGTTGAAATAAAATACGCCATCGTCAGTTATTCTGAAAGTCCATTTGGTTTCCTGATCGTCGCTTGTAAAGATGAAATAGTCGTTTCCAAGCTCATCGCTTGCAGCCTGGAAATAGCAGTGTGCAAACCTTTCATCGTCGAATGCAAGCACACGGTTTGTATCTGTTGGCACGAGACCTATCGACTGACCGTTTTGATCGAGAATTCTGACTGCGTTTGTGTCCTCTGGATATGTCGTGATGGTAAGTGTGTTGTCGTCTATGCCGATGATTATGTCATTGCCGTCGGTATCAATGTACTGAAGCTTGTGCGCGTCAGAAGCTATAGCGTGCGCATTACCGCTTTCCGTATCGCCGGCATTGCCTGCACTTTCTGCGCTCTGCCCTCCCGCATCTGTTTTACCGAGCGTACTGTTTATCGCACCCGTAAGCTCGCCGATCCATCTGTTGTAGGTGACACCGCCGATGGCAATAGTGAGCACGAGCAAAATTACAACAGGTTTCCACCATTTAATGACTTTTTTATTGAGGACGATAAGTGCTACGAGCACTACAAATCCCATACCGAGCCAGCCGCCGGACGATGCTGAGCCGATGAGGTTGAATACAAGCAGTGCGAACAGAGCGCCCCAGATAAACTTTTTCCAAATGGGTTCTTCTCTGCCTCTCAGTACGGAGCGGATAAAGAGCATTCCGAACAGCGGCAGAAGCAGCGTCAGGTAAAACGAGACATAATTTATGTTGTAAACCGTCTGATAAATTTCATTATTGTTAAATGTAAAACCGAGAAAATCTATATCTATGCTCTTGCACATATCTATGAGCTCATTTGTCGTGTACGAATCCTGCGTAATGAGACCGGCTTCGTTTAAGGCGGAGCCTACCCTGCCGTTTAAAAAGGTTTCCGTCATCTGTACGGAGGTATTCGGCGTAACGAGTTTTTGACCTATTGAGCTTCTGAAAAAGTCGTGACCCGTTGCCTGCGATATGCCTAAGATGCCAAGAAGCGCGCTCGATACGGCTATCGGGTACACTGCCCATTTGATGCCGCTTTCGGTGTTTATCGTATTTATGATAAAAAACAGCATTACCATGTAGGCGAGAAGGGTCAAAGTGCCTTCAAATCTGTCGTTATATCCAAGCAGGGAGAATTCCTTATAGTCGGAAAGCAGATAAGATACGAGCACCATCACCGAATAAATTATCATCGGGATGTAGGCAAAGCATCGCTTGATGCTCAATGACTGGGTACACAGCCTGTAAAGCAGGAGCACTAAAGTGAGCACCGCGCATATTAAAATGGCGACCATTTTATAGTAGCTGAAAAAATCGGTAAGATTGCTGTTTCCCGAAGACCAGTAAAATTGCTCCATATTGCGGCTGTACGAATACATTTTTACAATTATTATTACAAATGCGCCGAAAAAAGCGATAGGCAAAAGCTGAAGCCAGTGTACCGATTCGTCTATTTTCGGGGCGTATGACATACTGAAAAGATAGTCGGATTTAGTCTGCAATTTTGCATTCCCATTTTTACCTTGTTTTTTAGACATTTTATCCTCCGAAATAAATTGAGTAGAGTAAACTAAGTTATTATACCGCAAATTCCCGTTTATTTCAAGAACAATAGGCGCTTCTATTGACTTGACAAGGAAAAATTAGGTATAATGTATACGATTGTAAATTTATCAGCGGCAATAATTCAGGTCAGCATTTATGAAAGGATAACAACGGCTATGTGCAGCGGAGCAAATGAAAATATAAATGAAGTAAAGCTCGATAAAAAGCTGTCACCTATAAATGTTTAGGCGATAGCTTTCGGCTGTATCATCGGAAGCGGTGCTTTTTTGCTGCCAGGCACATCTTTTCTGCCTAAGGCAGGACCGCTGGGAGCCGCCGCAGCTATGCTTACGGGAGCCTTCGCGATGGTGATAATTGCGATAAATTATAATTTTATGATAAATAAATATCCTGTTGCGGGAGGGGAACTCACATATGCCAAAGAAGCTTTCGGAAATATTCATTCATTTATATGCGCGTGGTTTCTCAGTCTGTCGTACCTGATGATTGTGCCGTTTAATGCGACAGCGCTTTCAATGGTAGCGAGAAGCTTTTTCGGCTCTGTATTTCAGGTAGGGTTTCACTATAATGCAGCGGGATATGATATATATTGCGGGGAAATAATTCTCGGAATTTTCGCGCTTGTGTTCTTTGCGCTTCTCAACATACGAGGAGTAAAGTTTACAGGTATGTTTCAGACGGTGCTTTCGTGTCTTCTTGTGAGTGCAGTTATCATAATCTTTACAGCGGCCGTTTTAAAAGGCGTGCTCAATGTAGAAAATCTATCGCCGCTGTTGGCAGAGAACGATGTTTTAGCTGATGCTGCGTCCAAGACGACAGGAGCTTTGGCACGCCATGGCAGAAGCGGGCTTTCAGGCGTGCTCAAAGTGCTCGCGGTAGCGCCTTTTTGTTTTCTCGGCTTTGATACGACCTCACAGGCGGCTGAGGAACTTAAGTTTTCTGTGAAGAAATCAAAGATAATAATGGTACTTTCAATTTTCTTCGGTGCCTTTATATACATCGCGCTCAATCTTGCGGCGGCTTCGTGCAGGCCCGATGGATATGCAGACTGGACAGAGTATATCGCTGATGTTAATGCGGGCGCGCTTTCGGGCATAGAAAATATCCCGACCTTTAACGCGGCAAGGACGCTGCTTGGTACGCCGGGGCTGATTTTTATCGGTATAGCGGTGCTGGCGGCTATATGTTCTGGTATTACAGGTTTTTATCTGGCAACGAGCCGCATTATGTACAGAATGTCGAAGGCGAAAATAATTCCGCCGTGGTTTGGAATGCTTCATCCCAAGTATAAAACGCCGGCTAAAACACTGCTGTTTATTCTCGCGATATCGGTTATAGCGCCGTTCTTTGGCAGAACCGCACTTGGCTGGATAGTCGATATGACGTCGCTTGGAGCGGCAATAGGCTTTGGATATACCTCGGCAGCGGCCTTTAAGTTTGCAAGAAAGGATGGAAACAGGAGTATTGCGGTAACGGGATTTTTGGGAACGGCGATGTCATGTGTGTTTGCGCTGCTGCTGCTCGTGCCGGTCCCGATGCTTGACTGCGCGCTCGGACGCGAGTCGCTCGTATGCCTTGCGCTGTGGATTGTTATGGGGATAGTTTTTTATGTTTATGAAAACTTTTGCCATAGAGAAAAATTTATGATAAAATAATCTGAAGGGTATAATTTGAGAGTAAAAAATAAATCAGGGGAAGGAAAATGAAAAAGAGATTAAACTTAAAAAATTTTACAGTAATAACTTTAACAGCATCCTTTTTATTATCACCATCCGTAGCATGCGCTCTGCCCGCAAATGAGACTATAAGCGGGGACACACGCCGCGCGGCGTATCTCAGACAAGATGTGACGGTAGAGCTCAATCGCGAGAAACTTTCTTTTACCGATGAACAAGGTGCTGTTGTTTATCCTATTACATATAACGGCAGTACATATCTGCCTATTCGTGCGATATCGGGGCTTATGGGAGAGCCGATAGAGTGGAACAACGCTGCAAAGACTGTCTATATCGGCAAGACCCTTTCGATGCCGGTAAAATACCTGCTGGATCCGGCAGAGTCACCGTATGTAAAGACAGTTGAAGACGGTGCGTCCGGCAATATGTCAAATATTGTCGTGAGAGAACAGCGCGGTATATATGTAATGTATGATTTTGAAAGTCTGGAATTTAAAAATGAATCCGGCACGGTTATTTATCCTATAAATTACAACGGCAGCAATTACTTGCCGCTGCGTGCTGCTGCGGAGCTTATGGGAGAGGAAATCGTATGGGATAATAAGACGAAAACAGTTTATATAGGCTCTATGACTCCGGTTGAAGAGACGGATGAGCCAGAAATGAGAGACGAGACCTTTTCTATTATAGAGCTTTACGACAGGGAAGCGGAGCTTTACAATCTTGCTACGGCAAAGATTGTGGAAATAAGCAAATGGACGGATGATCAGGCACCGGTGATGGCGTCATCTATAAGTGAAGATTTGCGCACTGCGACTTTAAATAATTACGAAGCAAAGAAGCTTCTCAAAACGGAAACCTTTACGGATGAGGAAAAAGAGGCCTGTCAAAAGCTGTGCGATTTTATAGAAATTACGGAGTATTATATACTCGTGATGGAGAATATAGCGTATATGGCTGCTGATAAGCAGGATTATTCAATAATGGCGGAAACTTTCCTGAATTTTGCGCTTGAATCTGAAAAGGCGATGGACAGTGCAAGGGAGGCGATAGAATGTTTGTAAATGCAGTAGAGCAGGCGAGTAAATATACTCGCCCAATTTTTACGATAGCGCGTCGTTACGGAAGAGCGGAAGTAATTCCGGGTTCGGCGACTATATTTTTTGTAAATGAAGAAGGCTGGGCGGTGACTACCAAACAGGTGGCAAGGATGATTGTCGATGCTGGAAACATAGAAAAGAAGTATGCGGAATTCAGAAAAAAGAGAAACGAAATTCCCGCAGGATATAATTTTGAAGAGCAGCTCAAGGCGCTGGAAACGCTGAACAAGTACAGCGATGATAAAATCTGCCAGCTCAAGGTTAATTTTGTAGATTGTGTAGATCGTATAAGCGGTGTGGAATGTAAGGTGCACCCGAAATACGATGTGGCGCTTGTTCATTTCAGCGGCTACGAAAGAATCGGATATAGCGGATATGCGACTTTTGCCGCTTCATCGGAGGCTGTAAAGCCGGGGAAATTTCTTTGCAGGCTCGGCTATCCGTTTCCTGAATTCCGCAACTTTAAATACGATGCTGAAAAAGATGATATAGTATGGACGGCGGAGAAGCTCAGAAGCCCGCGCTTTCCGGCTGAAGGTATGGTGACTCGCCTTATCGGCGAGCAGGACGGTGAAATAATAGGCATAGAGCTGAGCACACCCGGTTATAAAGGCGCGTCGGGCGGACCGCTTTTTGATCAGCGCGGTCTTGTCTACGGTATGCAGACAGGCGTGAGCCCAATAAATCTTGGCCAGTGTGTGCATATGGACATAATAAAGGGCATGCTCAATAAAGAAGGCGTAAAATACTACGAAGATCAATACGGAGCAAAAAACTTCGGAGATCAGAGCTTTATCAGCATGGGAGCACCTTCAGGCACGGGAAACGGCGGCAAAATGAGTTAGAGTTAGAAAGGCGAAAAGCAGATGATAAAATATTCGAGAATAGCAGGACTTATGCTCGTAGACCTGCTGATCGTAAATTTTTCATATATATTTGCACTACTTCTGAGATTTGAATTCGAGGTTAACAGCAATCAGTTTAATCAGTATTTTACCGTTTACGCGGATAATATTGTACCGCTTACAGCTGCGGCGCTTATCGCTTTTGCTATGGTCGGCATATACACGAGCATATGGCGCTACGCGGGCTCGGATGAGCTTGTAAAAATAGGAATAGGCTCGATTTTGGCTTCGGTTTTCGGACTGGCCTTTATTTCGATAGCAAGACCGATGACGATACTTCCGAGAAGTGTGTATATTATTTCAGCGATGATGATGTTCGTACTCGTCGCGTGCACGCGCTATGCGTACAGATTTATCAGAAATCTGAGACATCCGGGTACTTTTAACACTATATTCCTGAACGTCGGAAAAAAAGAGCTGATAGGCAGCAATATGACGAAAGTTATGATTGTCGGTGCAGGTGACGCCGGGGCTTCGATAATAAAGGAAATAAAGCAGCATCCTGAGTATAATAAAAAGGTTGCTGTTGCGATTGACGATGACTCGAGAAAGATCGGCAAGCGGATATCAGGAGTAAAAATCGCGGCAGACCGTTCAAAAATAAAGACTATGGCGCGGAAAAAGGGCATTGACGAGATAATTGTGGCGATTCCGTCAGCAAACCATAAGGAAATACAGAATATACTGAATGAATGCAACAAGACTAAGTGCAAAATAAAGGTACTGCCGTCGCTCGGCGAGCTCATCAATGGCGATGTCAGCGTGAGTCACCTGCGAGATGTCGAGATTGAGGATCTGCTCGGCCGCGACCCTGTAAAAGTAAATCTGCGCGAGATTTCGGGATATCTTGAAGAAAAAATTGTTCTCGTTACAGGTGGAGGCGGCTCGATAGGCTCTGAGCTTTGCAGACAGATAGCGAGGTTTCGTCCGCGCAGGATTATCGCGATGGACATATACGAAAACACTGTATTTGAGCTTGCAAATGAAATGAAGTCCAAATATCCGCAGCTTGAATTTGAAGTGGTGATAGGCTCGGTGCGGAGCAGGGAGCGCGTACACGAGGTATTTGAAAAATACAAGCCGCATGTTGTGTTTCATGCCGCTGCGCATAAGCATGTGCCGCTGATGGAAAAAAACCCGAAAGAGGCAATAAAAAATAATATTATTGGCACCAAAAATCTTATAGATATGGCGGATGAATATTCGGTATCGAAGTTTGTACTGATTTCCACTGATAAGGCGGTGAATCCGACGAATGTGATGGGAGCGACTAAGCGCGCCGGGGAAATGATGCTGCAGGAAAAGAGCACGCATTCGCGGACAAGCTATACGGCAGTGCGTTTTGGCAATGTGCTCGGCAGCAATGGCTCTGTAATACCAATTTTCAGAAAACAGATTGAAAACGGCGGTCCGGTCACAGTTACTCATCCTGATATTACGAGGTATTTTATGACGATACCTGAGGCCGTGCAGCTCGTAATACAGGCGGGAGCTATGGCGGACGGCGGCGAGATATTCGTGCTCGATATGGGAGAGCCGGTCAGAATAATGGATCTTGCGGAGAATATCATAAGGCTTTCGGGCTATATTCCGAGGGTTGATATAGATATAGAAATTACCGGCCTTCGTCCGGGAGAAAAGCTCTATGAAGAGCTGCTCCTCGATGAAGAGAATATGAAGAAAACGGCGCACCAGAAAATATATGTTGAACGTCCGCTGCCGATAGACCCGGAGCTAAATAGGCTGCTTTCGGGAGAAGACGGCATAACGCTTGAGGAAAGAATAGAAGAAGTGGTAAAAGGAAGCGACAGCGAAGCAAAAGAATGGCTGCATACGCTTGTTAAGAGTTATACGCCGCAGAATTAGTAAATCCCCCGAATCAAAACGGGGGATTTTTGTATCTTTTATTTCCAGTCACCTTCCGATACAGTGTACGAAGTACCGCCGACTTCTATCTTGTAAATTCCGTTATTGAGCTCGGCATTTACATACAGCACGGAGGGCCTTCCCATTTCGCTGCCTTGACTCACGCGGTAATTTAACTTATCTTTGCCGAAGAAGTTGTATTTAAGGAGATAGGCTGCAAGGTCGCCATTAGCGCTGCCTGTAGCAGGATCCTCGAGGAATCCCGTATCCTCCATAAATGTGCGGACTCTGATATCTCCGTTTTCATCTTCGCAGAATACGAGCAGATTGCAAGCTGCATAATCATCTATGAACTTTTGGCGCATAGGGTGGTTGACACTGCATCTTTCGATGGCGTCGATGCTTTTTAGAGGTACGATAAAGCTTTCGAGTCCCGTAGAAACCCATTGAGAAGGAAAATCGGTTCTTATGTCATCTGCGTTTATCGAAAGGGCATCGGCTGTTGCTTTTGGGTTATCAACAAGCATTCCGAATTCAGGCTGATTCTGGCTCATAGTCATTATGCCGCCTGCTGATGTTTCGACAGGGATTGGACCTGCACCGAGATTTAAGATGATTTTTTTAGCTTTCCCGCCTTCAAACACTTCGTTTATAATGTGCGCTGTTCCGAGCGTAGGATGGCCCGCAAAAGGCACCTCTATGTCAGGTGTAAATATTCTTACATTATAACCGCCGTTTGGCTGCTTATCAGAAAGAATAAAAGAAGTTTCGGAGAAATGCATTTCTTTGGCAATCTTAAGCATCTCTTCCTTGCTTATTTCGCGGTCGGGGATGAATACAGCAAGCTGGTTTCCCTGATATTTTGCTTCAGCAAATACATCGACAATGTAGAATTTCATAATTTTCTCCTTTCATTTAAAAAAATAACTTCCGATACCATAATGATATATCGGAAGTCATATTCAAGCAAGCATAGTATTGTTTGCCAAACAATTTTGTGCGGCTTTTAAGTTTTGAATTATGAATATATTAGTCATCACAGCCGTGGTCGCTGTTGTTTACAGTATATCTGAGCCAGAGCGTACTTCCGTCGAATATATCTGCACTTTTGAGAGTAAAGCTGACAGGCGTATCGTTTCCGAGCTTTCCGGTTTCAAACGATGAAGGCTGTTCTGACGAACCGTCAGCAACAGGAGCAACTACAAGACTTACTTCATCACACAGGCCCTCCTGAATGAAAGTCCAGTTGAGCACACCGCCACCGCCGAGCATAATGCTTTTGAATCCAAAAAGAGTGGGCAGCTTTTCGAGGGCAAGTTTGGCGTCGAGCGCCTCTTTTCCGGCGATAATATACGGTATGTTCAGGCGACGCAGCAAATCCTTATAGGAGTTGGACGCTTTTTCGGTAATTACTTCGATTACATATGCGATGCCTTCGTACTCAATATAATTCTTTTCCCAGCCGAGTTTGCCAGACGGGTCTATGGAAATATAATATCTGTCTTTTCCGGTCTGGGGCACAAAATCGCCGGCAGGAACTAAAGGGGCGTTTTCATCCAGCTTTGGCTCTTTAAAAAACGTGAAGTTCTTGTCAGTGGTGACTCTGCCGGAAAGCCAGCCTTCCATATTGTAACCACCTTTGTTTCTCATAGAAATATCATCAAAAATAGTGCCGGATACGCCAAATTCCGGAGTATCCATAAAATTGCCCCAAATTTTCCCGTCTACGGATGTTGCCATATGGCAGAATATAAACGGTCTTTTCATTTTGTCTACCTCCTAACATATGCGATAAAAACTATACTATATTTTTTATAGTATAGCGCTGCAAAGAGGGCAAGTCAATGAAAAAGGGCGAAGCATTGTTAATCTGAAGCTTCAAGGATTTCGCGCAGAGCGACACAGGCGCGCGCAAGCTCTTCGTTAGTTTTTGGAGTACATACCGAGAGACGCGCGCCTGAGACCGGAACGCTTTTGCCCACGGCGAAATGCTCGCTGCCATATATGAGAACGCCTTTTTCGAGAGCGCGCTTTTCAAATTCGGCGCTGCTTTTACCTTTAGGCAGGATAAGCCATTTGCATAGCGCCTGACTGTCGCCGAGAAGCTGATAGTTTCCGAGCACGGATTCGGCAATACGATTTCTTTCCCGCAGCATTGCTTTTCGCCTTGTGAGGAGTGATTCATACTTGCCTGAAAGTATGAGCCGTGCGGAAAGCTCAGATAAAAATGCAGAAGATTCGAGATTGATATTATAAAAGGCCCTTTCGACAGCGTCGCGGTATTTATCGCAGGCAGTTATATAAGCTTGGCGGAGAGAAGAACTCAGGCATTTTGACAGGCTGAGAAAGAAAATTGATTGCTCAGGCACGCGGCTGTAAATGCTGTCTTTGGGTTCGTCCGTAAGAAGTGCGCTGTAGCCGTCTTCGATAACTATGAGATTATATTCTGCCGCCATTTTTGCAATCATGTCGCGGCAAGCTTCCGACATACTGTGCATAGTAGGATTCTGATAATCTGGAATTATGTAAAGCCCTTTAATACCTTCGTTTTTTACAGCGTAACGTATACCCTCTTTAGACATTTCGCCGTTTTCCTGTTTTATGGGAATGAGTCTGATTCCGAGCATGCTGGCAAGGCTTATTATACCCGGATATACGAGCGGGTCAACACCGAGACGGTCACCGGGTTTAAAAATGCTGAAAAGCGCCCCGGCAATTGCATTTTGCCCACCGTTTGCAAATATGATTTTATCAGGAGTTACGCTGCATTTTGCTTGTTTTAAGAGATGGGCGCCGGCCTCGTTCTGCCAGTATTCGGCGCCTGAACGATATTGCAGCAGGCTGCCAAATTCA
Organism: uncultured Clostridia bacterium; assembly: GCA_944383465.1. Taxonomy (GTDB): domain Bacteria; phylum Bacillota; class Clostridia; order Peptostreptococcales; family Anaerovoracaceae; genus QAKD01. The sequence goes on from CALWPQ010000008.1 coordinate 23,314, forward strand.
CTTTCATTTGTCATTTCTCTTATGAGCAGGCGCATTTCGTCGTTGTTTTCGTCGGCGGGCATTATACCGCCAAGGTCGATGATGTTTTCGTCGGCAGGCGTCATTTTATTTACCATATGATAAGAGACAAAAGTGCCGGAGCCGACACTGCTTTTAAGAAAACCTTTATCGGAACAAATTTTAAACGCGCGGGCGACTGTACTCAGATTGACATCGAGGAAGTCCGCAAGCTCCCTCTGCGGCGGCAGCTTTGTTCCGGGTTTGATTTGGCCGCTGGCAATGTCAGCTTCCAGTTTATTTGCGAGAGCTATGTAGAGCGGTGTATCGCCTTTGGTAAGAGTCGGCCTCCATGACATAGGATAATCGTCAAAGGAATTATACGGCATAGCAAATCTCCTTTCCGTTTTATATTTTCGCAGTTTTTCTGCATACAAAGCGTCAATTGTTTTGATATAATTGTATATTATATCTGCGGCAAAAGCAATTGCGCGTCTGGAAATAGGCGGTTATATTTTTTTTTAAGAAATTTTTTAAAAAAGGGCTTGCATAATAGTGCAAGATAGTGTATAGTTATGTCTATGCAATAAATATACGTGCAAATTTATAATTATCCAAAGGAGGTTCGCAAAATGGCGAAGCAAAAAGAAATAAGCAAAATTATTGCTCTGATGCTTGTGCTCTCAATGCTCGTTACGCTTATCACATTTGTTCCGACGGCAAATGTCTACGCGGATGAGCAGACAGCATCGGAGCAGGCTACTTTTGAGAATACGAGCGATGACGGAGGGCTTGATGTTATAAATCTCTGTGAAGAGAGAACATTTAAGGCGATGATACCGATTTCATCAGCAAGCAGTATTGATAAATCAAACATAGTGTGGTCTCTTGACAGAAATACAGCAAAGCCGTATGTGGATGCGGCGTTGTACCCTAATCAGACTGATGGCGGAGAGCTCAGCGAATGGACTCTTTCCGGGGGTACAGGAAATCTTTTCAGCGATGTGACTACGGAAATCGAAACAGTGGGCGGGCAGGATTACCTTACAGTGGAATTCACGGCCAGCGCATACTTCCAAAACAGCAGAACAGGTGAAATTTTAGATACCGCGCCGCACAGCAGCGGAGGAGAATATCTTGATGTGTGCGGTACGTTCGACCTTACTGCAAAACAGGATGGTGAAGAGGTAGGAAAAGTTGAAGTTAATATAGTTCCTTATGATACTTTCCGCACAATGGAGCAGATATATGAAGAGCTTGATGATATGGTAACATATGCGGAAGAAAATACGGATATTTATGTAGAAAAGTATTCGATGGGTAAATCATCCGGCGTTATATACGAAGCGCTCGATATGCCTTATATCATTATTGCAAAAGACAGCGAGGCTGTGGAAAGCTGGCTTGAATTTACGAATGAAGCTGAAGAAAATCCGGAGGAAGTGCTCGCAGATATAGAGAGCGGAGCATACAACGATATTAAGGTTCCGGTGATGTTTTCCAATATTCACTCCAATGAGGTAGCGGCGGTGGACGGCATTATGGAATTCGCCTGGACCATCATAAAGGCGGCAGACGATGAAAATAACGGAAATATTCCGTATGATACGCTGACAGCTTTTACGGAAGCAGGAGAAACTCAGCTTGCAGCCGAAATGGGACCTGTGGGAGCTGCCGGCAGCACTGCTGTGCCTGATCTCGTAAAAGAAACGGCCACATATCTTGGATTTTTAAAAGCAGGAAATAGAGTTTCCGGCGAGATTGATCTCGAAACATACTATAATGTAGAAGAGCAGATAATGAATGTGGATGAGCTTCTCGATGATGTATTCTTCATTCTCGTTCCGGAAGAAAACGTAGAAGGCAGAACATATATAACGCGTGCGGCGTCAAACGGCTATGATCTTAACCGTGACAATTCGTTCCAGACGACGCCGGAGACGCAGAATATGCAAAAGCTCATAGGAACGTACAATCCGGTGAGCCTTACAGAATACCACGGCATGGTAAAGACTTTTCAGGTAGAACCTTGCGATCCGCCGCATGAGCCGAATTTTGAATACGATCTGCTTGCGGAGCATCTGATGACAGGCGGCGAGGCGCTGGGTATTGCGGCAGTTGCGAACAACGATCAATACAACAGCTATACGACGCCGCAGAGAGATTATCTGAAATATACAGGAAACAAGACTGGAGACGGCGAATACGAAACTCATTGGGACAGCCCGTGGGATGATATGTCAACATCGTACACGCCTCAGTTTGCAATGCTTCACGGTACTGTGGCATATACCGTAGAGCTGCCGGGCTATAATGATGCCGGAGCTGAGCTTGTAAAGTACGGATGTATCGGCCAGTCTGATTATATAGCGGAAGAAAAGCTTGAATATCTTGAGGCGCAGATCGGTATTTTTAAGCGGGGAGTAAACAACGAAAACTCAGACGCTAAGGAACTGGTAGGACAGTGGTTCTGCGATCAGTACGATGTGGAAGGTGCCGAAATGGAACTTTTCAGACCGGAATACAAGGGAGAGGGCGAAAATGGAAACTTCTATCCTGAGTTTTACATTATTCCGCTCGACGCAGCAAATCAGAAAAATTTAAAGGCTGCTTACGATATGATGGAATGGCTTTCGAGAAATGATGTGAAGATAAATATCACAGATGCGCCTTACACTTATGACGGAGTAACTTATCCGGCGGGAACGATGATTGTTTCCATGCACCAGGCTAAGCGTTCTGTCGCTAACAGCGCGCTCTATGACGGTACGCTTATAACATCATGGACGGGTCTTTATTCTGAGGGCATAACATCGTTCGCACAGACGCGCGGCTTTGATATGGTAACAGTAGCAAAGGAAGCGGAGTTTGATGAAGTAATGAAGGTGTGCGGCGGCGATATGGATTACGATGCATGCGTAAGCTATATCAATTCCAAAACCTCACAGTTTACGGGCACTACGGGAAGAGACGTCATAATCAAGAACACCTCTTCAGATACAGCTGCGGCAGTAAACAAATTGCTTGCGAGCGGCGATAAAGTAGGAATGGTAACCGATGAAGACAGCATATATTACGGCGATTTCATCTGTTCATACAAATCATGGCAGAAGGTAAAAGACAAATACATGCTGACGGGAATAGGAATTGCGGGCCAAAATGCAAGCTTCCCGACGGCAATTGTGATAGAAAAAGCTCCGAGCGTATATATTACGGGCGCATCGGGTGAGAACAAAAGCGGCTTTATCTACGCAGGAAGAGTAGCAAATGCCAACTGGAATTATGACCGTGTGGCAATGGAAGTGATGAATTTTAAAACGGTGAGCGATCCGGACAGTGCGGATGTCATCATAGGGGCTTCGAGCCTTAACAGCAGTGCGCTTGCAGCTGTTAAAAGCGGTACGCCTTACATTGGATACGGAAGCAGAGCTAACCAGGCAAGCGGAGCGATAGGATTGTTTGAGTCGGGAGAGGTATCATACAGCAGCTGCGCAAGCGGCAGTATGGATACGCTGGGCTTTGTGATCTATCCTGAAACGACTCTTGTAAACGCAAATCATGTACAGTCCGGAGATGAAATGCTTTACGGCTACGGCGCTAAATATTATTCGGCATATCCCGACGGAGCAAAAGTGCTCGTGAAATTTGACGGAACAAAAGACGCAACCGAAGGCTTTATAGTTGCAATAAGTGAAGAACAGCAAGAAGCCGCCGATAAATATTTCGATTCCGTGCAGGGTTTTTCGTATGAGGGCGCTGATAAGGACGGAAATGAAATAAATATTGTACTGTTTGCCAACAGCCTGACGCACAAGGCGCATCAGACAGACGAGTATTCGTATATAAGCAACTTTATTTTCAGCAATATGCTCGGAGATGAGGAATATACGGCTACGCCGAAGAGCAGCTCATCGAGCAGCAGTTCCTCGGGAAATAACGCCGGCACGCAGACAGACGATGAAACAGGAAATACTACAGGAAGCGGAGTGACAACAGCGGAATTCGTTGATGTAAAGACAGGAAGCTGGTATTACAGCGCAGTGCAGTATGCTTCTGCCAATGGTCTTATGACAGGCATAAGCGCAAAAAGCTTCGGCCCGAATATGGATACGACAAGAGGTATGATAGTTACTATTCTTTACCGTCTTGAAAATGAGCCTGCTGTAAGCCAAGCTGCAGTATTTGATGATGTAAAGGCAAACCAGTACTATGAAAAAGCTGTTGTATGGGCGAATGCAAACGGCATTGTAACCGGCTACGGCAACGGATTGTTCGGACCAAACGATACGATCACTCGTGAACAGATGGCAGCCATACTTTACAGATACGCATCATATAAGGGTTATGACGTATCGGCAAAAAATGATCTTGCTGCATTCAGCGATGCAGGAGACATAAGTAAATATGCGGTAGACGCTATGAAGTGGGCTAATGCTGAAGGCATTATTACAGGCGTTACAAGCAGCACTATTGTACCTGCGGGCAGCGCAGTGCGCGCACAGGCGGCTTCAATACTTATGAGATTTTGTGAAAGTGTTGAAAATTAAGCAAAAGTAAAAAGGCTGCAAGATGCCTGAGAAAACAGATGGCGATACTAAAAACCAAGAATCAAAAAATTACTGTAATATTCTAAATAAAGAAAAAGAAGCGGTTGGCAAAGTGCCAGTCGCTTCTTTCATTTATAAATATCTGCACTGCTAATATAAGCAAGTTCTTCGGTGCCAGCAGTTTCTACATTACTTTGTCTATCTGCATAGCGTACGGTGTTTGAAGCGATTTTGATAAGATTGCCTAAATTGCAGTAGGAATATTTTTTATATGCTCGCTTTTTATCAAGAAAATTAGAGCTTTGATATGTCGAGTTCATCGAAATGCGCAAGAAATTCGCGGAGTATTTCCGCTATTTGGCGGCAGCCGCCTTCTTTATCTGCTTCGATGTTGAGAGGCATTATGGGATCGTGCAGCGACATACGAAGCAGGCACCAGCCGTATGGGCGCATGCTGCTTGATGATGCGCTGCTGTTTTCTAAAAAGCTGATGCGCACGCCTTCGTAATTGGGCGCTGCAAGCTGCATAACGGTTTTGCCGTCGGTATTTTCCGTAACCTGTGACTGCACCCAGGCCTCAAGCTCCTTTATAACCTGGCTGCCGTAAGCGGTAAAGTTGCTTGCTGTAACCGGAAGCCGCACTTCGATAGCTTCCTGCGGTTCTTTAAGGTCGGAAATGACATTTGAAAGAGACTTGCCTTCACGCAGGAGACGAGCGGCCTTTATTACTATTTTTGCCGCGAGATATGCGCCGTCATCGAGAAAGTAGTTTTCTTTAAAGGCGGCATGACCGGATGTCTCGATGGCAAGCTGACAGTCTGTTCCGCCGGCATTCAGTTCTATCGCTTTATTTATTACATTTTTGTAGCCGCGCTTGTATCTTAAATGGCTGAGCCCGAGACGCTGCGTCAGAAACTCGCTTAGATGATCGCTCGTGACACTGTCCGTGACTATCGTAGTGCCGGGCGAGATTTCTTTGGCAAGTACAGCGGCAAGAGCGACAATGCCGTTTCTTGCGATTTCACGGCCATTTTCATCAACGGCTGCGGAACGGTCTACATCGGTATCGAAGATGAGACCAAAATCTGCGCCCGTTTCGAGCACGCGCCGGCTTATTATCGCCAGAGCTTTTTTGTCCTCAGGATTAGGTGCGTGGTTTGGGAAATTTCCGTCAGGCTCAAGAAAACAGCTTCCCGAAACGTCGGCTCCGAGCGGGGCAAGCACCTTTTCCGCGTAAAATCCACCTGATCCGTTGCCCGCGTCGACTGCTATTTTAAGGCCGGCGAGGGGTCTTTCGTATGTCGGTATATTGTCCGGGACAGAAGCCATGCAGGCAGGCGGATTTTCGGCATTGACGCCGCGCTTTATGATGCTGCGGAGATGCGTGCAGTATGTATCCATAAGATTGCATTCACTTATGAGAAGCGAGGTTATGCCGCATATCGGGTCTTCCGAGATAGGAGCGCAGTCTTCACAATCGCAGTCGCAGTCAGGCGGACATTCGGCTATGCTTTCGGCACGCTCAATGATGTCTGCGATATCGCTTTTATTGAGCCCGCCTTTTTTATCGAAATATTTAAAGCCGTTTTTGTTAAATGGCAGGTGGCTTGCCGTAATCATTACCGCTCCGTCGCAGGAATATTCAGGGAATACCGTGGACATAAACATTGCGGGGGTTGAAGCAAGCCCGCAGTCGAGGACGCGTACGCCGAGCGCTGCCATAGCGTTTATGGCAGCGTCCTGCAATGCCTTGCCGGAAAGTCTTGGGTCGCGCCCGATGGACACGGTAAGTGATGAAAAAGGCTTGCCTGTTTTTTCGGAAAGCCAAGCGCAGAAGCCATGCGCTAAAAGTGAGGCGGTATCTTCTGTGAGATTAGGCTCTTCGCCGTCAACACCTGCAAGCGCAATCCCTCTTATATCGCTGCCATTTTGCAGCCTTTTTAAATCAAGCTCGCTCATACATTTTCTCCTTACTCCCCGCGGAAAATATATAATACGGGGCTTTTACAGTTCTAATGTCTGTAATGATGGTACTTAATATTATAAAAGAAAAATGTTAATGCCGCAAGGCAGAAGCAGAGCAAAAACCAAAGAAATGAGAACAGAGGGCAGATTTGCCCCCACAGCGAAAAAGCGTGTTCGGAATAATCCCATACGTCGAGTTTAAACCACAGGTTGACGATACAGCCGACCGTCAGCTCATAGAGAGTGATAACAGCCGCACCGATAAGCGCCTTAAGTGTAATCGGCAGATTGGGAAAGGCATTGTTCAAAAAATAAAAAGTCAGCATACATGCGCCGCCCGTCAGCACCATAGACCAATGCGTGTACCCGCGGAAAGAGATTTCAATAAAGGCATAGCCGACGCCGCCGAATGTAAAAATTGCAATATATTTTATGATTTCAAGACCGCGTGATTTTGCGGATGTTTCCTTTACATTTTCCATAAAAATATTATTTACTGACGCGGCAATGTTTATCACTGTCAAAAATATCAATAAAATTGTAAAACAGATGCAGGCGTGGTACAATTTTAATAAGCGGAAGCGATTCGCAGAGGATTAAATTGTGTGAAACGCGTAAAATAATGAAAGGCAGGAAAAGAAAATGAGGAAATTCTCAAAAGCGGTAAGTTTGATTTTAGCGCTTGCTCTTATTTTCGGAAGCATGACGCTTGCTTTTGCAGCAGACGAAAAAAGCGCTGCAGCAGGCGGCGTATCAGGAAACAATAGCGGGCAGAAATCGGACAAGATTGTCATCCTTTATACGAACGACGTGCATTGCAGTATAGACGCGAATATCGGCTACGCAGGGCTTGCGGCGTATAAAAATGATAAGCTTGCGGAAACGGACTATGTGACGCTTATTGATGCGGGAGATGCGATTCAGGGAGAAGCAATAGGCACGCTGTCGAAAGGCTCGTATATTTCCGATATTATGGATTTTATAGGTTATGATTATGCCGTGCCGGGCAACCATGAATTTGATTATGGAATGGATACGTTTCTTAATCTTGCCGAAAGAGCGGGTTATGAATACATCTGCTGTAATTTTATAGATTTAAAAACCGGAGATACAGTTTTTGCGCCATATGCAGTGGAAACTTACGGAGATACAAAGGTAGCGTATATCGGTATAGATACTCCGGAATCGTTTGTAAAATCTACGCCTACTTACTTTCAGGACAATAATGGAAACTACATCTACGATTTCTGCAACGATGTTTCGGGAAATAAATTGTACGACTGTGTGCAGAGCACAATTGACCAAGTGACGGAAAAAGAAAATGCAGATTACGTTATAGCTGTTGGGCATCTGGGCATAGACGAGCAGAGCGCGCCTTGGACTTCGCGTGAGGTGATAGCAAATACAGACGGTCTCGATGCTTTTATAGACGCTCATTCACACAGTACGATTGCTAGTGAAATTGTAAAGGATAAGAGCGGAGAGACGGTAATTCTCACGTCTACAGGCACAAAGCTTGCGGCAATAGGAGAGCTTGTAATAGACAGCGGCAGCATTACTGCAAAGCTCATTACGGATTATGAAGAAAAGGATGAGGAGACAGAAGCATACATAGAAAACATAAAAACCGGATATAAAGATCTTTTGACGCGTGTTGTCGGAAAATCAGAGGTTGAGCTCAGTATAAACGGTGCTGACGGACAGAGAGCGGTGAGGAGCGCGGAGACAAATCTCGGTGATTTCTGTGCGGATGCTTATCGTATGGTGCTTGGAGCTGACATTGCGTTTGTAAACGGCGGCGGTGTTCGTGAAAGCATTCCGGCCGGAGATATTACATACGGGCAGATTATTGCTGTACATCCGTTCGGTAATATGGCCTGTGTGGTCGAAGCTACGGGTCAGGAAATAGCAGACGCACTCGAAATGGCGTCACGGAGCGCGCCGTCGGAAAACGGTGGATTCCTTCAGGTATCGGGACTTACATATACAATAGATACGGATATTCCTTCAAGTGTTACAATTGATGACAAGAGTATGTTTACGGGTGTTTCGGGGGCTCGCAGGGTGAAAAATATCACTGTCGGCGGCGAGCCGATAGATCTTGACAAGACATACACGCTGGCTTCGCATAACTATATGATAAAGAGCGGCGGCGACGGAATAAATATGTTTATGGACAACAAGCTTGTTCAGGATGAAGTAATGATAGACAATCAGGTGCTTATTACATATATGGAAGATTATCTTTCCGGCAATGTAGGCGTAGAATATAAAGAGCCTCAGGGCAGAATAACACTTGCTGGCAGCGGTCTGCCGTTTGGTGATCTCAAAGGCTACGGCTGGGCAAAGGCTGCAATTTCGTATGTTTACGAGAATAAATTCTTTAACGGAACGAGTGAGACTACATTTGCTCCGGCAGAAAAAGCTACGCGCGGAATGGTAGTTACGGTGCTCGAGCGGGCGACAGCGGAAGATGTGATAACCGGCACTGCTATAGAAAATAATTTTGTAGACGTAAAGCCTGGCGCTTATTATGAAGAAGCTGTTTTATGGGCGGCGGGTGCAGGAATTACAAAAGGAATGGGACTTAGGATATCTCCTGTTTCGGGAGAGGAAAAGCCTTACTTTGCGCCTAATACACCGGTGACAAGACAGGATCTTGCGGCTATCATATTAAGCTATGCAAACGCGGCTGGCAAAGGTCCGGTGGGTGAATGGATGATAAATATCGATTTTAATGATACGGATGAAATTTCCGCTTATGCTATGGAAGGGGTTGCTTTTTGCAGAATCAGCAGCATTATGAGAGGCTATGAGGATGGCAGCTTCAAGCCGAAAGAGACGGTGAGCCGAGCTGAGCTTGCCGTTATCATGCAGAATTTAGCGGAATTTATGGCGGAAAAATAAAAGGGCTTTGTGTTACAGTCCTTGTGAATTGATAAAATTCGCAATTATTTCTTTGGCGGGCTTTTCGTAATTCATCGCGGCGAGCGGGAGTTTTGCGAGAAGCTCGATTTTTTTGAAAGAAATGTGGCAGTAACCGTAGGGATTTTTGTCGAGGTAATTCTGATGATATTCTTCTGCCGCAAAGAAATTTTTTAACGGTTCGATTTCTACCGAAAAATATTTAAAGGAGTTTATGCCTCCGCGCGCTCTTTCGCGGTCTATCGCAGACTGTTCGATCTTTACAATGCGTTCGATTGCGGCTTTGGCAGCGCTGTCGTCTGGCATGTAGTAAATTCCTGTCTGGTATTGCGTGCCGCGGTCAGGTTCCTGACCGTTTTCCTGCGTGGGATCGATTACATAAAAATATGCAAGAAGAATGGCATCAATGGTGATTTCAAAAGGGTCGTACTCTATGCGTACCGCTTCACGAAAGCCTGTGCGTCCGCGGCAGACGGTTTCGTAATTGGCGTCATTTGCGTCAGTGCCGTTAGCGTAGCCGCTTGTGACTTTTTTGACGCCGCGAAGTGATTTCATAAGTTTTTCCATTCCCCAAAAGCAGCCGCCTGCGAGATATATTGTTTGAAGATTGTTTTCCATAAGAGAGTCCTCATTTGAATTTATTTAATATGTCAGAGAGCTTTGTAGGATACGGGATCGCTGTTTACAAATTCAATGGCGTATCCGCGGCCTGTATCCGGCGTCCACCGATACCTTAGGTCATCCTCGGTACCGAAGATGCTGTGCATAATGCGGTCGATTACGCCTCCGTGGCATATCACGATGGAAACTGCGTCGAGACCGCTGTGCCGGTGCGAAAGTTCTTTGAGTCTGTGAAATCCGAGGAGCTTGTTCCAGCCGAGAAGAACGCGTTTTTCAAACATATTGCGGCTTTCGCCTTCGGGTATCACATAATCGTTGGTCGTGTCGTTGTGAAATAGAGGGAATTCGGGCATTTTAACCAGTTCTTCGTAGGTCTTACCTTCGAAAATCCCAAAATTATACTCTCTGAATTCTTCTATTACCCTGTGGGGTACTTTGCCGTAGATGGTTTCAAGAGTCTGCTCGGTGCGCAGCATTCCCGAGGTATATATATCGGCGTCTTCCGGGCTTGGATATATGCCTTCATCTTTCAGTTTTTCAAGCTTTTCTATGCCTTCGGGCACGAGCGGAACATCGAGAGCACCGTAGTACCAATCGCCGACATTTCCGGATGTAGTGCTGTGTCGTATAAGATATATTGTTGAATTCATAGCTTAATCCTCCCTTACCGATTTTGCTGTCCTCTTTTTTATATACGGACTTTGTTTAAAATATTCTACCATACTGCGTAAAAAATTGCTACCTGTTATATGCGTCTTGGAGGCGGTTTAGAGTGCGTATGAAAATTCCGTATATATAATATGTTGAGACTTGGCAAATCGGGGAAAAAATTATATAATTATATAGTTAATGCTTTGGGGCACAAAGTCGAATTATGGTTGTACACGTGTTAATGACAGCACTTTGTAAAATGCAAAATCAGAAAGTATAGTTAGTATTGGAGAAACATAGTATGAGTCTGAAAATGAGATCGAATATAATGCTTTTTATTACGGCTTTTATATGGGGAACGGCATTTGTGGCACAAAAGTCGGGTATGGATTATGTGGAGCCGTTTACATTTAATGGAATAAGGACGCTTATCGGCGCTGTAGTGTTGACGCCTGTTATAATTGTGATGGACAGGCAGAAAAAAAGCAGCGCCGCGTCACCAGACGGGAGCAGTGCCTATGTTGAAAATGAGGCAAGAGCAAATGGCGGGCGCAAGTGGCTTTTGCTTGGCGGACTTTGCTGCGGAACAGTGCTTTTTATCGGCGGTTCGCTGCAGCAGGTTGCTTTGCAGACGACATCAGCGGGTAAAGCGGGTTTTATAACGGCGCTTTACATCGTGCTTGTGCCGGTGCTGGGATTGTTTATGAAGAAAAAGGTGCGTCAGATAGTGTGGTTTTGCGTGGCGGCAAGCGCGGTAGGTCTATTTTTGCTGTGTGTGCCCAAAGGCGAGCATTTAAGCGGTATCGGCTTCGGTGAGGTACTTTTGTTTATTTCGTCGGTATGGTTTGCGGTACATATTCTTGTAATAGATTATTTTGTGGAAAAGGTGGATGGCGTGAAGCTGTCGCAGATGCAGTTTATCGTGTGCGGGATTTTTTCGTTGATTGTGATGTTTTTGTTTGAAAATCCGAGTATGGAAGCGATACTGAGCTGTTGGTTTCCGATTCTTTATACGGGTATGTTTTCGCAGGGAATAGCTTATACATTTCAGGTGGTGGCGCAGAAGCACGCGGATCCGACAAGCGCATCGCTCATTTTATCGCTGGAGTCGGTATTTTCAGTGGTTGCGGGTGCAATAATACTGCATGAGATGATGTCAGGACGTGAAATTATTGGTTGTATTTTGATGTTTGCAGCGATTATTGTAGCACAGCTGCCGGAGAGTAAAGCGGAATAGGGAATAGGGATTATGGATAAGATTGCTGAGCTTAAGAGAATACTTATGGAATGCGGAAAAGTGGCGGCAGCGTTTTCGGGCGGAGTGGACAGTACTTTTCTTTTGTGTTTTGCAAGCGAGGTGCTGGGAAGCGAAAATGTCATAGCGGTAACGGCCGTTGCTTCTAATTTTGCGCCGGATGAGATAGATTATGCCCAAAAGATGGCGGCGGAGCTTGGAGTGAGGCATATTTGTGTAGAAGCAGAGCTGCCGGAGCTGTTTCGTGTGAATCCGCCGGATAGATGCTATTACTGCAAGAAGGCGGTGTTTACGGCGCTTATAGAGCAAGTAGCTGCTGAAACAGGCGCGGATGTAAAAAATTGCTGCGGGATGAAGGCCGGGCAGGAGCAATTGGGAGAAGCCGCGGACGGCTTTGTGTTCTGTGACGGAACGAATCTCGACGATGCGGATGACTACAGGCCGGGAAGCCGTGCGGCGGCGGAGCTTGGAGTGCGAAGCCCGCTTCGTGAGGCAAAGCTGACGAAGAGCGAGATCCGTGAAGAGCTGAAAAAATTGGGCGTTAGCATTTGGGACAAGCCTGCGTTTGCGTGTCTGGCATCGAGGATTCCTTATGGGAAAAGAATTACGGATGAGATGCTTAATGCGGTTTACGAAATAGAAAAAATGCTGAGAGATAAGGGCTATACGCAGGTGCGCGCGCGCCTGCACGACGAAGTCGTGCGGCTCGAGCTGCTGCCCGCTGAAATGCAGCAGCTCGCAGCCGACAGGGCCCTTTGCGAGGTTCTGTCGGTGCGCGCGCGGGAACTCGGCTTTGCATATACCGCTCTTGATATCTGCGGATATAAAATGGGCTCGCTGAACAGAGCTCTGTAGCTGGCGCCGCATCTTGAGGCGGCACCGCACATTGTTTCGCAGGGCAAGGAACAATGCACTGCACGGCAGCTTAAAGTGCGGCATTGTAAAGCCAATATGCTGTTGGCAGATTATGAATGCAGTCAATGAAGTCAATGCAGTCTTGTCAAAGCAACAACCTTTAATGCGGACTCAAGTGCAGTCAGGCAAAGCCAGTGAACGCGCTGCAAAGAGTTATGAATCGTTCATCGCAAATAGGCGATGGCAAGAAAACTGCATTCTTTGCAGGATGCTTTTACAAAAAGCAAGAGCCTTGGTGCTGAATATAAAAACAGGAGAACGATAAATGCTTTTTTCATCACTTATATTTATAGTAGTCTTTTTGCCATGTGTACTTATAATTTATTACGGTCCTCTGCGCCGGAGGCGCGGTATGCAAAATGTATTTCTGCTGCTCGCAAGTCTCGGCTTTTATGCATGGGGAGAGCCTTGGTTTGTGCTCATAATGCTTGCGTCGATAGTGGGCAATTGGATTTTTGGTATGCTGGTAGATAAGGCGCGGACAAGCAAGGCAAAATCGCGGGCGGTTATTTTAATAATGCTCGCTTTCAACATTGCGATTATCTTTGTTTTTAAATATTTGATGTTCACGCTGAAAACCATAAATGCAATTGCGGGTACAGATATAAGCGTGCCGCAGATAGCGCTGCCGATAGGCATCTCGTTTTTTACATTTCAGGCGATTTCCTATGTAATAGATGTGTACAGAGAAAAAGGCGAGATGCAGAAAAACCTGCTCAATGTCGGACTTTATATCGCATTTTTCCCGCAGCTTATAGCAGGGCCAATAGTGCGTTATGAGACGATATCAGATCAGATAATGGGAAGACGCGAGTCGTACGAAGATTTTTCGCGCGGCGTGTGCCGTTTTATTGTCGGGCTTTCCAAGAAAGTATTGCTTGCAAATAATTTTGCCGTGGTAGCGGATCAGAGTTTTGCCTTTTCCGCGGCGGATAACTGCTCCGTTGCTTTTGCGTGGCTTGGTGCGATAGCCTATACGCTGCAAATATATTTTGATTTTTCCGGGTACTCGGATATGGCTATCGGACTTGGCGCAATGTTTGGCTTTCATTTTCCTGAAAACTTTAACTATCCTTATATATCAAAATCAGTTGCGGAATTTTGGCGCCGCTGGCACATTTCGCTCGGCAGCTGGTTTCGCGATTATGTATACTTTCCGCTTGGCGGAAGCCGCGTCAAAAGCAAAGCGCGCCTTGTCTTTAACCTCTTTATCGTATGGCTGCTGACGGGCATATGGCACGGCGCTAACTTCACGTTCATAGCGTGGGGGCTCATATATTTTGTGCTGATTTCTCTCGAAAAACTTACAAATTTTGAAAAACGCAATGTTAACTCTGCGGTAAGATATATATACACAATGTTCTTCGTCGTTATCGGCTGGGTGTTTTTCCGCGCGGACAGCATCGCAGAGGGCATTGGCTTTGTCGGAAAAATGTTCGGCGCGGGAGCATCGGGGCTTACAGATGCCAATTTCACTGTATTTATGAAAGAAAACATCTGGTATTTTATATTAGGCATCGTTTTTTCAACGCCGATTGCCAAAAAACTTGGAGAATATGTGTCAGAGAAAACGGGCGGCTCAAATCCGCTCATTACCGTGCTCTACAGCGTGTGTCTTACGGCAGGGATGCTGGTATCGCTTTCGTATTTGATTAAAGGCGCGTATAATCCGTTTATATACTTTAACTTTTAGAGAGGAGGCGCGGCAAAATGAGTAAAATTAAAAAGATGCTTAAAAATCATACTAAAGAAAAAATCACTGCGCTGGTATTTCTCGTAATTATATTTGGGATGTTCATTGGAATGATGTTTAATTTTACAGCTGTAGGCGCTAGCTTTATAACTTCTTACAGGACTGATGTGCCGACAGGCGCGCCGTACCTCGAGCGCATAAAGGGCGCAATCAGCGCGGCGGAAAATGCGGTAAATGAAGGCGCTTTTCAGAGGCAGAAATATATCGAGCTCTACGGACTGTCACAGCTCATGATGAACAAAAAAGTGATAACGGACTACAATTACGGCTCGCTTTATAAGACGACATACGGACAGATAACATTTGCGGGCATCGAGCGTTATGTCGACGACTCGTGCGGTGCTACTTATGATCTTGTAAACAATCTTATTGCAAATGATATCGACTTTATTTATATACAGCTGCCGTTTAAAATACCGCCTGCGAGATATGGTGGTGACGCGCAGCTGCCGGCAAATGTCAAGGATTACGCAAACGACAACGCGGACAAATTTGTGGCGTCGCTCAATCAGGCATCGGTAAAAACATATGATCTCCGCGACGATTTTTGGCAGTCAGGTATGACGCAGAATGAGCTTTTTTTCAATACCGACCACCACTGGAGCATACAGGGTGCTTTTTTAGCGACCGGGCTCATTGCAAATTATCTCAACGAAAATTACGATATGCAGATCCCGGAAGGCCTCTATACTGAAGAAAATTTCAACTTTGAAACTTATGAAAATTCATATATCGGCTCTATGGGAAGGCGAGTAGGCAGAATATACGGCGGTATAGATGATTTTACGCTGATTAAACCTAATTTCGATACCGATTATACAGTTCGCCATATCGAGGGGAATGAGCCGCAGGAATTTAAGGGAAGCTTTGAAGAGGCCGTGCTGGAAACAGATTATATTACCGATCCTGACCCGACAACAAACCGCTATGCCGTATATCACGGCGATTATAGAGAGCTGCACTTTATAAACCATCTGGCGCAGAATGACAAAAAAATCCTGATTATAAAGGACTCGTTTTCGCTCCCTGTCTACAGCTTTTTATCGCTGGGCATAAAGGAGGTACGCGCAATAGATATGCGCCTTTTTGACGAAAATGTTGTTGAGTATGCAGCCGCATATAATCCGGATCTCGTAATCCTTATGTATAATGCAGACAGCTTCGCGCCGCCTATGTTTGATTTTCACCTTAGTGAGTAAAATAGCTGGAAAACCGGGCACGGAATCTGTTTGGGGTATATTTTCATTTTCTTGTTACAGTATGGTTTTGTGAAGCATAACAAAAAAACACGGGCAATATGTTTGGAAAGCACAAAAAACATGTTGATATATGCGCAAAAATTTATTATACTATAGCATATGCGTGTGAAAAAGACAGGTAAAAGTTTATTGCACACTGCGCTTTCGCGGAACGGATATTATATAGAAAAAATATTATATAACAGGGGGCATTTGGCCCTCGCAGTCAAAGAAACGAGGTAGAAACAAAATGGGACTAAAAGTAGCAAAGTTTGGAGGTTCATCGCTTGCGGACGGAATACAGCTTATTAAAACGAAAAATATCATAACTGCCGACCCCGCAAGAAAATATATAGTGGTATCGGCTCCAGGCAAGCGTTATGAAGGAGATGTAAAGGTAACGGATTTGCTTTATTTATGCAAAGCTCACATAGAAAACAACCTGCCGTATGAGCAGGTATTTCAGGTAATCTGTGACAGATATATGGCGATGGCTATAAATTTGGGTGTAACGGTTGACATATTTCCGGAGTTTGAGAAGATAAGACAAAATCTGCAAAAAGGAGCATCGTCCGACTATATAGCGAGCCGCGGTGAATACTTAAATGCAAGAGTGATAGCTGCGTTTCTCGGGTATGACTTTGTCGATACCGAGGGTCTTATAAAATTCGACGCCAAGGGCAGGCTGTTAACCGAAGAGACTAACGAGGCGCTGGCTAAGGAGCTTAAAAATCATGAGAGTGCAGTGCTGCCAGGATTTTACGGTACTACGCCGGACGGTAAAATCAAGACCTTTTCAAGAGGCGGCTCAGACATTACGGGCGCGCTCGTTGCAAGAGCAGTGAACGCAGATGTATACGAAAACTGGACGGATGTTTCGGGTTTCCTTATGGCAGATCCGAGAATTGTAGCAAATGCAAAGCCGATATCGAGAATTTCGTATAAGGAGCTCAGAGAGCTTTCATATATGGGAGCCTCGGTACTTCACGAAGATGCAATTTATCCGGCGAGACTCGCCAATATTCCTATCAATATAAGGAACACAAATTTGCCTGAAGATCCGGGAACAATGATAACGGATACTGCGGAGCACGGTGATCAGATAATTACCGGCATAGCGGGGACAAAGGATTTTGATGTAATTGCTATATATAAAAATATGATGGCTTCGGAAAAGGGTTTTCTCCGCAAGCTGCTCACGATTCTCGAAGATTTTGATGTGAATGTAGAGCACATTCCGTCCGGAATAGATAACATTTCGCTTGTCGTAAATAAGAAAGATATAGAAGGAAAAATTGACGATATAGTCGATGAAATCAGAAGAAAACTCGCCCCTGATACGATAGAGGTGTTTGAGGAAATGGCGCTTATCGCAACAGTTGGGCACGGTATGTCGGCAAGACAGGGCACTTCCGCCAAGCTCTTTACAGCGCTCGCGGAAGCCGGGGTAAATATCAGAATGATAGATCAGGGCGCATCTGAAATTAACATTATTATCGGTGTTGTTAACAGTGACTTTGAAAAGGCGATAAGAGTGATTTATAACGCGTTTGTAGAATAGTGAAAAAATAAGTTATAAAAGCGCAGACTTACAATTTGGAAAGTCTGCGCTTTTTTGCTTCTAATTGTTATAAAATTACATTTAAACCTGCTTTTTATGCTTTTTATATGCTTTTAACTTTGCATTTTGTGTAAAATGCGGTATACTATTATATTGAAAATTTATTTTTATTTGCAGAGGGGGAATGTTTTCCTGATGGGCAGTCATAGTATATGGTCTGTTATAGCAATAGTTGTTCTCGTGATAATGTCTGCATATTTTTCCGCAACGGAAACGGCATTTACGTCGCTGAACAGAATAAGAGTGAAGAATATGGCTGGCGAAGGCAATAAAAAAGCCAAGCTCGTTATGAAGCTGTCAGATGAGTATGATAAGCTGCTCTCGGCAATACTTATCGGCAATAACATAGTGAATATTGCAATGACTGCAATTGCAACAGTGCTTTTTGTAGGCATTTACGGTGCATATGTAGGAGCAACCGCAGCCACTGTAGTAATTACGATAGTGGTGCTCATATTTGGGGAGATAACGCCAAAGAATGTAGCCAAGGAAAAGCCGGAAAAATTTGCGATGTTTTCAGCGCGCATAATACATTTTTTTATGATACTTTTGACGCCTTTAATCGTGATATTTTCTGGCTGGAAGAAGCTTATATCAAAATTGTTCAAGCTCGATTACGACAATGTTATTACGGAAGAAGAGCTGATAACTATAGTGGAAGAGGCGGAAACAGAAGGCGGCATTGGAGAGGAGCAGTCGGAGCTTATACAAAATGCCATCGAATTCAACGACCTTGACGCGTGGGATGTGCTCACGCCGAGAGTGGACCTCGTGGCAATAGATGTTTCAACGCCGGAGAAGGAGATTGCGGAGCTTTTCAGAAAGACGGGCTTTTCAAGGCTGCCTGTATATGAAGATGAAATAGACAATATCCTCGGCGTGCTCAATCAAAAGGATTTTCACAATGAAATATATGGTACGAAGAAGAAAGTCAGCGAATATATAAAGCAGGTAGTTTTTGTAGCGGGAACTATAAAAATATCGGTGCTGCTTAAAAAGATGCAGCAGGTGAAAACTCATATCGCAGTCGTTGTGGACGAGTACGGCGGTACAGAGGGTATCGTAACTATGGAAGACATCATCGAGGAGCTCGTCGGAGAAATTTATGATGAGCATGACATACAGGCAAGTCAGGATATAATTCAGCTGCGCGACGGCAGTTACCGCGTGCTTGGCTCTGCAAATATTGATAAAGTACTCGACTTTTTCGATGAAGAGGATGATGATATCGATGCTACGACAGTCAACGGCTTTATCGTTTCTGAGCTCGATAATCTTCCGCGGGCGGGCGATATGTTTACATATGAGACGGCAGGCAAAATATTTCACGTGCGTGTGACCAAAGCAGATGAGAAAAAAGCTCTTGAAGCCAATTTCATTATAGAAGAGAAACCGCAAGAAGAGGAAGAATAAAATGCAAAAGAGTAAAGGGATTTGAAAGGAGAAATAAAAAAGATGGGACTTTTAGAAAAAATCTTTGGCGATATGAATTCCAGAGAAATTAAAAAAATAGAAAAAATCGTAGACCAAATAGAAGCGTACGATGAAGAGATGCAGGCGCTCACGGATGACGAGCTGCGCGGCAAGACAGCGGAATTTAAAGAAAGACTTGCAAATGGCGAAGATATAGACGAGCTTCTGCCGGAGGCATTTGCCGTAGCGCGCGAAGGAGCGTGGCGAAGTCTCGGAATCAAGCATTTTCGCGTGCAGCTTATAGGCGGCGTTGTGCTTCATCAGGGTAATATAGCCGAGATGAAGACAGGTGAAGGAAAGACGCTTGTGGCGACACTGCCGGCATATTTGAATGCACTCACGGGAAAAGGTGTACATGTAGTAACCGTCAACGATTATCTTGCTAAGCGCGACTGCGAGTGGATGGGCAAACTTTATACATTCCTCGGCCTTACGGTTGGCTGTGTAGTACACGGGATATCGCAAAAGGAGAGGCGTGAGGCGTATCTTGCGGATATAACATACGGCACAAATAACGAGTTTGGTTTTGATTACCTGCGCGATAATATGGTAATATATAAAGAAAATTTGATGCAGCGCGAGCTCAATTTTGCCATCGTCGATGAAGTGGATTCTATTCTCGTGGACGAGGCGAGAACACCGCTCATTATTTCAGGGCAGGGCGACAAGTCAACCGAGCTGTACAGCATTGCCGATAAGTTTGTAACCGGTCTCAGAATTGAAGAGGACTTTGTGACGGACGAAAAGGAAAAATCAATATCGCTTACAGAAGAAGGCGTTGCCAAGTGTGAAAAGTTCTTTAATGTGGAAAACTTCTCCGATCCTGAGAATATGGAGATAAACCATCATGTGCAGCAGGCACTCAAAGCGAGAAATATGATGAAGCGCGATGTCGATTATGTGGTGCGCGACGGAGAAATTATTATCGTAGATGAATTTACAGGGCGTCTGATGTTCGGAAGAAGATATTCCAACGGACTCCACCAGGCTATAGAAGCAAAAGAGGGAGTGCTCGTTCAGTCGGAATCAAAGACGCTTGCGACTATTACGCTGCAAAATTATTTCAGAATGTACGGAAAACTCGCCGGCATGACAGGTACAGCCAAGACAGAAGAAGACGAGTTTATGGACATATATAATATGCAGGTTATCGAAATTCCGACGAATAAGCCTGTAATCAGAACTGACCTTAATGACAGCATATATGCGACGGAAGCAGGCAAGTACAACGCTATCGCAGAGAGAATTGCAGAGGTGCACGAGACGGGGCAGCCTGTGCTTGTGGGAACGATTTCGATAGAGAATTCTGAGAAAATCTCTGAAATGCTTAAAAAAAGAGGCATAAAGCACAATATACTGAATGCAAAACAGCACGATAAGGAAGCGGAAATCGTTGCCGAAGCCGGCAGGCTGGGAGCGGTAACTATTGCGACCAATATGGCCGGAAGAGGTACTGACATCATACTCGGAGGAAACCCGGAATTTGAAGCAAAGCGGGAGATGAAGAAGCTCGGCTACAGCGATAATGCGATTTCGTTTGCGACCAGCTTTGTGCAGTCGGATGATGAGGAAATGATGGCGGCAAGGGAGAAGTTCAATGAGCTTCACGAAAAATTCAAGGCTGAAAGGGCAGGCGAACAGGAGAAGGTAAGAGAACTTGGCGGACTTTGCATTATCGGTACGGAAAGACACGAATCGAGGCGTATAGATAATCAGCTCCGAGGCCGTTCGGGACGTCAGGGCGATCCGGGACAGACGCAGTTTTTTATTTCGCTTGAAGATGAGCTTATGAGACTGTTCGGCGGCGAGAGAATACAGGGCATTGTTGAAAAGCTCGGCGTTTCCGAGAATGAAGCGATAGAAGCAAGTATGCTTACAAAGTCTGTGGAAAATGCACAGAAGCGAGTTGAAGGGCGTAACTTCTCGATCAGAAAGTATGTGCTGCAATATGATAATGTTATGAATAAGCAGCGTGAGATCATATATGATGAAAGAAGAAGAGTGCTTTTCGGCGAGGATTTGCGGCACTACATTATGAATATGGTACAGGGACTCATTGATGAGATAATAGATCCTGTCGTAATTGCATCAAGATTTCCTGAAGAATGGGATCTCGATACTGTATGGAACGGGCTTTCAAAACTCTGTCAAAGATACGAAGCGCCTTCATATACAAAGGAAGAAATCGAAAGTCTGACGGTGGAAAGTCTCAAAGAGCGTGCATATGCGGATTTTGAGACGTTATATGAAGAAAAAGAAGAAGAAATCGGAGCCGACAGGATGAGAGAGCTTGAAAGAATGATACTCCTGCGCGTTGTCGATAATCACTGGATGGATCACATAGACGATATGGATCAGCTCAAGAACGGTATCGGTCTGCGCGCGCTCGGACAGCAGGATCCTGCGGCGGCGTATGCCAGCGAGGGTTTTGATATGTTCGAGCTGATGATAGGCGATATTAAAGAGCAGACTGTACGTTTTTGCTACAATGTAACGGTACAGACGAACACCGAAAGAAAGCAGGTAATTTCAGGCGGACGTGAGCAGAAAGAAGACTTTGACGGCGGAATGCAGGGTAAAGCTCAAGCTGCAGGCGGAATGGACGGCTCGGCAGCAGCGTACAGTGTTTCGTCAGGAAGCATGCCGGCGAAGCCTGCGGCAGCTCCGCGTGAGAGCAAGCCGGAGACCTACAAGCGCAAAGAAGCAAAGGTCGGCAGAAATGATCCGTGCCCATGCGGCAGCGGCAAGAAGTACAAGAATTGCTGCGGGCGCGAGCAATAGTGCAGGAGGTGGTCTGAGGCTGTGATTTCAGAAAAGCAGCTTGCTATTGCCAAAATGCGAAAAAAAGATAGTGTTTAGCACGTGAAAGACAATAAAACTATCTTTTTATGAAAAACTTGATGAAAAGGAGAAGAAAAATGATACAATTTGACAGCATTAAGTACGAACTGCCTCAGGCGAAGGCAAATCTGACGGAAGTCGGTGACTCTCTTTGACCTTGCGGGTCTTAGAAATAAACTTGAAGAAATAAATAGAAAAACGGAAGAAGAAGGATTTTGGAACGATCAGGAAAGGGCGCAAAAGCTCCTGAAAGAAAAGAAATCGCTTGAAAATACAATAGGCGGATACGAAAAGCTCATTTCCGCGCTTGGTGATATCGAAGTTATGATCGAAATGGCGGAGGAATGCGAGCGCAGCGGCGATGCGGACGGAGCTTCTGAAATGGCGGATGAGGCGGCTTCGGCATATGAAGAATACAAGAAAGCGGCGGAAGAGCTGAGGCTGAGGACGCTTCTTGACGGCGAGTACGATGCGAGCAACGCCATACTTTCCGTACATGCGGGTACGGGTGGAGTGGATGCGATGGACTGGGCGGAGATGCTTCTCCGTATGTATACGCGCTGGGCGGAGAAAAAAGGCTACAGTGTTCGTATGCTCGATTTACAGGATGATACCGAAGCAGGAATAAAGAGTGCAACAATGCTTATCGAGGGTGAAAATGCCTATGGGTATCTGAAAAATGAACGCGGCGTTCACAGGCTCGTAAGGATTTCACCTTTCAATGCGCAAGGCAAGCGGCAGACATCGTTTGCAAAGATAGAAGTTACACCGGAAATTGCTGATGATATAAATGTAGAGATTGACCCTGAAGACATTAGAGTGGACACTTACCGTTCAAGCGGAGCGGGAGGACAGCATGTAAACAAGACGGATTCTGCTATAAGAATTACGCATATTCCAACGGGGATTGTGGTTACATGTCAGAATGAGCGAAGTCAGCATCAGAATAGGGATATGGCGATGAAGATACTTAAATCAAAGCTGACTGAGCTTGCAGAGCAGGAACACAAGGAGAGCATAAAGGAACTGAAGGGTGATTTTGCGCAGAATACATGGGGAAGTCAGATACGCTCGTATGTGTTTCAGCCGTACACGATGGTAAAGGATCATAGGACGGGCGCGGAAATAGGAAATGTGCAGTCAGTAATGGACGGCGACATCGACTATTTTATCAATGAAAAGCTTAAGGCACGGTAAAAATCGGACAGGGGCTTTGCTAAGAGAAGCGGCTAAAATAAATAGACAAGAGGAATATAAATGAATATATCGGAAAAACTCGCAAGCGAGTTTCAAATTAAAATATCGCAGGTAGAAAACACAGTAGCGCTCATAGATGAAGGCAATACCATACCATTTATTGCGCGCTACAGGAAGGAAGCGACCGGCGGACTTTCGGATGTAACGCTGCGCGATATGGAAGAACGCCTTGCATATCTCAGAAATCTTGAAGAGAGAAAAGAAGAGGTAAAAAGGCTCATAGATGAACAGGGCAAACTGACAGAGGAACTCAAAGCTGAAATCGAAAAGGCAGAGGTGCTTCAGAGAGTAGAAGACCTGTACAAGCCGTATAAGCAGAAAAAGGCGACCAGGGCATCAAAGGCGAGGGAAAAAGGACTTGAACCGCTGGCGCTTGCGTTTCTTGCGCAGAGCGAAAGAGCGGCAAGCAAAGAAGCGGCAGCTGTTATCTCCGCTTTAGCTGCGCCGTATATAACGGCTGCGGATGCGAATATCGAAGATGCAAAGCGAGTTGCAGATGAAAATGAAGCTGTGAAGGGAGCCTGCGATATAATTGCAGAAATGATATCAGACGACGCCGAAATGACGGCTCTCGTGCGCGAAAAAACGGTTTCAGCGGGTGTTATCGTTACGGAAGCCGTTGATCACGAAGAACAGACGGTATACGAAATGTACTACGAGTATAAAGAGGGTATCTCCAAGATACCAAATCATCGCGTACTGGCCATAAACAGAGGTGAAAAGGAAAAAAAGCTTAGAGTAAAGTTAAGTGCGCCTGCAGAAGATATAATAGCGGCAGTCGCCGAGAACGTTATCACCGATGAAAAAGCCGCAGTATACAGTCTTTTGATGGAAACCATTGCCGATGCATACAAGAGACTTATGGCGCCGGCTGTTGAAAGAGAGATGAGAAATATGCTCACCGAAAGAGCCGAAGCCGAAGCGGTAAAAGTGTTTGCGAAGAACACAGAGAAGCTACTTATGGCGCCGCCTGTCAGCGGCGCCCGTATTATAGCTATCGATCCTGGATACAGGACGGGCTGCAAGGTAGCGGTGCTTGGCGAAACAGGAAAACTTATGGCGTATACTACGATTTATCCGACAGAGCCAAAATGCGATATCACGGGCACGGAAGCGGTGCTCAAGAAACTCATCGAGAAATTCAATATCAATACAATCGTCATTGGCAACGGTACTGCAAGCCGCGAGACGGAAGAGGTCGTGGCAAACTTCCTGGCCAAAAATGATTACGATGTAAAATATACTATTGTAAATGAAGCGGGAGCTTCAGTATACTCCGCGTCAAAGCTCGCGACCGAAGAATATCCGGATCTTGATGTGACGACGAGAGGCGCAATGTCGCTTGGAAGAAGGCTTCAGGATCCGCTGGCGGAACTTGTAAAGATTTCGCCGAAGCACATCGGAGTCGGTCAATACCAGCACGATATAAATCAGACACTGCTCGAAACAGCGCTGACAAATGTAGTTGAAAACTGTGTAAACAGAGTGGGAGTAGATCTTAATACCGCCTCACCGTCGCTGCTTTCGTATATAGCAGGCGTGAATATGACGATAGCGAAAAATATAGTTGCTTACCGCGAGGAAAACGGCAGTTTTACGGAGAGAAGGCAGCTTTTAAAGGTGGCTAAGCTTGGTGAAAAGACATACAATCAGTGCGCCGGATTTATGAGAATAAACGGCGGCAAAAATCCGCTTGACGCGACAGCGGTACATCCGGAGTCGTACAAGGCCGCAGAGCAGATGCTTGAAAAGCTTGGCATAGACAAGGCCGCTATTGCGGGCGGCGGCGTGCGCGATATAGAGGAACGAATATGCGAAGTATATAAAGCGGAAGATAAAAAGAGCTTTAAAAAGCCTGATATTGCGACGCGCGGCAAAGGCCTTGCGGCGCTTGCGGAACTTTCCCAGGAAATGAAAAGGCAGGAAAAGGAGGCTTCTGGCGCGCCTCATAAAAATTTCACAAAGGCTGTGGCTAAAATGGCTGAGGATATCGGCATAGGTGAAATGACCCTGCGCGATATCGTAGAGGAGATTAAAAAACCTGCGCGTGACCCGAGAGAGGATGCGCCGCCTGTAGTATTCCGAAACGATGTAAAACACTTTGAGGATCTCAAGCCTGATATGGAAATGACCGGTACGGTAAGAAACGTAGTCGATTTCGGCGCCTTTGTCGATATTGGTGTGAAAAATGACGGACTTGTCCACATTTCCGAGCTTTCAGACAGGTATGTAAAGCATCCGCTGGAGGTTGTTTCTGTGGGTGATACCGTAAAGGTGAAGATATTGTCCGTAGATTACGATAAGCAGAAGGTTGCATTAACTATGAAGGGAGTGAGAAATTGAAAAATATAAAAGCAGTGCTGTTTGATTTTGACGGTACGATATTCGATACAAACAAACTGATAATTGATTCTTGGAACGAAGTGTTTAGAATAAAGGGCGGAAGCAGGACCGAAGAGGAAATTCTCGCAACTTTCGGTGAGCCGCTCACAGTTTCTATGGAAAAATGGTTTCCGGGCGAATCCGAGGAATGTATAAATATATACAGAAATTATCAAAGAGATATTTTCTTTGAGAAAATAGAGCTTTATGAGGGGATGGACGAGCTGATTAAAAAGCTGAAAACTCTCGGCGTGTTAAACGCGGTAGTGACTTCGAGGCTTGCGTCGAGCACGATAAGCACGCTCGAAAAATATGATCTTGCAAGGTATTTTGATGTAATAGTAACCTGTGACGATACGGAAAAACATAAGCCGGATCCTGAGCCGGCGCTGCTCGCTCTTGAAAAGCTTGGTATTTCAGCTGATGAAGCGATAATGATAGGCGACAGCAGGTTTGATATACGCTGTGCGCATAATGCCGGTATAAAGGCAGTGCTTGTGGGCTGGTCGGAAGCGGCGGCCGCAGGAGATATACCGAAGAATGGCATAGATGCGCCCGATTTTGTTATAGAAAGCGCAGAAGAGCTTCTGGAAATCATAGCATAATATATTTTTAAAACCATAATGGTTGCCGAGCTATTATCTTTTATTTTAATTTTCGGGCAAAAGTATATGAATGTGAGGAGATAGTTATGCTGCGTATACTTTACGGAAGAGAAAGCATAGACAAAGCGAAAATAATATTTGACAATGCAAAGGCCAAGTCCATAGTGCTTGTGCCGGATCAGTTTACGTTGGAGGCGGAAAGGGAAGCTTTCCGCTGCCTCGGTACGGAAGGAATTACAGATCCGGAAATTATAAGCATATCGAGACTTGGTTTTCGTATACTCGCGGAAACGGGAGGTATAAAAAAGCGCAGAATAGATAAATACGGCAGGCATATTCTTCTGACATCGGTAATAGAAGAACTGGCGAAAAAAGGAGAGCTTACGGTGTATGGAGCGCTTTCCGGGAAAAATTCGTTCACTGAACTCGTTAACAATTTTATCGCTGATTTAAAGCAGCACAGCATAAATCCCGATGGCCTTGCGGGAATACGAGCGGGAATGAAAGACAGCGAAATTCTCGCGAGAAAGCTTGTTGATATAGAGAAGATATACAGGTGCTACGAGGAAAAAATCAGCGGAATTTTTATAGATACAGAGGACTATATAGATATGTATGTGCCGGCAGCGGCAGAGGCAAAGAGTTTATATGGGCGCGATATCTGGGTATGGGGGTTTGATTATTTTGCGCCTAAAAATGCGGAATTTATCGTGCAGCTTGCAAGCGTGGGCAATGTTATGGTGATGATGACGGCTGACTATGGTGCGCGTGATGAAGAAATTTTTTATCTTACGGAAGGGATGATGCGCCGCTTTGAAGCGATGGCGGAGGAACGCGGTGTGAAGACGAGCAGGATTGCGCTTGCGGAAATTGAAGAGAGAGATGCGAATGCACGCCGCAAAAAAGCTGATTTCGAAAACGCTTCCGCAGTCCTCGAAAGAGAGCTTTTCGCCATCCCGGCAAAGCCGGCCGCGCCGCATAGCCGCGCTTCAAAGCAGGTCACGCTTGTTGCTGCGGCAAACTGCTACAGCGAAGCGGAAACAGCCGCCGCATATATAACAGAACTTGTACGTGATAAAGGCTTTCACTATAAGGATATTCTTATGGTCTGCAACGACCTTTCCGCGCGCGGGACTATTATCAAAAGAGTGTTTGCCGAGTACGGCATAGATGTGTTTATGGATGAAAAGAGAGGAATTCTTAAAAATCCTGTAATAGTCTATATTCTTTCGCTGCTCGAAATTGTGGCAAAGGATTATAGGACAAAAGATATATTTGAATTTTTAAAAACAGGCTTCACTCCGTTTGCACGGAGTGATATAGAAGAGCTTGAGAATTATGCAGTAAAATACAGAATCCGCGGCTCAATGTGGAAAAGACCGTTTAAGTACGGCATAAGCGAATACGGCGACAATGACTTTGCGCGTCTCGAAGAAATGCGCGGGGAGCTCTGCGATTTTATAGGTGCATTTGAAACGGAATTTAAAAAAAGCCGAAAAGCGATATTAAGAGCGCAGGCGCTTTACAATTTCTTAAATGAAACGGCGCAGATTCCGAGAAAAATAGAAGAAGCCGCGTTTGAAGCGGAAGAAGCAGGCGCGGGCACTTTTGCGCAGGAGCTTTTGCAGGTTTGGGAAGAGATTGTTTCCGTGCTCGATCAGATTGTCAATGTAATAGGGGAAGAAAGCCCTTCGATGAAGACTTTTTCTGAGCTCATGCGCGCAGGTTTTGAAGCGTCTGAAGTCGGTCTGCTTCCGCCTGCGGCCGATGGCCTTTCATGCGGCACAATGCAGAGGACAAGAAGCGGCAAGGTCAGAGTGCTTGTTGTGCTCGGCGCAAATGACGGTTTGCTGCCTATGGAAATACGTCCCGAAGAACTGCTTTCCGAGGATGAAAAAATGCGGCTTGCCGAAAACGACTTTGAAGTCAGCGAGCTTGATGAACTCCGGGTGCGTGAAGAAAAGCTCGCAATTTACAGGACATTTTCATTGCCGTCCGATTGCCTTTATATTAGCTATTCGGGGTCGGATACCGAGGGGAATGAGCAAAAACCATCGCCAATATTTAACGCGGTAAGAAAAATATTCCCGGATATCTCTGTACAGGGGGATCTCGACAGCAGAGGCGAGCCGATGGCGCTCATCGAAAGCAAAGGCAGTGCCCTTAACCACCTCGTGCGGGAAATCAGAGAAAAAGACGGCGCGGTTGCGGAAGAATGGCAGACTCTTATGGACTGGTATAAGATAAACGAAATAGAAAGATTTCGCGAAGCATCGTCGGGGCTTACTTACAGAAACAATATCAAAAGGCTGCCTGAAACACTTGTGCAGAAGCTCTACAAGCAAAACGAGAAAGACGATATGGTGATCAGCCCGTCGCGGCTTGAAAAATACAGCAGATGCCCATTTGCGCATTTTGTTCTGTACGGACTAAGACCAGAGGAGAGAAGAGTGTTTGAAGCGGGAGCGCGCGAGATAGGGGATATGTATCATGAATGCCTGATGAGATTTTCCGAGGAAATGTCGAAAGAAGATAAAATAGCAGCTTTGGAAACAGCAGACGGCTCAGGCAAAAACAGGGAAGGGGTTGAAAAATGGTATAGAGTGACGCGCGAGCAGACAGATGCGATGATAGAAGCAATTATCAATGAAATTACATTGGCGTATCGGGAAGGAATTTTTGCGTACGGAGGCGAAGAGGAATACAGACGCAGCCGTATGAAAGAGTCGCTCAAAGAAGTCGCCTGGGCGCTTGTGCTTCAGAACAGAGCGGGCAGTATAGACGAAATGTATTTTGAGGCGGGTTTTGGGCGCGACGGCGCTAAGAAATTTCCTCCGGTTAATGTAGAAACCTCAAGCGGAGATGTATTTATAGAAGGCAAAATAGACCGCGTTGATATACTGAGAAACGGCGCGGTAAAGGTGATAGATTATAAGTCGGGAAACGAAAGATTCAAGGCTGAGGAAGCGCGCGGAGGATGGAGACTTCAGCTTATGCTGTATCTTAAGGCGGCGTCTTTTGATAAGAGCCGGGAAAAGACACGTGAGCCTGCGGGAATTTTCTATTTTCTCATAAAAGATACTGATATAAATGCAGACGGTGTAGCGGCAGAGAATATAGCCGAAAAGCTTTCAGACAGCGTAAAAAAAGAGTTCAGAATGAACGGACTCATCGTTGACAGCGGCAGCAATGCAATCGATATAGCCGGGGACTTTGAGAGATACTCCGAGGTAATAGAAGGGCTGCAAAAAGTGAAGGCAAAGGATTCCGGCAAGCGTGAGATGCCGGAAGGAGCAGACGCAGCGAGAGTGAACGAAAAAGAGGCATTGGAGCAAGCGGACGCGAGGGCGTTTGAGTATAAGGGCTGCGTTATGAGTAAAGAGGAATTTTCCGAGTTTGTGGAAGCGTTTGATCATACAATAAAGGAGCTTTGCGAGAATTTCAAGTCCGGCGAAATTGCCGCAAGACCAAAACGCACAGGAGATGTGACGGCTTGCAGATACTGCGCATATAAAGGCATTTGCAGATTTGATATAACAGTGCCGGGATATGACTACGAAAAAATAGTGTAACACTTATTTGGCGGGAGGCATATGCTATACTACAAAACAAAAAATAATTGAGAAGCAGGTGAAAAATTATGTCAAACGGATGTGGTATCCTCAATAATGAAGGTATTGATACCAGCTTATTATTCTTCTTCCTCTTACTTGTAATCATTTTCTGCAACTGCTATAATAATTAAATAAGCAATAACTAAAGCGCATAAAACATAGTAAGGAACAAAAGAGAGCTCGGAATTACCGAGCTCTTTTTTGCAGGTAAGAAAGGTTTTTAGGACATAAATTGCTTTATACGCGCGCGCGTGCGCTCTTCACCGAGTATCTGCTGTATTTCCCATACATCAGGTGACTGCGCTCTGCCCATCAGCGCGATTCTGATGACGGTGCTGACATCGCCGACATGTCCTTTATATATTTCAGGATTTTTTTTGTAGTCTTTCGGTTTTGCTGCGTAGCCGAGCTTTTCGGCGATTGCTCTGATCTTGCTGAACCATTCCGACTGATCGTCTTCATGATTGTAGCTTGCGAGGTATTCCGTGAGAATGTCTTGGACATCGGATGATGCGTTTGCAGGGACATCATCCTCTATCTTGAAATAATCGTCGAAGAAATAGCTGATGAATTCAAATATCTGTTTTGCATATATGAGGTCTTTTCTCGGCTTGTCGCCTGCGCGCCCGAGATCGAGAATTTTTTCTATATATGCGCAGTCGTCCTCAAAGAAATGTGTAATTTCCGGTTTGAATTCGCGGCTCCAGTCAGCCATAAACTCGCGGAGCTCTGATGCGGGTATGCGCACGAGGGTGTCTTTTGATATGTCATTGAGCTTATTTAAGTCGAAAAGTGCGCCTGAGTTGCTCATTTTTTCTGTAGTAAAAGTAAAATCGTCTATAGCTGCGAGCGGATTTTCAGCGCGCCATTCTTCATAATTGGAATTGAGAATCGTGAGCAGATACTCTCTCACGGCAGCTGGATGATAGCCTTCGTTTCGGTAATAGTCAAGTGAAAGTTCAGGATCTTTTCTCTTTGAGAGTTTGCGTTTCTGCCCTGTTTCTTCGTCGATTTTCATAAGCTGTGCTGTGTGGCAGAAAACAGGCATTTCAAAGCCGACTTTTTCAAAAAGCTCAACATGAATAGGGAGAGACGGCAGCCATTCCGCGCCTCTTACGACATGTGTTGTGCGCATAAAATGGTCGTCGATGACGTGTGCAAAATGATAAGTCGGAATACCGTTCGCCTTGAGAATGACAACATCTTGATTGTTTTCGGGCATCGAGAGTGTGCCTCTGATACCGTCCTCAACTTCGATGTGGCGCATTTCTTCTGGCGGGAGGTCGGTGCTGCCGCTTGATTTGAGTCTGATGACATAGCTCTCGCCGGCATTTATTTTTGCTTCGATTTCTTCATAAGTCAAATCGCGGCAAATTGCGTATTTGCCGTAAATACCCATATTCTCTTTATTTGCTTCCTGCTTGGCTCTGATTTCTTCAATTTCTTCGCTCGTGAGAAAACAAGGATAGGCTTGTCCCTGTTTTACGAGTTTTTTGGCAAAGCACTGATAGATTTCGCCGCGCTCTGACTGATAGTACGGGCCGTAGCTGCCGCCTGCTGTCTCGGCGCCTTCATCAAAATTGATGCCAAAAAAGCGCAGAGAATCGATGATGATATCGACAGCCCCCTCGACATAGCGCTTATCGTCAGTGTCCTCGATGCGAAGAAAGAAAACGCCGCCTGACTGATGAGCGAGCCTTTCATCGACAAAGGCGCCGTAAAGATTGCCGAGGTGTATAAAGCCGGTCGGGCTCGGCCCGAGTCTTGTGACTTTCGCATCCGCGGGCAGGTTTCTTTGAGGATAGATTTTTTCGTATTCCTCGGGAGTTTTTTTAATGTGTGGGAACAGAAGCTCCGCTAATTTATTGTAATCCATTTAGTAGTCCTCCATATTTTTATGCAGAATGGCATTATTGAATATAATAATGTGTTATAATACACATTATAGCTTTACTCCGTGACATTGCAGCTGTGCCTTGTACCGAAGCTTGGCACTGCGGTACTATGGCTCTTTATGTATTAAATTATAACGATATTATTATATATGAACACAGTCGTCATTACAAGAAAAACAGTTTGTGTAAATTCGCATTTTAGTGTTTACAAGCGGGATTGACGGTGGTATATTTTGATATATTCAGAAAAGGAGTTTTGGTTTTATATGTACGAATATGTCTTTTATTTTGTTATTTACGCGTTTTTAGGCTGGTGCACTGAAGTTGCATACAAAGCAGTGACGGTCGGACAGTTTGTGAACAGGGGGTTTTTAAACGGCCCGGTGTGCCCGATTTACGGCTTTGGGATGGTTTTTGTGATATGGGCGCTGACGCCGGTGACAGATAACGCGTTTTTGCTGTTTGTGGGTGGTTTTGTCATTACAACGCTGCTTGAATGGGTTACGGGCTTTGTACTCGAAAAGCTGTTTCACGCCAAATGGTGGGACTATTCAAGCGAGCCTTTTAATATTGGCGGTTACGTTTGCCTCAAATTTTCAATTTTGTGGGCTCTTGCGTGCATGCTCATAATGAATGTTGTGCATCCGATGATTGCAGCGGTGGTAGCGCTCGTGCCGAGACTTGTCGGAAAAATTGTACTCGCTGTAAGTCTTTTGTTCCTTGGTATAGACACGGCAATCACGGTAAATACGGTAATGAAACTGAACAAACAGCTGGAAAAGCTTACGGAGCTTGGAGCAGCTATGCGCAGCGTTGCGGACGAAATCGGCGAGAACATATTTGAAGGTGTATCTGACATAAACGAGAGAAGTGAGCGCGTGAAAGCGCTTATAGAGGAACAGAAAGAAAGAGCGGAAGAGATAAAAGAGACAGTGCGCGAGCGGATTGAAAAGCAGCAGGAGGAAGCGGAAAGACGTTTTGAAGAGCTCAGAGAAGTGAAGGAGGAAACACGTGCAGAAATAAAGGCGCGTATAGAAAAGCGCAGAGAGGAAATGACAGCGGAAATTTTTGCTAAGCTTGAAGCTGCGGGAAAAATGAGCAAAGAATACGAAAAGCTTGAGGAGGAGCGTCATTTCGGATATAGAAGGCTGATGAAGGCCTTTCCGGATATGAAGCACAGCAGGGACAGGAAGAGTCTCGAAAAAATCAAATCTCATTTTAACGAATAATTTTGCATCAATGTGAACGGTGAACAATTTTGCAGCAAATGCGCTCGTGCAGAGAATAATATATTTGCACGGCGCATTTACTTTTTCCGAATATACTGATAATATGTAATAGGAAAATAAAGCATTGGAGAAAATTCCGATAAACAGCTAAAATGTTTTGCGGGTAACAAAGGAGGATAAGATGTCAAAGATATTGCTGCATGGCGCGTGGGTGGCCGCAGAAAAAGATGACGGAGCGCAGGTGCTCATAAAAGACGGATATGTGGGGGTTACGGATGATAAAATTTCTTATGTCGGTAAAGATAAGCCTGCAGGCTATGAGGAAGCCGAGATTATTGACAGAAAATACGGGCTCATTATGCCGGGACTTGTAAATATTCATTATCATACGGATTCACCGCTTACAAAGGGCTTCTGTGAGGATTGCGGGAGCGTGAATTTTTACGGCTCCATTCTCTACGAGTATCTGACCGAGATTTACGCGGCCACGACGACAGAGGACTGGGCGGCTATCTGCAAGCTGTCGTTTATGGAGTTTATAAAAGGCGGAGTAACGACTTCGGTCGAATTTAATTCATATTTTCCTGTGGAAATGGTAGACCTGATAGGACAGTCGGGCGTGAGAGGCTATATTGCCCCGGAAACAAACACGCTCGAGAAATTCCCGTATTCACTCGACGGTAAAAATCTCATTATTCCGCACAAGACGGGTGATGAAATGTTTAAAAAGCTGCAAAGGAATGTTGATATTATAGAAAAATACAATGGCGCATACGATGACAGGGTGAGGATTACGCTTGGCCCGACAGAGCCGCCTGCCTGCAGGCCGGAAATGCTGCGCGAAGTAAGAAAATTATCGGAAACATATAAGGTGCCGATTACTATTCACGCCGCCGAAACGAGACTTGAGCGGGATTACATAAAGGATGAATACGGCAGGGATTCGATTATGTACCTTGCAGAAAACGGTATAATCGGGCCTGATGTAATATACGCACACACTGTATACGCTTCCGAAGAGGAAAAGAAGCTGATGGCGGAAACCGGCACCAATGTGGCGCACTGTCCGTCGGTGTTCTTTACAAGAGGCGCGTATATGAAATCGCTCCAGCACTATACGAACCTCGGAATAAATGTGGGAATAGGCACAGACACATTCCCGCAGGATATGATAAGAGAAATGAGGCTGGCAACTAATCTTTCCAAAGTGGCAGATCAGGACTTCCGCTCGGCAAAATCAGATCTCGTATTCCGTTGTGCTACGCAGAACGGCGCCAAGGCTCTTGGCAGAAGCGACATAGGAAAGCTTGCAGTTGGCGCCAAAGCCGATATCGCGGTTGTGGATATGGATGAGTTTAACACTATCCCTGTGCGCGACCCGATCAAGGTGCTCATATCATGCGGCACGGCGCATAATGTATCGGATACGATCGTTGACGGCAAGTTGCTTATGAAAGATAAAAAGTTAATCATTATGGATGAAGAAAAGGTGAAGAGAGAAGCCTGGTCCGCGGCAAATGCAGTATGGGGAAGAGCGCCGAGGCTTAATGAGCTTTCGCCGTTCAGCCTGCCGATGTTTTAAGGCTGTGGCGATGTAATTAACGGTTTAATTTTAAAAGGCAGATAGACGATATGTAATTCTCGGCTCTGACCGCGGAAGGTAAATTGTAAGACGTGATGCGGGCGATGCAATATGCGTCTTTGGAGGAAAATAAAAATGCTATTTAAAAATGCCAATATAGAAAACGGAGCAGTGCGCGCGTCAGAATGCAGTACACAGGAGACTGCAGACTGCAAAGCTGAAGAGGGGCTGCTCGATATGAGAGTGAAAAACGGCAAATTCGCAGAAATCGGAGCGAATCTTACGCCAGAAGATGAGGAAGAAATAATTGACCTCAGAGGCAAGCTTGTGCTGCCGCCGTTTATCGAGTCGCATGTTCACCTCGATACCTGCCTCACGGCCGGCGAGCCGAAGTGGAATATGTCGGGCACGCTGTTTGAAGGTATAGAGACTTGGGCTCTCCGGAAAGAAAATTTGACGAAAAAAGATGTAAAAGACAGAGTAAACAGAGCTGTAAGGCTGCAGGCGGCAAACGGCATTCAGTTCGTAAGGACGCATGTGGATATTACAGATCCAAAGCTTACGGCGATGGAAGCGATATTGGAACTGCGCGACGAGCTCAAAGATTTTGTCGAAATTCAGATAGTTGCGTTTCCGCAGGAGGGAATATTAAGCTATCCAAACGGTAAGCAGCTTATGGTCGACGCTGTAAATATGGGTGCTGACGCCGTGGGCGCGATACCGCATTTTGAGTTTACGCGTGAATACAGTGTGGAATCGCTTAATTTTGCGATGAATCTCGCCGCTGAAAAAGGCAAACTCGTCGACGTTCATTGTGATGAAATAGATGATGAAGCTTCGCGCGGGCTGGAGACCGTGGCGGCAAGGGCGCTTGAGCTTGAGCTCTTTGACAGAGTAACGGCCAGCCATACGACGGCGATGCATTCGTATAATAACGCATATGTTATGAGACTTATGCGTCTGCTCAAAATGAGCCGCATAAACTTCGTCGCAAATCCACTCGTAAATACGCATTTGCAGGGAAGAGCTGATACATATCCAAAGAGACGAGGAGTGACAAGAGTCAGGGAACTCACAGCTGAGGGTATAAATGTTTCCTTTGGACACGACGATATCTTTGATCCTTGGTATCCGCTTGGCTGCGGCAGTATGAGGGATGTCGTTTTTATGGGGCTTCATGTGTGCCAGATGATGGGCTATGAGGACATTATGAACGCTTACAGATTTGTGACGGTAAACGCTGCGCGCACGCTTCATATCAGCGATCGCTACGGCATAGAGATGGGGAAACCTGCAAGCTTTGTCGTTATGGATGCGCAGAATTATTACGACGCGCTTAATTATAACTCGCCAGTTCTCGCATCGTACAGAAACGGAAAGAAGATAGCAGAATCGACCCCGGGTGCAAAAACGGCGTTGTTTTAGGTATTTATTTTACATAGATTGCCGCTGTTAAAAAAAGAAAGGCAAATAAAAAATAAGTGTGGACATTTGAGTGAAAACAGGTTATAATGTTATTTGTTCAAATGTCCGCTTTTTTTAAGGATATAAATAAAATGTGTCGCCATGGTCAAGTGGTCAAGACGTTAGCCTCTCACGCTGAAATCAGGGGTTCGACTCCCCTTGGCGATACCAAAAGCAAAAATGGATACCGGTAAGGTATCCATTTTTGCTTTTATATATAATTTGCTTTCATATATAAAATGAAGTGAATCAAAAAATCAGGTTTGTAAGAGCAAAGCGGTATGCTCGCGACGCACCGAAAAAGGAAATAAATATAAAGCGTTATTTCTTTAACGAAACTCTTTAGAAAAGTATGAATAACTTGAAATGAAAGCGCAAAAGAATGAGATTTTTTTAACAAATAAGTACTTTCAAGGGCTGAGAGGGCTGTTTTTTTCCCCAAGATATGTTGACATTCGTTCGTTCAAGTGGTATTCTATAGATACTGGACGGGAATGTGTTTCTTTCGAAATGCATTTCTGATTTAAAACAAAAAGGAGTGATAAAGTTGAGCAAGTTGCAAATTGAAAAGACACGTTGCAAGGGTTGTGGTTACTGTATCGAGGTTTGTCCGAAGAAAGCACTTTCTTTCTCAGGAGAAATTTCAGACCAGGGTTACGACACAGTTAAAGTAGACGATGCACTTTGCATCCAGTGTGGCGCATGCTACAGAGTATGTCCTGATTATGTATTTGAAATAATTTAAGCGGAGGTTTAAGATGGCAGAAAAAGTTTTAATGAAGGGCAACGAGGCCCTCGCAGAGGCTGCACTTCGCGCTGGCAGCCGTTTTTACAGCGGATATCCTATTACTCCGCAGACAGAAATCTTAGAGTACTTATCAACAAGAATGGCTGAAGTTGGTGGATTCTTTGTACAGGCTGAATCAGAGCTTTGCGGTATCAATATGGTATTTGGAGCTGCTGCTGCAGGAGCAAGAGCATTCACTACTTCGTCCGGTCCGGGATACTCGCTCAAGCAGGAAGGTATTTCATACCTTGCGGCTAACGATCTTCCGGCAGTTATTATCGACGTTATGCGTATAGGTTCAGGTCTTGGTGACATCTTTATGGGTCAGGGAGACTATTGGCAGCTTACTCGCGGCGGCGGTCACGGTGACTACAGAACTATCGTTCTTGCACCAAACTCGGTACAGGAGAACGTAGAGACAGTTCAGCTTGCATTTGACCTTGCTGAAAAGTATCTCCACCCTGTAATTATCGCTTCTGACGCTGGTATTGGACAGATGATGGAACCTGTTGAGCTTCCTGATTTCAAGGATCACGATATTAACAAGTTCGACTGGGCAGTAAGAGGATGTAAGGAAGACGAGCCGATGAGAGCTTGCCAGAATATTTACTATGCAAAGCATAGCACAGACTACCCTGAATACCTCACTAAGAAGTATAACGATATTGAAGAAAACGAGCAGAGATGGGAAAGCTATCAGGTTGAGGATGCTGAAGTTGTTCTCGTAGCATACGGATCATCGTCAAGAGTAGCTAAGGACACTGTTGATACAGCAAGAGAGCAGGGCTTTAAGCTCGGACTCATCAGACCTATCACATTATGGCCGTTCCCTAAGAAGGCATTTGCTGAAGCTAAGGCAGCAAAGGCATTCTGCACAGTAGAAGTTAACATCCTTGGACAGATGGTAGATGACGTTAAGCTCGCTACAGAGGGCAAGTTCCCTGTAGGATTCGCAGGCAATTTCTTTGCAATTCCTGACCCTGACGAAATCATTGCTACTGCTAAGGCATTACTTAAGTAATAGAAGGAGGTCGTAATAAAATGGCAGAAGTTAGATTACCAAAAAGAATTATGAACTCTGGCGGATGGTGTCAGGGCTGCGGACACGGTGTCGTAGTAAGACTCATCGCAGAGGTTCTTGATGAACTCGGCGTTGCTGATAAAGCAATTGCAGTAGAAGACGTAGCTTGCGGTTCGATGAGTATGTCGGGCGTTCTTAATTGCGACGCTATCATGGCTGCTCATGGTCGTCCTATTCCGGTAGCAAACGGTGCAAAGGGTGCAAGACCTGATTCAATCGTTTACGCTCACCTCGGCGACGGTTCAGCTTACTCAATCGGTTCTGCGGAACTCGTTCACACAGCTCTCAGAGGCGACAATATGACAGTTATCGTAGTAAACAATACAGTTTACGGTATGACAGGCGGACAGATGGCTCCTACGACTCTTCCTGCTGAGAAGACAGCTTCTTCACCAAAGGGTAAGGACGCTGACAGATACGGAGTTCTTAACGTAGTAGATCTTATCGGAAAACTCAACGCTACTTATATTGCTCGTGGCGAAATCTATGATGTAGCTTCAACTGCAAAGACAAAGGCTATGATCAAGAAGGCTTTCCAGAACCAGATTGACAATAAGGGATTTTCGCTCGTAGAAGTACTTGCTCCATGTCCGACAAACCTTCATATGACTCCTGTTCAGTGTAAGGAATTCGTTCATACAGAAGCAACTAAGTTCTTCCCGCTTGGCGAGTTCGTAGATAAATAGAGGAGGGCTAAAGAAAATGATAGAAATTAGATTTGCAGGTTTCGGTGGTCAGGGTGTTCTGACTACAGGTATGGTTTGCGCAACTGCAGGTATGGATCTCGGTAAGAATGTTACTTGGTATCCTTCATACGGTTCGCAGATGAGAGGCGGTACAGCTAACTGTTCCGTTAAGTTTGACGACAAGGCTATCGCTAGCCCGTTCTTAAAGAATGTTGATATTCTCTGCGCTATGAATACTCCTTCCGTTGACTCGTTCCAGGGCGAGCTCAAGCCGGGAGCAGTAATGTTCGTAGACTCAGGTGTAGTTCCTGAAGATTATCCGGTTCGTGACGACATCAAGGTTGTAAGAGTACCGGTTAATGAAATTGCACACAAGGCAGGAAATCCAAGAGGAGCTAACCTTGTAATGCTCGGAGCTATGGCTGCACATACTGACATTTTCACAGTAGACGAAATCGTTAAGGCTGTTGAAAAGTTCTTTAAGAAGAAGGGTATCGACAATCCAAAGAATCTGGAATGCCTCAAGCTCGGAGCTGAGTGCTAATCGATATAGCTTATAAAACATAAAATTAATGAGGAATTCTTCGGAATTCCTCATTTTGATGTGTTTGCTGATTAGCAAAAAACCTCTTTTTATTGACAAATGAATTGAAAATTTTTATAATAAATAAAGCTATAGTTAATATAGAGATACTTTGTTTTCGCAGCATTATGTACTTTACGCTGCGAAAATTTACGAATAAGTAATCGCTATTGACTTAGAAATAGAAAAAGGGAAAAGTCTGTATTTAGGAGGAAAGAAAAATGGCATTTTGCAAAAATTGTGGAAAAGAAATTGATGACAATGCGGTAGTTTGTCCGCACTGCGGAGTTATCCAGAAAGAGGAATTGGTGCAGAATACTGTAGACAATGGCGGCTTTTTATGGGGACTTCTCGGATGCTGTATCCCTATCGTAGGTCTTATACTGTTTCTTGTTTGGAGAGATACTAAACCTAAGACATCAAGGGCAGCTGGAATTGGAGCTCTTGTAGGAGTTATTTGCGTGGCTGTCTATTATATAGTGATTATTGTAATAGGTGTAGGCCTTGGTGTGGCCGGGATATAGCAGAAATTGGCTTTAATATATAAATGGCTGCCGATAATTTTTGGTTGTCATACAAGAGATGACAGATCTTTTCATATAAGAGGTAAGAAGATGCCGCTGTGTGCGAGATGCACCGGCGAGCTTTGCGGTATTGTCATTGCCGCTTTTACTTATGTGATATGGCATCCGCAGATTGGGATGCTCATAGTGCTTATGCTGCCTCTTGTAATAGACGGCTTTGTTCAGCTTAAAACCGGTTATGAGAGCAATAACATAAGGAGACTTTGGACAGGAATTTTGTTTGGATATGGGCTCTTTACTCTTTTCATAATATCTTCAGCGTTTGCACTGAGATACGGCATAGAAGCAGGCAGGGAGCTTGTAAAGTAAAATTGAAAATCGCAGAAAATTTTAATTGAAGCACTCTATCGTATTTACAGTTAGCGTATAACTATATACAATAGGGTGTTTTTATTCAAAAAAGGGATTAAAATTCTCTTTTTTACTTTTAACTAAAAGATTTATATGATAAAATATAAATAGAATTAAATTTTAAAGGCTTTTATATAAACAGGAATTGATATGTATACTTTAAATCAACTGGAAATTTTCAAGCTTGTTGCTGAGCTCGGAAGTTTTAATATGGCGGCAGAAAAGGCTTATATGACACCAAGTGCTGTTATGAAAAATATAAATGCACTTGAAAAAGAAGTTGGAATCCGCTTGTTTTCGCGTACCCATAGAGGGCAGCAGCTTACATATGCGGGAATGCATTTTTATGAAGATGCGAAAAAAACACTCGAAATGTGCGAAAGTTCTGTAAATAAAGCTAAAGAGATGGCACAGCAGAATGAGCGCATTATCAAGATAGGCACTTCTGTTATGTCGCTTCCGCAAAGTTTTGGTTGGCTTTGGCAGGCGATAAAAGAGAAGCATCCGGATATACAGTTTGAGATTGTGCCTTATGATAATATGCCAAACAGCGACGGATCGCTTGTGCCGGAGTTTAATGATAAAATTGATTTTATTGTTTCGACATTTGAGGATAGCACCCTGAAAATACGGGGGGTGAACGGCATTGAGATAATGAAGGTACCGCTTTGTGCTGTGCTGTCCTTAAATCACAGGCTTGCGGAAAAAGAAATGATAGATCCTGAGGATTTTGCAGGAGAGACACTTATGGTAATAAAAAAAGGAGACAGCAGCAGCATAGATGAATTTTGCGGATACATTTCAAGTCAAGAGAAAATTGCAGATGTAGAAATAGAAGAGATTTTTTCTTATAGCGCTGATATATATAACAGGTGTGCGCACGGAAGTGCTATTCTCATAGGAATATACGGATCCGGCAATATTCA
This sequence comes from uncultured Clostridia bacterium, assembly GCA_944383465.1. Taxonomy (GTDB): domain Bacteria; phylum Bacillota; class Clostridia; order Peptostreptococcales; family Anaerovoracaceae; genus QAKD01. The sequence continues at coordinate 64,142 of CALWPQ010000008.1, forward strand.
TCCTTTGATAAAGCGCATACCTATAAACTGGCCGAAGCTTGTTTCGTTAGGTTTGCTCTATGCAAAGGAGCCGAGAGCATTTGTGAAAGAATTTATGGATATAGTTAAAAGTACGATAGGTGAAGAGGGAATAACAGATTGACAGCTGATGCTGGAAAAAGCATCGGAAAATGTTCGGTTTTGAAACTAAATATAATATACGTGCACAAAACTAAAAAACTCTATGTGAATGGTAAGGTACAGTCGTTTGCATAGAGTTTTTGTTTTTAATTTTTTTCTTCTCTTGACTTATGTACGAAATCGTACTATAATATTTAAATGTACGAAATAATACATTATAATGAGAAGCTGTGAGGAGATTATGAAAGTAGAATTTAAAGAGTTTAACAGTATTATCGGGAAAATTAACGGTATCTACCATGAGGCAGCTTTAAAAATGGGAATGTCGGATAGTGAAAGAGATATTCTATATGTACTCTGCGATAAGGGAAGTGGGTGCAATCAAAGCGTGCTTTACAAAGAAACTGGTATGACGCGTTCTACTGTTAATTCGGCTATTCGTAAATTAGAAAATAAAGGTATTCTGTATTTGACAGCGGGAACGGGCAGAAATACTTGCGTTGTCTTAACAGAAAAAGGAGAAAAGCATATTGCAGAAACGGTTGGAAAGCTAATTAAAATAGAGAACAGCATTTATTTGGGCTGGACACCTGCGGAACGACAATTTTTTCTCCGGTTAAATCAAAAATTTGCCGATGAATTAAATGACGGCGTGCAAAAATTATGAGGTGATTTTATGAAAAAACAATACAAATGTCCTGTTTGTGGCTGGACGCCAGCGGCAGATGAGCCGAATAATGAATGGGAACATTGCCCGAATTGCCTGTCCAGCATTCATGTTGAGGACGAAATGGGTTTTGAATGCGGCGGAGTTCTTGAGCCGGTCAGCATTTGGGTAAAGCCGTGCGGCGAATGGGAAATCATACAAAGGTGCCGGGATTGCGGTGAGATGAAAAACAGCCAAATGTCAGAAGATGACAGTCCGCTCAAAATATTAGCAGTGGCTTCAAAGCCGCTGGCCTTTCCGCCGTTTCCGCTTGAGAGGATAGAGGAACTTACCAAGATAATGGGTGGATGCGGAGATGTAGGAGGTTATTATCATGAACAGAGAAAATAAGAAACGAAAATATGATAAAAAATATTTTAGAAGACATCCTTGCACGGATGCCTTTACATGCAAAGAATGCGGATGGCTTGTCGTTACGGGAGGAGCGGGAAGCAGACACAGAAACCATTGTCCAAACTGCTTATACAGCGTTCATTTAGACAATAAACCGGGAGATCGAAGTTCAGAATGTCACGGCCGTATGGAGCCAATCGGCGTGGGGGTGAGGAAAAACGGAGAATGGGCGATTATTCACAGGTGCAAAATTTGCGGAAAAATTAGCTCTAATCGTGTCGCTGCTGATGATAACCCTATGAAACTTATGGCACTTGCCTTAAGGCCTTTTGGCAGTCAGACCATTTCACATAACGATATTAAAAATATGACGATTACAATGGAGGGGTAAACAGTTTTAATATGAAAGTATTAAAATTATACCAGAGCGGGGCGCTAAGGCTCATACTGGAAAAGGTCTTTAAATAATCAGAAACGGCGTGACAAAAGTCACGCCGTTTCCTGCCCAAAAACTATTTACGTCCTTAAGGAACGATGTTTATTTGGGAGGTTCTTTTTAATTTCACAAAAATCTTGATTTAGCCAAAATATCTCTTGAGAAGACCCTGGAAAGCAGCACCGTGTCGGGCCTCGTCCTTTGCCATTTCATGAACTGTGTCATGAATAGCGTCTAAATTCTGTTGTTTTGCACGGGTTGCGATGTCCTTCTTGGATTCGCATGCACCTGCTTCTGCTTCTACTCTAAGCTCGAGATTTTTCTTTGTTGAATCTGTAACAACTTCACCGAGAAGCTCTGCAAACTTAGCTGCGTGCTCAGCTTCTTCCCAAGCTGCCTTTTCATAATAAAGGCCAACTTCAGGATATCCTTCTCTGTGAGCGACTCTTGCCATAGCAAGATACATACCTACTTCTGTACACTCGCCCATGAAGTGATCTCTTAAATCGTTTACAATTGTTTCATCAACACCCTTTGCAACACCTACAACATGCTGATCAGCCCAGCTGATTTCGCCTGTTGAAGCTATAAACTTGTCCGAACTAACTCCGCACTGCGGGCACTTTTCAGGAGGCGTATCGCCTTCATGAACATAACCGCATACTGAACATACCCATTTCATAATTAAAATCCTCCTTTGTTAAAATTTTTGTCACTATAAATATATCACAAACCGGTAACAATTAACATATAAATTTTCTATAAAACGGCAATTTTTTTTCTGAATATAAAATACAACTTAAAGATATAACTAATTATATCGTGCAGGGTAATAAAAGCTGAATTGTGAAAATAATGCGCAAAGAAAGTTCAGAACTTTTAAAAATATGCAAAAATAGGTAAAATTACTTTACTAAGCAATTAAAAAAGGGTATAATTTAATCATACTTTTCTATATTAAAATATTAAACCGAGGAGGAAAATCCATATGAAAAGAATATCAGGATTACTCGTTATTGTGATGCTGCTTTCCGTGTTTGCTTTTGGCTGCGGAGGCGGAGATGATGAGAATACGCCTGTTGCTTCTGGCATTGCAGTGGAAGGTGATGTCATCAACATAGGAGTGTTTGAGCCGACAACGGGTGAAAATGGCGGCGGCGGTATGCAGGAAGTGCTTGGAGTACGCTATGCAAACAGCCTTTACCCTACAGTAGAAATTAACGGTACTACATACACTATTGCGCTTAAAGAAGTTGATAACCAGTCGGATAAGGCTGCTGCGGTAACTGCGGCACAGTCGCTTATCAGCCAGAAGGTTGTTGCTGTTATCGGTTCGTACGGCTCAGGTGTATCAATCGCAGCGGGTGAAACTTTCCAGAGCGCAGGTGTTCCTGCAGTAGGATGCTCATGCACAAACCCTCAGGTGACTCTCGGAAACGACTTCTATTTCAGAGCTTGCTTCCTTGACCCGTTCCAGGGTACTGTAATGGCAAACTATGCAATAGATGAAGGATATACAACGGCTGCGGTTATCAGTCAGAACGGCGACGATTACTCGACGGGTCTTGCAGGCTTCTTTAAACAAGCTTATGAAAGCCTTGGCGGTACAATAGTTGCTGACGAAACATATCAGACAAATGAATCTGACTTCAACGCTATTCTTACAAGTGTAAAGGCAGCTGATCCTGATGTAATCTTCTGCCCTTCGTCAATCAACACAGCGACGCTCATTCTTCCGCAGATTTCGGCTAATGGCATTGAAGCAACGGTGCTTGCAAGCGATACGTGGGAAAATGCGGCTATTATCTCCGATGATGCTGTCGGTGTAGTATTCTCTACTTTCTTCGATGAAAAGGATGAGAGCAATCCGGTGGCAAAGGAGTTTGTAGATGGCTTTAAAGCATATTTGAACAGCGATCCGCAGAACATCACTTGGAATGCAAATACAGATACGGTAGCGGCTGTATCGGCTCTCGGCTATGATTCATATATGGCAATTTATCACGCTCTCGAAGCGCTTGATGGTAAAGAGCTTGAGACTATTACGTCAGTTGATATCAGAGATGCTCTTGTAGACGTTTCCTTCGATGGAGTAACAGGAGCTATTGCATTTGATGAAAACGGCGATGCTATCAAGGATACAGCGTACCTCAAGACTGTAACTGAGGAATCCGTAAACACTAAGGAATTCCAGTTTGTAAAGACTCAGTCTGTTGCTGATATGCAGTAATAAGAGATAAGACTTTAATTTTACAGAGTAAATCGCGGCAGAGGGCAATAAGGCCGTCTGCCGCTTTTTGCTACTAGGAGGCTCACAAATAATGGATTTAACAACTTTCCTTTCATATTGTTTGACGGGCATATCGATAGGTGGCATATATGCGCTCATAGCTATCGGGTATACGATGGTATATGGTATACTTCGTCTCATAAATTTTGCGCATGGCGATATTTTTATGATGGCGGCGTACTTCATGATTTTCGCGATGGTGGATTTTATGATACCGTGGTATCTTTCGATAGTTGTAGTAGTTATTGCGACTGTAATTCTCGGTGTGGTAATAGAAAAAGTGGCGTACAAGCCTCTCAGATCCGCACCGCGTATGTCGATAATGATTTCTGCCATAGGTGTGTCGTATCTGCTTCAGAACACGGCGACATATCTTTTTTCGGCACTGCCGAAGTCATATCCGTCAATAGATGTGCTCAACAAGAGGATAACAATAGGCGATGTATCGACATCGCTCGTAACATTTATAACACCGATAATTACGATAATAGCGGTGATACTTCTTTTGATGCTCATAAAACATACCAAAGTTGGTATGGCTATGAGAGCTGTTTCAAAAGATTTTGAAACGGCGCAGCTTATGGGTATCAAAATAAACGATATCATAAGCATAACATTTGTAATAGGCTGTTTTTTGGCGGCGCTCGGCTCAATACTTTACTTTACGCCGCGTCCGTCGGTATTTCCGCTTTCGGGATCGCTGCCGGGTCTTAAGTGCTTTATTGCGGCGGTATTCGGAGGCATAGGAAGCATACCGGGAGCCGTTGTGGGTGGATTTATAATAGGGCTTTCGGAGACATTTATAAAGGCCGCGGGATACTCAGAATTCAGCGATGTATTTACATTCGTGCTTTTGGTAGTAGTTCTTATGTTTAGACCGACAGGCTTGTTCGGTGAGAAAATGGCGGAGAAGGTGTAAATTATGACAAAGAAAACAAAACTTATTTGTTCCGTAATTGCCGCGGCCGCGCTCATCGTGCTGCTCATATGCAGCTATGAACTCACGGACAGCACCTCGATGCTGCGCTCGGTGCTCCAGTTAGGAGCAATATACGCTTTGGCGGCAGTGTCGATGAATCTTTTAAACGGAGTGACAGGGCTTTTTTCGCTCGGTCAGGCAGGCTTTATGGCGGTTGGAGCATATACATTTGCAATATTTACTATTCCTGTTGATAAAAAAGCGGGTGTTTACTATCTTTACGGAGTTGCTGATGGGCTTGCCGATATCGCGCTTCCGTCGTTTGTCGGCCTTATAATTGCGGGGCTTATGGCGGCGGTGCTGGCAGCTATTATTGGGGCTCCAGTATTGAGGCTTAAGAGTGACTATTTTGCTATCGCAACTCTCGGATTTGCCGAGATTGTGCGTATTCTCGTGGCAAGCTCACCTTTTAACAGGATTACAAACGGATCCCTTGGTCTCAAGGCGATACCGGGATTTCAGGACTTGTTCGGATTTATCCCTGCATATTTCGTGCCTTTTATAGTAGTGGCTTTGTGTATTGCGTTTATTGTACTGCTCGTAAGAAGCTCGTATGGCAGGGCGTTTAAAGCTATAAGGGAAGACGAAATAGCGGCGGAAGCGATGGGTATAAATCTTGCCAAGCATAAGAGAATGGCGTTTATAATAAGCTCATTCTTTGCCGGCATAAGCGGCGCGCTGCTTGCGCAGTTTCTCGGTGCGGTGCAGTCGACGACATTCCCGCTGGCGATGACATATAATATTCTTCTTATCGTTGTCATAGGCGGTATGGGAAGTACTACGGGCAGCATTATTTCTGCATTCTTGGTGACGGCGGCCAAAGAATGGTGGCTGCGTTTTCTCGATGTGGAGCACTATATCGGTGATTTCAAGGTGCCGTTTATGCGCACAGGTTTCAGAATGGTAGTTTTCTCGATTATTTTAATGGTAGTCGTGCTCTTCTGGAGAAAAGGAATTATGGGCAATAAGGAATTTTCCTGGGATGGACTTTATAATTTCTTCACGGGGAAAAAGGCAAAAAAAGCCGCAAAAGCGGCGGAAGGAGGTAGCATAGTTGAGTAAAGAAAATGTACTTAAAGTGTGCGACCTCACAATGCAGTTCGGAGGGGTTGTAGCCGTAAACAATCTCAGTATGGAAGTAAACAAAGGTGAAATTATAGGGCTTATTGGGCCTAATGGCGCGGGCAAGACGACCGTTTTCAATATGGTGACGGGCGTATATGCGCCGACAAATGGAGCTATTTACCTTAATGACAAGCTGGTTGCGGAGAATCATCCTCATGGGAAGATGAAAGATATATATAACGGTCTTAATGCGGGAAAATATACAGGAGTGCTTGCGCCGACCCCTGATAAGATAACGAAAATGGGTGTTGCGAGAACTTTTCAAAATATAAGGCTTTTTAAGGAGCTGACCGTATTTGAAAACGTGCTCATCGCGAAGCATATGAATATAAAAGCAAATATTTTTTCGGCGGCGCTGATGATAAACAAAAAAGAAGAAAAGCTTATGCGCGAAGAGACGATGGAGCTTCTCAGGATACTTGGGCTTGAAAAGAATAAAGATGATATCTCTTCGTCGCTGCCTTACGGCAAGCAGAGGCATCTTGAGATAGCAAGAGCGCTGGCGACAAAACCGCAGCTGCTTTTGCTCGATGAGCCTGCCGCGGGAATGAACCCGCAGGAGTCAGACGATCTTATGCATTTTGTGGGCAGGATAAGAGATGATTTTGACCTTTCCATACTTATGATAGAGCACCATATGCAGGTAGTAATGGGCATATGCGAGAGAATCTATGTGCTCGATTACGGTACGCTCATCGCGGAGGGAAATCCGCAGGAAGTGCAAAGTAACCCAAAGGTTATAGAAGCTTATCTGGGGGTGGACTAAGATGCTTAAAATTGAAAATTTACATGTATATTATGGTGGAATCCACGCTCTTAGGGGTATAAATATGGAGGTGGCAGACGGTCAGATAATATCTCTTATCGGAGCAAACGGCGCAGGTAAGAGTACGACGCTCAAGGCGATAATGAGCCTTGTGCAAAAGCCGGAAGGTCATATAGAGTTTGACGGTACTGATATTTCCAAAATGAATACAAGAGATGTCGTAAAACAGGGCATAGTGCTCTGTCCTGAGGGCAGGCGCGTGTTTCCGGATCTTACGGTAGATGAAAACCTGACAATGGGAGCTTATCTGAGAAAGGATAAGGCAGATGTAAAAAAGGACAGAGATTGGGTGTACGAGCTGTTTCCGCGCATGAAAGAGAGGGAATGGCAGCTTGCCGGCACGCTTTCGGGAGGAGAGCAGCAGATGCTTGCCGTGGGAAGAGCTCTTATGGCGAGGCCGAAGCTCCTGATGCTTGATGAGCCGTCGCTGGGGCTGGCTCCGCTCATCATTAAGGATATTTTTGCGATTATAAAAGAAATAAATAATGCGGGAGTGAATGTGCTGCTCATAGAGCAAAACGCAAAAGCGGCACTTGAGATATCAGATTTTGCCTATGTAATGGAAACGGGGACTATCACAATGTCGGGATCTGGACGCGAGCTTCTGAATGATGACAGAGTACGCTCCGCATATCTCGGAGAGTAGGGAGAAATGTATTGAGACTGAGATTAAGACTGAAAACAGCTATATCGGTGGTAATTATTGCAGTAACTGTGTTTTCGCTTGCGGCCTGCGATACTTACGACGCTTTTTACAGAGAGTTTGTGGACAAGAGCGAGGAAACGTATGAAACAGTGAAAATCGGTGTCTTTGAGCCGCTTTCCGGAGCTGATAAGGAATTCGGTGAGCTTGAGCTTAAGGGAATCGAGCTTGCGCACGAGCTGTTTCCTACATGTATGCAGAAGGAAGTAGAACTCATATATGCCGATAACAAATCGGATATATACGTTGCAGAAGAAGCCATACAGGAGCTGATAAAGAAAAAACCGGCGGTAATTCTTGGCAGCTACGGCAACGTATATTCGCTTGTAGCGGGCAAATATATAGAGGAAGCAGAGATACCGGCGATTGCGATTACAAATAAAAATCCGCTTGTGACAAGCAATAATCCTTTTTATTTCAGAGTTTGCTTTATAGATTCGTATCAAGGTGTGGCGCTTGCAAAATATGCGGTAAGTTCGCTTGGCGCGTCTTCGGCGGCTGTGATGAGGCCGAGAAATGACGACCTTGCAGCAGCGCTTGTTTCCGCATTTGAAGACAAATTTGTGCTCGACAGCGGAAATCAGGCGGCGATAATAAAGACTGTGGAGTATACGGCGGGAGATACGGATTTTTCATCGCAGCTTTCACAGATAAAACAGTCAGGAGCGTCGGTTGTTTTTTTGCCGGCGAACGAAACGGATGGAGCGGCGATACTTGCTCAGGCTATGGAAATGGATATAGACGCTGTATTTCTCGGTACGGAAGCATGGGATACCGAGAGCTTTATGGAAAAGGCGGGAGATGCGGCAAGCCTGGCGGTATTTTCGACGGTATATGATGCTGAGACAAGTGTAAACAGTACGACGGAGCTTTTTCTCGATGCTTACAGGGAAAAGTATGGTGAGGATGCGGTGCCTGAACCGGAAGTTGCGCTCGGATTTGATGCGTATATGATAGCGATTACGGCGCTCGACAAGATAGGAACAGTGCGGGACGGCGATCTTTTAAGGCTCAGCTTGCAGTATACGGTCCAGTACCCGGGAGCGTCGGGAAATATTACACTCGGTGAGAGCGGAGACCCGATGAAGACGGTGATAATAAAGGGTATAGCAAACGGGCAGTCGCACAACATATATACTATGGAGCCGGCTGTTATAAATCCGCTCGAAGCTATATGACAGACAAGAAATTTTGCAGCAGGTAAATTAAAGTGAATAAGCGATAGGATATTGAAAACCTAAGAGGGAAATAGTATAATATAAAAGCAGTAAAGAAAAGGAGTAAAAAAATGGAACAGAAGATTAAGGAAGCGCTTGAGCAGATAAGACCTATACTTCAGAGAGACGGCGGAGATATCGAATTTGTAGACCTTACGGATGATACCGTTCATGTAAGACTTCAGGGTCACTGTGCGGGATGCCCGGGAGCGAGAATGACGATCAAGGGTGTCGTAGAGAGAGTTATACAGGAAAGCTGCGGCGAGACGTTTACAGTAGAAGCGGTTGACTAATTTAGATATGACAGGAAGTACTGCTTTGAAAGAAGCTGGTAAGTGCAGCGGATTTTAAGGAATTGGGAAATGAAAAAGAAAAATAGGCTTATATTTGTTTTAATAGGCTTGGTGGTAATAGTGGGGGCGCTTGCGTTGAACCCACTATTTTCACATGATGATATAGGTGCAAAGAACGGTGATGCTGAGGCCGTAAATGGGAATGCTGCTTTGAATGAACCTGATATTGTGAGTATAGATATTGCCTGCGTGGGTGATATTATGGCTCATACTACGCAGGTCAGGTCAGCGGCCCAGGAAGACGAAACATACAGCTTTACAGATAATTTTGAATATGTCAAGAAGTACATAAAGGCTGCCGATATTGCGCTTTGCAATGTAGAGACGACGTTCGGCGGACCGCCGTACAGCGGGTATCCGGCGTTCAGTTCGCCTGATGAACTTGCGAAGGATCTTGCCGATGCAGGCTTTGATGTGGCGTTTACTGCCAATAATCATATGCATGACCGCGGTGAAAATGGCATTGTGAGAACTGTCGAGGTTTTGAAAGAAAACGGTTTTGTGACGACGGGAAGCACTGTTGACGGAGTCTCTCCGCGATATGCGATGATAAATGTCAAGGGTGTTGATATCGGCGTAATTGCTTATACATATGAGACACCGTCGCTGGATGGCGGCGTTTATTTGAACGGTGTGCGGCTTTCTTCGGAGAGCAGTGCGCGCATAAATTCATTCAAATATGAGGATATTGATGCGGAGCTTGTGAAGATAAAGGGCGTTGTCGATGAGGCTAAGGCGGCAGGCGCGGAAATTGTCGTACTTTATTATCACTGGGGTGAAGAATATCAGCTTGCGGCCAATGAGTGGCAGAGGTATATGGCGGAAAAGACGGTAGAGATGATGGATGTCGATGTAATATTTGCTTCACACCCGCACAATTTGCAGGAGGCTGAGTATGTGGGTGATGTGCCGGTATTTTTTAGTATGGGCAATTTTATATCAAACCAGCGTACGGAGACGCTTGGAGCGGACAAGCGTTATACAGAGACGGGCGTTATTGCACAGGTAAAACTGGAATACGACAGGGCAAACGGAGCTGTTACAGGCACGGAAATGTCAGCTGTGCCGACTTGGGTGGATAGGTATTCTGCGGGCGGAAAAACGATGTACTCAATAATACCGCTCGACGATGAGCTTGAAGATAATGCTGTGCTGGCACAGTCTGGGCATCTTACAAGAGCGAAAGGAGCGTTAAATGATGCAAACGGATTACTTAAAATTGATTGATGAATATACTGATGAAATGATAGCCGTGCTTCAGGAGCTCGTGCGTATAAGGAGTGTTGAGGCAGAGCCTGTTGAGACCTTGGAAAAGGGGCTTTTGCCGTTCGGCGCGGGCGTGCAGGAGGCCTTTGAGTATATGCTGGCGCGGGGAGAAGCCGATGGCTTTGAGACGGAAAATGTCGATAATTACGGAGGGCATATAGAGTTCGGGGGCTATGAACTCGATGAAGATGGTGAGATAGTCGGCACTTCTGAGGAGATAATGGGGATTCTCGGACACCTCGACGTCGTGCCTGAAGGCGATTTATCCGGTTGGAAATTTGACCCTTATGAGGGCGTTATTGAAGATGGCAAAATATATGGACGCGGCACAGACGATGATAAAGGTGCGACACTGGCCGCGTATTTTGCGATGAAAGCGCTTAAGGATTCAGGGTTTGTTCCCGCAAAAAAGGTACGCTTGATACTCGGACTTGATGAGGAAACAAACTGGGACGGAATGAGATATTATCTGTCGAAAGTGAAAGCGCCTGACTTTGGGTTTACACCAGATGCTGATTTTCCGGCGATTAACGGAGAAAAAGGTATGCTCGTGTTTGAAATAGCTAAAAAATTCGGTAAAAACGTGAATAAAGGACTTGAGCTTCGCAGTATAAGCGGTGGCAGCGCACCAAATGTTGTCGCTGACTATGCGAGAGCTGTGGTGCGCGATGATATTTCGGGCAATTACGATAAGATAAAGGAACTTGCAGCGCAGTTCAGAAACGAGACGGGATATAAGCTTGTGGTTAGAGGTATAGGCAAGAGCCTTGAAATTATCGCATCGGGTGTATCTGCGCACGGTGCTACACCTTGGGCCGGGCTCAACGCCGTTTCGGTGATGATGATGTTCTTGCAGCGGCTTGATATTGTAAATGAAGACGCAGCTGAATTTGTAGAATTTTATCAGAAATATATAGGCTTTGAAACCGACGGAAAGAGCATAGGTTGCGGCTTTGCGGATGAGAAGTCCGGGAAGCTCGTATTCAATATAGGTATGATAGAGATGGATACAAAGTCGGTGCGGCTGACTGTAAATGTGCGCTATCCGGTGACTGTGAACTCGGACGCGGTGTACGAGGGAATGATGCCGGTGCTTAATAAATATAATCTCGGGGTGATAAAGGAAAAGGACATGAAGCCTATATATATTGAAGAGGACAGTAAGTTTATCACTACGCTGATGGATGTGTACAGGAAGCATACCGGCGACTGCGAAAGCAAGCCGCTTGTAATTGGCGGCGGCACTTATGCGAAGGCATGCGAGGGCATTGTCGCTTTTGGCCCGCTGTTTCCGGGTGAGCCTGAGTATGCGCATCAGCCGAACGAGTGCATAAAGATAGAAAATCTGGTGCTTGCAGCTAAGATATATGCAGACGCGATATATAGCTTGACGAAAGCGGATTAGATAAGAGCAAGCTGCAGCTGCGGCGGTTTTATGGTTTGACAGTCGCTGTATGACGATGTATAATATAATCTATATAAAAGAATAGTGTGTTTCAGGGCGAGGTGAAATTCCTCACTGGCGGTGATGCGCGCAGGGGTTTGCGCGACGAGTCCGATGGCTTTGATACGAATATGCTGGCAGCAAAAGTATTTTAGCAGAGCGGGTAAGATTCCCGTACCAACGGTAAAGTCCGGATAAAGAGAAACAAATTGCGCACTGCGGTAGCGGTAGTTGTTTGCGCGGAGCATATAGCTGTGCATAGGCATAAATAAAAATTGTGTTTGCAGCCCTGAGTTTTGCTTGGGGCTTTTGCTTTGCCGTCTTATGCAAAAAATTATTTTATGAAACTGCTAATTGAGACAGCGCGGTGGAGGCTTGGAAGCAGCACTTATATAATCAATAAGAATTGAGGAAAATTAAAAATGGAAAAGCAGAAAAATTTAGTTAGACTTGCGAAAATGGCGATGCTGGTTGCAATTTCAGTGATACTCGTATCTATAATACATTTTCCGATATTTCCGGCAGTGGCATTTCTCGAATATGACCCCGCGGATATTCCGATTTTTATAGGAACATTTGCATTTGGACCCATAGCGGGGCTGATGATAACGGTTGTGGTCTCTTTAGTGCAGGGCCTGACGGTGAGTGCAGGCAGCGGGGCTTATGGTATCATAATGCATATAATTGCGACGGGGTCATTTGTGATCGTTGCGGGCTTTTTATACAGGCATAAGAAGACGAAGAAAGAAGCGATTATTGCGCTGGCGGCAGGTACACTGACAATGGTAGTCGTAATGTATTTTGCAAATCTTGTCATTACACCGATGTTTACGGGCTGGCCTGTTACGGCGGTGAAGGAGCTGATGCCGTTTATTCTCACATTTAATGCCGTGAAGGCGGGGCTTAACTCAATAGTAACTTTTTTGCTGTACAAGAGAATTTCGGGATTTTTGCACAGGTAATAAGTCGACTTTGGATAAGTCAAGAAAGATAATAGACAGAAGGATTATAAAAATAACCCCCGGCCTTTAGAGGAACGGGGGTTTTGTGCTGTTTATAAACTGGTAAGGCTGTGCCGCTTGCAAATGTTCAGCGCTCAGCGCTTATATTTCAATTTCGTTGAGCCTGAGTATCGATAAAATGTAGATTTTAAGCGACATTTTGAAAGAGGCTATGCTGTAATGCTCATCGGGCTGATGTGCGCCGCCGTGTCCGGGCGCCATCGGCAGCTTCGGCCAGCCGAGTCCCGGCCCGAACGAAATGGCATTAGGAAGCTTTCTTGCATAAGTGCCGCCTCCCATTGTGTATGGCTCTTTGTTTTCACCGGTAAGCTCGTTGTAGATGTCTGTGAGCATTGAAACGGCAGGATGATTTTTGTCAAAGGCGAAGCCTTTGTTATCGTTAAACCAAACAAGCTTGCCTCCCGATGCGCTTACTGCGTTTGTGATTCCGGAGGTGATAGCTTCACCAGTGTCGCTGACTGGATAGCGGATGTTCATATTGAGGGTGAGGACGCCGTCTTTTAAATGCAGCATTCCGGAGTTGCAGGTGAGGATTCCTGTTATCTCGTCCTCGAAAGCTATGCCGTAGGCTTCTCCGTGGCAAGTACCTGCAGCGTTTTCGATAAATGTAAATATCGGTATCAGCTTGTCATCGAGCAGATTGTTTGCAAGAAGATAGCTCGCAGCGCTGCTTATCGCATTTTGAGCGCCTTCAGGCCATGCAGCATGTGCTGAGGTGCCTTTGCAGTTCAGAGTGATGATATCGCCGTCAATGCTCGGTGTTACCCATTCCGTATCCGGCAGGCTGGTTATACCATTTAAGTTCTTTAATTTTACAATCGCTTTGTCAGGTACGACGTTGGAAGCAAGACCGCCGTCAAACGAAATGAGATTTGTGCCTTCGGCATTCCACTCGATATTTGCCTCGTAGATACCCTTTTCTGCGTAGCATACAGGAAAATCGGTATCGGCAATGAGCGCAAGGTCATTTGGCTTATAGTGCTCGAGGTAGTATTTGGTATCGGCCATTGTGGTTTCTTCGCTGCAGCCGAGCATCAATTTTATCTGATAGTTGAGCGGAATGTTGTTTTCTTTGAGAAATTTGAGAATATAAAGAGCCATTACTGCAGCAGCTTTATTGTCGCTGCATCCGCGGCCGAATATATAGCCGTCTTTAAATTCTCCGGAATAAGGCGGAAACGCCCAGTCGCTTTCATCTCCCTCGGGGACGACGTCGAGGTGCGACCAGATGGCGATGTCTTTTTTATTTTTGTCGCCGATAGAGACACTGCCGCAGTAATATTCGTAATTTTCCGTGTCGAAGCCCATATTTTTACCCATTTCGAGGGCTGTGTCGAGCACGTCGCGGCAACCCTGACCGAAAGGTTTTACATCTGTGTTTGGGTCTGCGATACTCTTGATTCTAACAAGAGTTTGTATGTCGCGTATGTAATTTTGCTCATTTTCTGCTATAAAAGCATCAATTTTTTCAACAAGCTTATCCATAGTTTCTTCCTTTCTTTTTTACTGCGTCTGACTTTAGGCAAAGGCCGGATTTAAAACCAGTTTCAGTTTTGAATTACGCAGTATCTGAACTTGCTGCTTAATTTTACGGCAGCACCGTATTAGATCACTAAAATTATTATATAACATTAGCGGCGCAAAGAAAACAATAAATCATAAAATTCTGAACTATATTCAAATTTTTTGTAAAGGGCTTTTGAAGCAAGGGCTTTTATGATAAAATGAAAAATTAGAAGAAAATTAGACACGATGATTTGCAGGAGCTTTGCCGAATATGGAGATAAAGCTGGAAAATATGAAAACTAAAATAGATTTTAATAAAAGAATTATTATAAAGAACGAGGAAGATACGCGCTGTATAGGACATGCGCTTGCTGAAAGCGCGGAAGCAGGAGATGTTATCGCGCTTGTCGGGGAGCTCGGAACGGGAAAGACTACGCTTGCGAAGTACATAGCAGAAGGTCTTGGTGTTGGCGAGGAAATAACGAGCCCAACGTTCACAGTAGTGCAGGAGTATCATTCAGGCAGACTGCCGCTTTATCATTTTGATATTTACAGAGTAAATGATGCCGACGAGCTTTTTGAAATCGGCAGCGAAGAGTACATATATGGAGGCGGCGTTTCCGTAGTGGAATGGGCTGATCTATGCTGGGAAATTATTCCAGAGGGAGCTATTATTGTGCGCATAGCTTATGGAGCGCGCGAGTGCGAAAGAGTGTATGAAATTCTGCGTAAGGAGGAAGAGTAAATGTATATTTTGGCGATAGAGACGACAGGACCGCATTGCTCGGCGGCGATTATAGACGGAGCCGGAAATGTGACGGAAAAAAGCTCGGACGGAACAATGAATCATTTGCAAAATCTCCTGCCTATGGTGCGCGCCTTGCTTACAGATTGTAAATTGCAAATAGACGATGCATCAGCTGTTGCAGTATCTTGCGGACCGGGGTCGTTTACAGGAATAAGGATAGGTGTGGCGACGGCAAGAGCACTTTGTCAGGCGACAGGAAAGCCAGGTATAGCTGTGCCGACGCTTGAGAGCTTTGTGTATCATGAAAATTTTGGAGTATGCGGAGAGCAAGGCGCTGCTTCGGATGCGGCTGCTGCGAATTGTGTTTCAGCCGGCGGAAAAATAGTTGTTCCGATTTTTGACGCGCGCAGGAGTCAGGTATACGGAGGCGCGTATGAAGTTCCGGGATTGGAGGTTTCTGGCAGGATTGCGTGCTCTGATTCTTTGGGTGATGTAAGAAACGGAAAAATTATGGAAGTAGTTAGAGGCGGGGCGTATATGCTTGATGAATTCTTGCAGAGGCTGGCTGAATCGCTTTGCGGCAGTGCGGAGTGCAAGGAGCGTTTTGAAGCTGCGAAGGCTTGTGGCCGGGCAGAGAAAGAGATTGTTTTTTACGGTGACGGCTGCGAAAAATATGGTGATACAGCGCTTGAATTCTGCAAAAAGCGAGGTCTAAAGGCTTCAATATGCGGCGAAACGCAGAAGGCTTCATCGGTAGCTAAGCTGGCGCTTGAGATGTATAAAGCGGGTGAGCTTTTGGAGTACGGACAAATTCATCCTAATTATATGAGAAAGGCGGAGGCTGAGAGGAAGCTCGAAGAAAAAATGGGTATGCAGGTGAAATAGAAAGACCGCTCGGGAATAGGTGCGAAGCGCGGTTATGTTTACAGACAAACCTTGGATGGAGTGACTTAAATGGACAGTAATGTAAGTAAGCTGATAATAAGACAGGCGGCAGGCGATGATGTTCACGAAATGGCGGAGCTTGATAAAATTTGCTTTTCTGTGCCGTGGAGCGAGGCTTCTTTTTTGCACGAGGTAACGGAGAACGGACTGGCGCTCTATATAGTGGCGGAGCTTGAGGGGAAACTTGTCGGCTACGCAGGAATATGGCTTATTGCCGGAGAAGGCCATATTACAAATGTAGCGGTACATCCTGATTACAGGCGCAGGCATATAGGAGAAGCGATTGTAAGTGCGTTATTGGCGGAGGCGGAGACAGCAGGCGTATTTGCGGAGACGCTCGAAGTGCGCGCAATGAACAGCGCGGCTCAGGGGCTTTATGCTAAGTTTGGTTTTAAGGCGGCGGGCATTAGAAAGGGTTATTATGAAGATAACGGTGAGGACGCAGTAATAATGTGGCGAACGGCGGCAGGCAGTAAAGAAATATGAGTCAGATAAAGGACGAAAATGCGAAAAGCTTTAAGGGAGATATGTTTGCGAAAGCTGTGAACTTTAGAAAGCTTGCTCGCCGGCACATTTGCGAATAAAAGATTAGAAATCCCAACATACTAAGTAAAAATGCAGAAGCATATGGGCACGAATAAGTGCGCATTCTGCGGAGAGCAGGAATCGCCGCAAAAGTGCGGTACAGTACGGAGGGATTATGATGGATAAAAATTATAGAGATTACGACTATGAATTCGGAGACGATATGAATGTAACGGCGAGCCATTGCAGCAGGTTTACGAGGAGACACGATATAAATACGTTTAATATGACGGATTATCAATCGTGCGAAAACTGTAGGCATATGACTCCCGACAGCAGATGCATCGTCAAAGAGAGAGGATAAAAAGAGATGAAAGATGGAAAGTTTCTTACGATTGCATTTGAATCAAGCTGTGATGAGACATCGGTGGCGGTGACGGCCGACGGGCGCGAGGTGCTGGCAAATGTAATTTCGACGCAGATAGAAATACACAAGCTTTACGGCGGCGTGGTGCCTGAAATAGCATCGCGCCACCATCTTGAAAATATAAATGCGGTGACGGAGCAGGCGCTGAGCGAGGCGGGCGTGACCTGGGATGAGATAGACCTGATCGGTGTGACTAAAGGGCCGGGTCTCGTGGGAGCGCTGCTGATTGGAGTGGCAACGGCAAAAGCGTTTGCACTTGCGAAAAATAAACCGCTCGTAGGCGTACACCATATACAGGGTCATATAAGCGCAAATTACATAGTTAACAAAGAGCTTGAACCTCCGTTTACGGCACTCATAATATCCGGAGGGCACACGACGATTGCTAAAGTGACTGATTATAATGAATGCGAGGTGCTGGGGCAGACGCGCGACGATGCGGCAGGAGAAGCTTTCGATAAAGTAGCGCGTGTTATCGGACTCGGTTATCCGGGAGGGCCTCTTATCGATAAGCTTGCTAAGGAGGGCAATCCGCACGCGGTGGAATTTAAGCGCGTATATTTGGAAAAGGACAGTCTTGATTTTTCATTTAGCGGTATAAAGACGGGAGTGTTGAATTACATAAATTCGGAAAAACAGGCAGGTCGGGAAATCGTCGCAGCTGATATAGCGGCTTCGTTTCAGCAGGCGGTGCTTGACGTGGTTGTGGATAAGGCGATAAGCGCTGCCAAATGCGGAAGCGGGGAGAGCAAAGCCAAGCTTGCAGTCGCGGGCGGCGTGGCGGCGAATTCCGAGCTTCGCCGCCGGCTGCAGGCAGCCGGGGCAGAAAACGGCGTAGCCGTTTTCTGCCCGCCGCCCGTGCTCTGCACGGATAATGCGGCTATGATAGCCTGCGCTGCGTATTATGCATATAGTGCAGGGGCAGAAGATGATCTGTCGCTTGACGCGTATGCAAGCCTGCCTCTATGAATGCAAAAATAAAAGCAGTAACGAAGTCTGTTTTTAAATGCTTTTATCATTTTTATAAATATATAAGGCCTTAAAGCTTTATGCCGGGTATTATACGGGCAATGCCGAAGACCGGTGCGGTTATGGCCTGCTTTTTAGCATTTTTACAGCTAATATCAGACCAGACCAAGCGGCAGTGGATAAAAAATATAATGTATAAAACAGGAAACGAAAATGATAGTATTAAGTGCAACTGATATAAAAAAAGAATATGGTACGGATATAATTTTAAATGACGTATCATTTCATATAAACGATGGCGACAAAGTAGGGCTCATCGGTGCAAACGGCGCGGGCAAGACTACGCTTATGAAAATTTTGGCGGGTGAAATGCCGTATGAAGGCGGCAATTTTTTCGTATCAAGTGAGCTTACGGTCGGTTATTTGCGTCAAAACGACGATTTTAAATCTGACAAAACCGTAATTAAAGAGGTGTACAGTATTTTTGCACCTTTAGAAAAAGCTGAAGAAGATATGCATACGCTTTCAGACGAAATTGCAGAGAGGGCAGCAAACGGCGAAGATGTGACAAAGCTTCTTATGCGCTATGACAGTATGCATATGAAGTTTGAACAAGATGGCGGGTACAGCTACAAAAGCGAGATAAACGGCATTCTGACGAGTATGGCTTTTACAGAGGATTTTTATGACAAGAAGATATCGACACTCTCGGGCGGTGAGCGAACGAGGCTGGCGCTTGCATGTATGCTGCTCAAAAAGCCGGACATCCTGTTGCTCGATGAGCCGACCAATCATCTCGATATCGGTACGCTCAAATGGCTGGAGCAGTATCTCAAAGCCTACAAAGGCACTGTGCTCATAATCTCACATGACAGATATTTTCTCGACCAGCTCGTGAATAAAATATTTGAAGTGGAAAATCATAAGCTTTATATGTACGATGGCAATTACAGTACCTTTGCGCAAAAAAAAGCGGAAAGGCGTGCTGCCGAAATGAAAAAATATGAAAAGCAGCAGACCGAAATAGCAAGACAAGAGGAAATCATCAGGCGCTTTAAGCAGCACAACACGGAGCATCTCACAAAACGGGCAAAATCCAGAGAAAAAATGCTTGAACATATGGAAATAGTTGAAAGGCCGGAAAATCTTCCGGACAAAGTAAAAATCAGCTTTAAACAGAACTTTAATAGCGGAAACGATGTGCTGATCGGCGAAAATTTATCAATGGGTTTTGGCTTTGGAGAGAAAAGGCGTGAGCTCTTCAGAGGTGTAAGCTTTGATATAAAGCGCGGAGAACGTATCTGTATAGTAGGCCCTAACGGCATAGGCAAGACCACGCTGCTCAAGATTATGATGCAGCAGATTGTTCCCGACAGCGGGCGCGTAAAAATCGGGCACAATGTGACGTTTGGATATTACGACCAGGGGCAGCGGCTTTTAAATGAGGCAAATACAGTGCTCGGCGAGCTCAAAGAGTCATACAGGCTTTATAGTGATACGGAAATGAGAAATATTCTTGGGCGCTTTTTATTTCGCGGCGAAGACGTTTTCCTTGAGATCGGAGCGCTTTCGGGAGGTGAAAAAGCGCGGCTTTCGCTTCTGAAAATGATGCTTTCGGGGGCAAATACACTCGTGCTCGATGAGCCGACCAACCATCTCGACATAGATTCCAAGGAAATATTTGAGGATGCGCTGCTCGATTTTCCAGGTACGGTTATAGTCGTATCGCATGACCGCTATTTCCTGAATAAGATACCGACGAGAATATTTGAGATTGCGCCGGACGGAATAACGGAATATCTCGGTACATACGATTACTATGTGGAAAAGAAGCAGTCGGTTGACTCCGGGAAAAAATATCTTGCAGAGCTCTCAGGCAGGGGAGCGGGAGGAAACAGCAGTTATGAGCCGGCATATAGATTTAATGGCGCAGAAAGCAAGGAAGCACACGTACGCGGAAAAGGAAAGAGCGTAAACAAAGGGGTGAAAGCAGAAAGTGCAGCAGCGCCGGGCGAAAATGTCGCAGGAAAAACGGTATTGCCGGAAAACAGCGCTGAAGCGCGGCGCCTGCAAAAGGAGCGTGAACGCGAGGAGCGAAAGCTTACGCGTTTGATAGAGCAGCTTGAAAGCGAAATAGAGCAGCTTGAAAGTGATATTACAGCTATGACAGAAGAAATGGCGCTGCCGGAAAACCTCACAAATCATGAGCTTTTGGCGGTATTGTCTGTCGGGCTTGATGAAAAAAATGCACTTCTTTCGCAAAAATATGAGGAATGGGAGCAGCTTGCAGCAGAAAAATCAAAAAAAGAGTAAAAATTTGTTGCATATATGGGAACTCATATATATAATAAAGAATGTGTTAGAAAAGTGATATAACGGTACGGAGGTTTATCATGGTTTTTGAAAAAATAAGAGAAATTATTATGGAGCAACTCAATGTTGACCAGGATGATGTAACAATGGATACACATCTTATGAAAGATCTTGAAGCGGATTCGCTTGACGCTGTGGAAATAATTATGGCGATAGAGGATGAGTTTGAAATCGAAATTCCCGATGATGATGCGGAAAAATTTCAAAACGTTTCAGATATCGTAAGATTTGTGGAAGAAAAAACAAATTAGAGAGAATTTTATATGAAGGAAAAAGCAAAAATTTCAAATGCGGTCATCAAAAGGCTGCCGCGTTACAGAAGATATCTTAAAGAACTCAGTAAAAAGGGAGTAGATAAGATATCGTCAAATGAGTTTTCGAGTCTTATCGGCTATACAGCATCGCAGATAAGACAGGATCTCAACAACTTCGGTGGCTTTGGACAGCAAGGATACGGATATAATGTTGAAGGGCTTTATAATGAGATAAGCGCCATACTCGGTCTTGATAAGCAGTACAAAATGGTGGTTGTGGGAGCCGGTAATCTCGGACAGGCGATTGTAAATTACATATATTCCAAGTCGGGATTTAATGTAGAAGGTATATTTGAAGTCAATCCGAGATTGATAGGAATTTCCATAAACGATATTAAGATAATGGACTATGAGGGGCTTGTTGAGTTTGTAGAGGAGCACAACACGGATATTGGTATTATCTGCGTTACGAGGGACAATGCGCAGGAAGTTGCCGATAAGCTTTGCTTTGCTGGAATAAGGGGCATTTGGAACTTTGCACCGGTAGATATAGAATTGCCGGATCACGTATCGCTTGAGAATGTTCATTTGTCGGATTCGCTTCATTCGCTCGCATATCATATGAACAGGGCGAATAAGTTAAAAGAAGAAAAAGCTGAAAAGGCCAAGAAGAAGAGTGAAAGTAAAACTAAATAGCAAAAAATAAAATAACCGTTTCTTTAATTGGAAACGGTTATTACTTATTCTCTCGTATAATTAAGCCTGTGGAGCGTCAACCGGGCAAGCGTTTGCACATGAACCGCAGTCAATGCACTTATCAGGATCGATCTGATACTGAGTGTCTCCCTGAGAAATAGCTTCTACCGGGCATTCAGCAGCGCAAGCGCCACAGCTTATACAAGCATCACTGATTTTGTAAGCCATAATAATATCCTCCTTAAAAATTAAATTGTCAATCTTACGATATAGAGATATTATAACAGAATTGAGTGGAGAAGTAAAGATGAAAGTTTACGCGTTGGTAGGAAAAAGCGGTACAGGTAAAAGTTTTCAGGCTACATATTTGTGCGGACAAATGAACATAGAGTACATCATAGATGACGGCCTTTTAATAGGTCGGGCAGCTGTGCTTGCGGGTATTTCGGCGAAGAGACAAAAAACAAAGATAGGAGCGGTGAAGACGGCGCTTTTTACAGATGATACTCATATGCGCGAGGTCAGAGATAAGCTTTCTGAAATATCGCCCGCACGTATTCTTGTAATAGGAACGAGCCGTGATATGGTTTTTAAGATTTGCAGGCGGCTTGGGCTTGAGGAGCCGGAGATTATTATAAATATAGAAGATATTACAACGGAGGAAGAACGGAATGCGGCGCACCGCCAAAGATATGAGCAGGGCAAGCATGTAATACCTGTGCCGACATTTGAGCTTAAAAAAGAATTTTCCGGATACTTTATGAATCCGCTTAAGTGGTTTATGGGGCGCGGGGCGAGAAACAGCTCCCGCGGTGAGCGCACAGTTGTACGGCCGACATACAGCTATCTCGGGAATTATAACATCAGCGACAGAGTCATAACCGATATCATAAATCATATATGTATAAAATCGGGATTTGTGTTTAAAGTTAACAAGATGAGCGTATATAAAACGAAAGCGGGTATAAAAGTAAAGGTGTTTCTCATTATGTACGATGGGAGAAATATTATTGAAGCTGCCGAAAAGATACAGCGTGAAATAGTAAAAGAGATAGAAATGATGACAGCTTTTAATGTAGAAAATACGGATATAGAAATAAGAGGTTTAAAATGCAGTTAATAAAGGAAGTAAAAGATTTTAATTTGAAGCATATATTTGACTGCGGGCAGTGTTTCCGCTGGGAAGAGGAAGCTGACGGCAGCTATACGGGCACGGCGTTTGGAAAGACTGTAAATATGCGGCTTGAGCGGGAGGCTGACGGCGCTTGCTGTGCGGGAAGCGGCGGCAATCACGGCGGAGGTTTTGAAAGCTGCAGCGGCTTTCTCATAATTGACGGCGCATCTGAAGAGGATTTTGAAAATATCTGGCGCGCTTATCTTGACCTTGACAGGGACTATGGCGAGATTAAAAAAACGCTTGCGGCGGGGGATCTTGTCGTTGCCAACGCTATAAAGTCAGGTGAGGGCATAAGGCTGCTCAATCAGGATAACTGGGAGACGCTTATTTCTTTTATAATTTCTCAAAATAATAACATTCCGAGGATAAAAAGGTGCATTGAAAATCTTTCGGCGGCGTTCGGAGAACCGCTCCCGGAGTACAGGGGCAGAAAAAGATACGCGTTTCCGACTTTTGAGAGGCTATCTGAGCTTGAGCCGGAAGATCTTTCCGAAATCCGCCTTGGCTACAGAGCGCGCTACATAACAGAAACGGCAAAGGCTGTAGCGTCTGACGGCGGGGAAATGCTCTATTCGCTCAGCAAGGTACCGACAAAGGAGGCGTACGAATATTTGACGAGCCTGTGCGGAGTCGGACCCAAAGTTGCAAACTGCATACTGCTTTTTTCGATGGAGAAATACGAAAGTTTTCCAATTGATGTATGGGTTAGGCGCGTTATGAACAGACTTTATAATATAGATGAAAATGATGTCAAAAGTATGTCGGCGTTTGCAGGTGAAAAATTTGGAGCGTACGGCGGCTTTGCACAGCAGTATCTTTTTTACTATATGCGCGAGTTTAAAGAAGAGGCGGCTGCAGCAGAAAAAGCGACTGTAAATGAGAAAAAGTAAAATGCATTAAAATTTTTTGGATAAACTTGTTGACATTACCTAAAAAAAGATGTACAGTATAGTTAGCACTCAAAAGAGATGAGTGCTAACAAAACAAAAAGGGTTTAAAATATAAACTTAAATATATGATAGTCAGAAAGGAGAATTTGGTATGAGTTTTGGTATCAAACCTCTCGGAACGAGAGTAGTAATGAAGAGATTTGAAGCGGAGGAAAAGACACAGGGAGGAATTATTCTTTCCGGTCAGGCAAAGGAGCAGCCGCAGATGGCTGAAATAGTTGCGGCAGGTCCGGGAACTAAGGACGAAAAGATGGAGCTGGCAGCGGGAGACAAGGTTGTTTTCTCAAAGTATGCAGGCACTGAAATCAAATATCAGGGTGAGGAATATATCATAATGAAGCAGGAAGATATCCTTGCAAAAGTTGACTGATATGGTGCATTAGGCTAAAATTTACAAATAATATAATCGCAAGATTAAATTTTCATATAGGAGAGAGGGAATTAAAATGGCAAAAGAATTATATTACGGCGAGGAAGCCAGAAGAAAGCTGCAGGCAGGAGTTGACCAGCTTGCAAATACAGTAAAAATTACACTTGGACCTAAGGGCAGAAATGTGCTTCTTGAAAAGAAGTTCGGATCGCCGCTGATCACAAACGACGGTGTGACAATCGCAAGGGAAATTGAGCTTGAAGATCCTATTGAAAATATGGGAGCTCAGCTGGTAAAAGAAGTTGCGACAAAGACGAACGATGTTGCGGGAGACGGTACAACGACGGCGACACTTCTTGCACAGATAATCATAAGAGAGGGCTTTAAAAATGTTGCTGCCGGAGCAAACCCGATGGTAATAAGAAGAGGAATTCAGAGCGCTGTAGATGTTGCGTGTGAAGAAATCAAGAAGCTTTCGCAGACTGTTGACTCTAAGGATGCTATCGCTCAGGTGGCGTCGGTTTCAGCGGCTGATGAAGCTATTGGCCAGCTTATCGCCGAGGCTATGGAAAAGGTTGGAAAAGACGGCGTTATTACTGTGGAAGAGTCAAAGTCTATGGGGACTACGCTCGAGGTTGTTGAAGGTATGCAGTTTGACAGAGGATATCTCTCGGCATATATGGCAACAGACACAGACAAGATGGAATCAAATCTCGAAAATCCGTACATCTTACTTACAGACAAGAAGATTTCAAATATTCAGGATTTGCTTCCGCTGCTTGAGCAGATTGTGCAGCAAGGCAGAAAGCTCCTTATCATAGCTGATGATGTAGAGGGCGAAGCGCTCGCAACTCTTGTGCTCAACAAGCTCAGAGGAACATTTGACTGCGTAGCTGTTAAGGCTCCGGGTTTTGGTGACAGAAGAAAGGCTATGATGGAAGATATCGCTATTCTCACGGGCGGTACGGTTATTTCTGAGGAAATCGGCTATGACCTCAAGGAAGCTACTATTGATCTGCTCGGTACGGCTTCATCCGTTAAGGTTACTAAGGAAAATACTGTAATTGTAGGCGGCGCCGGAAATGCAGCTGATATCAGTGCTAGAGTAAATCAGATCAAAATGCAGATAGAAGAGACGACTTCGGACTTCGACAGAGAAAAGCTTCAGGAAAGACTTGCAAAGCTTTCGGGAGGCGTAGCTGTAATTCAGGTAGGAGCTGCGACTGAGACAGAGCTTAAAGAAAGAAAGCTCAGAATTGAGGACGCTCTCAACGCTACAAAGGCGGCTGTTGAAGAGGGTATTGTAGCCGGCGGCGGTGTTGCACTTGCAAACGCTATTCCGGCAGTTGCAAAGTATGTGAAGACTCTTGCGGGTGATGAAAAGACAGGGGCTGCTATCATTATGAGAGCGCTTGAAGAGCCGGTAAGACAGATTGCAGAAAATGCTGGATTTGAAGGCAGCGTGGTTGTGGCAAAGGTTAAGTCGAGCAAGAGCGGTGTAGGCTTCAACGCGGCAACAGAGCAGTATATGGATATGATAGGTGCTGGTATCGTAGACCCGGCAAAGGTAACGAGATCGGCGCTCCAGAATGCGGCTTCGGCTTCGGCAATGCTCCTCACAACAGAGAGCTGTGTAGCGGATATTCCGAAGGATGAGCCGGCAATGCCGATGGGCGGCGGTATGGGAGGCGGAATGGGTATGATGTAGTATCCGTTCTGTGACTCTGACAAAAAGTAAAATATAAGATAATTTCGTAATGAGCGCCTTTCGCATGCGCTCATTTTTTGTACTGTGATGCGATTTGGCCAAAGGCCATATGACAGGAATATCTTTTACAGTAATTTCAAAAATTTGAATATTGAGATGCTAAAAGCTGCGGGAATGTTTTTAAAGGACGCACTTTTTTATTTTTTGCATTTTACCTGGGTTAATGGTAAAATTATAATATATACATAGACGTTTTTTGATAAGCATTTTTTGGCAAAAATCGTCTGAGTATATATTTTGGGGAGGGATTATAATTGCATAAGGCAAAAAAGGGGGATGAACTGATACTTGTTATCAATCCCGGCTCGACGTCGACGAAGCTGGCGCTTTTTCGCGGTGAAACTGAGGTAAGCTCAATTTCGGCAGAACATACGGCGGAGGAGCTTTCACGGTATGACAGCGTACTTGCGCAGAAGGATTTTAGAAAAAACGCGGTAAAGGCATATCTGCAAAGCGAGGGCATAGAGCTTACCGAGCTTGCGGCTATTGCTGCACGGTGCGGAGCGATTGCCGAGATGGAGAGCGGCGCGTATATAGTGGACAAGAAGCTTGCGCGCGGTGCGGCGGTAAGCGAATCGCCGCATCCTGCAAATCTGGCGCCGATTATAGCTTATGAACTTTGCGAGGAAGCAGGAAACGGGCTGAAAGCGTTTATTTATGACGGAGTTTCATGCTGCGGCGTTGTGGATGATATTTACAAGGTATCGGGGATTGAGGATTTTGACAAGCCGTTTTATACGCATGTGCTGAACAGCAGGGCGGTGAGCATAGAGCAGGCAAAGCGCGATGGCGCGGAGATTTCTGATGTGACATATATAGCGGCGCATCTCGGCGGCGGTATTACGGTAAACCTTATTAAGGACGGCAGAGTGCTTGATTTTGTCGGCGATGATGAAGGGGCATTTTCACCGGAGCGTTCGGGCGGATTGCCTGTACGCAGACTCACAGATCTCTGCTATTCGGGAAAGTATACGAGAGAAGAGATGCAGATGCGATTAAAGGGTAAAGGCGGACTGATGTCATATCTCGGTACCAACGATACGCGCGAGGTGGAAAAACGCATAGAGGATGGCGACGGTAAAGCACGGCTCGTTTACGATGCAATGGCGCTTCAGGTCGCAAAAGATATAGCGTCGCTTGCGGCTGTTGTCTCCGGCGATGTGGATAAAATTATTCTTACGGGAGGAATTGCGCATTCCGCGGCTTTTACGGGAATGGTGAAAGAGCGTGTTGAGTTTATAGCCCCGGTGGAGATTATTCCGGGCACATTTGAAATGCAGGCGCTTGCAGGCGGGGCCTTAAGAGCGCTTATCGGTGAGGAAAAGTATCACAGACTGTAGTTTGATATAAATTATTTAGGTGAAGTTTGAAGAAAGTATAAGAAGGAATGGTTATGAATAAAAACGCGGCAATTAAGGCAGGAACGATCGTTATTACGACTATGCTGACAGTATGTTCTGCTATTGAATGTTATTTCGACCTCGACGGTACAGTTGAGGTTAGGGATGCATCTGTGCCTATGCTGAGGATGGAAGATGTGCTTGGGGCGCATAGCGGCGGCAACAGGTGGGAATGGGATAATATAAGCGGATTTAACGGAGTATATGATGCCGGAAATGTTTTCGGGCTCAGTGAAAATGAAAGCGGTGCAGGCGGTGAAGATACGCTGCCGCAGGGTGACGAAAATGATACGAGTGCGGAAAACGGGAGCGGCGATGGCAATGAGCTTTCCGGAGAAAACGATGAGGATCTTCCCCAATGGGAGCCTTCGGGCGAATATGATCCGTCGATAAATTTACTCGTGCTTGTAAACAAGGAATATCCGGTGGATGAAAATTACGTGCCTGCGGACCTTGTAAAATTAAATTACTGCGCAGCTGACAGAAGCGCCGAATGGCAGGTGATGACGCGCGAGGCGGCTGATGCGTTCAATAAAATGGCAGGAGATGCGCTTGCAGAAGGTTACGAAATTGTGGCGACGACGGCATACCGTTCGTATAATTTTCAGAACTATCTCTATAACAGTTATGTTGAAAGAGAGGGACAAGCTGCAGCGGATACATTCAGCGCAAGGCCGGGAAAAAGTGAGCACCAGACGGGACTTGCGGCCGATGTAACGTCCGCTTCCGTGAATTACAGACTGATAAGCGATTTCGGTGATACGGAAGAGGGTAAGTGGCTGGCGGAAAACTGCTATAAATATGGATTTATTATGCGCTATCAGAAGGGCAAGGAAGACATAACGGGGTATATTTATGAACCTTGGCATGTGAGATATGTGGGGCAGAAAGCAGCGAAAGAGATTTGGGAGAGGGATCTGACGCTTGAAGAATATCTCGGAAAAATGCCGTCGTGGCTTGAAAACAGCGATATTGATGCTGAGAAAAGCGAGTAGCGGGTATCGGGAAGTTTGTACACAGCTTTATGAATGCACTTTATTAAAAAAGTGCCGCCGAAAGCTTGTCAAGTGTGTCCTAATGTTATAAAATATATGTTCAATAATAATAAGAAGTTTTTATATAAAGAATTGTTTTGCAGGAGGAGAAAATGGCGGAGTTTTACAAAGAACCTTCAAGAACATTCAGCGAATATTTGCTGATACCGGGGTATTCTTCAAAGGAATGCAGAGTAGAAAATGTCAGTCTTAAGACGCCAGTTACAAAATTTAAAAAGGGTGAAGAGCCTGAGCTCAGTATGAATATACCGCTCACATCGGCTGTGATGCAGTCGGTTTCGGGAGATAATCTTGCGATAGCGCTTGCAAAGGAAGGCGGTATATCGTTTATTTTCGTATCGCAGCCGATTGAAAGTCAAGCGGCTATGGTAAGGCGTGTGAAAAGCCATAAGGCGGGTTTTGTAAGGAGTGATTCCAATATAAGACCTGACCAGACGCTTGCCGATATACTCGCTCTCAAGGAGCGTTCCGGTCATTCGACGGTGGCTGTTACGGATGACGGTACGCCGGAGGGAAGGATGGTAGGTCTTGTGACATCGAGAGACTATCGTGTGAGCAGAATGGCGCCCGATACAAAAGTAAGAGAGTTTATGACTCCGTTTGACAAGCTTATCGTGGCCCAGGAGGGGGTAACACTCTCCGAGGCTAACGATATACTCTGGGATCATAAACTGAACGCGCTTCCTATTATAGATGAGAATCAAAGACTTACATCGTTTGTGTTCCGCAAGGATTACGATTCGCATAAGGAAAATCCAAATGAGCTTCTCGATGCGCACAAGCGCTATGTGGTGGGTGCTGGCGTTAACACGCGCGATTATAAAGAGAGAATTCCGGCGCTTGTAGAAGCCGGTGCGGACATTCTTTGTATAGATTCCTCTGAGGGCTTTTCCGAATGGCAGAAAGAAACGATAGATTTTGTCAGAGATAAGTACGGTGACAGTGTAAAAATAGGAGCGGGCAATGTCGTTGATAAAGCGGGATTTAATTTTCTCGCGGAAGCGGGTGCGGATTTTGTTAAGGTCGGCATTGGCGGTGGATCTATTTGTATCACTAGAGAGACAAAAGGCATTGGCAGAGGACAGGCTACCGCGATTATTGATGTTGCTAATGCGAGAAATGAATATTTTGAAAAAACGGGAATTTATATTCCGATTTGCAGCGATGGCGGTCTCGTTTATGACTACCATATGACGCTGGCTCTGGCAATGGGTGCGGACTTTTTAATGCTCGGCAGGTATTTTGCGAGGTTTGATGAATCGCCGACGAACAGGCTCAATCTTAACGGCACGTATGTTAAAGAGTACTGGGGTGAGGGCAGCAATCGTGCGAGAAACTGGCAGCGCTACGATATGGGCGGCGACAGTAAGCTGAGCTTTGAAGAGGGTGTAGATTCGTATGTTCCTTATGCAGGTGCGCTCAAGGATAATGTGCAGATGTCGTTGAATAAGGTGAAATCGACAATGTGCAACTGTGGAGTACTGACAATTCCGGAACTGCAGAAGAATGCGAAAATTACACTCGTTTCGGCGACAAGTATTGTTGAGGGCGGCGCGCACGATGTAATACTTAAAGATACGTCAAACAATGTGAGATAAAATGATGGCTGCGGACTGCGATTTTTACGTTGCGGTCCGCGCTTTGTAAGCAAACAGTATTTAAAATAAAGGACAGGAGCTATTATGGAAAGAGAAATGATTATCGTGCTTGATTTCGGCGGACAGTATAACCAGCTTATTGCAAGACGCGTGAGGGAATGCAATGTGTACTGCGAGGTGCATCCGTATACAATTCCGCTTGAGGAATTAAAAGCGAAAAACCCAAAGGGAATAATATTCACAGGAGGTCCGAACAGTGTGTACGGGGAGAATTCACCGCAGTGTAATCCTGAGGTGTACAAGCTTGGGATTCCGATTCTCGGACTGTGCTATGGTGCGCAGCTTTTGGCGCATCAGCTCGGCGGCAAAGTTGAAACTGCTCCCGTTTCGGAGTACGGCAGTACTGAGGTAGAGCTTGCAGCAGGGACGTCGGTGTTGTTTAAGGATTGTGCCGGGGAGCAGACGGCTTCCGGAAATGTGAAATCTATATTCTGGATGAGTCATACGGATTACATATCGGAAGTACCTGAGGGTTTTGTTGTAACTGGATTTACGCCGGTATGTCCGGTTGCGGCAATGGAAAATGCTGAAAAGAAATTTTACGCCTGCCAGTTTCATCCGGAAGTGGTGCATTCAAGAGAAGGAATAAAAGTGCTTGCGGCGTTTGTTAAAGATGTCTGCGGATGCAGAGGAGACTGGAAGATGGATGCTTTTGTGGAGACTAAAATCGAGGAAATCCGCGAAAAGGTTGGAAGCGGCAGGGTGCTCTGTGCGCTTTCGGGAGGTGTGGATTCATCGGTAGCGGCTGTGCTCCTGTCCAAGGCTGTCGGGAAGCAGCTTACATGCGTGTTTGTAGACCACGGGCTTTTGAGAAAGGACGAGGGCGATGAAGTGGAAGCTGTATTTGGTCCTGACGGACCGTACGATCTCAATTTTATAAGAGTGAACGCGCAGCAGCGCTTTTATGATAAGCTCGAAGGGGTGGAAGATCCTGAGCGTAAGCGCAAGATAATAGGTGAGGAATTTATCCGCGTGTTTGAGGAGGAAGCAAAGAAAATCGGTGCGGTTGATTTTCTCGTACAGGGAACAATATATCCGGATGTCATCGAGAGCGGGCTCGGCACATCGGCAGTGATAAAATCGCATCACAATGTGGGTGGGCTGCCTGACCACGTGGATTTTAAAGAAATAATCGAGCCTCTTCGCATGCTATTTAAGGATGAAGTAAGAAAAGCGGGTCTGGAGCTTGGTATACCTGAGCATCTCGTATTTCGTCAGCCGTTTCCGGGGCCGGGACTCGGCATCAGAATCATCGGGGCTGTAACTCCGGAAAAAGTGAAAATTGTGCAGGAAGCGGATGCTATTTATCGAGAGGAGGTCAAGAACTTCGGACTCGACCGCGAGATAAATCAATACTTCGCAGCGCTCTCCAATATGCGTTCTGTGGGTGTGATGGGTGATTTCCGTACATATGATTATGCAATTGTGCTCCGAGCTGTATTGACGAGTGACTTTATGACGGCCGAAGCTGCGCATCTGCCGTGGGAGCTGCTCGATAAAGTTACAACGCGTATCGTGAATGAAGTAAAGGGTGTGAGCAGGGTGCTTTATGACTGTACGCAGAAACCACCGGCAACGGTGGAGTTTGAGTAGGAGAGTAAAGCCCACAATCCCAGCATTTATGCGGGGTTGCGGGCTTTTTCTATGCCTCGTGACAATCAAATGACAATAATTAGTATTTATTTAGAGAGTTTAGACTTCTTTATTAACAGTTTTTCTTGACGGTCTTGAAATTCATTTGCCTGAGACAACATTCCTATAGAAGTATAATAGTTAATAGCTTGTCCGCAAATATTTATTGCGGAATCGAAATCTTTTGCTTTTTCATAAATTATAGCCAAACGTTTAAAAGCTGGTATTGTTCCATCGAATGCTGTGATTTTGTTCGATTCAATTTGCTTTTCAGTCTTAGAAAGGAAAAACATATCATTAATTCTTTTTTCTTCTTCTTTGAGATAACTATTTTGCATTTTTGCAAGATTAGAAATATCTTCTAAACAGTATTTTATGCATAGCTCCAAATATTTATCATCAATGGCCCGATATTTGTAATAAAAATTTTGAAGGGCAATTAAAGCAAAATGTTGATCAGTTGAACCAATTTTAGCTTTTTTGTAATCTGAAAGTAAAAGAGTTTCTTGCGAAGTATCAAAAGAGAGTATTTCTTTAGGAAGTTTTTTGGGTGTGGCTTTTTTTTCTGGTGCAGTTCCTTTTTTTCGAAGTTCAGCTAATTTAGATTTAACCTCTTCATGGGTTTTTTCTAATAAGAAATAGATATCTTTTTTAAATTTGAATGAAGTTAAAATTTGTGGAACCTCAATATCCCTATCTCGAATAGAAATGTTTGCAAAAATAGGAATTTTCTGTTTGGGAAGCTTATTGAATTCAGCTTTGGTTAATAATTTTTCACATGGAATTTCATTTCCGTTATATTTTGCTTTTACATTTTCGGTTAAAATTTCAGAGAACGTATCAGGATAGTTTTTTATGTAAGTCGTTTTTGTGAATTCAAATGATTTTGCAAGGCGTATTATCTCAGGTACTGTTAATGAAAGGTTTAAACAGTATTTACATAAAAGGAAGAGATTATCAGAAAAACTGTATTCGTGTTCTTTGTCTAATGAATTCATAAATTTTATTACAAGGTCTGCTCTTTGACGAACGAGGCAAGTTAAAATAATAGCATTTGCAGAGTAGGATTGAAAGGAAGCGTTGGTATGTACATCTCTTAGTTTAAGAAGAATATTTATAACTTCTTCGTATTTATCTGTTAATAAGTAACGTTCCAGACCATAATATAATATAAAAACATAACCTATATCAATAGAGGAATCATACGGATTTGCAAGTAGCTTCCAATACATACCTCGTTGTGCAGGAGAAAGTTCTTTATAAATTGGAAAATAAGGTGGTCTCTCAACGGAGGCAGTATTTGTGGCTATAGGAAGATTAGTAAATATCAAACTGGGTTCTTCTTGAAGGCCGAATGAAAAGGTAAATGTAACGCCGTTAATGGTTACTTTTTGACCATTATTTTGCTGCGGTGTATAATTTTTCATCTTACCATCGCCAATCCAAATGTAATTTCGTATGTCTGGATGTACATTAAGTAAAATAGAATTTGAGAGTGCCGACTTTTGCGGTGTTAGAGCAGTTGAATATATCTTAGATTCTTTTTTCTGATTATTGAATAGTTTACTAAAAAATCCCATAACATCTCCCCTTATAATTAATATCTACTTTTCCAATTTAAGTATTCTTCTTCTGTAATCTCTTCGTTTCTGTATTTCTGGTATATATCTGCCCATTCACCAACTTGATCCAGCATATTTAATGAATCATGTCCTTTATCCTTGAACATCAATTGAGGTACCCCGGATTCATCTCTGTAGGCATGGAGTCCATACTGGTCTTCTAATGCGAAAAGAGAATGCATAACACTTATATAGGTATCAAAGTTTGGATCAGCCAGTGCGAATGGGCTGATTTTTAATGCATTGGCAATTTTTTCTAATTGATCCTGGGATGCAGTGCGGTTCCCCAATTCATAATTTCTTATAGCTGACTCACTTAGTCCTGCCTTTATGGCCAATTCTTTTTGGGTATATCCTTGTTCTAACCGATATTTCCTGATTTTATCTCCAACAGTCATAATTAATCGCTCCTTCACAGTTCTTGTCTCTTAT
>CALWPQ010000009.1 GCA_944383465.1 uncultured Clostridia bacterium
CGAGCAGACCCTTGTTTCCCACTTCACCGAAGATACTGTTTTGGTTACGGACAGCCATAGAGCCTATAGGACAGTAGCCAACAAGTACAAGATACCCTTAAACCAAATCCCAAGCGGGAAACATACAGGCGGTGGATTTCATTTGGGGCATATCAACGGCTACCATCACAACATTAGTGATTTTATGTATCTGTATCACGGCGTATCCTCCAAGTTCCTTGATTATTATTTGGCTCTGTTCTATTGGGTCGAGAAGAACAAGGGCAAAACCTATCTTGAACAGGCTTATGACATCATCACTCTGTTAGCCAATCAGACGAAGAAGATACCGCTTGATAAGTTCAAATACAAGCTGATTTCCTTTGATACGAAGAGGTTAGCAATCTGAAAAAAGTTTAAATTTCATTTTCTGGAATGAGACAAATAGACCGAAGTATGCTATGATATAGGCATAGTTCGGAACTTTTGCTGGATATTTCTGTCTATATAGATAATGAAAAATGAAACAGGTAGACAAATTGAAATTTTACAAAAGGGTGTGATTATATGAAAATCGCAAAAATCATTTTATCTATAATAACAATACTTTTCGCTGTATTAGGATTAGTGAAAATTCTTCCTTTTGACATAGCAAACCCGATTATGCTTGTATCACTTGCCACTCTTTTACTATTAAGAAGTGTAGAATATAAAAATAATCGAGATAAAAGCGGTTTTATTATGACCTGTTTAACCGCAGTATTTGTCTATGTTGTAGTGATTTACAATGTTTTTATAGGATAGGAAAATTCCAGTTTGGTGAACTGAATACTGACCTAAAAGGGCAAGGTTGAAATA
Source organism: uncultured Clostridia bacterium (assembly GCA_944383465.1). Lineage (GTDB taxonomy): Bacteria > Bacillota > Clostridia > Peptostreptococcales > Anaerovoracaceae > QAKD01. The sequence goes on from CALWPQ010000009.1 coordinate 838, forward strand.
CACCTTGCCCTTTTTCATTTTCTATGGGCGTTCATAAAAAATGAATAAAGAGGTCTGTTATACATACCAATACTTATCTCGGACAGAGACTTTATAAATATAACCGACAGATAAAAAAGCCGCCGCTTTGGCATTACCATCGCGGCGGTATACAATCATATTTTAATGCTTAAAAATCAAAACTCATTTTTGGCTTGCCGCTATTTGCATAAAGCTACATAAATACTGCTGCTATAAACGCGGCAGCCGCTATAAATGTAAATATTACAACGCTCATTATATCGCCGATAGGCTCACGCTCTTTGTCCGGATCGTACACATCAGCGCTGTCAAGCTGATTGTTGTCAAAAGCCCGCTCCTCAGCTTCTTCTTTTATTTCTGCTGCAAGTTTACCATCTATATCATTTCCGGCAAAATCGCCATCAAAGACAGCCTCGGCATTATCCGCAATAACATCTGCTGACGTGCCCGATATCGCACTCGCCGCACTGCTCGCGGCAATTTTTGAGCTTTCTATTCCCTCATACTCTGTAATACCATGCTCGCCGATAAACACAAGCGGATTTTTAGATGCGCGCCGCACGCCGTCATATATGCTTTTGAAAAACGCGCCAAGCCCAATCTGCACAGTTACGCAAAGCGAGGAAATAACGCGCACAAGCGCCGCAAACGGTTTTCTGTAAAACCAGTCCGTGTCGAGCGAAATCTTTGAAAGCGGCTCCATATGCTCAAGATACATAATAAACGGTACCACTCCGGTAACGAGAAGCTGCACGTACTGCATAATATGATCCCATGTGAATGGATGGTATTCAAAATCGTAAGGCAGAAATCTGTAAAGAAGATCCGGGAACACTCCGTAAAGTATGCAAAGCACAGAACCGATACTCATTGCGACATACATATTTTTCGGAAGCGGCTTCACTTCTATGCCCTTATCCTCACCGAAAAAGATAAAGTACAGCATCTTCATTACAACATGGAGGAATGTCCCCACGCTGGCAACGAGCAGCAAAAGCTCTGCCAGCGGATAACCCGCCTCGCACGCGGCCGACACTGTTATCGACTTGCTGATAAACCCATTGAAAAGCGGCACTCCAGAAATCGAAAACGCCCCGACAGTAAACGCAACGCACACAAACGGCATCTTTTTTGCAAGCCCGCCGAGCTGATTTATCTTGTTTATACCTGTGGCCGTAATTATCGCTCCAGCTCCCATAAATAGAAGCGACTTGTATAAAATATGGCTGAACGCGTGCGCTGTCGCTCCGTCGAGCGCAAGCGGCGTTCCTATACCGACTCCCGCCACCATAAATCCGACCTGGCTTATAATATGATATGAAAGCAGCCTTCTCACATCGTTTTCCATAATGGCAAAAAGCGCGCCGTAAAGTGCCATCGCAACACCAAACCAGATGAGAAACGAAGTGCCGGCAAACATTCTTATGAGGCAGTAAACCGCAACCTTGGTCGTAAATGACGAAAGGAATACGCTCCCCGTGACATTGGCTTCGGGATAAGCATCGGTAAGCCAGCTGTGAAATGGCGGAATAGCCGCATTTATCGCAATTCCAAGGAGTATGAGCCAAAATGCAGCGTCGTGCACGGCCGTAACATTGCTTATAAGCATATCACCGCCGTTTACTTTAAATATTATGCCTATTAACAGGCAGTTGCCGCCGAACATATGCACAAGCAGGTACCTGAATCCCGCTTTTACAGCCTTTTCGCTCCTGTTTGCCCACACAAGGAAAAGCGATGACGCCGCCATAAGCTCCCAGAAAAATATGAGAGTAAGCCAATCTCCTGCAAGCGTTACGCCGATTGAGCTTCCCGCATAACAAAGTGATGCCGTAGTCTCAAGAGAACCCTTGTTGTGAAGCGCATACACCGAGCCGATGAGCGACATCATACTGAACACCATTCCAAACACATAGCTCAGTCTGTCGACATTTACGAGCATCAGCTCGATCCCGTTTATAAAAGGTACAGTAAGCACAGTCCCATAATCAAGCGCAAGCATTGCAGTAATTGCGCCTGCAGGGCCCAATATCATTATAATCTTTCTTATTTTTTCCGGTACAAGCGCTGCAATTATTCCCGACAAAATCAGAATAATTCCCGGATGAAGAATAATATTATTCATCCTTATCATCACCTCCATCGTAATAATCCTCTTTACGCTGGAGTATCGGCGCCATTATTTTTGTCGCTGTAAGTATAAGTATCCAGCCGCCGACAAACGCTATCACTATATCGGCACCGGGCACCGTATGCCATATCTCATGCCCATGTGGATGTGCAAACATAATTTCCGCGATAACAGAAACAATACACACAACCGCAGCTATCAGATATATCTTTCTCTTCGTTCCTTTTTTCATCATAACAGCGCACCTCCCGCAAAGCTTGTCGTAACGATAAGTGCAGACTCATAAAAACCTGCCGTAACGGCATTAGCCGCAATTTCAGCAAGATCGTAAAGATGCACTCCGAAGTTAGGCATAATACCGAGTATCAATGAGAGAGCTGCTGTCAGGCATATTGGAAGCAGCATACGCTTATCCGCTTCTCCGTATTCCGCAAACTCCCCTGTCTCATCCTTTTTAAAGAACGCTATATAGCAGACAGGCATCAGATAAGAAAGTCCAAGAAGCGCACTGACAACAAGCACCGCCAGATATAGAGGCTGCCCTATTTCAAGCGCGCCAAGCAGTATATCCCATTTGCTTATAAATCCCACCACAAACGGCATACCGGCGATACCGAGCGCGGCTATCGTAAAACAGCCGAAAGTTATCGGCATTCTCCTTCCTATACCGTTCATTTCACTGATATTTTCCTTATGCGTCGTAACAATCACCGCGCCCGCACACATAAAGAGCGTAATTTTCATCACCGCATGCGCAACTATATGGTACATAGCTCCGAGCATACCGAGCGGCGACAGCATAGATGCGCCGAGCACAACATATGAAAGCTGACCGATCGTCGAATAGGCAAGCCGCCTCTTCATATTGTCTTGCTTCATAGCTATGAGCGATGAAACTATAATCGTAAACACCGCCAGCCACGCCAGCACCTGCGCTGCGCCGAGATCTGCAAGCAGCGACGGGCCATATACATAGCCTATAATTCTTATAATGCAGAATGCACCGGCCTTAACTACCGCAACAGCGTGAAGCAGCGCACTGACCGGCGTAGGCGCCACCATCGCGGACGGCAGCCAGCCGTGAAGAGGCATAAGCCCCGCCTTGACAGCGCCTGCAACAGTGAGCAGAAAGAAGAGCACCTGCAAAAGCCATACCGGCGCCATATCCATCGTGAGAAAACCTCCCGCTTTAAAATCGAGAGTACCCGCTATATAGTACACCACTCCTGTTCCCGCAAGCAAAAGCTGCCCCGTGGAAAGGGTATATATAAGATATTTTCTTCCCGAAAATCTCGCCTCCTCCGTTCTTGCATGAAACACGAGCGGATAAGTCGCTACCGTAAGCAGCTCGAAGAATACGAAGAATGTAAGCAAATTTCCGGCCAGGGCAATACCAACAGCCGCCGAAATACATACGGCAAAGGCCGCAAAAAATCCGGTCTGCTCCTTTTCGTGATGTCCGCGCATATACCCGATTGCGTAAATACCGACAGGTATATAAAGGAATGAAGATACGCACGCAAACAGCATACCTACAGCGTCTGTCCTGAGCGTAAATCCCACCGTATCCGTAATATTAAAGAGCGTGTATTCATACACCGAGCCTTCGAGCACAGCAGGCACCATAGAAAATACTATGAGCATTTTGATGATCGAAGCTGCAACCGTGAAGCTCTCGCGCAAATTCGGACGTTTGCCTGAAAGCATTATGAGAAACGCCGCAAGCAGCGACACACCTACTGCCAAAAATGGTCTGATACTTATTATCGTCATATCGCAAGCACCTCCGGCAATCCCAAACTTAAAACATCAGCTACAATATGCGCATTGAGCACACCTATTGCTATTATCACAATTCCGAACAGCACAATCGGTACAAGCATCTGAAGCGGAAGCTCAAAACGCCCCTTAGGCCGCACCTCTTCAAGCTCCGCATCTTTGTTTATAAATACAGTCTCCAGCACTCTGAAAAAGTACATCGCGTTGAGCAGCGAGCTAACTATAAGCACGACAAGGTAGAAATAATGACCGCTCTCAAGCGAGCCCATAATTATATACCATTTGCTGAAGAAGCCGCCCGTCGGAGGAATTCCCACCATCGAAAGCGCTGCAATGACAAGCGTCACCGTCGTCAGCGGCATATGCTTGTTGAGGCCGCCGAGCTTTGATATGAGCACTTCGTCATAGCGATAGCGCACTGCTCCTATTACCATAAAGAGCGAGCTCTTCATAAATGCATGGATAAGAATATGGAAAACCGCAGCTATAATGCCATAAGCATTTCCAAGCGAAAGTCCGACCGCAATATAGCCTATCTGGGCTACGGATGAATATGCCAGCATACGGCGAAAATCCCTCTGCGCGTTAGCCATTACAGATCCGAGAATGATACCGCAGGCTCCGAGGAAGCCTATTACAGTTAGTGCTTTTGCCACATACGGGCTGTCTACGCCGATGATATAGAACATATATCTCAGCATTGCCAGCGCAGGCGCCTTGCTCATAAGTCCTGCAATCAGCGGAGCTGCCGCAGGATGCGCATATGTATAAGCATCCGGCTGCCAGCCGTGAAGCGGGAACAGCGCCATCTTGATGCCGAATGCAATTATAAGCATACTTACAGCGATAAAAACATTCGGTGAGTTCTTATGAGCTGCAAGCAGCATAGCCATATCCGCCATATTAAGCGTGCCCGTTATCGAGTACATATAAGCCACAGCAAGCAGGTAGAATGAAGCCGCGATGGTACCGAGCAGAAGGTATCTGAACGAAGCCATCACCGACTTGTCGCCGCCAAGCGCTATGAGACCATAACCCGATATTGAAGCAATTTCGAGAAATACATAGAGATTGAACATATCCCCGGTAATCGTCATGCCGAGAAGTCCCGCAGATAAAAGCGCATACAGTGCGTAAAAGCCACCTTTTTCGAGCCAAGTGGTGCCATCAGCATAATTGCTGTTATCTTTCTGTCTTTTCAGCCTTCTTGTTTTTTCCGAAAAAAACGGCTGCGAATATATGCATACAAACAGCGCCACTGCCGCAATAGCAACGAGAATTATAGCATTCATTTCGTCGATGACAAACTCTATGCCGAGCGGCGGCTTCCATCCTCCCATATAATAATGTATAGTTTCTCCCGTACGCATCACCTCGACAAAAAGTCCTATTGCCGAAGCAAACGAGACCGTAAGCGCGCCAATCACAACATATTTTCCGAGATTTTTATTTATTCTGCTGAGAGCCAGGCACAGCATCGCCGACGCGAGTGGAAGAATAGGGATCAGAACAGGTAAATTTCTCATTCACTAATCCTCCCGAGAAGTTCGTCTTCTTCTACCGTACCATATTTATCCTTTAGCCTCATAAGCAGCGCCAGCGCTACTCCCGTAGTACCGAGACTAACTACTATTGCCGTGAGCATAAGCGCATGCGGCAGCGGATTTATATATGCTCCAGGGTCGTTTGTCACTCCGTCGAGCACAGGTATCATACCGCCTTCCTTCTGCGCAAAGCAGAGAAAGAAGAATATAATAGATACCTGCATTATGTTCATCGACATAAGCTTTTTCATATAGTTTTTACACACTATCATCCCAAACATGCCAAGGAAAAACAGTATTAACACAAGCGCATATATGCCCTTGCTTGCGAGAAAGTCGTTCAAAAGATTAAAAAGCTCTGTACTATTCATCTGAATCACTCTCCCTTATAAGCGCGTCCATAATATCGATAATCGTCATCATTACCGTAAGTGTTACGCCGATTTCTATCATCAATATGCCGAGTGCATGCACTTCCGCCGCCTCGTGCATATGTACCGGCAGACAGCTGTATTCGAGGAAGTTGCCGCCGAAAAAAAGCGGTAAAAATCCTGTCGCCGCGTAGATAAACGCGCCTATACCCGCAAGCATCACAGCGTGCTTACCCTTGACATTAAACTTTGCATCCTGCCCCTGCACGAGCCTTGCGAGCACTATGCCTATCGCCAGCAGCGCTCCTGCCTGAAAGCCGCCGCCAGGGCTGAATTCTCCATGAGTTAAGACATAAACTCCATAAACTATCGTAAACGGCACTATTACGCGGAAGGCTGAATTCAGCACTACTCCGCCGAATGGTTTTCCCATTATTTTTCGGCCTCCTTTTCGCTTATCATCTCTGTTTTATCTCCGGCCGCGCTTTTTTCCTGAACAACGCTTTCTGCGTCCTGTTCAGCTGCCGCCTTATTTTTTTCTTTTTTCCCCGCTTTGATAATGAGCATCGCCGTCATTCCTGCCAAGAACATTACGGTAGTCTCTTCGAGGGTATCAAAGCCTCTGTAGTCTGCAAGCGTGCCCGTAACGATGTTCGGGGAGCCTGTATCTTTTTGGCTGTTTTCTATATAGTACGGCGTCACGTAACTGTTAGGAGCTGAATTTGGATCTCCTATCTTCGGCAGGCAGGATATGCTGAGACACAGAAGTCCGAGCGCCACTGCAATGATAATTGCTGACATCTTCTTCATTTTTTACACCACCTACTTATCTTTCTCAACGCCGCTACCATAAATATTGTAGAAATTGTACTTATTACCGCCTCCGTAAACGCTACGTCCGGCGCGCCCATCATCAGGTAAGCAAGCACGGCGCAAAAACTGAAAACACTGAACATTACTATCGTCGCCAGAAGGTCGCGGCACATTATAATGGCTATCGTCGTTGCTATAAGAAACAAGAGCAATACAGCTTCAATTACAAGTATCTGCATCTATTTACCGCCCCCTTCCTTATCCTTTGTCCAAACAGGCTCTCCCGTCTTAAACGCCGTCTTGGACAATATATGCGTACCTATCGGATTGCCGATAAATACGAACAGGAATATGAAAATCAGTTTAAATGAAATGAGATTTGCTCCTTCGTATACCACAAAGCCCAGCAGCATGAGCATCATTCCCAATGTTTCACTGTTACCCGAAGCATGCAGCCTCGAATAAAAATCCGGGAGTCTCAGCATTCCGACCGCGGAAATAACGAGAAACAAAATTCCGAGCGCTATCATTATGACTGCAATAATTTCGCGAATATCTATCATAATTTTTTACCTCCCAAGAATTTTGCTATCGCTATCGAGCCTACGAATCCTAAAATCGCATAAGAAATGGCTATATCCACATACATATCTATTCTGCCGTCGAGATACCCGAAAAGCACTATAAGTATTATGGTATCCGCACTGATTACACCGAGCGCATTCATGCGGTTGAATACTGTCGGTCCTCTCAGGGCTCTTCCCAGCATCAGCGCGATGATTGTGATGAGCACAATCACGGCAAGTATAACTACAAATTTAATCATATCATGCCTCCCTCTGCGCTGCCTGCGCCGTCCGCCGCTGCTCCTTTTTCGCCGCGGTCCGCATTGTCTGCGCTATCCGCGCCGTCTAACATGACAAAAGTCTCGTCCTGCCCGAACAGTCTCGCCACACGTCTCTGCATATCTCCGGCTCTTATGCCGTCTGCGGCATCATCCGTCAGAGCATGGATTTCATAGATGCCGTCATCCGTAACATTCATCGTTACCGTTCCCGGCGTGAGCGTTATGGAATTGGCAAGCACTGTGAGCGCCATAGGATTGTCCATTTCCACTTTAAACCGCACTACCCGCGGATTGATTGCAAGATCTGGGCTTACGATAGCCCTTGCCAGCGCAAAGTTACTCGTTATAAGCTGCCAGAAGATCCACAGGCAGTACAATACCAGCCTCCATACCGGAAAATCGAGCGCAAAATACTCGTTTTTGCCGTCGGCACTTTTAAGCATTAAAAGCGGCATGCACACATAGCTGGCGATCAGCGATGTAAGCACACCGTAAATAAGAAATTTTGCTTCAAATCTTCCGGAAAGCAAAATCCAAAAGACAAAAAGAAAAATCACAAGTTTTAAATAATATCTTGCTTTCAAGGTCGGTACTCCTCTCAAATATACCTTTTCTGTTTTTTAAACATACATTATTATTTTACTATTTTATCAGCGTAAAGTAAAGAAGTTTTCCTTGGATTTAGCGGCCGTAACCCGAATTTTTGGACTTTTCTGATATGCCGCTTTAATTGACAAATTTGGTTGTTTTTCGCCCATAAAAGAATTTAATTTACAACAAACGGCTGCCCCATGTAAAATGCAGGATTGTAGAACGCCCCTGTTTATGTTAAAATTCATTATAATCTACCACCTACTTAAATTTTAAGGATGTATCAAATTAATGGAAAAATCACACCACTTGTTTGAAGCCATATATGAAAATAATAAAAGACTTGTATATAAGTTTATCCAACAAGCAGTAGACGCCAAAGACTTGGATAATTATTTAATTGACGAATTGTTTCAAGTCGTATGGATTAAAGTTTATAATAATATAGAAAAATTTAAGAACAAAAGCGCAAAAGATACCCGCGATTATATAAGAGCAATGACTAATAACACCATAGCAGACCATTTTAATCGTCAAAAAAGGGAAACACAGGCAATTCAGCAGTTTACATATCTTAGCGAAGACACGCTTGTCAGCAATCATATTGATGAAGAGCTTTTTCCAGATGAAATGCATGACTTCTTAAAAACCGCTCTTTCTCTTCTAAGCAAGGAAGATTTAGATTTAATAATGCTAAAATACAAATATAAAATGAACAGTAAAAGCATAGGAAATATATACGAAATATCAGATGCATATGTAAGGGTGCGGCTGCATAGAATCAGAGATTATTTAAAAAAGCAAATCCTTATACAGCAGGAGAATAATAACAAATGAGTGATAAAAATATTATAGATGAAAACAAATTATTGGAGCAAATTGCAGAAGCAGTTTCAAAACAATATGAAATTGAAAATGAAGAAGCTATGAAAGCTCTTGAAGATGTTCCCGAATATCTTGACAAAAATGTATTTGCTATAATCGAACAATTGGAAAAAGAAAATTCTGAGCAGCGAAAAAAGCTCCGCCGCAAAACTGCACTTAAAGCGGCTGCCATACTCATTGTTTGCACCGCAGCATTTAATGTTGTCGCCTTAAGCGTTTCCGAAGCCTACCGCTCAAGATTCTTTAATTTCATCTATAATGATGAGTCCGGCTCCGTTAAATTTCTTACGGAGAATGAAGAGAGCCTGCTTGCCGGGTGGAACAATTATTGGTATCCGGAATATCTGCCTGAGGGCTATTATCTGCACGATGCCATAAATGATATAGACAAAACCCTAATATTTTTAAATAATAGCGGCAATTCCGAGATATTTATCACTTTTTTTAATCCGAACATAAATTTAATTTATAACAGTGATGATGTTGAAATAGAGAATGTCAAAGTCGGACAATATGACGGAGCATTGTTTGTAAACTCAAATTATAACTATATTCATCTTACTTGGCTTGCAGAAAATCAAATTATTGAAATAAAAATCTCGGAAAGCACAGATTCCGAACTCATATTAAAAATTGCGGAAAGTATGAAATTTATAAAATAAAAGCAAAAAAATTAAACTTTTTTAAAAATATCTGTTACAAAAGCCTCTTTTTGAAGTGTTAGTTATATAAGAACTTTAAAGGAGGTTTTTCTAATGAAAAAAATATTGTTAATTTTAGCTTTGGTATTAAGCATGTTCGCATCATTTACAGCAGCATATGCCAATACCGCCGTGCCGTATTACATAGGCACAGACAGTCATCGTGAAAGTTTTAAAATTTCTTCAACCGGTACTGCGGAAATGAGTGCGGCGCTGACACCGCATACTTCGGATATCTTCGACAAAGTAAATATCGAAATGAAGATTAAAAAACCCGGAGTCACAACCCCTATCTACAGCGGAGACTGGGATACGACATATGATAAGACTTTAAAGAATTTTAAAAAATCTACGACTCACAGGATAAATAACAAAGGCACTTATTATATGGAAGTAACTTATACTTGTTACAGCGGTGACGAGCTTATAGAAACCATCACTTCAAAAACATCCAGCAAAACATATTAATTGGGGTATATTAACCGCTTTTGCAAAGATGCGCATATGCATGGCGGTAGATAGAAAATTTTTATGAATGGTGGTGTTTCCAATGTTTTGTATATAATTAATTTTTATAATAAAAACCGGATAGTCACCTTACAAGAGGGGCAAAAATGCACATTAAATTTGACAAAGAAAAATTAATAAAAATTTTTTTATATTTTATGTTTGCTTTCTCATTTATTATGCAATCGGTGTCGGCATCTGATAGCTTGAACAGCCACAATACTTTTTGGTGTCAATTTTGGTATACTGTTTTGTTTATTACTGCAGAATGTATAGAAGTACCTAGAATGATAACTTTAAAGAAAAGCGGTTTGATTGACAAAGATCCTTTATCAGCCAAAGCTTGGAGGCAAAAAGTTATTATTCAAATTATTGCTATCCCAACATACTTTATACTAATCTATTGTTATAGATTTGTTCTTTATAAGTAATACTGTTTGATTCTATTGGAAAAGCGGCTGCATATAAATCACTGCGGCCGCTCGCCTCTGCTTATTTTAAAGGCACAGTATCTCTCTGCCCTCGGCTTACTTGCAACAAAAAATCATTTTGCACAGGAAATGGCAGTATAAGGCGTAAAAATTCAAGGAGTATCTATGTATAAGTCCCTTTGTTAATATTTTTGTACCTGATTGTCATTTTAACCTCGTATAGTATAAACAATGCGGCAGTCTTCGTATAAATATCGTAGGCTGCCGCCACAGAGGAGCTCACGGCAAATGCCTTTGAAGTGCTCGATCTGCCACAAAACGCAGAACCTATTTTTACGGATGGCAAAGTGGTAATTTATACAGTATCAAACGAAGCTCATTCTTATGAAGAATCATTTGTATGTGATGTGTTTTATTACAATATTACCGATAAAAAGACAATACAAATAAAAAAGTCTTTTAACGGAATGATTACAGGAAATCCCGCGTATATCGACGATAAGCTGTATGGCAGTTTATATCTGCCCAATAACGAAACAGGGGTATATCAAATAGACTTATCAGAATTTACAAGTGATGTTACTTACATTTGGCCTGAATCGGTAATATTTGAGACTTTTTATAATATAAACAATAAACTTGTATTTCATTGTGCAGTTCCTTATGAAGATGGGCTTACGTACTACAGAATAGGTATTATAGATACAGAAGCAAAAACAACAGATATCATCGCAGAAACCGCGTGCAATGCAGATAATCCAAAAGGAACAGTTATTGCCTGTATGACTGTATATGACGAACTAATATACGCCCTAACTGAAAAGTACGATGGCGAAAAAAAGAAAGTTCAATTGCATTATATAACTTGGCAGGAAATATTTTGAGCAAAACTTTGCTGGAATTAGAAAGCTTTTGTATGGAAAAGTCAGACAGTAATCCTGAAATAGGAGAGGATTCCATAATGAACTTTTGTCTTACAGATCAATTCTATGTTCTCGAGAGTCTTAACGGACGTATAGCCTGTATATCTCGCGAAAATGGAGCATATGCAAAGCTTCCGAGTGAGCTCCATGAAAAAATACCAGGCTTTTATCATCTTGCACCGACAAACGCTCAGCGCAACGCGGCAACTAAAAATTTATTTATTATAAATCCTTTTCCCGAACAAAAAAATTTGTTTGTATTTGATGTAAAACATTTAGAATTTAAATCCTATTCACTGTTAAGTAGTTCCGATGCATATAAAAAATGGTCCGATTAAAAAACATAGAAACGGTGTGTTTTATGAAAAGAAAATTTGCTGCTTGAACGATGCTGATTTTTACGATAACTACTGCGCTTGCGCTTGCATGCTGCAGCGAAAACGAAGGTACGGCCGAAAATCCCGGCATTCAGAGCATTGAACTTCTCAATAAGAGAAATAGCTGCAGAGCTATATGAAAAATGGTATACTGTAAATAGTGCAAAGGAATTTATGTAGAGGGCAGTGCATAGGTTGCAGCAAGCAACCAGACAGGTATTTTGACTAAGGAGTATAAAACAAGTACAACTCTTAATCTTAAAAAGCACACTAAATTGCCGTTTACTATTCTTGCGGCTAAATATGAAATTGATAAAATAATTATATTAATCGATGGTGGGGTAAATGCAAAAAATAATAAATAGTATAATATTATCCGTTGAGATTATTGGACCGTACATTATGGCGTATGGAAGTACAATTATAAACGCACAAATAAACGATATGGCTTTCAATTTAGAAAATAGTAAATACATATTTAGTTTTCTGATGATGCTGTTAAATCCGCTGTTATTTGTAGGACTGGATGTAATGGCGGTGTACTTGCTTTATAAGAATAATATATGGAAGTATGCAGTGCCTTCAGTATGTGTATTTAATTTGGCGATGATGCCGCTGATATGGACGCCTATAGTACCTAATGCACTTACTCTAAAGATAATGCATACGCAGAACGTTGGCTTTATCTTGATGTTTCTTTTAAATAACTTTATACTTTTATGGCTGTCATTTACTATAATAAGAAAAACAAAGAAAGCTGACAAAAGCTTAAAGTGACAGACATAAGCAAGGCAGGAATGAAACAAAACAGCGGATTTGGCTCTTGTATCGGGTATTGAAGAAGCAAAGATACTGGAAATCAAACAGACCGAAATCCACGATAAAGCCGGTCAGTCGATCCGTGAAAATGGTTGGCTTCCAAACCTGTTCAGCGGTATCGTAGGCAAGGCAAAGGAATTCCTGCAAGCCATCATCCGTGAAAAGGATATGCCGCCCAAGCCAGTCCTCAATATGGATATGGACAAGTTCCGCACAATGCAGAACCTTATGCTAAAGGCACAGAAACAGGCGAAAGCAATCAAGAAGATACAGGAAGGCACACTCCCGACTCTGCGACAGCAGCTTGCGGAAACAACTGGCATTTTCAAAGGCAAGGAACGAAAGTCTCTGGAAAAACAGATACAGCAGACCGAAGCCGAACTTGCTGAAAACTAGAAACCCTCCCCGATATTCTGACCGATGACGGTTATCCTGATGTACAGGCATTTATGAAAACTTACCGCAAAGCAGAGGCTATTGCGACACAGTATAACCAAGACCTTGCAAAATGGGAGCAAGCAGTCAAGAATGGACAGAAACCCGCTGAAAAACAGTATAGACCGCCCAAAAACAAAGTGTGCGTAACAGGCTCCGACAGCTTCAGGAAGAGGGTAAACAGAACTCTCAGCCGAAGCAGAGAAAGAACTCCCAAGACAGGGACAAATCACGACATAGGAAATCGACACCGCAGGGCGACCTGCCTTGCAGTCTTACATATATCGGAGCATAAGAAAACACCCTGCAAGATTTTGCGTCTTGCAGGGTGTTTTAGGATATTTTTGTATTGCAATTCAATTTATTGGTCCCACTCATATGCAAGTTTTGGACCTCCATCAAAAGTAATCAGACCACAATATTCAAATCCTTCTCGTACAAGAATATGCTGCATTACCTTGTTTTCATCCTGAGTGTCAACACGAATTGCTTCGATTCCATTTTTAATACAGAAATTCTTGATTAATGTAATCGCTTTTCCAGATAATCCTTTCCCTCTGGCATTCCGTGAAAAAGCCATTCTATGTACAACTGCATAAGGTCTGTCTGTTTTCCATTCGCCGTCAATCACATGGTATGCCGGTTCATCCCCAATGATGATACAGCAGTATCCATAAATTTTATTGCCCTCTGTAAATACATAACCAATACCTGCTTCAATATCATCTTCAATTGTAGCAAGTGTTGGATATCCCGGATGCCATTGCACAAACCCCATAGAATTGTGGTATACTCTTGCATCTTCAATACATTGATATGATGAATTTGCTTCATCCATTTCGGCTTTTTTTAATAACATAGTTTTTCCTCCTATTAAACAGATGTTCATAAAAGCCAATTATCCTATATCAATCATAATAGGCATAACTTTACACTGGTGTTATTGCCATAATCTCAAATAGAATATTTTCTTTACGAACAAAAAATATTGACCTTAGTTTATTTGTTTGATATAGTCAATATAGTGTAAGAATAATCCGATATATTGTATTTCTCTTATATTATACTAATGATCCAATATATTGTCAACAAGGAGGACGTATGGATATTCAGAAAAATATGGGAAAAAATATAAAAACAATTAGAGAGCAAAAGAAAATTACTTTAGACTCAGCGGCAAAACTAACAGGAGTCTCCAGAAGTATGCTTGCTCAAATCGAAAAAGGAGAGGTAAATCCTACAATTTCAATTCTTTGGAAAATTGCAAACGGATATAAGGTGTCATTCACTTCTCTTGTTAAATACGATGCTTCTCCGCTTTTAATCAAATCGGAAGACGTCATTCCTCTCATTGAAAATGACGAAAAATATATTAATTATCCCGCCTTTCCTTTCCAAGAAGATAAACAGTTTGAAACATATCGTATTGAAATTAAAGAAGGTGGATATTTGCAGGCTCAACCTCATTTGGGCGGAGCTGAAGAATATATCACTGTTTTTGACGGAAAAGTTGAAATTACAGCTGATTCGGAAGTATTTCAGTTAAACAGAGGAGATTCCTTGCGTTTTAAGGCAGATGTATCACATTCATATAAAAATACAGGGTTAACAACAGCCTATTTAAGTATGATTATTTATTATTCAAACAAATAAGGTAGAAGCAAAAAACAACAAGTCTGTCAATGGTCTTGATAAACAGTGCAATAGCACTGCCATTGACAGGCCTGTTCTTTTTTGCTAATAATCACTCAAGGGCGGTAAGCCCAGTCGTTATTATGCGTAGATAATTTTGCTGTAAATGATTTCCCTAACTCTTGACTGAATCTCGTTCATTTTCTGTATCCACAACATAGCGTTGTCTGATTTCAGTTGTTCGGTTATATTTTCCTGTTCTGCAATCTGCTTTGTCAGCAGGAGCAAACGCTCCTGTGCCTGTCTGTCAACATCTGCAAGGTATGAGTTTAGTGTACCCTCAATCAGCATTGTGGTGTAAATAAAGTGCTTATGCTCCTTTAGATACTGCTTGTGGCGTTGCCCCCATAACCCGATAGGCTGTGGTTTCTTCTTCGGAAAGTATCAGGCAAGGAATATAATAATCTCCCTGCAATTCATACCACAAACCATTGCTTTTATCAAAAATGTACTTGTCCATATAATAAATCCTCCAGTATAATATATTCGCACATGCGTCACCGTTCTCCGATTGCCACATTCTGTTATATCCTGTTATCAGATTTTCTTGCCTTTGTGTTTGCCCTTATCAACTTCCCAGGGAAGAATAAATACAAGTGAAATCGTATAATAAGTTAAGGTGAATATTTTGCGAGAAATCCTTTATTTCCCTTCAGAATCCAAATATTATTTTATAGAAGAGTACTTAAATTCTGATAGATAAGCATTTTCCTACTATGAGGCTAAAGGAACTCTTATATCTTTTCCTCCGAAATAGATAAAAGCATGTCTGCTGCCGTAGCTGCAATGCTGCAATTATGAAAAATATGATGAAATCGGTGCCTTCAGCACTACAGAATACGAAAACGATGCTGCGGCAGCAAAAGCTCGGAAACAAAAAGTCATTATAAAACTCATCGCTGTTCCGCTATATTTTCTTATAATGTACGGCGACCTTTTTATTCTTTATAAATAGTAATGTTTTTTGGAAAAAGGACGGCTGCCTGTAATTCAAGACAGCCGTCTTTTTATCATAAACCGTATTCTGTTATTTATGATACTTCTCGCCCCTGTTAATTTTAAAGGCGCGGTAGATCTGCTCGAGCAGGATGACGCGCATCATCTGATGCGGGAATGTCATCGGCGAAAACGAAAGCTTCATATCGGCGCGCGCCGATACGGCAGGCGAAAGGCCGAGCGAGCCGCCTATTATAAACACGACATTGCTGCGCCCCGAAACGCCAAGCTCCTGCACGTGCGCCGCCAGCTGCTCCGAACTGAGCTCTTTTCCTTTTATTTCGAGGCTTATGACATATGCGTCCCTGTCTATGCGGCGCAGTATCTCCCTGCCCTCGGCTTCCTTTACTGCTTCTTCCTCGGCAGGTCCCGCATTGTCCGGAAGGCGCGCTTCCTTCACCTCGTCTATTTTGAGCGTGCAGTATGGCGAAAGCCTTTTTGCATACTCGCAAACCGCATCCGTCCAGTATTTTTCTTTAAGCTTGCCTACGCAGAGAACCATTATGTTCATCATTTTTCAAACCTTTCTTTTGCAGCTCGTTAGCCTGCCTCAAAACTGCGCGGCTTCACACAATTCAAAGTACAGCTACTTGCCAAGTGTAAATACAGGGCTCAGCTCATCTCTCTTCATAATATGTAGATTAAGGTGTTTCCCTATATATATTTCGTGCTCCTCAAGCAGATTTTTAACCGTTTGATACGCCATTTCCGGAAAGTTATTTTCTTTGGACAAATGCGCAAGAAGCACCTCTCTGTACTCTCCCGTCTCTTCGCATATGCGGCATATCTCGCTTGCCGCGGCGTCATTTGAAAGATGTCCAAGCTCGCCGAGAATGCGCCGTTTCACACTGTACGGGTAACGGCAGAACTCCAGCATATGCACGTCGTGATTCGCTTCTATTACCAGCAGCTCCGAATCCCTTATAGCCTCGTGTATTTCTTCAGTAATAATACCCGTGTCAGTAACGATACTGAGCTTACTTGTTCCCGCGGCAAAAGAATAGCCTGTAGGCTCAGCCGCATCATGCGAAAGAGAAAAGGGCGTCACCATTATATCGCCTATTTTAAATATACGTTTAGCAGCAACTTCACCGCACTGCGCGGATTCCAGACATTTCCGCAGCTCGCCGGCCGCATTCCATGTGCCAGCGCTCGCAAAAAAATTCGCGTTTTCAAGCTTCTTTGCGAGCATCTGCACGCTTTTTATATGATCTATGTGCTCGTGTGTTATTAACACGCCGTCTACATCTCCCTGATTCATACCGAGGGCCGCAAGTCCTGCGAATATCCGCCTGCCGCTTATTCCCGCGTCTACAAGAATTGCCGTACTTTCTGTACGCACCAGATAACAGTTCCCGCTGCTGCCGCTCGCAAGTGAACAAAAGCTCAGCTTCATCCTTGCTCTCCTTATCTTTTAAATGCTTCTACATACGCAGGCTTACCGCTTGCAAACGTTATCCTCCAAGTCGGCAGCGCCGTGTCAGTCACAGCTTCCATGCTGTCATACGACGCCGAATTTACCCAGTATACAAGTTCTATCTCCGAAATATGCACTTCCTCGTCTCCCTCTTTTTCCGACATATACGCAATCAGCGCCGCTGCAGCGGATATTGTTTCCTGCTTTTTGGCAGAAAATTCGCCCGGCTCTAACCAATAACTGTCAAAGCCCGTGATTTCTTCACCCGTGAATGTACATATCATAAAGCTGCCGTCAAGTTTTAACTTATCAACTTCACATCCAAACACAACCTTTACCGTATCTCCACCGCCTTCTGCACTTTTATCCGCTTTCGTTTCAGAGCTATCATCTCCGCTGCCGCCATCCTGCGCGCGCACAACCTTCGCCTCGGAAATATATTCACTCTGCATACCAAGATAGCTTATAAAATCACTGGCCGCTTCTATATACGCCTCATCGCTGCCGCCCGCTGCTCTTATATCTGTACTTTCAATGAGCGCCGCTATGTCTTCCTCTGCTACCCCTTTGTACTCAACTGACAGAGCCGGCATACTTCTGTGCTTTCTCGGTATTTTTTGTGCATCCACATAAATATTATTACCCTCAAGCACAGCCGCGAGCGCTTCTTCATTGCCCGTTTCTTCGGCATTATATTTGCTGCCGTATGTCGCGATGAGAAAAATATCTGTTACAATCAGCGCTATTATTAAAATTGTCTTTGCTTTTGTCCAATCCATTTTCTATTCCACCAAAAAATACAGCTTAATTTGCGTATGACGCACCCCGTCCCTCGGAGAAATTATTAAAGCCGAGAAGCTCAGCCGTATAAATATCAAAATATACTGCCAAATTGCCGCGAGCCATACTAATCACATAGCAAGGAACTAGCTCTTTTTCTTCCTCTTTATATAAATACCCGCTGCTCATATCGCATATAGAGCCTGTAACATAGTTAAAGCGCTCATCCGAATTATACAAAATACCTTGGGCACCTCTTTCTTCTTCAGACAATTCATATCCCTGCACCGTGCTTCTGAGTATCGTGTATATATTCTCATAATTCCCCGCAATTACATTTAACGCCGATGCCGTTTCAGAAAAACTGTTCGTATGAGCCTTCTGCTCATCAAAATTTAGAAAATGCCTCTTAAAATATGTTACTTGACCGCCGCAAACTTCTATCTCAAGCGGACTGCCATTTTCAAAATATACGTTTTCACCGCCCGCGGCAAAGCCAAATTCAAATCTGTACCCGCCGCCGTCAAGCTCCCCGGCATACGCAATATACGGATTCAACTCCTGATCTGTGCTCGTAGCAAATCCACCCTGATCGGCAATAGCTACAAGCGCCTTTTCAAGCGCTGCAAAATAGGTATCTGCGCTGCTGCCATTACCACTTTTTTCAGGCTGCGCCCTGTATACAAAGCTGCCGTCGGTATTTGCCGTAAAGGTTTTCTCTCCGTACCCGTACATATATATTATCCTGCCGCTCTTTTCCTCTATTTTTCGTACAAAATCAAAATTCCCGGAAAAAAAGCTTCTGGCTGCTTCCTCTGCCGCTTTTTCATCTTCTTCGCCAAAATCCTGCGATACGTTAAGCGGCGCAAGATCCGTTTCGAGAATAGACGGAATAAATATTCTTTCTGCAAAATCATTTCCTACATACTGCTTAAGCGGATAATACGTCTGATTTTCTTCAGCTGCGAGCACGCTCGCCTGCTCTAAAAGCGTCTCTGATGAAAAGTCAGAAACAACACGGAAATACTTATCGCTTTTGCCGTCATATATAAACAGACTGTCCGTACTGCCCTGCGAAAATCCCAGCTCGCTTATGCTCTCGATAGCATCTGCCGCGCTGGAGTTATCAGGCGCAATAAAACTGCAGTACTCATTAAAAGGCAAAAAATATTCAAATACTGCCCGAAGCGATACAAAGCTCATTATTTGTTCATACTGTTCTTTTGTTATCTCTTCCGTATAAGTATCCTGTGAGGAAATAACTGCTTTAACTGCTGCAAACACTGACATATCACTGCCATCCCAATAGCTCTCCTTGTTTGCCGATATCTTCGTATAGGTCTCGTTTCCAAAGCATATGTCGATGTGGCTCGGCACTGTGATATCATTTATGGCAATAACATTTTCCTTTTCATCACTGAAGCGAAGGTCAGCAAGCGAAAATTCTTTCAGCTCCTCATCTTTCCAAAAAAAATATAAAAGTAGTATCGTAAACAAAAACAATACTACTAAAACAACATTCTTAATTTTTTCTTTTATTGTGCTTCTACCCTGAGTCATTTTGTTTTCCTAATTGCCGAAAATTGATTTTAACAGTGATTGCAGGAAATTGTTTACCGCTCCCGAGCTGTTGCTTGAGAATACTTCGGCTTCACTTTCTTTTTCTGCAACTGTAACGCTGCGCGAAGTCTGATACAGCACCTTGCCGTCGCTTCCTATTGTATCTACTCGTACAATATAATTGCCCTGCGCAACGTTTTCAAGCTTTTTCGTATAAAAACTGAGGTTTGTCGTCGTGGTAAAGTTCTCTGATTCAAATACCGAATTCCATGTCACCGTTCTTGTTTCCGACACCGTGCCGTCCGCCGCCACTGTGCTCTGAGTAGTCACAGTCTCCTTGAGTACGGTTGTCTTTATAGTCTGCGGTCTCATTATTTTAACAGAAATCAGGAGACTTGTTGAATTTACAGGCGTATCGGCTACCGGATTGACGATTGTAATGTTTGGATCCGCTTCCGCCGCAAAAACCGTACCGCAGGCACCGAAAATCATTATTACCGCAACAAGAAAGATTGCTACAATTCTCTTCAACGCTATATCTCCTTTCCGCAAATTTCTTTTTTAATGGCATTATAAACCAAGATACTGTTTTAAGTATACATTACCAATGTTACAGGCATATTACAGAGGATTTAAGAGGCATTTACATTTGACTTTTAAGCTCGCCTCAAATAAAATATATAATATGTACAAAAAATTTAGGACTTGCGAAGAGAGGAAAGCGTTTATGTATGAGCCTATTCAAAATAAAAATACCAGTCAGCTTATAGTAGATCAAATAAAAAATATGATATTGAGCGGTAAATTAAAAATAGGCGACAAGCTGCCGCCTGAGCGCGAACTTGCCGAGCTTTACAAGGTGTCTCGCACCTCTGTACGCGAGGCTTTAAAAGCGCTTGAGGCCATAGGCGTCCTTGAAATTCGGCAAGGCGGCGGTATTTATATCGTCAATGACATTCTTTTAAAAATGTCCGATAATGCTTCCCTTGTCTTTTCTCTTTCGGGAGGCACCTTAGAGGATCTTACCAATTTTAGATATTCCTTTGAGCTCGCCGCGATAAATATACTTTATAAAGAATTTCCGGATAATATTACAGACGCTTTTAAAAAATTTGCGGAGCAAATTGAAAATGCCAAAACGCAAAGTGAGGTCATGAATATAGATTTAGAAATTCATAAATTTATTCCTTCTACTATATCAAATCCGATTTTTGAATATATTTATAATACTATTGAAACTCTCTATAATAAAAATATAGAATTTAGAAATGCTTTAGGTCCGTCATGGGATGATATACCCTTGGAACATACAAAGGCTTTTCTTTTAAATTTGATAAACGGCATATTGTCACGCGATATAGCAACGCTTGAAAAAGCGCTGAATTATCACTATTTCTTATATCCGGGATTTGACAATGACTCCCTCTATGAAGAGTTTGTTGTATATGGCAGCAATCAGCCCGATATTTAAAAAATCTCTAATATTTGCCCTTCATTTATCTTTGTTTTTATGAATTATCACAAAATTTCGACGCATTTTACGATTTTTTTGTTGTTTTTTTACAAAAAATTTTAAATGTTTTTATTGACAAACAATATCTTTATATGTATAATCATATCAGCATAAAATGCACCTTGCAAAATGTGCATTTTTTATTATTTATAGACTCCCCCCTGTATACGCAGGAATTTAGGGGTTTTCTGTCTATAATTTAGATATATTATATATCAGGAAAGGGAAGGTAAAAAAATGACAAGAACAACAAGAAGAATGCTATCACTTTTGATGACGGTTATGATGCTCTTCGCGCTTGCAGCATGCGGGGGAGAGACACAGGACAATGAAAACGGTGATGATACTAATGTTACAGCCACAGGCGTTGAAGACGGCGTCCTCACAGTTGGTATGGAATGTCAGTATGCACCGTACAACTGGACTCAGATGACAGACGAAAACGGCGCCGTGGCCATCGCCAACAATCCGGGCTCGTACGCGAACGGCTACGATGTAATGATTGCAAAGAAAATATGTGAAGCAAATGGTTGGGACCTTGAAATTATGGCCATCGACTGGGGCGGACTTACTCCTGCACTTGAAAGCGGACAGATAGATATGGTTATCGCAGGACAGTCTATGACAGAAGACAGAATGGCAGAAGTAGATATGGCGGGTCCTTATTTTTATGCTTCGATTGTATGCGTTACAAAGGCTGACAGCCCGCTTGCAAACGCCAATGGCATCTCCGAGCTTACAGGTACCTGCACAGCTCAAAGCGGAACCATCTGGTACGACTCGTGTCTCGGACAGATTGAAGGTGCTGACATTCAGGCTGCTTCCGAAACAGCTCCCGCTATGATTATGGCCGTAGAGTCAGGCACTGTTGATTTCATCTGCACCGATATGCCTACAGCTATGGGCGCGGTAGCGACATACCCAGATCTCACAATCTTGGACTTCACAGGACAGGACGATAACTTTGTTGTAGACGAAGGCGAAATCAATATCGGTATCTCGGTAGCGAAGGGAAACACTACACTCTTTGACGCTGCAAACGATGTACTTGGCACTATGACAGCAGAAGATTTTGAATCAATAATGAACGACGCTCTTGCAGTTCAGCCGGAGATCTAAACATAACTAACGAATTACAGAGGTTTTAAAGAAATGGAACGAATTATTGACTTGGGGCACGATATGGCCCGCATATGGGCGCAGTACTACCCTGCCTATATGACAGGTGTACGCAACACCCTCATACTTGCCTTTATCGCCACTCTTGCAGGCGGTATCATCGGATTTATCTGCGGAATTCTTAATACCATTCCGTATTCTAAAAACGATCCGGCAGTCAAACGAGGTTTTATAGCGTTCATACGCGCCATAGTGCGCATATATGTGGAATTCTTCCGCGGCACGCCTATGGTGCTCCAGGCAGTTTTCATTTTCTACGGACTGCCGTATTTTACTTTTAACAAAGTTCAATTCACGGGAAACAGCGGTATTTGGATTGCCTCGCTCATTATCGTCTCGATAAACACAGGCGCATATATGGCCGAATCCGTGCGCGGAGGCATTCTTTCCATAGACAGAGGCCAGACCGAAGGAGCTATGGCGATAGGTATGAATCACATACAGACGATGACCAGCGTTATCATGCCGCAGGCCTTAAGAAACATTATGCCGCAGGTAGCGAACAACTTTATAATCAACATAAAGGACACCTCCGTAATGTTCATCATCGGTTTTATGGATCTCTTTGCCCAGCACAGGAACATAGTCGGCATAAACTACGCCTTTTTCCCGTCGGCAGCGATAGAGATGCTTATATACCTTGCAATGACGTTCACAGCTTCGTGTCTTCTGCGTTTCATTGAAAAACGCATGGACGGAAATGACAACTACGAGCTTGTGCTTGCGGATATAGCAACAGCCGCGGGAAATTACAACTTCCCGAACAAGGGCACTCCGTTTGACGAGCAAAACCGCGAGGTAGCACATATGGAAAATGAAGAACGCATAAATTCGGAATACGTTGCGGAAAACCATTTCATTTCTCAAACGCCAAGCGCGGAACAGACGGAAACGATCGGAAAGGGGGCGCAGTAAAATGACAGAGCCTATTTTGAAAATAAATCATTTGTCAAAATCCTTCGGCAATCACGAAATTCTGCGCGACATCGATTTCAATGTTTACAAAGGTGATGTAACAAGCATCATCGGTATGTCCGGCTCTGGAAAATCCACACTCCTGCGCTGTATAAACCTGCTCGAAACACCGACAAGCGGCGACATAATATTTAACGGCGAAAATATAACATCAGGCGCTATGAGCCCTACGACATATCGCGCAAAGGTAGGTATGGTATTTCAGTCATTCAACTTGTTCGCCAATATGACAGTACTCGAAAACTGTATGGCAGGACAGATAAAAGTACTGAAAAAGAGTAAAGATGAAGCGCGCGCCTGCGCTCTCCATTACCTCGACCAGGTAGGTATGGCGCCTTACATAAACGCCAAACCGCGCCAGATATCCGGAGGCCAGAAGCAGCGTGTCGCAATCGCACGCGCCCTTGCAATGTCACCCGAAGTACTGCTTTTTGACGAGCCGACTTCCGCACTCGATCCCGAAATGGTCGGAGAAGTGCTCTCCGTTATGAAAAAGCTTGCCAACGACGGTATGACAATGCTTGTGGTAACGCACGAAATGGCATTTGCACACGATATAAGCAGCAAGGTCGTGTTTATGAACAAAGGCGTTATCTGCGAGGAGGGCTCTCCTTATGAGCTATTCGGAAACCCGAAAAAGCAGGAAACAAAAGATTTTCTCGCGCGGTTTATAGAGCGTTAGATGAGAAAAAAACACTCTTGGCAAAAGAAAAGCAAAATATGAATTTTAAAAGACCGCCTTTAGCGGTCTTTTAATTTATTTTCTATACGTTCCTGCGATTGTAAGCAATCCGTTTTCAATCGCTATTTTTTTCATTTGATCAACTGCATTGCGCTTTTTTGCTGAAAAATCTTGCCGATCGCAGGCAAAATCGACAAGAGCTTTAATTAAATCTGCATCTGAAAAAGCAGATAAATCTATTATGCTCTCTGATCCATCAATCTCATCAGTTGTTGCTGCCTTGAAGCTTCTGAATAATTTTTTATCCAATAATAAATCAGACAGATTATCCGGCTCTTCTGAATTTATCAATAATTGACTAAGTAAGCGAACGGCTTTGCCCGGTGTATTTAAAATTTCTTGTGTATACAAAGTCACAACAAGGGTTGTCTTTGTTAATTGTATATCATCTTCACCCTTCTCACCCAACCCGATATGCTTTGGATTAATTAATGAGCGCGTTGATTTTTCGTTAAAAATCTTAATTTGAGATATTATAAAAGCTTTTCTTTCGTCAAGACCCTTATCATTAATACCTATGTTTTTTACAAGAGCTAATCCTATTTTATATTCATACATAAATTTTCTTGTCCTATCAATAATTTATTTATATTTTAATTATAGTGCCTTTGTCAGCGGTTGTCAAGAATGAGTGAAAAATATTTCGCTTGACACTTTTACAAAAATTAACTATAATACAATCAGAAATCAGCGAATAATTTTTCACTCGTTTCTACAATAGCGTTTATTTAATAAAAAAATAAAAACAGTAATATATAGGAGGATATCTAATGAATATCAATATTGTTGAGAGCAGTTTAAACCTAAGAATAGAAAGGGGAAAAACAAAAGATGATTATACGCTTCATAAGGATATAGCTAAAAAACAATTGTCCTTTTACGGTACAGATATTTTTACAAATGTAGAATTTATGGACTGCAACAATAAAGATTATTTAAAGACTTTTGAAGATGCCGGATACAAGAGTTATATGTCTTTAGATACAAAAGGACGGGGAATTCTCTGTGAAATCAAGGACGATTGCGAGGCTGAAATAATAGGGGAAATGTCCGATCCGCATATGCTGCATTTACATATAAAGAAAAACCGCGGCTTTATTGATTTGATTACAGTAAGATTATTGGTTGCAGGCGGCAATGATGCTGATTTTAAGGATAGAAAAAGACAATGGAACAGAATATTAAATTATATTGAAAACCTATCGGATAAATCTCATCTTATATTAACCGGAGATTTTAATCACGGCGTAATAAGCAGCCATATTAACGGGTATCGCTTCAAGCCCAGACAGTATTTTAATTATCAGATGGTCGTAAGCGATCTTAAAAAGAGAAATATCACATTATTTCCTATGGAAGGGGCAAGCTATCGCGGCTATATGAAAATAGACCATATTGCTACGGGTGAAAAAATTACAGTAGACACTGCTGTATATAAAGATGTATTTAAAGACGCTGCAGAAATCGGAACTCCCGACCATAGTTTTATCGTCGCCAGCATTAAATGTTCCTGACGATAGTTATGATGAAAAAATATAAAAACATCGCTATCGATTTTAACGGCACTCTTTGTCACAGCGGCCGTTCTGATTTGGACAAATCAAATACAGGCCCGCTTTAATTTTTAAAAAAGCGGTGCGCGTCCATAAATAAATTGATCTGACAGCGGTCATTTTTACAGAAACAAAATAAGGTTGATATATAAAGGAGTTTGGGATGCAGAAATTAACAGTAACTTTCGTTATAGGGGCTAATGCAACAGGCAAAAGCACCTTCATAAAAAATCATTTTTCTGATA
>CALWPQ010000010.1 GCA_944383465.1 uncultured Clostridia bacterium
CGAAAGCTACAAACTTATAGCGGAACGGTTTGATGATATATGTGAAATTATGATAAAAAATACAGGAGCTTTCAAGTGAAAATGCTTGACAGCTCCTTATTTTTATGATAAAGTAGTTGAAGTGTCAAGCAAAAAGGCTTGCCATATTTTCGGTGAGGTAAAACGATGTTCGATAAAATTACGGAAATAAGCTTGCTCTATGATTTTTATGGGCAGCTTCTTACACCGAGACAGAACGAAGCTATGAGGCTTTATCACGAAGAGAATTATTCGCTTTCAGAAATAGCGTCTGAGTTTGAAATATCGAGGCAGGCGGTGCATGACGCGCTGAAAACTGCGGAAAAGTCGCTCACCGAATATGAAAAAAGACTCGGATTAGTAAAGAGATTTTCCGAGAGCAGAGAAGCTGTGGCTGAAATAGAAGCTGAAATAAGTAAAATAGAGAGCGAGCATGTGAGCGATAAAGCGCTGCAAAAAAGGCTCGATAGAATAAAGAATATAATCAAAACACTTGAGTTTTAACGGTAATAGAAAGTAAAAAAGACGGAAAGGAGGCGGGCTATGGCATTTGAAAGTTTATCTGAAAAATTGCAGGGAGCGTTTAAGAAGCTCAGAGGTAAGGGCATTTTAAGCGAAGAAGATATAAATGAAGCAATGCGCGAAGTGAAGCTTGCGCTGCTCGAAGCCGATGTTAATTTTAAGGTAGTGAAAGAGTTTGTAGCTGCGGTTAAGGAAAAGGCGCTTGGAGCAGAGGTGCATGCCAGTCTCAATCCGGCACAGCAGGTAATAAAGATAGTAAACGATGAGCTTGTCGAACTTATGGGCGGTACGAACAGTAAACTGACCTATTCGCCGCGAGGATTTACTGTGCTTATGATGGTAGGATTGCAAGGTACAGGCAAGACGACATCATGCGGAAAGCTGGCAGCTTATCTCAAGAAGAACGGCAAGAAACCGATGCTCTGCGCCTGTGATATATATAGACCGGCTGCGATAGATCAGCTGGAAGTGGTTGGACAGTCAGTGGACACCCCGGTGTTTACGATGCGCGAATGTAAGGAACCTGAAAAGATAGCGGCTGCCGCACTAAAAGAAGCGGAAATAAAAGGCTATGATGTGCTGATTATAGATACGGCAGGACGTCTTCAGATAGATGAGGCGCTGATGGATGAGCTTGTGAGAATAAAAGCTGCGACAAAGCCGCATGAAATACTTCTCGTAGTGGATGCGATGACAGGTCAGGACGCAGTGAATGTAGCGGAAGGTTTCAGCGAAAAGCTCGGCATTGACGGAATTATAATGACTAAGCTCGACGGCGATTCACGAGGCGGAGCGGCACTTTCTGTAAAGAAAGTTACAAACAAGCCGATAAAATTTATCGGTATGGGTGAAAAGATGGATGCGCTTGAGCCGTTTCATCCTGAAAGGATGGCAAGCAGAATTCTCGGAATGGGAGATATGCTCAGCCTGATAGAAAAAGCCCAGGAGGGATATGACGAGAAGAAAGCGGAAGAGCTGCAGAAGAAAATCAAGAAAAATGAATTTACGCTTGAGGATTTTCTTGAAGAAATGAATCAGGTAAGAAATATGGGCGGTATTGGAAAGCTGCTCGATATGCTGCCGGGTATGGGTGGAAAAGGCATGAAGGATATTGATCTCGAAGAGAGTGAAAAAGATTTTGCCGATATGGAGGCTATAATACTTTCAATGACAAAGGAAGAACGGCGCAACCCGTCGATACTCAATGCAAGCAGAAGAAAGAGAATTGCAGCGGGCTCCGGGCAGCCGGTATCAAAAATCAACAGACTCATAAAGCAGTTTGAAGAAGCGAGAAAGATGATGAAGATGTTTTCGGGCGGTAAAATGAAAAAGAAGTTCCGAGGGATTGGATTCTAAGGCAGCTTGCATAATAAGAGAAGTTTATAAATTCACATAAGAATTTTATATAAAATAATTATAAAAACAGCATAAAAATGCAGGAGGAAATTGAAAATGGTAAAGATCAGACTTAAAAGAATGGGCGCACACAAGAAGCCTTTTTACAGAGTAGTTGTAGCGGATGCAAGAGCTCCGAGAGACGGAAAATTCATTGATGAAATCGGATATTACGATCCGATGAAAGAGCCTAAAGTAATCAATATTGACGAAGAAAAGGCAAAGAAGTGGCTCGCAAATGGAGCACAGCCTACAGAGACAGTAAAGACACTCTTTAAGAAGTCCGGTATCATCGGATAGGAGGAACTCTATGTTAAGTTTGGTTGAAGCGATTGCAAAATCACTTGTAAACAACCCTGATGCTGTGGAAGTCAGAGAAATACCGAGCGAAAATGAGGTTGTAATAGAGCTTAAGGTTGCTCCCGAAGATATGGGTAAAGTAATCGGCAAAAAAGGCAGAATCGCAAAAGCACTGCGCACTGTTGTAAAGGCCGCAGCAACCAAGGCAAATAAGAAAGTAGCAGTGGAAATCGTGCAGTAAATATGCGGGATTCACATGACAGGGCACATATTTAGATTTAGATATGTGCCTTTTATTCAAGGAAACTATGGAAAAGATACACGTTGGAAAAATCGTAAATGCTGTGGCGCTGAAAGGCGAGGTAAAAGTATATACATACTCAAATCCTGAGCGCTATGAGGAAATAAAAGAAATTTATGTTGAAAACAAGCCGTATAAAATAGAAAAAGTCCGGTTTCAGGGCAATACTGTAATTTTAAAACTGTCGGGAATTGATGACAGAAATGCGGCGGAATCCTGTAAAGGCAAGGAAATATATATTGCGGAAAGCGAGCTGCCGGCTTTGCCAGAGGACACGTATTATATACGGGATTTAATCGGTATGGACGTTGTGACAGAGGACGGTGAAAAGCTTGGTACGCTTATGGACATACTTCAAAATACTGCACAGGATGTATATGAAGTGAGAAGAGAGTCCGGCAAGGATATTTTGATTCCCGGAGTAGCGGAGTTTATTCTCGATATAGAAGTAAAAGAAAGAAAGATTACGGTAAAGCTTCCTGACGGACTGCTCGATCTTTGATGCGGAGAGAAATAAAGTTATGAAAATAGATATTCTGACGCTGTTTCCCGAGATGTTTGCGCCTCTAAGGCAGAGTATCATCGGGAGGGCAGAGGAAAAAGGAATAATTAAAATAAATATCACGAATATACGCGATTACAGTGCGGACAAGCATAAAAAAACGGACGATTATCCGTTTGGCGGCGGTGCGGGAATGGTGATGAGCGTTCAGCCTATTTTCGATGCGATGCTTGCTGTCGGGGCACGCCCTGCTTTAGATGCGGAAAGCGCGCACAGAATTGCAGGTGCAGGCGGTACCCTGGAAGACAGCGACTGCTTCGGATGCACCGCCGTCAAACGCATTCTATACATGTCACCGCGCGGCAAGGTGCTTGATGCTGATAAGATAAAAGAGCTTGCCGGAGAAGAAGAACTGGTGATACTTTGCGGTCATTACGAGGGTGTAGATCAGCGTGTTATTGATTGTTTCGGAGTGGAGGAAGTGTCGATTGGCGATTACATTGTGACGGGAGGAGAGCTTCCGGCAATGGTGCTTATCGACTCTGTCGTAAGGATGCTCGAAGGCGTGCTCGCAAGCGAGGATTCGGCTGTCGGTGAATCTATATATTCGGGATTGCTCGAGTATCCGCAGTATACAAAGCCAAGAGTATATAGAGGTCTTGCTGTGCCGGAAGTACTCGTAAGCGGCAATCATAAGCTTATAGCGCTGTGGCAGTTTGAGAAATCGCTTGAGCTTACGCGTGCAAGAAGGCCTGATATTTTTAATGCGTTTTTAAAAAATGAGGAAAAAATCGCAGCTCTCAGCAAGGAAGAAAAAAAGATACTTGAAAAAATCATTAAAAATCCATAACAGGCACAGTTTACTAAAGTAAATCGGTGTGGTAAAATACAAATGACGGAGTAAGATATGAGCAGAAAAGCAAAAGCTGTAATTTACATATATATTTTTGTGATGGTGTGCCTTGCGGTGGTAATATATGTCGTGCCGTCAGTGACCGGGATGCTCACTTCCACCTTAGTGATTACTTACGGCAATCTTACGGAAACGGACACCGCAACTTGTTATTTTGTGCGCAATGAAAAAGTTTATCTGGCAGAAGCAGCCGGCACAGTTAATTATTATTTTGAAGACAAAACAAAGGTGCGGAAAAATTCGACGATACTTACAGTCACGAGGCGCAACGTTCAGCCTGAAGGTGAGTCGGAATTCTCGCAGATAATTACAAAGCTTTCCGGCAGTGCTATTACAAAATCCGACTATAAGAGTGAATTTAACGGTATGGTAAGCTACAGCATAGATGGATATGAGGGCTATTTTACGCCGGAGACTATACTTGACCTTGATTATGATGAAGTAAAAAATTTGCAGATAGACGCGCCTATAAATCTAACGCGCGAGACCGCGTATAGAGGAGAGCCTCTATATAAAATATGCGATAATGATAAATGGTATATAACATGCTTTGTCAGTGCGGGCAACAGCGTAAAGTATCAAAAAGGGCGCACTGTCAGGCTGCAGCTTCCTCTTGGAGAACTCAAGGCAACTGTTACTGAGATTGCAGAAAAGGGAGATATGTGGCAGATAGTGCTTGAAACCAATAGGTCGTATGAGGATTTTCCAACTTTGCGTGTCTGTGAAGTGGAGATAATAACTTCGGATTACAGCGGTATTATAGTGCCTAACAGCAGCATTGCGACAGTCGATGGACAGGTCGGGGTGTATGTAAAAGAGAGAACGGGAGATTTCACGTTTACGCCGATAAAGATCATAGCAAGTGATGGGGAAGATTCCGCAGTTTCATCGTCATATTTTTATGATGATGAGGGACAGAGAGTAAATAGCGTAGAGATTTACGATGAAATCTTGAAAAATCCCGAGTAAAGGAGAGCGCGATGTCTATTAAAGAAAATATTGAAAAAATAAATTCTGTGAAAAACGCTGCCGCAAGGCGTGCGGGAAGAGATGGAAGTGAAATACTTCTTTGTGCCGTGACAAAGACGCATCCTGCTTCCGATATCAATGAAGCGATAGACGCGGGCATAACGGATATCGGTGAAAACAAGGTGCAGGAAATACTTGACAAATATGACGAGGTAAAGCCTGTGCGCTGGCATATGATAGGGCATCTTCAGACAAATAAGGTAAAATATATTATAGATAAGGTGTCGCTGATACATTCTGTAGATTCATATAAATTGGCAGAAGAAATAAACAAACGCGCAGCCCAGCACGGAATTGTAATGGACATACTGATACAGGTTAATTCTGCGATGGAAGAGAGTAAGTTCGGCATTACAACGGATGAAACGGACAGTCTTATAGAAGAAATATTAAAGAACTGTCCGAATATAAGGATAAGAGGGCTTATGTGCATTGCCCCGTTTGCGGAAAATCCGGGAGATGCGGCAAAATATTTCCGCGCCGTAAAGGAAATTTACGACAGATACGCGGATGCGCCGAGAGAGGGACTCGATTTTAAATACCTTTCGATGGGTATGTCAAATGATTTTGAAACAGCGATTGCAGAAGGCAGCAACCTCATTCGCATAGGAACTGCGATTTTTGGCGCGAGAAATTATAATAAAATCGTTTAATGAGGATACTAATATATTAGGAGGACAAAAATGGGAGTATTTGATAAGCTTAAAGATCTCGTCGGCATAGAGGAAATTGATGACGATGAAATAACGGAGGAGGAAATACAGGAAGCAGCGGTGAAGCTCGAGCGCAAGATTATCGACCCGAAGCAGCATCAATCAGCGGCATCCAAAAATGAAATAAATGAAAGAAAAGTGCAGCCGGCGCCTGCATCAAGACCATCTGTTACTGTAAGCGATAGAAC
Organism: uncultured Clostridia bacterium; assembly: GCA_944383465.1. Taxonomy (GTDB): domain Bacteria; phylum Bacillota; class Clostridia; order Peptostreptococcales; family Anaerovoracaceae; genus QAKD01. The sequence continues at coordinate 5,882 of CALWPQ010000010.1, forward strand.
AGGATCTTTTAAGCTCGTTGTGATAGAGCCTAAAGGTTTTGACGAATGCCCAAAACTTGTGGACAACCTTAAGAGCCGCAAACCTGTCATCATTAACCTTGAGAAGATAGAGTCGGATACGGCAAGAAAAATATTTGATTTTCTCAGTGGAGCTACATATGCGCTCAACGGCAATGTGCAGAAGGTTGCAAACAACATATTTGTATTTGCACCGGAAAATGTGGATATTACTGCAAGTGTAGAGCATAAAGGCATTGATTTCGGCGGAAATCAGAAGAATATGTGGAGGTAAATGATGATAACACCGCTTGATGTTCAAAATAAAGAATTTTCAAAGGCTGTAAGAGGATATAAGGAGGAGGAGGTTGATGAATTTCTCGATCTTATCACAGTTGACCTCGAAAAGCTTATAACTGAAAACGCGGGTTACAAGGAGCAGATAGCGCGACTTCAAAAAGAACTCGATAAATATAAAACATCGGAAACAGCTGTGCTCGATACGCTTGAAGCTGCGAAAGCGCTGATGGGAGATATTTCGGCGAGTGCAGAAAAGCGCGCGGAGATACTTCTCAAAAATGCTGAGCTTGATGCGCAGATAATACAGCGAGAGGCTAAAGAAGAAGCAGAGAGGCTTACGGAGGAAAATATACAGCTAAGAAGCAGATTTATAGAATTCAGAAGCAAGTATAAGTCGCTTTTGGAATCGGAGCTTGAGAAGTTCGATACGCTGGCAAATGAAATTTTTGGTGATTATACGCAGGGAAATGTGCAGAATGCTGCAGGAGAAAGAAGCACTTCCGCGGCAAATGAAGCTTTTTCTGAGCGAGGCACTATACTTATCAAGAAAACGGATATTGAGGGTGCAGCAAAGGAAGGGGAATGGAGCAGGACCCGTATAAATGAGAAAATAAACGAATAATAAAAAATAAGATAATGTGACTTTAAAAGAGATACTGAAAATATGAATAAAATAGTAAAGATCAAATGGTACTGTGCTGTTATGGCGCTTGTGGTTGCTGCAGATCAGATTGTGAAAGCGGCGGTAGACAATATGCTTGCTGTTGGTGAGTCGGTGCCGGTGATTAAAAATATTTTTCACCTGACATATGTCAGAAACAGCGGTGCTGCATTTTCAATTATGCAGGGAAAAAGAGTGCTTTTAACGCTGCTTCCCTTAATTCTTATATGCGTACTGTTTATATTTCTCGCGGCAAAATGTGAAAACGAGCATCCCGTACTTAAGCTTGCGCTGTCATTTATCATCGCCGGTGGAGCCGGTAATCTGATAGACAGATTGGTGCATGGATATGTTATAGATATGTTCGACTTCCGCGTATGGCCGGTCTTTAATGTGGCTGATATTGCGGTGTGCGCAGGTTGCGGACTTCTTCTCATTTATGTTTTGTTTTTGGACAGAAAGGAGAAAAAGAGTGAAGAGCAGCATGCATGCGGAGCGCATGAAGTTGCAGATGAAAGAGCTAAAGAGGTGACGGATGAAAGAGCATCGCTATGATATATATATAGAAGAGAAGTTAAACGGGACCCGGCTTGATGTGGTCCTTTCTTTTTCTGTACCGGAAGTGTCAAGAAGCTTTGTGCAGAAGCTCATAGACGGCGGGGCGGTGTCTGTGGACGGAAAAGTATGTCTTTCCAAAAAAGAAAAGGTGAAGACGGGACAAATTGTGTCCGTAATCGTGCCTGAGCCGGAAGAGCTTGAAATAAAAGCGGAAGACATACCTCTCGATATAATCTATGAAGACAGCGATGTACTGGTAGTGAATAAACCGGTGGGAATGGTGGTACATCCTGCTGTTGGAAACTTCGAAGGTACACTCGTAAATGCAGTGATGTATCACTGCAAGGACAGCCTTTCGTCGATAAACGGCGTTGTGCGTCCCGGTATTGTGCACAGGATAGATAAGGACACAAGCGGACTTTTGATGATAGCCAAAAATGATTTTGCGCACAGTATGCTGGCAGAGCAGCTGGCGGAGCACAGCATTACGCGTGTCTATACTGCGCTTGTATATAACAACTTTGCGGAGGATGAAGGCACGGTAGATGTGCCGATTGGACGCGATGCGAAAAATAGACTGCGGCAGACTGTGTTTCCATATGAAAACGGGCAGGTGCCGAAAGGAGCTAAAAGGGCGGTGACTAATTACCGCGTGCTCAAAAGGTACGGCAGATTTACGCTTATTGAGGCGCGGCTGCTCACGGGGCGCACGCATCAGATACGCGTGCATATGGCGTATATAAAGCATCCTCTTGTTGGGGATACGGTATACGGGCCGAAAAAACCGGAGCTGGGAGCGGACAGGGGACAGCTGCTCTGTGCGCGTGTGCTTGGATTTGTACATCCACGGAGCGGCGAGTATATGGAATTCTCTGTGCCGCTGCCGGATGAATTTGCTGCGATACTCGCCAAACTGGAAGCAAAATAACGAATAAACGGAGGATTAAAATGGCCAAAATAAGTCTTAAACCGGGTACTATGCTTAATCCCGTGCCCGTAGTGATGGTAAGCTGCGGCGATCAAGAGAAAAGCAATATAATTACGATTGCGTGGACGGGGATTGTCAATTCCAATCCGCCGATGACATACATTGCGGTGCAGCGCTCGCGTTATTCATATAATATAATAAAGGAACACGGTGAATTTGTCATAAATCTGGTGACACAGAATTTGGTGCGTGCCTGTGATTACTGCGGTGTCAGAAGCGGCGCTGCTACTGATAAATGGAAAGAGACAAAACTTACGCCTGTTGCTGCAGATATTGTGAAGGCGCCGCTCATAAGCGAATCGCCTGTAAATATAGAGTGCAGGGTAAAAGAAATATTGGAATATCCGTCGCATGTTGTCTTTGTAAGCGAGATTGCAGCCGTGCACGTTGACAGCGATCTCATGGATAAAAGCGGAAAAATAAGATTTGAAGATGCAGGTCTCATAGTTTATAATCACGGTTTGTATATGCCTGTGCAGAAAAAGGTACTTGGAACATTTGGATTTTCAGTGATGAAGCCGAAGACACAGAAGAAGCGTGCAGCGGCGAGAAGAAATGCCAGTCGTATGAAACAAAAAAGCGAATGATGAAAATGCAGAACCCTCAAAAAAATATGAATAAAGGGGCTGCATAGAGGGAAAGCAGCCCCTTGGCATATAATTCAATTCTGCCAAATAACATTAAATATCGTTAGATTCTTCAGTATCGTGCTGATGAAGCGGCTCAAGTCCTGTTATGTAGCCGAGGCAGTCTTCGCAGATAAAAGAGTCTCTGTAATTGATGCAAACATTGGGATTATTACATATTGCACATTTTTTAGTACGTTTCTTATTAACCATATTATAAAATCTCCTTAAAATTATCTTAGTTGAATTATAGAGCTCGCCGGCAATTAAAAATATAATATATCGGCAGCCAAATGGCAAGTTGAATGTAAGGAATTGTAAGAATAAAGACTTTAATTGTAAAAATATATTGAATTGTAGAAAACGGAGGATATTTGCAGTGTTTGAGAATTTCAGAGTACCAAGTAGAGTCAGTATTGCAGGATATCGCTGGGATTGTGAAAAGCCTGAGAAGGTTGTATGCATCATACACGGTATAGGCGAGCATATGGGCAGGTACGAAAGAGTCGCGAAAGCGTTTAATGAAGAAGGTATCGCCGTAATCGGTATGGATCACCGCGGACACGGATTGTCTGCGGGCACGCGCGGCCACACAGCGCCGAGGCGCGAGGTGCTTTCCGATATAGACGCACTCATAACATATACAGAAAATAATTTTCAAAATATCCCGATTATAATGTACGGGCACAGTATGGGCGGAAATATAACTTTGGATTACAGGATTAGGGGAAATAAATCGCACATTCCTGCCGCCTATATAGTTTCGGCGCCGTGGATAAAGCTCTATAAGCCGTTTCCGAAGCTGGTAGTGTCATTTGCACATATTATGGCCAAAATCAAGCCGGAATTTCAGGTTTCCTCCAAAATTGATGAAAATATATTAGGTAATCCACTCAATGTACGCGGTTATTATAAAGATCCGCTTGTGCACAGCTATATAACAGCAGCGTGCGCTGCAGACGGGTTTGATATAGGAGAGGCGCTTTATGAAAACAAGCTTACAGGCAATTTTGGCGGCCGCGGCAAACCGCTTTTGCTGATGCACGGAGATGCGGATATGATATGTTCAGTTGCAGGAAGCAGAGCTGTTGCGGAATATGAGACAAACTGCCGTTATGTAGAATGGAAAGGGTACTACCACGAGATACACAACGGTGGTCCGCTTGCAAATGGCGACGAGGTGATAAATACGGCTGTTGAGTTCGTGAAGAATCTGCAGCCGGATTGTCGGAATGAAAAATAATGCGCAAAAACTTCCAAAAGATGATTGACAAGATGGAGTAATATGTGCTAAAATAACACGATGAAAAAAATCTTTAAATTCAGCACAGAGAGGCTGACAAGGTTATATATAAGAGACGGGCGGCAAGTGCGTTTTCTGTATACAAAGTTTGTATGCGTGAAACGAGCGGCGGCCGCGTGGATAATTGTAATATGATCTTGCCTCTCGGCAAGATTTTCTTTTTGCCCGCAAGCGGCAGGTACGAAAGAGAAGATTTTGCAAAAGCGAGAGGCGGCGCAGCATAAAATTAAAAGCACGAAAGGAGAACAAAATGTATCTGCATTTGGAAAAAGCGTTGGTATATGCAAATGGAAAGTTTGACCGTAAGAGCGATTTTCTCATCAATATAGGCGAGAATCTTTCCTGCGCTGCGAACGGCTCGTACGGTGTATGGAAGACGCTCGATTTAAAAGACGGTAATTATATAGTTGTCCCCGGATTTGCGGATGTGCATGTTCATCTCCGTGAGCCGGGGTTTTCTTATAAAGAAACGATATCGGCGGGAACGAAAGCGGCAGCACGCGGCGGATATACTGCGGTATGTACGATGCCGAATCTCAATCCGGCACCGGACTGCGCGGAAAATCTGAAAAAGCAGTTTGAAATAATAGAGAAAGATGCGGCAATCAGCGTGGTGCCGTACGGAACTATCACTAAGGGTGAAAACGGCGAGGAGCTTTCTGATATGGCAGGAATGCTTGCGCTCGCGGAAAATTGTATAGAGGAGCGCACTAAAGATGCGGACAGCAGCGTGCAGAAAGCTTATGCTCTTGCGGGCTTTTCTGATGATGGGCGCGGTGTGCAGAGTGCGGAAATGATGAAAAAGGCGATGACCGAAGCGAAGAAGCTCGGTAAAATCATAGCTGCACATTGTGAGGATGATTCCATTCCGGGAGAAGAAAGTGCCAGTGAATGGAAGCAGATTGAGAGGGATATAGAACTGGCGCGCGAGACGGGCTGCGCATATCATGTATGCCACATATCGACAATGGAGAGCGCAGAGCTCATAAGACGCGCAAAGGCGGAGGGCGTTGATATCACATGTGAAACGGCGCCGCATTATCTTTTGTTAGATGAGAGTATGCGCTCAGACGACGGATGTTTTAAGATGAATCCGCCGCTCAGAAAAAAGAAAGACAGAGAAGCGCTGCTTGAAGCGCTTAAGGACGGTACGATAGATATGATAGCGACGGATCACGCACCGCACAGCGCTGAAGAAAAGGCGCGCGGTTTTGCGGGAAGCGTAATGGGAGTTGTCGGACTTGAAACTGCATTTCCTGTGCTTTATACCGAACTCGTAAAAACCGGAGCAATAACGCTTGAAGAGCTTGTAAAGCTGATGAATGAAAATCCGCGCAAACGATTTGGGCTTGAACAGACCGGCTTCAGCGTGTGGGAGCTTGATGAAGAGTATGAAATAAATCCGGAAGAGTTTGCGAGCCTCGGAAGAAGCACACCATTTGCCGGTAAAAAAGTATACGGCAGGTGTATAGCTACAATCAACAGCGATAAGATCGCCTGGGCGGATGAAGCGTTTCTTGAATCGCACAAGAGAACTTTGGCTAAAAAATTAAATTTATATAGATAAATACGGAGGTAAAAAAATGGCAAAGAGAACAGACATCAAAAAAATACTTATCATCGGTTCAGGCCCGATAGTGATAGGGCAGGCGGCAGAATTTGACTATGCGGGAACGCAGGCGTGTTTAGCGCTGAAAGAAGAGGGATACGAGGTAGTACTCGTAAATTCAAATCCTGCGACAATTATGACAGATACGACGATTGCCGATAAGGTGTATATGGAGCCTCTTACGCTCGAGTATGTAGCAAAAATACTTAGATACGAAAGACCTGATGCTATTGTTCCGGGAATTGGAGGGCAGACAGGGCTCAATCTTGCGATGCAGCTTAAGCGCAAAGGCATTCTTGAGGAATGCGGAGTCGAGCTTCTCGGAACAAGCAGTGAAAGCATAGAGCGCGCCGAGGACAGAGAGCTCTTTAAGGAACTTTGCCAGTCGATAGGAGAACCTGTAATACCTTCAGAAATTACATATGACCTCGAAGAAGCGAAAAAAGCGGCGCTGGAAATCGGTTATCCAGTCGTGCTCCGTCCGGCATTCACGCTTGGCGGCACCGGCGGCGGTTTTGCAAACAATGAAGAAGAGCTCGTCGAAATCGGAATAAACGCTTTTAAACTCTCGCCTGTTCATCAGGTGCTTATTGAAAAGAGTGTTAAAGGATATAAGGAAATAGAATTTGAAGTAATGCGCGATTCAAATGACCACGCTATTACAATCTGCGGTATGGAAAATGTTGATCCGGTGGGTGTTCATACAGGAGATTCGATAGTAGTGGCGCCGATAATGACGCTGAATGACAGCGACCTTAAAATGCTTAACGATAGCGCCATAAAAATTATTCGCGAGCTCAAAATCGAGGGCGGCTGCAATGTACAGTTTGCGCTCAATCCGAATTCATCGGAGTACTATTTAATAGAAGTAAATCCGAGAGTTTCGCGTTCATCGGCGCTGGCTTCAAAGGCAAGCGGTTATCCGATTGCGAGAGTTACGGCAAAGATTGCCGTAGGTATGGCTCTTGAGGACATCGCTATTGCCAATACCAACGCGGCATTTGAACCGAGCCTCGACTATGTAGTTGCCAAGTTCCCGCGTTTTCCGTTTGACAAGTTTGCACAGGCGACAAATAAACTCGGTACGCAGATGAAGGCTACGGGGGAGGTTATGGGAATAGGCTCAACCCTCGAGGAATGTATGCTCAAATCGGTGCGTTCGCTCGAAATAGGAGTAAATCATCTCTATATGCCGAAATTTGAAAATATGTCAAATGAGGAAATGCTTGCATACATAAGCGATTTCAGAGACGATACAATTTATGCGGCGGCGCAGCTTCTGAGAAACGGTGTGAGTGTGGATAAGATTTATGAGGTAACGATGATTACCCCGTATTTCATCGAGTCAATCAAGAAGATTGTCGATTTTGAAGAGGTAGTAAAAGCTCATAAAGGTGACAGCGCCGTGCTTAAGGATGCGAAAACTATGGGATTCAGCGACGCGTTTATCGCTAAGCTCTGGGGTGTAACCGAGCTTGAGGTGTTTGAGATGAGAAAGCGCGATAATTTATTCCCTGTATATAAAATGGTAGATACCTGCCATACAGGCGCATACATTCCGTATTTTTATTCGACTTACGGCAAAGAAAACAATTCAATTTTGTCTGATAAGAAAAAGATCATCGTGCTCGGCGCAGGACCGATAAGAATAGGGCAGGGCGTAGAATTTGACTACTCCACGGTGCACGCAGTGACGACGATAAAGAATTCGGGCTACGAAGCTATTATCATAAACAATAATCCGGAGACAGTTTCAACCGATTACACGACAGCTGATAAACTTTACTTTGAGCCGCTGACGACAGAGGATGTAATGAATATTATTGAATTTGAGAAGCCGGACGGCGTTATAGCTTCGCTCGGCGGACAGACGGCGATAAATCTTGCTGAGCCGCTGATGAAGCGCGGTGTAAAAATTATCGGCACGGATTGTGAGGCGATAGAGCGCGCGGAAAACAGAGATGCGTTTGAAAAGGTGCTTAAGGAGCTCGGAATTCCGCAGCCGCAGGGCAGAGCTGTAACCAAGATAGAGGATGGCGTAACTGCTGCTGCTGAGATAGGATATCCGGTGCTCGTAAGGCCGAGCTTCGTACTCGGAGGAAGGGCAATGCAGATTGTCGGCAATGAAACACAGCTTCGTCACTATTTAAAGACGGCAGTTGAAATCGACGAAGACAAGCCGGTGCTCGTAGATAAGTATATTTCTGGTAAAGAGGTGGAAGTGGACGCCATTTGCGATGGAATAAATGTGTTTGTACCGGGAATTATGGAGCTTGTAGAGCGCACGGGCATTCACAGCGGCGATTCGATAAGCGTTTATCCGCCGTTCAGCATTTCGGATAAGGTAAAGGGCATTATACTCCAGTACGCCAAGAAACTGGGACTCGGACTCGGAATTATCGGGCTTTACAACATCCAGTTTATAGTGGATAAGAATGAGAACGTATATATCATAGAAGTAAATCCGCGTTCGTCGCGAACAGTGCCGTTCCTCAGCAAGGCGACAGGTTACAGCCTTGCGGATATCGCAACAGAGGTTATTCTCGGCAGAAATCTGAAAGAGCAGGGAATATTCGATATTTATCCTGATGAAAAAGAGCGCTGGTATGTAAAGGTACCGGTATTCTCGTTCAATAAGATCAGAGGCCTCGACGCATATCTTTCGCCTGAGATGAAATCGACGGGAGAGACGATAGGCTACGATGATAAGCGCGAGCGCGCTATGTATAAGGCGCTGCAGGCTTCGGGAATGAAACTGCAAAACTATGGTACGGTGTTTGTGACCATTGCAGATGACGACAAGGAAGAGGCTCTGCCGCTTATCAGAAGGTTTTATAATCTCGGATTTAATATCGAGGCGACAGATGGTACTGGCAAGTTCCTCAAGGAAAACGGCATCCGTACGCATGTGCTGGCGAAGATAAGTGACGGCAGCGAGGAAATACCGCAGGCGATACGTCAGGGGCACATTGCGTATATCATAAATACGAGCAGCATCGGCAGCTCGGATAATACTAAGAACGATGGGCACGAGATAAGAAAGCTCGCTACTGAGAACAATGTCAATATATTTACAGCTCTCGATACAGTAGCGGCGCTGCTCGATGTTCTTGAAGAGACGACACTTTGCATTTCGACGATAGATGCGTAAGAGTAAAAGGACAAACGCAGATATAAAGAAAATAGGCGGAAAGGTGAGAAATGAAACAAGACTTTTTTGAGATAGTATCAAATGAAAGACTGACGGGTAATGTGATGGAACTCGTGCTCAGGGGCGATACTTCTGAGATAGCGGTACCTGGACAGTTTGTGAACATAAAGCTGGACGGCTTTTTTCTGCGGCGGCCGCTATCGGTGTGCAACTGCGAGCAGGGAGCAAATGCAGGTGCAAGCTGTGGCGCTATGGCAGGTAAAAGCGAGGGTATGCTGACGCTGATATACAAAATTGTCGGCGAGGGTACAAGAGCGCTTGCAGAGTACAAGGCGGGAGAGATGCTCGATCTTTTAACGGGACTTGGCAACGGTTATGATATAAGTAAGAGCGGCGATGAGCCCCTCCTCATCGGAGGAGGGGCAGGCGTGCCGCCTATGTTCCTGCTTTGCAGGAACCTCATCGCCGCTGGCACAAAACCTACGGTAATTCTCGGTTTCAACAGCAAAGCGGAAGTTTTTTACGAAAATGAATTTAAATCGCTCGGCGCACGCGTGATTGTCGCTACCGCGGACGGAAGCTATGGTGTCCGCGGATTTGTGACGGATGCTATGAAAGACATTTTGTATTCGTATACATATGCCTGCGGTCCGGAGCCGATGCTGCGCGCTGTGTATGAAAAGGCCGCCTGCGGAGGACAGTACAGCTTTGAAGAGCGTATGGGCTGCGGTTTCGGTGCGTGTATGGGCTGCTCATGCAAGACAAAGTACGGCAGTAAACGCATCTGCAAGGACGGTCCTGTGCTGGAAAAGGAGGAAATCATATGGTAGATTCAAAAACAGCAGAGGAAAAAATGATAAATATTGCTGATGCAGGTATGTGCAGCACTGAAGTCGTGCTGAGCGGTGTTATCCTCGATAATCCTATCATTCCCGCGAGCGGTACTTTCGGTTACGGATACGAATTTGCTGAAATTTACGATATAAACTGCCTCGGCAGTCTGTCGTTTAAGGGCACTACGCGTGAACCGCGCTTTGGAAACGCGCTGCCGCGCATAGCGGAATGCACGGCAGGACTTATAAATAGCATAGGACTGCAAAATCCCGGAGTCGAAAAAGTTATAAGCGAAGAGCTGCCTAAGCTCAGAGCTTGTTTTAAAAAACCGATAATTGCAAACATATGCGGATTTTCGATAGACGAGTATGCAGAAAACAGTGCGCTTCTCGACAAGGAAGAGCAAGTCGAAATATTGGAAATAAATGTGAGCTGTCCTAATATCCATAACGGAGGAATGACCTTTGGCACAGAAGCGAAAATGGCAGCAGAGGTGACAAGGGCTGTAAAAAAAGTGACGAAAAAACCCGTTTACATCAAGCTGAGCCCTAATGTAACTGATATAACCGAAATTGCCAAGGCCTGCGAAGCTGCGGGGGCGGACGGCATCAGTCTTATAAATACAATGCTCGGAATGCGCATTGATTTAAATAAAAAGAAGCCGGTCATTGCCAATAAAATGGGAGGCTTTTCGGGCAGCGCTATTTTTCCGGTGGCGGTAAGAATGGTATATCAGGTGCATGAGGCCGTAAAAATTCCGATTATTGGAATGGGCGGCGTTGCGAGCGCGCGCGATGCAATCGAAATGATGCTTGCGGGAGCATCAGCGGTGCAGGTTGGGGCAGCAAATCTTGTCGATCCGTTTGCGAGCAAAAAAATAGTTGAAAATTTGCCAAAAGAAATGGCGAAATACAATATAACTTCACTGAGAGAAATAATAGGAGGTGCGCACTGATGGGCAAGGATGTGATAATAGCGTGCGACTTTGCGGGAAAACGTGAAGCGCTTGAATTTCTCGATTTATTCACTGACGAGAAACCTTATGTAAAAATAGGAATGGAGCTTTTTTATGCGGAAGGCCCGGAAATCGTGAGAGAAATTAAGCGCAGGGGACATAAAATTTTCTTGGATCTCAAGCTTCACGATATTCCGAATACGGTGATGAAGGCGATGAGTGTGCTTTCAAAGCTCGATGTTGATATGTGCAATGTCCATGCAGGCGGTACAATCGCGATGATGGAGGCCGCGATACGTGGACTTACGCGTCAGGACGGCACAAGACCGCTTTTAATTGCGGTTACGCAGCTTACTTCGACCGATCAGGAGAAAATGGCAAGCGACCTTCTCATAGAAAAACCGCTTGCGGATGTGGTGATGCACTATGCCAAAAATGCAAAAGCGGCAGGGCTTGACGGCGTTGTCTGCTCACCTCTTGAAGCAGGTATGGTGCATAAAGTATGCGGCAGTTCTTTTCTTACGGTAACTCCAGGGGTACGCTTTGCCGGCGGCGAGAGCGGAGACCAGGCGCGCATAACAACACCGGCTCGTGCCAAGGAAATTGGCTCGGATTATATAGTAGTCGGCCGTCCGATAACAGGTGATGCCGATCCGGTGGCGGCGTACAGACGCTGCGTGTTAGAGTTTGTTGATTGATTTACAGATATAAGAACGTACAAGGGTACATAATGTTATACAAATTGAAAGATACGAGAGCAGGAGGAGAAAAGGTATGAGCACTGACAATATTTCAAGGATAGTGGCAAAGGACTTGCTGGCAATTAAGGCAGTATTTTTCCGCCCGGACGAGCCGTTTACATGGGCGAGCGGCATTAAAAGCCCTGTTTACTGCGATAACCGGCTGACTCTCACATCTCCGGCTGTAAGAAATGATGTGGAAAACGCGCTTGCGGAGACAATAAAGAGAGAATATCCGCACGCGGAAGTACTTATGGGAACGAGTACGGCGGGAATAGCGCATGCTGCAATAACGGCGCACATCCTCGATATGCCGATGGGTTATGTGCGTTCAGGCGCAAAAGATCACGGCCGCGGCAATCAAATTGAGGGTCGGCTCGAGCCGGGGCAGAAAGTAGTTGTCGTTGAGGATCTTATTTCCACAGCGGGAAGCGCAGTTGAGGTTGTTAATGTGCTTCGCGAGGCAGGCGCAGAGGTGCTCGGAATTGTGAGCATTTTTACATACGGTATGAAAAAAGGACTTGAGCGCCTTGCCGAAGCAAAGGTAAAGAACGTCAGCCTTACGAATTTTGATATGATAGCCGAAATAGCTGCGCAGGAAAACTACATAAAGCCTGAAGATGTGAAGAGGCTTATCGCTTTTCGCAATAACCCGTCCGATGAAAGCTGGATTAAAAAATAGGCAGTAATTGGGGAATTAAAGCTTCTTTTAAAAGCGCATAATTTAGATGAAAAAAACACATATATAATAAGTAGGGAAGTACGAATTTATTGTACAAATAAGGAGAAAACAGTATGAAAAACCTTATAGATATTCTCGATTTGTCGGTAAACGAAATAGATGAACTCATAGACACAGCAAACGATATCATAGCAAATCCGGAGAAATATAGAGAAAAATGCAGATATAAGAAACTGGCGACATTGTTTTTTGAGCCTTCCACGCGCACGCGTCTTTCGTTTGAGGCGGCGATGATGGAGCTTGGCGGAAATGTTCTCGGATTTTCGGAAGCAGCCTCAAGCTCAGCCGCCAAAGGAGAGAGCGTAGCCGATACAATTACAGTTGTCAGCGGATATGCTGATATTATTGCAATGCGCCATCCAAAAGAGGGCGCGCCTATCGTTGCTGCGTCAAAAAGTCTCGTACCTGTAATAAATGCCGGAGACGGAGGACACCACCATCCGACACAGACACTGACCGATCTTCTCACGATAAGCCGTACGTTTGGCAGGCTTGATAATATGACGGTTGGACTTTGCGGCGATCTCAAATTCGGCAGAACTGTGCATTCGCTTATCGCTGCTATGTCGCGCTACACGGGAATAAAATTCGTGCTCATTTCACCGGAAGAATTAAAGGTGCCGCGCTATGTAAAGGAAACATATATCAAGGCAAAAGCAATACCTTACGAGCAGACTGAATCGCTTGACGAAGCGATAGAAAAGCTCGATATTCTCTATATGACACGAGTGCAGAGAGAAAGATTTTTTAATGAGGAAGACTATATCAGGCTCAAGGACAGCTACATTCTCACTCCTGAAAAGCTGAAAAATGCGAAAAAGGATCTCTGCATACTGCATCCGCTGCCGCGTGTAAATGAAATCTCGACTGCGGTGGATGAAGACAGCCGCGCAAAGTACTTTGAACAGGCGCGCTGTGGCAAGTATATAAGGATGGCGCTGATACTCAAACTTCTGGAGGTGGAATAGATGAATGTCGATGCGATAAAGAACGGAATAGTTATAGATCATATCATCGCGGGAAAAGCGATGCAGATATACGAAATGCTTGGACTCGATAAGCTTGACAGCTCGGTAGCTGTGATAATGAATGTGCCAAGCGAGAAAATGGGTAAGAAAGATATAATCAAAATAGACAAGAATATAGAAATTGATCTCGATGTGCTCGGCTACATCAGTCCCAATATTACGGTTGACATCGTGGAGGACGGGCAGGTAACGAAAAAGAAGCATATAGCGCTGCCGGAAGAGCTTACTGATATAATCGCCTGTAAAAATCCACGCTGCATCACCTCGACGGAACAGGGAATACACCATATATTCCGTCTGACAGACCGCGAAAAAGGCGTGTATCGCTGCGTTTACTGTGATACTGCCGCCAAATAGCGAAGAGCATAAATTTGAAATTGTCTTTTTTATCAGAAGTCGCATTAAAAGATAACGGCGATTGGCATAATATTGAAATGAGCTGAAATTACCAGTGATAAATTAAAAAAGTGTACATTTGGCGTGCTGAAATGTACACTTTTTAATTTTATAGAGTGAACTAAGCAAAGAAGATAGGATATTCAGTCAATGTTGCGACTGCTGAGGTTATGCTGCCGCTTAAGAGTATTTAGGCAAAAAACACCTATTTCAGCGAGTGCGCAGATGAAATATTATTCTGTGAGAAAATTTGCGCGCTATTTGCTGTCAGGAGTTTTAGGGTTGACCCATACAGTGCGGTTATTTGTAAATATGACCATTCCGGGCTTGGCGCCGTTTGGTTTTTTTACGAAGCGCACAGGTACATAGTCTACGGGGACGTTTTCCGATTCACGGGCTTTGCTGTGATACGCTGCGAGAGCTGCGGTTTCAAAAATTGCCTTTTCGGATATTTCATCAAGGGAGACTCCGCCTGTAAAAAGAATTGCATGCGAGCCGGGAATATCTTTGGTGTGAAACCATATGTCCTTGCTGCCGGCAGTTTTAAAGGTGAGCAGATCGTTTTCTTTATTGTTTCTTCCTATCAGTATGCGCAGGCCGTCCGAGGTATGGTATTCGTAAGGCGCGGTTTTGTTTTTTGCAGCGCCGGGGCGAAAAGCGTTTTTTCTGCGGCGCAGGTAACCGTTTTCAACGAGTTCGTTTCTGAGCTCTTCTATTTCTTCGACGGAGGAAGCGTTTGCGGCAAAAACGGAGACAGATTCGAGGTATTCTATGTCGCGCTCCGTTTCTTCGAGCTGGAGAGCTTTTTCCTTGACAGCTGTTTTGGCCTTGCCATATTTTTTGAAGTAGTTTTGCGCGTTCTTTGAGGGACTGTATTTTATATCGAGCGGAATTGTGACCGGACTGCCTGTGTAGTAATTCGTGACAGTCACACTCGCATCTCCAGCTTTTGCAAGATGTATGTTTGCTGTAAGTAGTTCGCCGTAGAGGCGGAAGTCATCCGAGTTTTCGGCTTTCAGCAAATCCTCGGAAAGGCGCTGTTTTTTGAGATACAGTTTGTCGAGTGCGGATTTGAGCGCGTGCGAAATGTCATTTGATTTTTGTTTGATGCGATTTGAAGAATTCTTGTTTGCGTAAAAATATTCCGCGGCTTCGCTTACGGTGTCAAAACGTATCGCTTTGTAGTAGCTTTCGTATGCAGAGAGCGGGAATATATGAAATTCAACAGGTATGCCGCTTGCATCTGTATAGACGACAGGGGTAAGAGCAGGAGCGGCTTTCGGTGAATGATTTTCTTTGCTATATGCTGTAAATGCAGCGCGCATTTGCACAATTTTTTCATATATTATAGCGCTTAAATTGCAGACGGCAGCGCTTTGGGTGGCAGAGCTGATATTTTCAGTGTCTGCTCTTTCATCGTCAGCATTTTCGGCGCAGCTTTTTTCGCAGCTGGCGCCATTACATATGGTTTTAAAATCAGCGAGAGCATTTTCTGCGATATTATTGGCGACAGCGGGCGAAATTCCCTGCACTTTTCCGAGAATTGCCTTTGCCAGCGCATTTTCATCAATGGCAGGAGCAGCAGTGCTGCTGTAAGGCGAACCGGCAGATGCTTTGCCGAAATCCATTGGGACTGCGAACAGTTTATCAATATCTGCAAATGATGCTTCTGTTATTTCATCGAGCGGAATTTTTCCCTGTGAAGGCGGGTATTCGTATATTTTACCGGGCAGGAGCTGCCTCACTCTGTTTACATCTATTGATATGCGCTTGATGCAGTCGATGATTTTTCCCGATTTGATGTCGAGCGCGATTATGTTGCTGTGCTTGCCCATTATTTCAAAGATCAGGCGTTTGTTTACGGAAAAACCGAGCTCGTTCATGGTTTCTACGTCTATTTCTATGATGCGCTCCGTTTCGCGCTGCCTGATATCCGTTATTCTGCCGCCTGAAAAGTGCTTGCGCATGAGCATGCAGAATGCAAGCGGAGCTGCTGGATTTGTGAAGCTTTCATGCGTCAGATGCACCCGCGCGTGTGAAGAATTGCACGAGGCGTAGAGTTTGAGATTTCCCGCGTGCGTGTGGATGTTAAATACGAGCTCGTCCGCGTCGGGCTGGTATATCTTTTCTATTTTTCCGTATTTGATTTTATCAGCGAGCTCAAGAGTGACCGCCCGCGTTACAAGTCCGTCAAATGCCATAATTATCACCTTATTTCCTTATTGACCTTGCAGCCGCTGTTGCAAAAGTTGTATAATATTTATATTATCATAAATTTTACATATAGAAAAGAGGAGAGAATTGTATGGTAAAGAGTATGACTGGATTTGGCAGGAGTGAATATACCGACGAAAAACGCAGCATAATAGTTGAAATAAAGTCGGTAAATCACAGATACAGCGATATAAGTGTAAGAATGCCGCGGCGTTATTCGTTTGCCGAGGATAAAATAAAAAACGCGGTGAAAGAAACTTTGCGCCGCGGAAAAGTTGACATTTCGATTCTGGTTGAAAATATAGCCGAGTCCGATGTAAATGTCAAGCTGAATACGATGATAGCAAGGCAGTATTACGATAATCTCAAGGAGCTTGCGGGAGAATTTGGACTCGACAATAATATTACGCTGCAGTTTCTCGCGACGCTGCCAGATGTGATGAAGTCAATGCCCGATGTTGAGGATGAAGAAGAAATGACAAAGGCGCTGCTTGCGGCAACGGACGGTGCGCTTGCAAAGATTGATGAAATGCGTACAGCCGAGGGGGCAAAGCTTGCGGAGGATCTCATAATGCGCGGCGAAACGATAAGAATGCTGGCGAAGAAAATTGAGCAAAGGTCGCCTCTGGTGACTAAGGCTTATGAGGAAAAGCTGCGCGAGCGCATAACTGAGCTCGTGGGTAAAAACGTAGCTGTGCCGGAGGACAGAATATTGCTTGAGGCGGCAATATTTGCGGACAAGTCGAGCATAACGGAAGAGCTTGTGCGTCTCGACAGCCACACGATGCAGCTTAAAAATATACTTTCAAACAGCAATCAGCCGGATGGCAAGAAGCTCGACTTCCTTGTACAGGAGATGAACAGGGAAGCGAATACCATCGGCTCCAAGGCAAATGACATAGAAATAACGAACTTAATGCTGGAAATGAAAGCCGAGATAGAGAAAATACGCGAACAGGTGCAGAATATTGAATAAATATGGTGGAATTGAAGGACTGCGGGAGCAGATTTTTCTTGCGGATCAGACTGCGCAGTGTTATAATAAAATTTACAAACGTCTTAGGAATATTTATGCGAATGGCAGCGGGGCAGCTTTGCCAATCCGCCGCACAAAGGAGAAACAAATGGAGAAAGGCAAGCTGTTTGTAATTTCCGGTCCATCAGGAGTGGGAAAGGGCACGATTTGTAATCGCATATTAGAAGAGACTGGGATGAAATTTTCTGTGTCGATGACGACGAGAAAGCCGCGTGAAAATGAAGAGCACGGCGTGAATTATTTTTTTGTCACAGATGAGGAATTCCAGAAGGTAGCCGATGAAGGTGGATTTTTGGAATATGCAGAGGTGTATGGCAACAGATACGGCACACCGATTGCGCAGACGCTCGAGAGGCTTGAAGTCGGAATTGATGTTATGCTCGATATCGACATACAGGGCGCGCAGAATGTAAAGAAGATTTATCCTGATGGTGTATTTATATTTGTCCTGCCGCCTTCACTTGAGGAGCTCAAAAACCGCATTGTAACCAGAGGCTCAGAGACGGAGGAAACGCTTAAAATAAGGCTGGGGGCTGCGATAGCGGAACTTCAGCACGCAAGAGAATACGATTATTGTATAATAAACGGAGATCTTGAAGAGGCGGTCGCTGCGGTAAAATCGATATGGTGTGCTGAACATTTGAGATTTTCGGAAGAAATTTTTAATAAGATTGATATATAAAAGGGGGAATGTGGTATGCTTTATCCATCCATAAACGAAATGAGAAAAAAGGCCGATAATAGGTACACGCTTGTAGTGCTTGCGGCGAAGCGTGCAAGGGATATTATAGACGGAAAGCCTAAGCTTGCAGATGTAGAAATTGATAGACCGGTGTCGATCGCGGCACACGAGATTGCGGAAGATCTCATCACATATAAGCGTGAGACGCTGTAATACGGCAAATGCAAGATATAAATCATAAAATGCAAATGTGACACGAACAGAAATCCGGCATTATGCGGCAGCGCAGAGCCGGATTTTTTATTGTATTTTTTATTTAAAATGGTGTTGAAAACAAATCCATCCTGTGCTATAATGACAAAATAGATACAATTAAACTATTATATGTAAAAAATAGTCGCACGCGCCTCGAAAGGACTGAATATGGAGAGAAAGAACGAAGCGAGAGAATTTATCTCGGTAATAAGCAGGAGCGAAGCGGCAAAAGTGTATATAAGCGATATTATCTACATAGAGAGCGAGGCGCGGAAAATACACATACATACAGCGGATGGCAATTATTCAGCGTATAGAAAGCTGGATGAAATAGTTGATAAGCTTCCGGAGAATTTTTTCAGATGCCATAAGAGCTGTATAATAAATTTAGAAAAAGTAATAAATATGAAAGATAGGGTTATATATTTTGAGTGCGGAGACTCTCTTGCGATCTGTGCGGAAAAATATACTAAAGCTGTACAGGCGTATAAAGGATATCTGATTCGCAACGAAAAGAACAGCAATTAGATTTAGAGCGGTATATGTAAATAAAAGTGTTGCAATTCCAATGGATTTGATATATAATTATCTATAGTTTTGTCCGAGGGGCAAAGCAAAAATAATAATTCGCACATCGTATCACTGAAAGAGCGGTGCCTTGTTGGGCAGGAGGATTTAAAGAATTCCCCCCCCCGCAGGGTCCTTTTTCGGGAAAATACGGTGGAAGAAAAAAACCGGGAGGAAATAAAAATGTCAGTAATTTCAATGAAACAGTTACTCGAAGCGGGTGTTCATTTCGGACACCAGACAAGAAGATGGAACCCTAAGATGGCTCCGTACATCTTCACAGAAAGAAACGGAATCTACATCATCGACCTTCAGAAGACGGTGAAGAAGATTGAAGAAGCGTATGACTTTATGAGAGAAGTGGGAGAAAGCGGCAAACCTGTACTCTTCGTAGGTACAAAGAAACAGGCTCAGCAGGCTATCGTTGACGAAGCAAACAGATGCGGTATGTATTATGTTTCAGAAAGATGGCTTGGCGGAATGCTCACAAATTATAAGACAATCGCAACAAGAATAAAAAGACTCAACGATATAAATACTATGGAAGAGGATGGAACATTCGAGAAGCTTTCAAAGAAGGAAGTTATCAAGCTGAGAGCGGAAGCTGAAAAGCTCGAAAAGTTCCTCGGCGGTATCAAGGATATGAAAGGAATGCCGGGCGCAATGTTTGTTGTCGATCCTAAGAAGGAAAGAATCGCTGTTAAGGAAGCGAGAATTCTCGGAATCCCTATCGTAGGTATAGTTGATACAAACTGCGATCCTGACGATGTTGATTATGTAATACCTGCAAATGATGATGCAATCAGGGCAGTAAAGCTCATCGCAGGCAGAATGGCAGACGCAATCATCGAAGCAAATCAGGGTGAAAGCTTTGACGAAGGAGAGGCGGAAGCCGAAGATAAAGAAGCATCGGAAACGGCAGAAGCAGCTGAGGAAGTTAAGGAAGCTGAAGATAAAGAGGAAGACAACGAATAGTATCGATTATCGGTTTGGAGGGATAAAGAATGGCAAATATTACAGCCGCAATGGTAAAGGAACTGCGCGAAATGACAGGCGCAGGTATGATGGACTGCAAAAATGTACTTGTTGAAGCAGACGGAGATATGGACAAAGCTGTTGAGCTCCTTCGTGAGAAGGGACTTGCAAAGGCAGCTAAAAAGGCAGGAAGAGTAGCAGCTGAGGGACTTGTAAAACTCGCTTTCTCAGATGACGCTAAAAAGGCTGCCGTTATCGAAGTGAATTCGGAGACAGACTTTGTCGCTAAAAATGACGAATTCGTTGATTTTGTTCAGACGCTCGCCAATATGGCTATCGATGCAGAGCCGGATATGGATAAGTTTATGCAGCTTCAGTATACAGACGAAGGTACTGTACAGGAGGCTCTCAATAATAAGATTGCAAAGATCGGTGAAAATATGAACATCAGAAGATTTGCAAACTTTTCACAGCCTGGGTGCGTATACGTAGGATATGTTCACGGCGCAGGCAAGATCGGTGTAATTGTAGGTCTGGAGACAGAAGCTTCGGCAGCGGAAGTTGAAGTAGTAGGTAAGGATGTTGCAATGCAGGTTGCTTCGATGAGCCCTAAGTTTGTGGACGACACAGAAGTAGATGCAGACTGGCTCGAAGAAGAAAAGAAGATTGCCGTGCAGCAGCTTCTTAATGAAGGAAAGCCTGAAGCAATGCTCGAGAGAATCATTCCGGGCAAGATGAAGGCAATCTTAAAGGAAGTATGCCTTGTAGACCAGAAGTTTGTAAAGAACGGAGATCTCACTGTAAAGCAGTATGTTGACGAAGCTGCAAAGGAGCTTGGAAAGCCGATCAGAGTTGCTTCTATGGTAAGATTTGAGGTCGGTGAAGGTATCGAAAAGAAGGAAGAAAACTTTGCAGAAGAAGTTGCAAAGCAGATGGGAAACTGATCAGGCTTTAGCAGCAATATTATAGATCGAATAGAGGCCCCTGCATATGCGGAATGTATGCAGGGGTTTTTGTTTAGTACGATAGAGAACAAACGTTCACAGAGACTTGAAATTTTATGGTAAAGTATGGTATACTGTGAAAAAGGATTTACTTGGAAATTTCGAGGAGAAAACGTATGAACTATATTGAATTTGTTATATATGCGGAAAATTCGGCGCAGCTTGAGCTTATAGAGGGAGTGCTCATTGCAGAGGGCATCGAGGACAGCGTAATCAGCGACCCGGAGGATATACATGAGCTTTTGGAAAAGAAGAACTCGTACGATTGGGATTATGTGGATGAGTCGGTGCTGCAGCTTGAAAGGGAGCGCCCTTCGGTGACGGTTTACAGGGATGCCAATGCGGCAGAGCAGAATTTCCTTGACGTGCTTTCAGAAAAACTTAAAGAGGTGCTTCCGGCATGCGAGACGGAGAGACGGCTTGTATGTGATGATGAGTGGAAAGATAAGTGGAAAGAGTATTTTAAACCGACAAAGGTGACGAAAAGCCTTGTCGTAAAGCCGACCTGGGAAGATTACGAAAAAAAGGAAGGTGAGCTTGTAATAGAAATAGATCCCGGAATGGCGTTCGGGACGGGTACTCATGAGACTACGAGCCTTTGCCTTGAACTTATTGAAAAATATATCAAAGCGGGCGACGATGTGCTCGATGTAGGATGCGGCTCGGGCATACTGGCGATAGCATCTGGGCTTCTCGGCGCCAAAGATGTGCTCGGTATAGAGATAGACCCTGTGGCCGTAGAGATAGGAAACAGCAATGTACGCCTTAACGGGCTTTCTGAGAATGTTAAAGTAGTTTACGGCGATTTGACGAAAGGGGTAGATTTTAAGGCTGATCTTGTTGCAGCTAATCTGATGGCGGACATAGTAAAAATACTTTCGGCAGATGTGGCAAGACATATAAAGCCCGGCGGAATATACATATCATCGGGCATACTTGCGCAGCTTGCAGACGATGTAGGAGCCGTCATCAAAAAATGCGGCTTTGAGATAGAAGAGGTGCGCATAAAGGGCGAATGGTGTGCAATAGCGGCAAGACCCGTACAAGACCCGCAGCAGGATATACTGCTGTGTAAGAAATAAAAAAAGTAAAGAATTGTTAAAAGCAACATAGTAATATAATGAAAGGATTTTGCAAGGATGGCAAGAGTATTTGTGAATCCCGAAATGATAGATGAAAGCACCGTAACAATAACCGATACTGGAGATATACGGCATATTACACGCGTGCTGCGGCTCGGCGAGGGGGACAGAATAGAAGTATCAGATAAAACCGAGTATGAATATGACTGCATTATAGCTTCGGCAGCAGAGGATACAATAATTGCAGAAATTGCGGCAAAGAGAAAATTTGCAAGCGAACCTGCTGTTAAGGTGACGCTTTTTCAGGGAATACCAAAGGCCGGCAAGATGGAGGCAATAGTGCAGAAATGCGTGGAGCTCGGCATATACGAGATAGTGCCTGTCTGGACTGAGCGTACCGTGGTGACGGACAAGGGGAATTTTAAAAAGAAGCTTGAAAGGTGGCAAAAAATTGCAGACGAAGCAGTTAAGCAGTGCCGGCGTGGAATAATTCCCAGTGTGGCAAAAGACGCAAAGCTTGCAGGATTATCATTTGACGGTTATGACCTTGTGCTGCTTGCCTACGAGAATGAAGAAAGGCAGAGCCTGAAAGACTGCCTCGAAGCGATAGATAAAAAAGGAGCGGAAAAACCAAAGAAAATTGCAATAATTATCGGACCAGAAGGCGGATTTTCCGAGAATGAAGTAAAACTGATGACAGAGAGCGGCGCGCGCTCTGTAACGCTTGGAAAGACGATACTGAGGACAGAGACTGCGGGACCGGCAATGCTGGCGATGATAATGTATGCGATGGAACTTTAAAAATACATTCAGTTATTGCTGCGCTAAGTTTTGCGTTTATCACAGCGAAAGATGCGGTTGGCATACTGCCTGCGGCATTTTTTATAGCGCTGATAATTTGCTATTTAATATTTACAAAACAATTAGGGTGGTGTAAAGTATTATAATGTAAACCTTAAAAATTTATGTCTAAGGAGGAAATTAGAATGAAAAAGGTTTTAGTGTTAGCTGTCACGCTTGTTATGATCATATCACTTGCTGCATGCGGCGGTGATTCGGATTTACCGTCAGGCAGGCTTAAGGTTACAATTCCTGACGGATTTGAAGAGCAGTCGGATGTACCTGAAGGCATTTCGCAGTATTGGCTTGCAGAAGACGGTTCAAACATCAATATGTCAGAGACAGATTCGGATCCATCGGTAGAGAATGCGAAGGAAGATCAGCTTCTTACTATGGTTAAAGATCAGATGGAGCAGGTATTCGGCACCGAAGTAGAAGCTGAAATGGTATATTTTGAAGGCGGTGAATTCCTTGGAGCACCGGGATACAGCATGAGTATTAAGTATTCAGTGCAGGGCGTTGAATTCACTCAGTATCAGATTATGGTAGCTACTGCTGACGGTACATATGCATGCACAATGACAGATATGACAGGCGAATACGAAGATACATTTAAGTCAATGGTAGAGAGCGCTGTAATAGAGTAACGGTTTGGAGCTACGCTTTAATTGAAGATTATCAATGAAGATGTGAAAGGGCTTGGAGCAGATTTGCTCCAAGCCCTTTTTTGTCACTATAGCGCTAAAACTTAAATGTCAATATGTAAAATTTGATAAAATCCGTTTAAGTAAAACGGCTGTTTAAAGAAAACTTTCTATGCTTTTGCCGGGAGCGCGCAATTGCCGTTTTAGACGGAAAAGGCATTCAGGATCGCGAGTTATGTAATTTATACCTTCACGACAGGTCATCGTTGCTTTGAAGCCAAGCTCACGTGATATTTTTTCGCTTGTTTGGTTATATGTGCCGTAAGGGTATACCATAGCCGTCGGCGTGATACCTGCAATTTCGTTCATACGCGTTTGGAAAAGTAAAAAGTCGCTTTGAATTCTTTCGGTGTAAGCTTCATCGCTTTCACCGCTCCTTCTTTTTATTGAGGCGGCGCCGTCAGCATGGTGCAGGTCGTATGTGTGATTTTGGATTTCAATAGTTCCCGAAAGCGACATTTCGCGGATGCGATCCCAGTTTAAGTAGGCGTAATATTCGTGAGTGTTGTTTATGATGCTGTATTCGTCTGTTAACTTTCCGACAGGTGATATTACGGCTTTCATTCCGTACTTTTGAAGCAGGCTGTATGCGTGTAGGTAATTGTTGTAGTAGCCGTCGTCGAATGTCAGCATTACTGGCTTTTCGGGGAGAGGCGTTCCCTGCTCTGTATAGGCGATGAGGTCTGCGACGACGATGGTTGTGTAGCCATTGTCTTTTAGATATTTGAGATCCGCTTCAAATATAGATGGGTCTATAAAATAAGTGTTTTGGTATTTACTCTCGCTGACAAGAGCGTGATACATAAGGATAGGAAGGCGGATGCCTTCTTCCTGTGCCGCCGCAGTCGCAGTTTCGTCAAACTGCTCTTCATTGCTGCCGGCGTTGGCATCTGACAGCACTATGTTATCCTGAAGCTCGTAATATTTATGAAGTTTTTCACTTTCTTCACGCAGAAGCTCGTCACGATAATAGCTGCGTTCACTGAAATATCCGGCGCGGTAGTATTCTTTGCTGCCTTCGGGACGCTGTACTTCCGATTTGTGTTCGGAGAGCAGCTTTGTTAGCGCATACATATCTACCCAGTTCTGATTTGGGCTGTCTTTTTCTGCCTCGTCAAAGATGAGCTGCATACCGTAGTGAAGGTGAGGAGTATCGATGTTGTTGACATTTTCCTTGATGCTGTATCCTGTCTGCCCTGAGTAGCCGATGACATCGCCGGCAGTGACAGTCATTCCTTCGTAAAGACGGTCGTTGTAAGGATGATCTTTTCTGAGATGGGCGTAGTAATAATAGCGAAGACCGTCATAACTCCTGATGCCGATGCGCCAGCCGCCGTACTGATTCCAGCCGACAGCTTCCACGATGCCGCTTTCGACAGCGATAATGGGGGTGCCGGTGCTTACCATCAGGTCGTGGCCGAAGTGCTTGCGGTTGTATCCATAAGAACGTCCGGCACCGAAATCGTCATAATGTGTGTAGTAATATCCGCTGGCGACTGGTGAAAATGCTTTTAATCCGTATTTTTCTTCTCCATTTTCGTTAAATTCTCCGAGGAAACCGCCGAGGACCGCGCCGTAGGCCTTTTGGTAATACGAAAAATATTTCATATCCTTTGTTATATCGTTGATAGATTCACCTGCTTTGACACGTTCCGCAAATTCATTCGCGTGAGCTGATTTGTAGGAAGAAAAGCTGCCGCCGTAGCGTGCTCCGAGGTAGGCGAGAGTGTCAATCCAGCTCACATGGGCACTTTTTCCGTACGTGTCAATATCAATTTTCATTGCATCTTTCAGAGCCTCATAGGAAACATCAAAATCGACCCATTTTATAGTATCGCTTTCATCTGACAGAGCGGATAAGGTGCTTCCGCTGCGGTATATTAAAGGAAGCGGATTGGAAACGGGCAAAAGATCGGTGATGATGAGGATTGCTGCCGCTACTGCGATAAAGAATATGGTCCAAAACGCGCGCAAGACAGATTTTATTGTCAGCTTTTTTTTCAAAATAAAGCCTCCTTTTAAACATTGATTCAAGTAGAATATATGAAGAAAAAAGGTAACTTATGTTTTAATGAGGCTGCGGATTGTGGTATACTGATAGAAGAAGGCGGAATATCCGGAGTGCTGTGGTATAGAGCGAATTGCAGATGGTGCAGGGCTTCTGGGATTTTAGCACTGATTATCGCGCTTTATAAATATGCGTTTTGAACGAAAGGAGACGGTGAATTTTGAAGGTAGCGTTTCATACGCTCGGCTGCAAGGTAAATCAGTACGAGAGCGAGGCCCTGGCAGAAAGGTTTCGCGAGAAGGGGCACGAAATAGTTGGAGAAAACGAATTTGCCGATGTTTACATTATAAATACCTGTTCTGTGACGTCGCTTGCCGACCGCAAGTCGAGGCAATACATAAGGAGAATGAAGAGAGTAAGTCCGGAAAGCGTCATTGTTGTAACAGGCTGTTATTCACAGGTAGCGCCGGATGAGGTGGCGGCGATCGAGGGCGTGAATATCGTGACTGGTACGAACGAAAAAAGCCGCCTGCCGGAGTACATAGATGCATATATGGCAGGCTGCGGCAGTGTAACCGCGGGTGATACGGCTGTAAGAAAACAGATTATTGCTGTTAAAGAGCGAAAAGACCTCCTTGATTATGACGAAATGGGGATCATAACTTCAATGGAATCGAGAACACGAGCATATATAAAGGTGCAGGAGGGCTGCGACAGGTTTTGCTCATATTGTATTATACCATATGCGAGAGGTACGGTGAGAAGCCGTGCGCCGCAGGATGTTTTGCATGAAGCACGTGCGCTCGTCGAAAAGGGGTTTAAAGAGCTCATTCTCACAGGAATAAATACGGCGCTCTACGGAACGGAAGCGGGTTTTGCTGAAAAATACCCTGAGTGTGCGCACAAACCGGGTATTGAATCGGTCATAAGCATTATTAATGGAATCGAGGGGGATTTTCGTATTCGCCTCTCGTCGCTTGAGCCGACCGTAATTAATGTCGAATATGTGAAGGGACTTTTCAAATACGAGAAGCTCTGCCATCATCTGCATCTTGCGCTGCAGAGCGGAAGCAACCGCATTATAGAGCTTATGAACAGAAACTATACGCGCGAGGAATATCTTGAAATAGTGAACACGCTCAAGGAATTTGACCCCAATTACGGAATAAGCACTGATATTATAGCGGGATTTCCGGGGGAGAGCGAGGAGGATTTCCGCGAAAGTATAGATATGATATACGAAGCGGAGTTTTGCAAGGTGCACGCTTTTAATTATTCTAAACGTCCGGGAACAGCGGCTGCCTATATAAAAGGACATTTGCCGCCTGATGTAAAGAGCAGACGTACGGCGGCATTGATAAAAGCGGGCGCAGAAGCGTCGGAACATTTTTTTATGAAGAACGCGGGGACGGTGCGCAGAGTGCTTTTTGAGGAATTTGATGTTGATAATAACGAATTTATAGGTTATACTGATAATTATATAAGAGTATACGCTGCGGGCGGCAGCGGTAAGCCGTACATTTGCAATGAGTTTTGTGATGTAAAGCTGCTTGCACCGTATAAAGACGGAATGAAAGGAGAGTAGGTATGGCAGATTGTATTTTTTGTATGATAGCAAACAAAGAAATACCGGGGAACATCGTGTATGAGGATGACAGAATTGTGTGCTTTCACGATCTTGAACCGCAGGCGCCTGTGCATGTGCTGATTATACCGAAGAAGCACATTGCTTCGCTCGACGATGTTAAAGATGATGATGCGGAGCTGCTTGGATATATTATGACGAAGGTAAAGGATATTGCGGCGATCCTCGGACTTGAAAATGGATACAGGCTTGTGAATAACTGCGGTGAGGACGGTATGCAAACTGTGAAGCATCTTCATTTTCATCTGCTGGGAAAGAGAAAGCTTACCTGGCCGCCGGGCTGATTTATAGCTTTGCAATTCGCGAATTTGCGTAAAAAAGCGCCCTGAACGGCGCTTTTTAAATAGATGCTGTAAAGAGCCGGAAAGGGGTAAGGTATGAAAAATGTGCTCGGAATAATGGGTGGTATGGGTCCGCTTGCTACACAGCTGTTCTATAAAATGCTGATAGAGCATACAGTAGCAGAGAAGGATCAAGACCACATAAATGTGCTGATCATAGGAGATGCGTCGATGCCGGATAGGACGGAAGCAATACTTTCGGGTAATACTGAACCTGTACATGCGCAGCTTTTGCAAAATTTGGAGACGATAGCTGCATACGGCTGCAAAGCGGCGGCGGTGCCGTGCAATACATCGCACTATTTTCTTGAGAGACTCGAAAGAGAAGTTTCCATTCCTATTATAAATATGATAAAAGAAAGTGCGCGAGAGGTGGCAAAGACTTGCCGGGGCGAGAGAGTGGGCGTGCTTGCAACTGACGGTACGATAAAAACAGAGCTGTATCAGAAGGCGCTTTTAGCTGAAGGGGTTGTGCCTTATGTGCCGGGGGATGCGGGACAGAAGCTCGTGATGCATGAAATCTACAATTGTGTAAAGCGCGGAAAGCCCGTTGATGACGCGGCGTGGTCTAAAGTGCAGCAGGAGCTTATAGACAGCGGCTGCCGCAAGGCGATACTTGCCTGTACGGAGCTTTCAGTGATAAAGGAAGAGAAAAAACTCAGCGATTACTATATAGATGCTATGGAAGTGCTGGCGGTGCGCTCAATAGAATATATGGGTAAGCGGGTGAAATAATGAATTTTTGTAAAATGAACGGTGCAGGTAATGATTTTATAATTATCGATAACCGCGAGGCAGGAATGAATGAAAGCGAGCTTTCTGCACTGGCGGCGCACCTTTGCGAAAGACGTATGTCGATAGGCGCCGATGGGCTGATTGCTGTAGAAACGGCACGGGGAAGCGGGGATTTTCGAATGCGTTTTTTTAATGCGGATGGCAGTCGTGCTGAAATGTGCGGCAACGGAGCGCGGTGTATTTGCAGGTATGGATATGAAAATGGACTTGCAGGCGCAGTGCAGCGAGTTGAGACTGACGCGGGAATTGTTGTCGGCAAGAAAATTTCGGGACGCGAATACCGAGTGCTTATGAACAGGCCGTCTGTGATGGAGCTTGATAAGGAAATAACGGTTTGGGACGTGCAATCGGGTTGCAATCGGGTTTATCGCTGTGATTATGTGGAGCTCGGAGAGCCGGGGGTACCGCATGCCGTCTTGGAATATAACGGGCTTAGCAGGATTGTGACATATGCAGGCGCGCATACCGCAGATCAAAAGGAAGTTGACAGCGAGACAAATGGCGGGTTAGTGTTTCGGCCTGAAAATGACGAGGGTATTTTGCAGCTCCGTGAAATAGGAAGGGCTGTACGGAAGAGTCCTTGCTTTCCTAAAGGTGCGAATGTTAACTTCTATGAATTTATGGATGATGGCCGCGTGCTGGAGATGACGTTTGAGCGCGGCGTAGAGGATTTTACATATGCTTGCGGCAGCGGCAGCGCTTCTGTAGCGGCAGTACTTGCAGTGCGGGGAAGGATTGGCGTCTGCGGAAGTGAAGATGCAGAAATGGAAAAAGATATAGCGCTGTCTCCGCGAGGTGAAGCTTATGCGATACGGCTTCTGATGCGCGGCGGTGAGCTCGGCGTGCGCATTGAGCTTGCAGATGAGGCAGAAGTTCAAGATGCAAAAGCTGCGGTAATAAAGAATGCAGAAATGAAAAAATGCGAAGGAACAGGGGCAGGAAAGTGGCAAAGGGCAGAGGTGCGGAGTGCGCAGGCGACCGCGCACGGGTGCGCCGCGCTCATAGAGCGCGTATATTTGTCGGGCCCGACAAATATGGTCGCCTGCGGCGTTATCACCGATGACGAGCTTCAGAACTTTATGAATAAAAGATAAGAAAAATCGTCGTAAAAGATAAAAAAAGGCTTATTTAGAAGATTAAGATTATTATTGACAAAGCAGGTAATATATACTATAATTCAATCGAATAATTTTGAAATTATTTCAATAAAAAATCGAAAAGAATTCAATAAAACGCCAATAATTACTCGATAGCAGAGCTATATAACACTATTTTGCTTGCTGAAAATAAAAGGAATGAAGAAAATAACTTATTTTATCTTGAAAATACATTGCCTAAATGTGTAATATAGAGTAGAATAAGA
Organism: uncultured Clostridia bacterium; assembly: GCA_944383465.1. Classification (GTDB taxonomy): domain Bacteria; phylum Bacillota; class Clostridia; order Peptostreptococcales; family Anaerovoracaceae; genus QAKD01. Next base: position 35,281 of record CALWPQ010000010.1, read on the forward strand.
AAAAAATACTGGATTCGGCGCATAACGCAGCAATATATTTTTTAATGGATATTTCTTAACTATTTAATAATTTTAAAAACAATGCAAATGAACAAGATGAATGCAAAAGAATTCTTTATAAAAAACATAATTGTAAACGAAAATGATTTTAACAAGTATATCATTAGCAAAGTTTACAAGAAAGAGATTGCAGAAGATATACTGCAAGAAGCATACTCCAGAGCTTGGAAGAGACTTGACACATTAAAAGATAAAACCAAAGCGAAAAGCTGGATGAATGGGATTATCAGAAATTGTATCTATGAATATTGGCGCAAAGCCGTCAAAGACGGCAGAGTAATTTCCAACATTGTGGAGACAGAAAACGGTACGTTCGATTTGTATGAAAAGGTAGGCGATGAAACTGATGTGCTCGAAACGATAATCACTAATTTTGAAACCGATCTCGCGTATAAAACTCTGATGAAAATCAAAGAAGAATATAGAGTTTTGATACATATGCGCTATGTCGAGTGTTTATCGATAAAAGAAATTGTTGAAATCACAGGTATGAAAGAAAAGACGATAACATCGAAACTTTCCAGAGCGCTTAAGAAATATCGCGCAATGTATTTCGAAGCCGAATCTAAGAGGGAGGGCGGTAAATGATGAAGAAGAAAAACGATTTCACTAAAAACGAGCAGCAATTTTCAGACTTACTTATTAAATCAGTAGAAGAACATACCGCAGACCCCGAGCCGCCGCACATCGATTACTCATTTTTAGATGAAGGCGGCGATAAAGACATCCGCGTCGAAGTTGCAGCGAAGAGAAGGCTGCTCAAAGCCGTGGCGCGCGTTTCGGTTATGCTGTTTGTGTTTTTTGCCGGCATAAGCCTGGCGCTGATAACAGATGTTCCCGGCAGAGCAAGTGCGTGGAAAATTCAAGTCGCAAAAAAACTGTATGTGTTGAAAGAAGATTTACGTTCAACTGATTCTGATGAATCAGAGAACTATACATATGATAACAAAGAGAGTCTTTTGGCTGACAGCGTTGAACAAATAGACAGAATTAAAAAAGAAGTGCCGAGTTTGTTAGAATTGGAATATGTGCCGGAAGGATATTTGTTTGGTACATTGAAAATTGATAGAGCATCATATATTGGAACATATAATGCGATATATGAATTTAAGGGTACAGGGAATGATCATTTCTCAGTTAATATTTATTACAATCCGGAAGGCGATTATATGACAATGGATGTGGACAATGTAGTAGAGGAGATAGAGCGGGAAGAAAGTAACATTTATGTATGGGAGGATGCGAGAGAAGATTCTTATGGCGTGACTGTGTGTACTGAGCACTATATAATATATATTGTTGGAAGTATAGACAGCGAAGAGATGGTGAAGGTAGCAGAAAACCTGAAGTAGAGCTATGGTGAGAATATATTTTACACGTTGTCGCTGATAGTGTAAATTTGGCTTTGCATTCCCGGCAAAGAGCCTTTGATGTTAGAAAGCGGCGGACGCTGGATACTGTAAACGTTAGCTGAATAATATAACTGTGATAAACGAAGAGGCAGCCTCAAAATAGAGGCAGCCTCTCTTATTTATGCTCCGCTGAATAAAGTGACATCGCTTGGTAAGCTTTATTCAGGAATACAAAAGCTTTAATATTAACGGTAGCTTCGCAGCCGGTCAAAAGCAGTTACGAGCGGTAGGGACGCTCATTATAAGCAATTTAGCCAACTTTAAAGTGCGGTTATTTTAATAATCTAATGCTTTATAATATGTTTTTGTTGACTGTATGCCGTTAACTTTATCGGTGAGTTCTATTTTTATTCTATATTCTTTATCTGAGGAAATGTCAAAACTGCATGTATGCAAAATGGAAGTTTGATTTTCAACAGTCTTTGTCTTTGTACTGCCTTTTACATCGGTAAAGCTCGTTGTTCCGAGAGGCGCCGACTGTAAAGTTATTTCAGATGTAATAAAAGGTGTGTCACCGGAACTTCCAGCAAAAACTTCGGCTATCGCACTTGTTGATGAAACAGCTACAAACGAACGAGCACAAGTCATGATCGTATTAGGCGACGCTGTGTTATCAGGCGGCATCGCTGCGAAGGCAATGCTTGAGGAAAAAATGCTTGCGAGCATCATTGCCAAAACTAAAAT
>CALWPQ010000011.1 GCA_944383465.1 uncultured Clostridia bacterium
CATACCTTGCAGTCGATATTTACCGCGCTGCTGCCCTGCGAACTTACAGCGACAACAGGGGCGATATCCTTTATTATATCGGGACTGGATTCAATCACCGCATATATAACATCTTTAGCTTTTCCTATATCACAATTATAACCTATACCGAATGTGCAGTCTACCCTTCTGTACTCTTCCTTTGAATAATTTATCAGCACAGAAGTCGTTATCGTACCGTTGGGCACGGACACCACCTTATTGTCGGGCGTTTTGAGTATCGTTACGAGCAGGTCGATGCTGTCTACAATGCCTTCCGTACCGCTTATATTAACATAATCGCCCTTGCCGAAAGGCTTGTTTATAAGTATAAGTATGCCGCCCGCTATGTTTGCCAAACTGTCCTTAAGCGCCAGCGCCACAGCCGCTCCGCATGCGCCGAGCACAGCGACAAAGGTTGAAGTAGGGATATTAAGATATCCGAGCATAGTAATCGCAAGCAACACCCAAAGGACAATTTTTACAGTATTGATGATAAATTTATGCAGCGCTTCGTCAAGGTTTGTTTTAGCGAGCGCCTTTTTCACGATGTTGAGCGCTATCTTTATGAGAATCCACCCGCCTATAAAAAGCACTAACGCCCAAAACACCTGAAGCGCCTTGTCGAGCACCGTCTGCGTCAACAGCACAGAAAAAAAACCGTTCATATTATATTTACCTCTCTGTACAATGCCGTCATCTCCGCTTAGCACGTCTCCTTAAGTATCCGCGCTTTCGCGTATTATACGGCCTAACCGTGCTTCTCAGTTATTACTCGTAAACCCTGCCGCTTCTCCTTCTATCGAGTTCGTGAAGCAGCTTCTTTCTCAGCCTTATATCGTCCGGTGTCACTTCCACAAGTTCGTCGTCGTTTATAAATTCGAGCGCTTCTTCAAGCGTGAATGTCCTCGCCGGTGAAAGCTTGATAGCCTCGTCCGAACCTGCGGCTCTCATATTTGTAACTTTTTTGGCTTTGCAAGGATTTACAACCATATCGTCTCCTCTTGAATTCATACCCACGATCATACCTTCGTAGACTTTTACACCCGGCTCTACAAACATCTGCACACGCTCCTGAATGTTAAAAAGCGCATATCCCGTACAAACGCCCTCTTCCTGTGCAATCGCAACGCCGTTCGTCCTCTGCGGTATATCTCCTTTGTAGGTGTCAAAGCTGTGAAAATGGCGCACCATAGTGCCCTCGCCTCTCGTATCGTTTATGAATTCCGAGCGGTATCCGAGAAGACCTCTCGTAGGCACAAGGTACTCGAGCTTCGAATAACCATTTTCACTGCTCATCTGCTGCATCAGACCCTTTCTGATATTTAGCTTGCCGATGACCGTTCCCGAATATTCATCCGGCACATTTATTACGACTTCCTCGATAGGTTCGAGCGTCTCGCCCATTTCTCCGCGTCTCATTATGACCTCAGGCTTCGATACAGCAAGTTCGTATCCTTCACGTCTCATATTTTCTATGAGAATCGAAAGATGAAGTTCGCCTCTTCCCGAAACTTTAAAGCTGTCTGTGGAATTTGTTTCCTCAACGATGAGGCCGACATTTACCTCGAGCTCCTTCTCAAGTCTCTCTCTTATATGTCTTGACGTCACAAATTTTCCGGAATTGCCGGCAAACGGCGACTTATTTACCATAAAATTCATCGAAAGCGTAGGCTCTTCAATATGGATCATCTCCATAGCTTCAGGTACTTTTTCGTCGCATATCGTCTCGCCGATGGAAATGTCCGAAATTCCCGAAACGACTACAATATCGCCGCTTCCGGCTTCCAGTACCGCCATACGCTTTAAGCCTCTATAGACGAATACCTGATTTATTTTGCGCTGTACTACGCTGCCGTCAGCCTTGCAGACGCTCACTGTTTGCCCTTCGTGCACTCTGCCGCGCGTTATCCTGCCAATGCCGAGCCTGCCGATATAGTCATCGTATCCGAGCGTCGACACCTGAAACTGCAGCGGCTCATCGTCCCTGTCGGGATATGTCTCGCAGTGCTTTATTATAGTCTCAAAAAGCGGGTTAATGTTGAGTCCGCTGTGGCCTGACGCGCTCTTCTTTATTTTGCTATCGCCCTCTCCGACAGTAAGCCCCTCTGCATCTTTCGGATCGTAAACCACGATGCCCTGTCTGGCGATACCGTAGAGTATCGGAAAATCAAGCTGCTTATCGTTTGCGTCGAGATCCATAAAAAGCTCGTAAACTTCGTCCACTACCTCGTCTATCCGCGCGTCCTTTTTATCTATTTTATTTATGAGAAGGATCGGATTGAGCCCCTGCTCCAGCGATTTTTTGAGCACAAACCTCGTCTGCGGCATCGGACCTTCGGAGGAATCGACAAGGAGGATTACTGTATCTACCGTCTTCATTATCCGCTCTACCTCCGATGAAAAATCGGCGTGACCCGGAGTATCAACTATATTTATCTTTACATCACCGTGCATTACAGAGCAATTCTTAGAATATATCGTAATTCCGCGTTCGCGCTCGATATCATCGCTGTCCATTACGCAGTCTACTATCTCCTCGTTGGCGCGGAAAACACCGCTCTGATTGAGAAAAGCGTCCACAAGAGTCGATTTACCTGCGTCTACATGGGCAATTACCGCTATATTTATGATTTTTTCTTTTTCAGCCATAGTAACGCCTCTTTTCTTTGTTTGCTTCTAAAAATACACCTTAATATTATACCATAAATACTCACGGACTGCAAGAAATATTGCTTCACGGTTTATTATGACGGTGTATTATGCCATAGCAGCAAAGCCAAGACATATAAATTTGCCAAATCTATTATCTTTATTATTTCCATCCGCAGCCCTCCATTTAAGATATCTTTTTTGCATATTCACGGCAGACTCAATACCTGCATATACTGTTACCGATAATCATTTATTGGGAGGAAATCTTATGCCAAGCGTATATTTAAGTCCGTCCGTTCAGGATTTTAACGAAACAATTCTCGGCGAAAGCGAAGAATATTATATGAATCTCATCGTCGATGCTATGGTGCCGTATCTGCGCGCAAGCGGCATTTCTTTTACGAGAAACAACCCTTACGACAGTCTTTCGCAGGTAATAGCCCAGTCAAATGCGGGAAACTACGACCTTCATCTCGCCCTTCATTCCAACGCCTCGCCGGAGAATCTGAGCGGAATGCTTATGGGACCGGATGTCTACTACTACGCGTACAGCGAAGCAGGCGAAGCTGCGGCTGACATATTTGCGGATAACCTCAAGGCGATATATCCAAATCCGAATCTCGTGACTGTGATACCAAACACAACGCTCGCAGAGCTCAGACGTACGCGGGCAACGGCTGTTCTCATCGAAGTCGGCTATCACGACAACTATCAGGACGCTACCTGGATTGCTGAAAATATAGACGAAATTGCCCGCAATCTCGTACTTTCGCTCACCGAATATTTCGGAATACCTTTTGTCAATCCGCAATAAATATGCTATACTGTACATATGGATAAATTAAAAGAAATACTTGAAAATTTAATAAAGAGTCTGAACGCAAACGGAGAGCCGTCGCTTATAAAACTCGTCTTCGGCGACCTCAGAAAAAAATCTCTGCCATATAAAAAAGTAACTATAAGACCCGTAAAAATCGGCGGCAGCTTCGTTTTTCAGGCGGAATACACATATACAAATAAAGTGATTCACGAAAATCTGAGCCAAGGTGAAGCCTGCGAGCTTGCGCTCACTCTTATAGTGCGCGACTTCAAGCAGATAAATGCCTTTACGGAGGAAGGCGAAACGCAGGTGCTCGCTGCAAGACCGGACAACCCAAAAGTGATTTCGCGAAAAACCGGCGTTTTCAGTAATTCTGCGTCATGTACTTTGAGCGTATCAAAAGCAGATGGTTATGCGGACGCTTCTGACAGATTTGCTCACAACCGCAGCAAAAATCGTATTATTGCCGACGGCATACCATGTGATTTTCTCATACGCTTAG
>CALWPQ010000012.1 GCA_944383465.1 uncultured Clostridia bacterium
TAAAATAGATGTGAAAATAATTGAGGAGGCATTGCAGAGGCAGACGGCTTTTTACGATAAAAAAGAAGATAAATACAATCTGCTTTCAGCTCTGCAAAAGTCGATAAGAGGATCGGATCCGGATGCTGCCGTTCATTATCTTGCACGTCTTATAGACGGCGGAGCCGATATTCAGATGATAGGAAGAAGGCTTATGGTAATAGCATCGGAAGATATAGGAATGGCATATCCAAGCGCAATTTCTATTGTGACGGCGTGTGTACAGGCGGCGCTTATGGTAGGATTACCGGAAGCACAGATAAATCTGGCTCAGGCGACCATTCTTCTTTCATCTTGTCCTAAGTCAAATGCGGCAAGCGAGGCGCTTAGCAGAGCTATAAAGGATATAAGAACGCGTAAAATAGACGATGTACCGCTTCATCTTAAAGACAGTCATTACAGCGGCGCAGCCAAGCTTGGAATTGGACTTGATTATAAATTTCCGCACGCTTACGGAGGATATGTGAAGCAGCAGTATTTGCCGGACAACCTGTATAGAGAGGGTGTTAGATATTACGAGCCTACAGAGAACGGAAGCGAGGCGGCATTTAAAAAATTTTTGGAAGGATTAAAGAAATTATAATGAAAAGAGAAATCATAAGAGCGGAAAATTCAGGATTTTGTTTTGGAGTAAAACGAGCGATAGAAGCGGCGGAAAAACTGATAGACGAGCGCAGCGCAGATGATAAAAATGAAATTTATTCCTGCGGACCGCTCATTCATAATGATATCGTAACGGGAGAGCTTGAAAGAAAAGGTCTTGGAATAATAACAGATATAAATGATGCGAAAACGGGAGATAAAGTTATCATCCGCTCTCATGGTGAGCCTAAAAAATTTTATGACGATGCAGAAAGGCTGGGTATAAAGATAATCGATGCGACCTGTCCTTTTGTAAAAAGAATACATAATATAGCCCGCGATGCGGAGGCAGACGGCAAAAATGTGATAATAGTCGGAGACAAAAATCATCCCGAAGTTATAGGAATAAACGGTTGGTGCAGTAACGCTTACATTGTCAACTCGAGAGAGGAAGCAGAAAAAATAGATATTGATAATCTCTATATAGTAGCACAGACGACAATAAGAAAGGAACTTTTTGACGATGTTGTTGCTTCATTTTCCGAGCGCGGAAAAAATATTATCGTCAATAATACTATCTGCTCGGCAACAAGTGAAAGACAAAATAGCTGTATGCAGACGGCGAAGTCTGTGGATATGATGGTGGTAATTGGTGGAAAAAATAGTTCAAATAGCCGAAAATTGTATGAAATTTCTCAAAAATATTGCCCAAAATCATTTTTTATTGAAAAACTGCAAGATTTACCATTGAAAGAAGTTGAAATATGTAATAAAATAGGAGTTGCAGCAGGTGCTTCGACACCTGAATCTGTAATTGAGGAGGTTATTGCCAATATGAGTGAAATGACACTTGAAAACAACGAAAAAAATTTAATGCTTGACTTAATGGATGAAATTGAAAAATCATTAAGACTGCCACGCAGCGGAGAAATAGTTAATGGAAAAGTGCTTCAAGCAACTGAAAAAGAAGTCATCGTTAACCTTGGCTGTAAGAAGGATGGCATAATTCCTAGAGAGGAAGTTTCTCTGGAAGATGGCCAGAAATTAACAGATTTATTTAAAGAAGGAGACGATGTCCAGGCAAAAGTTTTAAGAACTGACGACGGCGAGATTATTCTGTCAAAGAAAAAGCTCGAAATCAATGCTAACTGGGATGAAGTTGTAGAAGCTTTTGAAAATAAATCGGTTATTAATGTAAAAATTACGAGAGCCGTAAATGGCGGAGTGATTGCCGCGTATAAGGAAATGACAGGTTTTATTCCGCTTTCACAGCTTTCGGACAAGTTTGTGGAAACAGCGGATGAATTCATCGGACAAGCTCTCGATGTAAAAGTAAACCGCGTCGACAAGATGAAAGGAAGAGCAGTGTTCTCGCACAAAGCTGTCCTGGCGGAAGAAAGAGCAAAGAAGATCGCCGAAATTTGGGGCAGCCTCAAGGTAGGAGATGTTATCGAAGGTACTGTAATGAGATTTACAGATTATGGCGCATTTGTTGATATCGGTGGTATCGACGGACTCCTTCATATTTCGGAAATTTCGTGGGGAAAATTGAGACACCCGCAGGAAGTGCTCGCAATTGGAGACAAGATTAAAGTTGTCGTACTCCAGATGAACGAGGAAAAGGGAAAGATTTCGCTCGGATACAAGCAGAATCAGCCTGAGCCTTGGTCGGTAATCAACGACAAGTACGAAGTAGGTCAGATCGTAAAGGGTACAGTTGTGCAGATCAAAGAATACGGCGCTTTCGTAGAGATTGAACCGGGTCTTGATGGACTTGTACATATTTCGGAAATCGCTCATAAGAGAGTTACTAACATCGCAGATGAGATTTCCGTGGGACAGGAAGTTGAAGCGCAGATACTCGAAATAGATACAGAGAGAAAGAGAATCAGCCTCAGCATCAAGGCCTGCCTTGCTCCGGAAGAAGCTCCGGAGGCAGAGGAAGCCCCTGCCGAAACAGAAGCAGCGGAAGAAGACGCTGAATAAAAACTGAAAATCGGACAAAGGTCCTGCGTTTTACAAAAGCGCAGGGCTTTTTATTTCGAGGATGATTTTAGTATTATTTTACTTTGGTACATTAACAAAAATGTAAGAATTTACTAAAATATCCTTCGGTTACATAGGCGGAAAAATATACATTCTGCTATATGTAAGGTATTTATTCTATGATCAGATGATTGCGGTTATGAACTATACAAATACAAAGTTCAGACATCTCAATTCAGTGGATAGCTGCAATAAGAACAATCTTTGATATTCCGGGTGCATATCTCGCAGAAAATCGGAATCAATGCGGCTGCGTCGCTTGCATATTCGATTATACGCTCGCGGGGTGTGATGCTTATAGCGCCGCTCGGAGGTATAATAGCGGATAAAGTTTTTAAATCGACATCAACATTGTATATTGTGCTCTTTGTGATTTCGGGCGTGATGTTTATTATTCTGCTGATACCCGGAATTGATTTGAACCTGAATTCTTGTTATAAAATTAAAATGAGTACTCGGAATATTGAACGCGCTGCGGGTAAAGAACCGCAATAATAAGTGCTTCTCGGAAACGAGAAAATTCGGTCTCAGCTGACTTAAGAGTACAAACTGAAGAAATACTGTTTTAAAAAAGATAATTAAATAAAAATGTGAATTTATATGATGAATTTTGAGAAAATAAGTCGAAATCTGTTGACAAGAAGCGTTAAATGAAGTATATTATGCCTAATATATAATATATTTATTATATATCTATATCATTGTTGAACAAGATATACTGGAAAGGAGCCTAAAATGGTAAAAATCACTTATGATGCGGAAAGATGCAAAGGTTGTCACTATTGCGTCAGCGCATGTCCAAAAAAGTGTGTAACTCCGACAGGCGAATTCAATGCCAAGGGTTACGAAATTGTTAAATTCAATGAAGCGGATTGCATCGCATGCGGCTCATGCTACACTATGTGTCCGGATTACGCAATCACTATAGTTAAGGAGGACTAATTATGGCAGACAGAGCAATAATGAAGGGCAACGAAGCCCTTGCAGAAGCTGCGCTTCGTGCAGGATGCCGTTTCTTCAGCGGATATCCTATCACTCCGCAGACGGAAGTACTCGAATATCTTTCATGGAGAATGAATGAGGTTGGCGGAGATATGATACAGACAGAGGACGAGCTTACGGGACTGCACATGCTTCTCGGAGCATCGCTTGGCGGTGCAAGAGTGCTTTCAACATCGGCAGGTCCGGGATTTGCACTTTTCCACGAAGGTCTTTCATACCTCTGTGAGTGCGAAGCGCCTTCGGTACTTGTGGATGTACAGAGACTCGGCGGCGGCTGCGGCGGTATCAGCGCTTCACAGGGCGACTATGAAGAAGTTGTTCACGGCGGCGGCAACGGTGATTCTCAGTATATCGTACTTACTCCGGCCTCGGTTCAGGAAGAAGTGGATCTTGTGCAGGAAGCCTATGAGCTTGCCGAAAAGTACAGAAACCCTGTAGTTATTATGACAGACGCCATCATCGGTCAGATGATGGAAGGCGTTACTCTTCCTGATATGAAAGAGCACGATATCAATAAATTTGATTGGGCATATAAGCCGCTCGGGGCAAACGATACACACGGAATACAGAAGGCAGGATGGCCGTCTACTGGTTATGATGTCTACGGCCCTTACAGACTTAAGAAGTTCAAGGATATGCACGATAACGAGCAGAGATGGGAAAATGTGCAGGTTAAAGACGCTGATGTCGTATGCGTGGCATATGGTATCAGCTCGAGAGTGTGCAAGGAAGCAGTTAAGAAGGCAAGAGCAAAGGGTGTTAAGCTTGGCCTCATAAGACTTATAACAGCTTGGCCGTTCCCTGAAAAGGCATTTGCTGAAATAAATCCGAATGTAAAGGGACTTCTCGTAGTAGAAATGAGCCTTAAAGGACAGATGGTTCCTGATGTTAAGCTCGCTACTAAGTGCAATCTTCCTGTATATACTTATTTAAGCTGTGATGTTGTTCCTGACTCAGATATGGTAGTTGAGACTGCAGAAGCAATCATCGCAGGAACTGCTGAGGAGGTGTAAATCATGGCAACAAAGACTTTTAAGATTCCTGAAGCACTTGAGGGTTTAGGCTCTCACGGCTGCTGTCAGGGCTGCGGACACGGTATTGCAGCGAGAATTATATATGAAGTAATTGAAGAAATGGGACTTACAAAGAACTGCATCGCGTTCCACGACCTCGCATGCGGTTCAAATATGCTCTATGCACAGAAGTACCACGGATTCAGCGGAGCTCACGGAAGAGCTATTCCGACTGCTACAGGTTTCAAGAGAACAAGACCTGACATGCTCGTATTCTCATATGCGGGAGACGGAGCTACATATTCAATCGGTATGCAGCATACAGTTCATACTGCAATGAGAGACGAAAACATCACGGCTATCGTTATCAACAATACAAACTTCGGTATGACAGGCGGACAGATGTCACCGACTTCACTCATCGGACAGAAGACAACTTCGTCACCTGCGGGAAGAACAAAGGAACTCAACGGTAATCCTGTTGATGTTGTAAAACTCTACACTGATATGGATATCGCATACCTTGCAAGAGGAGCTGTTGATTCTGTTCCTAACATCAACAAGACAAAGAACTACATCAGAAAGGCTTTTGCAAAGCAGATGGCGGGAGAGGGCTTCTCATTTGTAGAAATCCTTGCGCCGTGCCCTACAAACTGGGGTATGACTCCGGCTCAGTCGCTTGAAAGAATGCAGAATGAAGTGTTCAAAAAGTATGAGCTTGGTGAATTTATAGAAAGGAGCGCAAAATAATGCTTAAGGAAATAATCTGTGCCGGATTCGGCGGACAGGGAATAATCACAACAGGTATTCTCATCTCATATTGCGCTTTTGAAACAGGAAGCCAGTTTACTTGGTATCCTTCATACGGCTCGGAAATGAGAGGAGGTACAGCCAACTGTACCATCAAAATCAGCGATGAAGAAATCGCATCGCCGCTCGCTAAGGATATCGACATCCTCGTAGGAATGAGCGGTCCTGCAATTGACAAATTTATAGATTCTCTCCGTCCGGGCGGATATCTCTTTGTAAATTCTTCTCTCGTAACGGGAAGAACATACAGAGAAGATATAAATGTTGTAGAAGTGGATACTGAGGAGCTGGCAAAGGAAGCTGACAATCCGAAGGGAGCAAATATGGTAATGATCGGAGCGCTCGTAAAGCACACGGGAATTATGACTCTCGAGGGATGCGGAGAAGCTATCAACAAGTACTTCACAGAGCACGGCAAGGCTAAGTTTAACGAAGCCAACCAGAGGGCGCTCAAGATAGGCTACGAAAAGTGCTAAATTTTATTTAATCTAACTTAGGCCATATAAAATTAAACCATATAGAATACTCAAGATTTCAAATCAAATAGTAAGCTTAATCAACAAAATACACTCATAATGAAAAGGATTTTCCTGCGCGGGAGAATCCTTTTTTTATTGAGCAGATCGAATCAAAAATTTCAAAATTAATACAAAAAGCACAGTTAAAACAGTAATTTACATATTATTTGAAATATTCAAACAATAAGCGCTATGATATAGACACAATTAACAGTAATAGCAGTGAAATGATTTTTTAAAAACGTCATTTCAGAGAGGAGCAGAAATGGTAAAGATTACTTATAATGCGGCAAGGTGCAAAGGCTGTCACTATTGCGTAAACGCATGCCCGAAAAAGTGCGTAGCGCCTTCGGGTGAGCTCAATGAAGCCGGTTATGAAACAGTAAAGTTTAATGAAGCTGATTGTATAGCTTGCGGATCGTGTTATACGGTATGTCCTGATTATGCAATCAAAATTGAAAAGGAGGACTAACTATGGCAGAAAAAGCAATAATGAAGGGCAACGAGGCCCTTGCGGAAGCTGCGCTTCGTGCAGGCTGCCGTTTCTTCAGCGGATATCCTATTACTCCACAGACAGAGGTTCTTGAATATCTTTCGTGGAGAATGAGCGAAGTAGGCGGAGAACTTATTCAGACAGAGGATGAACTTACGGGACTTCATATGCTTATAGGAGCTTCTCTTGCAGGTTCGAGAGTACTTTCAACATCGGCAGGTCCTGGGTTTGCACTTTTCCACGAAGGTATTTCATATATCTGCGGCTGTGAGATTCCGGCTGTTCTTGTGGATGTACAGAGAGTAGGAGGTGCCTGCGGCGGCATCAGTGCCTCGCAGGGTGACTACGAAGAAGTAACGCACGGCGGCGGTAACGGCGATTCGCAGTATGTTGTGCTTACGCCTGCCTCTGTTCAGGAAGAAGTAGATATGATGAAAGAGGCCTATGAGATCGCAGAAAAATATAGAAATCCTGTTGTTATTCTTACAGATGCGATTATAGGACAGATGATGGAAGGCATAACGCTTCCTGACTTTGCTGATATTGATATTGACAAATTTGATTATACATATAAAGAGCTTAAGGATGGCGAAGACGGTATCCAGAGAGGCGGTTATCCGGGACAGGGCTTCCCTGCTTATGCTGCGCATATGGGAGCTAAGTATAAGGCAATGAAGGAAGCAGAGCAGAGATGGGAAAACATAGAGGTGTCGGATGCGGATGTTGTATGCGTAGCTTACGGTATCAGTTCAAGAGTATGTAAGGAAGCCGTTAGGAAAGCAAGAGCAAAGGGTATTAAGCTCGGTCTTATCAGACTTATTACAGCCTGGCCGTTCCCTGAAAAGGCATTTGCGGAAATAAATCCGGATTGTAAAGGTCTTCTCGCAGTAGAAATGAGCATAAAGGGACAGATGGTTCCCGATATTAAGCTGGCAACAAAATGCAATATGCCTGTATATGGCTATTTCAGCCTTGATGTTGTACCTGATGCGGATGTTGTTGTTGAAACCGCAGAAAAGATTATTGCGGGAACTTGCGAGGAGGTGTAAATAATGGCAATAAAGAAATTTGAAATCCCTGAACTGCTTAAGGATAAACCAAGCCACGGCGCTTGTCAGGGCTGTGGTCACGGCATCTGCTGGAGAATAATATATGAAGTTGTAGAGGAACTTGGATACAAGAATAAGCATGTTATCTTCCACGATTTAGCTTGCGGTTCTCACGGCCTTTTTGCAACGCACGGTCACGCCTTCTCAGGTGCACATGGAAGAGCTATTCCGACTGCTACAGGCTATAAGAGAATCAGACCTGATATGCTCGTGTTCTCATATGCAGGTGACGGTGCTACATACAATATCGGTATGCAGCATACAGTACATACGGCGGCAAGAAATGAGAATATTACAGCAATCGTTGTCAACAATACGAACTTCGGTATGACGGGAGGCCAGATGTCTGCTACATCTCTTATCGGGCAGAAGACAACTTCGTCGCCTGCCGGAAGAGATTCGAAGGAGAACGGCAATCCTATAGATATAGTAAATCTGTATCACGGTATGGACATTGCATACCTGGCAAGAGGTGCTGTGGATTCAGTTCCTAATATCAATAAGACTAAAAACTATATCAGAAAGGCTTTTCAAAAGCAGATGGCAGGTGAAGGCTTTTCACTTGTAGAAATTCTTGCTCCGTGCCCGACAAACTGGAACCTTACACCGGCGGCAGCTCTTGATAGAATGGAGAATGAAATTTTCAAGATATACACACTCGGTGAATTTATAGAAAGGAGCGCGAAGTAATGCTTAAAGAAATCATTTGCGCCGGATTCGGCGGTCAGGGAATAATTACAACAGGTATTCTCATTTCGTACTGCGCTTTTGAAACGGGCAGCCAGTTTACTTGGTATCCTTCATATGGAGCTGAGATGAGAGGCGGTACCGCCAACTGTACGATTAAAATCAGCGACGAGGAAATAGCAAGCCCGCTGGCAAAGGATATAGACATTCTTATTGCTATGAACGGGCCCGCCATTGATAAGTTTGAATCGAGTCTGCGTCCTGGCGGATATCTCTTTGTAAATTCATCATTAATAACAGACAGAGTTTACAGAAACGATGTAAATGTTATAGAAGTTGATACGGCGGCTCTCGCAGAAGAAGCAAATAATCCTAAAGGTGCTAATATCGCAATGATAGGAGCGCTCATAAAGAAAACAGGTATTATGACATTTGAAGGCTGCTCGGATGCAATCGAAAAATATTTTACAGAGCACGGCAAGGCTAAATTTAACGAGGCCAATCAGGCTGCGCTCAAAATAGGTTATAATAAATTCTAAAGCCCGCTCAACAAAATCACTCACTAATATATAAAATGTCTCTCTCTGAGAGACATTTTGATTTTATATGCCAATATATACAGTTTGACAATTTGCTCCTGATGGTGTATAAAGTAAAAGTGAGAAAGCAGAATTGTTTGAAAATAATATACAGTATTTAAAACGCAAAAGGTATGGAATGAAAAAACAACTATTTGGAAATACAAGCTTATTTATAATTCTTATGCTGCTTTGTGCAGCTCTTTATGTGCATGGGGATTATGTATCATATATTCTTTCATATGTTTTTGTATTTATTTTTTTTATGTGTTACATAATCTTTATGCATTTGACAACTTGGGAAAAAGCTACGCAGATAACTATATATGCTCTGATTTTGGCATCACAGGTGCTTTTTGCAATTCTCTTTATCCATGCGGATGAGGACTATATCGTGATGGAGCTTTACAGGTTTCTCGGCAGTGCTTTTCTTCTGGCAGCTTTTCCTGTGAGACAGATAGTTTTTCTTCTGGAAAGTTCAAATTATACGGCTCCGTCGGCGGACGAATGGGCGGTTGTATCTTACGAACAGCTTAAGCATAATAGAGAGGAAATAACAAAAAAATTAACAAAGATAAAAGAAACCGGTAAAGTAATATCTAAAGGTCATGTGTTAGAAATAGTTACGGATATTCCGCGGCATAATTCTTTTTCATATGTAAACGAAGGAACGCTGACGGATGATTTTTTTGAAAAGGCCGAAAATGCTCTCGATGATGGATATATATATATTATTTTGACTTGTTCTAGAAGTCCTCAAGGGGAAGTGATAGGGCTGTTCACAAGCAGGAGTTATAATCATGTGTCAGTATCGTTTGACAAGGAGCTTTATACGATAGTGAGCTATAACGGCGGTGAAAAGCTATTTCCGCCAGGTCTTAATCCCGAACTCATAAAATCGCTTATAAGGCGCGAGGGTTCGTCTGTTCTCGTATATCGTCTGCCTGCATCATATGAACAGAAAAAAATTATGCTCGATAAGGTACGGCAAATTAACAGCGAAGGAAGCGCTTATAATATGCTGGGGCTTATTCTCAAATATTCGCACAGGCCGAACATAATGTTCTGCTCGCAGTTTGTATATTCGCTTTTGAAGATAGCGGGACTTTCGTATTTCGATAAGCCGCCATCGGAGGTCAATCCTACGGATTTTGTGGAGCTTGATTATAGAAGAAATCTCGAATTTGTCGAGGAAATAAGCCTGCAGAACAATTTGGAAGGTTTAGAAGCTCTTGGAGATGTGATGGCTGAACCTCTCATAAAGTGATTTCAAAATTCAGATATACATATCGCTGTCATTTGTTATTACAGCCTTTTTTGGGTTGAAAGATTAAAAACTGCCCTCAGATGAACAGGGCAGTTTTTTATTTTGATGCTGCAATCAGCTCTTCCGCACTTTTTATGGTGATATCAGTTATGTTGATACCACCGAGAAGGCGCGCGATTTCATTGATCTTTTCGTTTTCGTCAAGCGCTTCTACTGTGGTTTTTACGGAATTTTCCGAACTGTATTTTTGAATCCTGTAATTATGCTCGCCGAATGCCGCTATCTGCGGTAGGTGAGTGATGCATATTATCTGATGATTTTCAGCGATTTCCTTTAGCTTTTTACCGACGATACTCGCTGTTATGCCCGATATACCAGCATCTATTTCGTCAAATATCAGAGTAGGTATGTTATCGTAATCGGCGATAATATTCTTGAATGCGAGCATAATTCTCGACATTTCGCCGCCGGAGGCAATTTTTGCAAGTGGTTTCAGAGGCTCGCCTTTATTTGTGCTTATGAGAAATTCTATTCTGTCCGTACCGTTTTCTGTGAAGGCGGGCAGAGCATCAAAGGAAATTTTTATGCGGCTGTCGGCAAAGTTTAGTTCCGAAAGCTCTTTTGATATCTTCATTTCGAGCTCTTCGGCAGATACCTTTCTTAAAGCCGTAAGTCTTTCTGACGCTGCTGTAAGCTGAGTTTCAAGCGTATTTATTTCAAATTCGAGATTTGCTTTTTCTTCGTCGATGTTTTCTATGGTTTGCAGCTTTGCCGCTGTTTGTTCTGCGTAGCCGAGGATCTCTGCAATCGTATTTCCGTATTTGTGCTTGAGCTTGTTTATGTACTCGAGGCGGAATATAGCTTCATCGAGTTCTTCCTGTGAAAAGATGATGCTGTCTCTTGCATTTCTTATATCCCTGAATATATCATCGAGCCGATAGAATATGTCGCTGAATTCGGAGCTTATGCTTCCAAGCTCTTCTGTGTATAAAGCTATATCAGAAAGAGCAGTCTGTATTTCCGACATAATATCCATTGCTGCGGGCATACTTTCTTTACCGGCTTCATAGGCTCTTGCCAGCAGCTTATAAATATGTTCACTGTTTTGGAGCAGGGCGATGCGTTCTTCAAGTTCTGCATCTTCACCTTCAGTGAGCTTTGCTTCTTTTATTTCATTTAATTCAAACGCCATAAAATCACGCTGACGTGCATTCTCAGCAGCGCTTGACAGCAGAGATTCAAGTTTTGATTTTGCGTCTTTGTAGGCAGAAAAAAGCTTCGCGTTCATCTGTTTCACAGGCGCGATATCGTTTTGGTGATATATGTCAACGAGATTTATATGATATTCAGGATTGAGAAGCGACTGATGGTCGTACTGTCCGTGAATATCGGCAAGTTTTCTGCAATAAGCGTTGAGCTGCGCGAGCGTTACAAGATCTCCGTTTAAACGGCACAGGTTTTTACCGGAAGATGAGACTTCGCGCGTAATTACAGTTTCTTCACCGTCTATATCGCCGGTTAGCTGTACTACTGCTTTTTCGCAGCCTGAACGTATAAAAGCTGTATCTGCACGAGCACCGAGCGCGAGACTCACGGCTTCTATTACTATTGACTTTCCGGCGCCTGTTTCTCCGGTGAGTATATTGAGACCGGAGTGAAAGTCTATTTCGGTATTTTCAATTATGGCAAAATCGCGTATGCTAATATGGTTTATCATATCCGAAATACCTCTTGTTACTGAATTTTTATTGATATTTTATCTCGATTTGAGCATCTCTTTGAATGTTTCTACGAGTTTTGGCAAATTTTCAGGATCATCAACGATGATGATAAAGGTGTTATCTCCTGCAAGTGTGCCTACGATATGCTCAAATTTTGTCGTGTCGATGGCCTCTGCCGCAGCATTTGCACAACCCGAAAGTGTCTTTACTACTATGAGATTTCCCGAGTACTTGATATCTGTTACCGTTTCTCTAAAAATTCTTGCAAATCTGTCAGAAATAGGAGCGTCAAGCTCTTTTCTCTGTGCATATTTATAATTTCCGGACGGAGTCAGAATCTTGATGAGACGCAGCTCCTTTATATCTCTTGACACAGTTGCCTGTGTAACGTTAAATCCTCGTTCGTTAAGCATTGAAGCGAGTTTCTCCTGGGTCTCGATATCGTTTTCTTCTATGAGTTCGAGAATAACATTGTGTCTTGTATAGCGCATTAAATACTCCTTCCGTATAAATTAGAATTACTAAGTTTTTAGAAAATACACATAATTAATTATAGTATATCACATTTCCGGAAAAAAAGGTAATATATTTAATAAGGCTGTGGACAAACATATGTTCATATGTTAAAATATATAAAAAGAAATGAGAATTCTCCTTTAACAGGGAGGAAAATTTTTATTTTAAAGGCAGGTAAAGATGAAGATCTTAGGCATAGATCCGGGTTACGCGATACTCGGCTGGGGTGTTATTGAAATGCGCGGCAATAAATTTATTCCCATAAATTATGGTGCGGTGACGACGAAGGCGGGAATGGATATGACATCGAGGCTTAAAGTTCTCTATAGCTCGCTTATGAATATAATTGCGGATGAGCAGCCGGATGTGGCTTCAATTGAAGAGCTGTTTTTCAATACTAACACCAAAACAGCGATAATGGTTGGACAGGCTCGTGGAGTTGCGATACTCGCATGCGCTAATTCCGGTCTTCCTGTATATGAATATACGCCGCTTCAGATAAAACAGGGACTTGTTGGCTATGGACGCGCTGAGAAAAAACAAGTGCAGGAAATGGTAAAGACTATACTTTCGCTCAAGAGTGTGCCGAAGCCGGATGATACGGCCGATGCACTTGCGGCGGCAATTTGCTGCGGTCATTCGGCAAATTACAGAAATAGGTTTGAAAATAAACTCTGATTTTCATGAAATTTTACTGAAAATAGTGTAAAATGGAGGAAGAAGTATGCTTCATTACATAAAAGGAAAATTTACAATGCGCATAGAAGGCGGCGTTGTTGTAGAAGCGGGTGGTCTCGGGTATGAAGTGGCTGTTCCTGATAATTCTGCTGTATATCTTGCGCAGGAAGGTGAAGCTGTGACGCTTTATCTCTATATGGCAGTACGCGAGGATGATGTGAGTCTTTACGGATTTACTGAAAAGGAGGGCTTAACGCTTTTCAAGCAGCTGATAACGGTGAATGGTGTCGGCGCTAAGGCGGCTATGGCAATATTGTCTGTAGCTCCGGTATCGGAGCTGAAAAAGGCGATAGCTTTTGAAGATGTCGATTTTCTTACACGGGCCAGCGGTATCGGTAAAAAAACTGCGCAGCGTATAGTGCTTGAACTTAGGGACAAGATAGGAAGTATCGCCGGCGGTACGGCGGCAGCGCCTGTTTACGCGGATATCGGTGCAGCTGACAGTGAGGCGGGAAAAAGAGCAGAAGCGATAAATGCGCTTATATCGCTCGGTTACAGCAGAACAGAGGCGGCAAACGCCGTAGCGGCGATAAATGAGGATGGACTTACAAGCGAGGAGTATATAAAACAGGCGCTTAAAAAGTTGTTTTAATTTATGACGGTATAAAGACGGTGAATTATGGATTATGAAGAAAGAATCACACAGACAAAAATAAATGAAGGCGAAGAAGCGGCGGAAGTCTCTCTGAGGCCACATCGGCTCGAGGAATACATAGGACAGAAATCAGCGACAGAAAATCTCAAGATATATATAGAAGCCGCAAAACTTAGAAACGAGCCGCTCGACCACGTACTTTTTTACGGGCCGCCGGGTCTCGGTAAGACGACGCTTGCGGGAATAATAGCCAATGAGCTTGGCGTTGATATCAGGATTACCTCAGGCCCCGCAATAGAAAGGGCAGGAGATCTTGCAGCAATACTTACAAATTTGAACGACAATGATGTGCTTTTTATAGATGAAATACACAGGCTTCACCGCTCGGTGGAAGAGGTGCTTTATTCAGCGATGGAGGATTATGCGCTCGATATTATCATTGGCAAAGGCCCTTCGGCGCGTTCAATAAGGCTCGATCTTGCCAAATTTACGCTCATAGGGGCAACGACGAGAGCCGGCAGCCTGTCTGCGCCTCTGCGTGACCGTTTTGGCGTGCTCTCTAAATTTGAGCTTTACACGCCGGAAGAACTGATGACGATAATAAGCCGTTCAGCAAATATACTCGGTGTTGAAATCGACGGCGAATCGCTTTCCGAGCTTGCGAAGTGCTCGCGCGGTACACCGCGAATAGCAAACAGACTTTTAAAACGCGTCCGCGATTTCAGTCAGGTAAAAGGCGATGGGCGCATTACCCGCGATATGGCGAGAATGGCGCTTGATTCTATGGGTGTTGACGAATACGGACTGGAAAATCTTGACCGCGAGATACTACATATTATAATAGATCGTTTTAACGGTGGGCCTGTCGGAATCGACACTATAGCGGCTTCGATAGGAGAAGAAAGAGTTACAATAGAGGATGCGTATGAGCCTTATCTGATACAGGCGGGATTTCTGCACAGAACGCAGAAAGGGAGAGTAGTATCGGAAAAGGCATACAGGCATCTCGGGCTTACAGATAACAGAGCAAAAGCGGATAAAGAAAAAAACTTTGTTTCGAGCTCTGATCTCAAATCCTCTTCAGCGCATACAGAGCAAATAGAGATTGATATAAAAACAGATTTATAGCAAGGTGAAATTTTATGAGGAAGACAATAATAACAATTATGTTAACGATACTGCTTTTGTTTCCGCTTTATTCATTTGCGGACAGCATACGAGTAGGCCTCAAATACGGAAGCAGCGCGGCTATGTCGTATACGCTTTCGTCGGATAGCGGGTTTTATATGGGCGTATATAAGGATGGCCAGTTTGTGCCGACTATGCCGGTAGCTGCTTATACGAATTTAAATGCGGTATGTGAAAATGGAAGTGTAAATCTCTTTGGAGATGACGGTAATATAGTGCAGCAGGATTTTGAGCGCTATGTAATTGCTGCGATGGATTTTGACGATGGAGGAGTCATTACAGCGGATGGCAAAGAGTACCGCGGCGGTATTATGTTTTCCATAAATAGCACGGGAAGTATAAATATGATAAATGTGCTTGAAATTGACGAGTATGTATACGGCGTTCTCAACGCTGAAATGCATCATGATTATCCGGAAGAAGCTTTGAAGGCGCAGGCCGTGGCAGCCCGGAGTTTTGCCGTTACAAATTTAAACCGTCATTCGCAGTACGGATTTGATGTGTGCGCAACGACGCATTGTCAGGTATATAAGGGATATGAAGACGAGTATGAAGAGACTAATGCGGCTGTAGATGATACAGCAGGGCTTTGTATTTATTCAGGCGGCAAAGTTGTTTCTGCTTATTATTTTAAGAACAGCGGCGGCTATACGCAGAATATAAACGACGTATGGGGCAGCGAGTCTGATTATCTTAAAGCGGTAAAAGATGAGTATAGTCCTGAATATCAATGGACAGCGACATTTTCTTTTGATGATATAGAATCGAAGCTTGAAAGTGCGGGGAACAGTATTGGTGATATTATGCGTATAGAAATCGTCTCACGAAACGAGTCGGGTGCAGTTGATACGCTTAAATTTATTGGCACTGGCGGAGAGGTGAGCATTTCTAAGGAAAAAATAAGGACTTTATTTGACGCAAGCGTTATAAAATCCACGCATTTTTCATTTACAGAATATAATACAGGAAGTTCAGACGCAAGTCAGGGTACGGCAGAAACGGGAGCACAAAAAATAGCTATGTCATCCGTGAATGTTATAGGAAAAGACGGAGCAAGGCTATCGCTTTCAGCGAAGAATTCCGTGTCGGTAATAGGAGCTGACGGCGAGATTGAAAAGAGAACGCTTGAAAATATATATGCAATAGATAAAAGTGCAGCTTTAAGTGCAGCAGGAATTTTACCGGCAAGCAGCGATATAGGTCAAAGCGGCAGTGTTGAATATGTTACAAAAAGTCCGGTCACATTTACCGGTTTGGGATACGGACACGGTATAGGTATGCCGCAGGACAGTGCTATAGAAATGGCGAAACAGGGTTTTACATATGATGAAATTCTGCATTATTATTATACCGATATAGAAATTAAATAGTAAGAAAGCAGGTCACGAATGCAAAATGATCGGAAGCTTTAAATAAATAGTAAAAGGGTGGTAGAAAAGAACTTGAATATTAACGATTTTGATTACGAGCTGCCGGAAGAACTAATAGCTCAGCATCCGGCGGACAAGAGAGATGCTTCGCGGCTCCTCGTTGTACATAGAGCTACGGGAGAAACGGAGCACAAACATTTTTACGATATCATAGATTATTTAAAGCCTTCTGATTGCCTTGTATTAAATAATTCCAAGGTGATACCAGCAAGGCTTTTCGGCGTTAAGAAGGAGACCGGCGCGAAGATTGAGTTTTTACTTGTAAAGCGGATTGACGGAGACAAGTGGGAAACAATGGTGCGGCCTGGTAAACGCATAAAACCGGGAGATATCGTTTCTTTTTCTGATGATAGTCTCTTTGAGGCAGAAGTACTCGGCTTTGGCGATGAAGGGACGCGTATAGTGGAATTTAAATACGAAGGCTTGTTTGCCGAAAAACTCGAAGAGATAGGACGTATTCCGTTGCCGCCGTATATAGACCGCGAAAGTACAAGCGAAGATAAAGAGCGTTATCAGACTGTATATGCGAGCGATAGTGAAGAAGGCTCCGTTGCTGCACCGACCGCAGGACTTCACTTTACTCCCGAGCTCCTTGAAAAGGCTGCGGAAAAAGGAGTGAAAATCGCATATGTTACACTGCATGTAGGTATCGGTACTTTCAGGCCGGTAAAGTGTGAGAACATAGAAGAACATCAGATGCACTTTGAAGAATATCATATAGACGAAGAAACAGCAAGAGTTATAAACGAGACGAAGAAAAACGGAGGCCGTATCGTATCTGTCGGCACGACTTCAACCAGGACACTTGAAAGCGCTGCAGTATTTAACGAAGAGAGTGGAGTGTATGAAGTTAGAGCAGGTGCAGACAGTACTGGAATTTTCATATATCCCGGTTATGAATTTAAAATGGTGGACAGCCTGATTACGAACTTCCATTTGCCGAAATCGACTCTTCTTATGCTCATATCGGCGCTGTACAACCGAGAAGACATACTCAGAATATATAATATGGCGGTTAAGGAAAAATATCGGTTTTTCAGTTACGGCGATGCAATGTTTATAGAATAATAATACAATTTGTTCATTTTTATTGATTAAGGAGGCAATATGCCAAAAGGGATAGTTTATATATTGACAAATCCATGTCTTGATGGCTGGGTTAAAATAGGTATGACCGAACGCAATGATATAGAAAGAAGATTGAAAGAATTAAATACTCCTACCAATATCCCGCTTTCGTACAGGTGCTATGCGGTATATGAAGTTGATAATCCGTCTGAGGTTGAAAAAAATATACATAGTATAATTGACAGAATTGATTACTCATTGCATGCAAGGGAGCAGCTTGAAAATGGTCGTATTCGTGAGCGCGAATTTTTCAAAATATCGCCTGAAACAGCATACGGGATATTTAAAGACATTTCTAATTTGAGAGGAGATTTTGACAGTTTGAAATTGTATAAGCCTACATGTGATGAAATGAAAGAGCTAGAGATTGCTGAAAACAAGTCGAAGCGTGCGAATTCTTCTTTTAAATTGTTAAATATTGCTGTAGGTGAAAAAATAGCGTTTTTATATGATGATAATATAGAAGCTGAGGTAATTGATGAAAAAAACCATATCAAATACGATGGTGATAAATACACAGTGACAGGCTTGGCAAGCAAAATACTTACGGAAAAATATAATTGGAATGAAGAAACAAGATTAAACGGCTGGAGATTTTTTGTAAAAGATGGAATTGCTTTAAGTGATCTGCGCGATATGATTGAGAGCACGGATGAGGAAGAATGATATAAATTTAAGGAACAGAGGAGAAAACAGATGGCTGTAAAAAATGCAGTGACATATGAACTTATAAAGACAGATTCGCGGACAAAAGCCAGGCGCGGCCGCATTCATACGCCCCACGGAGATATCGAAACGCCGGTATTTATGCCCGTGGGAACGCAGGGTACTGTAAAAGCAATGCGTCCTGAGCAAGTTGCGGAAATGGGTGCGAAAATAATACTGGGAAATACATATCATCTTTATTTAAGACCCGGTCACGAGATTGTGAAAGAAGCAGGCGGTCTTCACAAATTTATGAACTGGAACGGTGCTATTCTTACAGACAGCGGTGGGTTTCAGGTGTTTTCGCTCGGAAAGCTGCGCAAAATTACAGAAGAAGGTGTGCGTTTCCGCTCGCATATAGACGGTTCGCTGCATATGATTTCCCCGGAAAAGTCTATGGAAATACAGAACGCACTCGGCTCTGATATAATGATGGCGTTCGATGAGTGCGCGCCTTATCCTGCTGATAGGAGTTATGTAAAGGATTCGTTTGAGCGGACGACAAGATGGCTTGCAAGATGTAAGGAATATCATAAAAATATTGAAAATCAGTCGCTTTTTGGCATTATGCAAGGCGGTATGTACAAGGATATGAGATATGAGAGCGCTATGCAGATTGTAGAAATGGATCTGCCGGGATATGCTATCGGCGGTCTTTCGGTAGGAGAGCCGAAAGAAGTAATGCTCGATGTTATGGATGACTGTGTTGATTATCTTCCGTCTGACAGGCCGCGCTATCTTATGGGTGTCGGCAGCCCTGATTATCTGTTTGAAGCCGTTGAACGCGGTATAGATATGTGCGACTGCGTGCTTCCGACAAGAATTGCACGCCACGGTCTTGCGATGACATCGCACGGCAGAGTGAATATAAAGAATGCAAAGTATGAGAGGGATTGGGAGCCGCTTGATTCTGAGTGCAGCTGCTATACATGCAGGAATTATTCACGTGCGTATCTGCGTCATCTGTTTAAAGCCGATGAGATGTTATCTTCAATGCTGCTTTCAAATCACAATTTGCATTTTCTCATAAATATGATGGGAAAAATCAGAGAAGCGATAGAAGAAGATAGGTTTTTGGATTATAAGAAAGAGTTTTACGATAATTACGGACGCTTCTAATAATCTTATTTTTTAAAAAAGTGAGTGAAAAAGCTAAATTTATACATTATAAATGGCTAATGGGAGAAAAAATGGAAGACAGAATATGTATTAACGAATATCCTGTGTGTGTGCATAATGAGTTTTGCGGAGGGTGTATATATCAAGAACTCACATATGATGAGCAGCGAATTCTGAAAGGCAGGGAAGTGCTGCGGCTTATGAACGAAAAAGGGGTTGATTTAACTTACCTTGAAAGGCCTTTTGTACCTGAAGATATCATTGGTGCTCCGAAGATTTACAGATATAGAAACAAAATGGAGTATACTTTCGGCGACCTTGTAAAAGACGGTGAGATGACACTCGGAATGCATAAAAAAGGCAACTTTATGTCGATAATTACGGTTGACGGCTGCCAAATTGTTGATGAGGATTTTAACCTCGTTTTAAAAAGTACTCTTGATTTCTGTAATGAGCGCGGCTATGATTTTTATCATAAGAAGAGCCATAAGGGGCTGCTCCGCAATCTGATAGTGAGAAAGGGTGAGCGGACGGGCGAGCTTCTTGTAAATATCGTTACATCGTCGCAGAGTGAGTTTGATGAGCAAGGATATGCCGATATGATATATGCGCTGCCGCTTAAAAACGTTCCTGTCGGAGTGCTGAGAACATTAAACGACAATATTGCAGACGCTGTGAATGCTGATGAGGTGCGCGTGCTGCGCGGACGCGACTATTATAACGAAAAGGTAATGGGGCTTGATTTTAAAGTGAGCGCCTTTTCATTTTTCCAGACAAATGTCGAAGCTGCCGAACGTCTCTATAAGGATGCCCTCGCTATGCTTCCGGATTTTGACGGCCAGGTAGCGTTCGACTTATTTTGCGGTACAGGCACAATAACGCAGGCTCTGGCAACAAAGGCAAAGAAAGCAGTCGGCGTTGAGATAGTGGAAGAGGCGGTTATGGCCGCAAAAGAAAATGCCAAGCTCAACGGTCTCGATAACTGCGAGTTCATCGCAGGAGATGTATTTGATGTGCTTGACGGTATTAACGAAAAACCTGATGTGATTGTCGTAGATCCGCCGCGCATGGGAATCCTGCCGAAGACTATAGATAAAATATTTAACTATGGCATTAATGAAATACTTTATATATCCTGCAACCCGCGTACCCTCGCCGAAAACATCAAATATATGGAGTATTATGGGTATAAAGCAGTAAAGATGAAGGCGTATGATAACTTTCCGATGACAAAGCACGTCGAGACAATAGTGTTGCTACAAAGAGAAACCTTGTAGAAATCCTTAGATTTAGGCACTTTTCCCGCCATGTGGTGTTTGACGCAGAGGGTGATAAATTCCGCAATAAGCGTATTGAGGAC
>CALWPQ010000013.1 GCA_944383465.1 uncultured Clostridia bacterium
TAGCCCATAACGCTTACAGAAAGAAGTATGAAAAGAGGATGCAGGCCTGTTGTGCTGCCTACGACTTTAGGATATATGAAATTGCAGTCGAATTGCTGCACAATAAAGAGAATGATAACGGCGCCGGCGCCGAAACCGACCCCTTCTGTCAGCGCGCCGGCAGCAAAAGCCGGTATCATACCGAGCACCGGACCAAAATATGGGATTATATTGGTAATCCCGGCAAAGCAGCCAACGAATACAGAAAGCGGCAGACCGTAAAGAGAGAGCGCGAGGGAAGAAAGCAGGGCCACAATGAGCGCGTCTATGACAGCGCCGCGTATGAACATCGAGAGCACGCCGTCAATGTCGTGCAGAATCTCAGTGAATACAGCGTTTTGCTTCTGTGGAAGAAGCAGATGAAGCAGCTTGCGCCAGAGGTGCTTGAAAAACGATTTATCCTTTAAAAGATAAATGCTTACTATAAAACCAAGTCCGATATTGAGGGCTGTGCTGCCTATCTGCGAGAGGTTTTCAAGCAGACTGCCGCCGGAAAAGCTTTTGAAAAGCTGCGAATATGCGGAAGTGTAGAGGGCAGAAGCTGTTTCTTTGATGCTGCCGTCGGGAAGAGCGGAGATATAGTTTGAAACTGTACTTTTTACAGCAGAAAAATAACCGTATACTACGGAAATCATTTCACTGAAGCTGCCGATATCGAGACTTCCGGCAATCAGAACGGCAAAGGCGCAAATGATTGCCGCGGCAGCTGAAAAAATCAGAACTACAGTAATCAGAGTGCTGATGAGGTAGCAGCGCTTATATATACGCTCGCGCTTTATGGGGTCATTTTCCGGAGCAAAACAGAAGCGCCTTGTCAATTTTATATCGATAAAACTGACAAGCGGCGATATAAGATAAGCGATGATAAGGCCTGTAAAAAGTGGTGAAAAAGCCGAAAACAGGCTGGAAACAACGGAATGAACAGCGTCTAAAACAGAGCCGAGATTCTTGATAAAAAAGTACAGAATGTAGAGAACGGCGGCGTTTATCGCAATGAACAGAATTGCAGAAGCAGCTTTTTCGTTTTTGAAATATTCTTTTATGGTATTCATAGCTTGCGTCCTCCTTTTAATGATAGTATTATATACAAAGGAGAATTTTAAACCGAAACGGGCATAAAAATGGAAAATAATTTGACTGTAAAAGGAATATCAAGGAAGAGAACGGAGCTGCTCGCGCCTGCGGGCACGATAGAGCATTTGCGCGCGGCGGTGAACAGCGGCGCAGACGCGGTCTATGCGGGCGGGAAGAATTTCAGTGCCCGCGCTGGAGCGGGCAATTTTGATAACTCGGAAATGAAAGAGGCTGCCGAATACTGTCGGCTGCGAAATGTTAAGCTCTATGTAACTATGAATACTCTCATTTTCGATGATGAAATGGAGGCGGCGCTCGAATATGCAAAATATCTTTATGAGATTGGCGTAGATGCGCTCATCGTGCAGGATCTGGGGTTTTCCGCGCTTGTGCGTGAGGCGATGCCTGATTTTCCGCTGCATTTTTCAACACAGGGCACGATATACAGTAAGGAAGGTGTAATTGCTTCAGCACGGTTTGGCTTTGAACGAGTGGTGCTGGCGCGCGAAGTCTCGCTTGCCGATATGAGAGAAATACAGGCGGCAATAAAGGAAATGGGGCTTGAAACAGAGCTTGAAGTGTTTGTGCATGGCGCGCTGTGCTTCTGCTTTTCGGGACAATGCCAAATGAGCAGAATGCGCGGAGGCAGAAGCGGCAACCGCGGAGCCTGTGCACAGCCGTGCAGACTGCCATATGTGAATATAAAAGGCCGATATGAAGGAAACAATGGCGTAGAGGCGGCAGAAAATATGAAAAAGAGCAGCGCAGGCATAATCGGCACTTCATACAAGCTTAGTCCTAAAGATCTCTGCACTGTGGATTTTCTCGGCGAGTTAATTGACTGCGATATAGCTTCTCTTAAGATAGAGGGACGCATGAAATCGCCGGAATATGTCGCTTTGGTTGTTTCGATTTACAGAAAATATATAGATATGTACATGCGTGAGGGATTCTATAAAGTCGCAGACGATGACAGACGCATGCTCAAGCAGATATTTAACAGAGGCG
This sequence comes from uncultured Clostridia bacterium, assembly GCA_944383465.1. Taxonomy (GTDB): domain Bacteria; phylum Bacillota; class Clostridia; order Peptostreptococcales; family Anaerovoracaceae; genus QAKD01. Next base: position 2,122 of record CALWPQ010000013.1, read on the forward strand.
GGTTTACGGAAGGATATTTTCACGAAAATCCGGGTGAAAAATTGATGTCGGGCGGCCTTTCCAAGCATTAGGGTGTAAAAATAGGCAGCGTAGTTAAGCGCGGCCCTGTGCGAAGCAAGGGCGATCTTGTAGAAATTGTGCTCAGCAAGGGCGAGAGTATCAGTCTCGGTGATGGAATAGAGATACGGAATGATGATATGCCGGGAAATATCGTTACATATATAAAAGAATTGCCGCAGATGTGCAGCGGCGAAGGAAAAAAGTACCTTATCATAGGTGATATACGCGGAAGCGTGCGCACAGGTGATGCGGTGTATAAGATAACAGACAGAGCGTTGATGGAAAAAGCAGCACTTTCATATATGCTTGACAAGGACGGAAATGAGCTGACTGTAAAGCGCAGCGCTGTTTCTATGAAATTTGCCGCAAGAATAGGCGCGCGGGCGGTGCTCACAGTATCGGAAAAGCCGAAAGATAAAGGAGAGCAAACGGGCAGCGTAAAAATCGAAGAGTTAGATAATGACGTTATAGAAGTGAGCGTTGAATCTGAGTGTATGACGGAAGCCGCAGTAAATAGACCTGTGACGGCAGAACGCATAAGGGCGCAGCTGGCAAAGACGGGCGGCAGTATATTTTTTGCTGACGAGATTTATGTCAATACGGATTCTAATATATCCATTCCTATGTCGGCGATAAACGCGATGAGAAGAGAAGCGCTTGCAATGCTGACAGAAAGAAAACGCGAGCAAGGAAGGAGAATATTGCCTGCTGCGTGCCTGAATTCGGTGAAAAACGAGGCATCATATATGATCTGCGGAAATGTGCAAAGCGCTAAGCGCACTTATATATATGTGCATAAATTCTGCGGCGAAACGATTGCGGAGATCAGGCGCGCGCTGGAATCAGCAGCAGAAATTGCTGATGATATATGTGTTCTTGTTCCGGTTAAAGACTATATGGAAAAGTGTATAGAAAGAGGCTCGGAAAGGTACGAGGCGCTTCTTTATAGTATATGTGCAGAAGAAGATAGCAGACGCGGCAAAAAAATATCAATAATTCCTTACATATCGAATGTCACTATGGGAGCAGAGGATAGATACGTAAGAGACCATTTTGATGAAATCGCGAGGGCTTTGCGCAGAAACAGCGATAGTAAAAGCGATAAAGCAGGCGGGAAAGAAATAGCTGTCGGCAATCTCGGCTGGCTGTGTGAATTCGTAAGAGCAGGCTGCCGTGTGACGGCAGGCTTTGGACTTAATGTCGTAAACGGCGCCGCAGTGTCGGCATTAAAATCACTCGGTGCATCTGAAGTAATACCGTCGCTTGAGCTTGTAGAATTTAGGAGCGAGAATGGTATATATGTTGCCGATAGAGCGCCGCAAATTTTGTCGTATAGTGCCGAAGGCGCTTTTCCGCTGATGATAAGCGAACATATTATGACAGAAGGGGAATTCATTGTTAAAGACAGGCACAGCGTGCGCAGTGCAGGAGAACAGGCGGGCAGCCGTAAAGATGGCTTTGCGCGCTCCTGCGGGGACACCGCATATTTCAGTATGATAAACACATACGGGGATAAGAGTTTAGTGCTGCAAAGCGGAGCTTACAGCACGCTTATGCTATTGATACCGCGCGCCGAATAGCGGCGGCTGCCGGCTCAGAATTTTTGATTTTGAATTTCTTCAAGATGATTGTGCCGAAAATGTGAAAGCTGAAAAAAGGCGTTTTGCCGTGCGTAATAGAAGGATTAAAAAAATTGCACATGTGAATGGAAGATGTGCAGGAGTGTGAATGGGGCTAATCGTTATTGTAGGTTTGTCAAACATATGTTACACCAACTGTAAGGAATCTCTCAGTACTTGGTTAGGAGTTTTCCAGCCTAAAGGACGCATTGGAAAGTTGTTGTAATCCCTTCGGTTATACACTTTTAGCTGCTTTGCGAAAGCCTCGAAGGAATAGAAGGTGTGAGTTGCGTAGAAGCGTTCATTATCCTTCCTGTGACTTCGTTCTACTTTTCCGTTGTGCCTGGGAGTAAAAGGTCTGATAAGCTTGTGTCGTATACCATGTTTCTCCAAATGAACTTGAAACATAGTCGGTTTATTTCGCTGGGTTGTGAAACGATTCGTGAATTCCGGGCCATTATCCGTTTGTACACATTCGATGTGAGCAGGAAAGGCTTTAACCAGATGCTCCAGGAAAATGGCAGCACAGTAGGAATTATGCTCCTCAAAGCCTTCAACAAAGCGCCAGCGAGAGTATTCGTCAATGGCAGTATGCTGAAAGAAATGCTTACCAATGACATCAGAATTTTTCAAACAGGCGGAAGGGACGAATTTTACATCTATCTGGATACGCTGGCCGGGATAGTCCATCTGCTCATATGGTTTAGGAATATATTTAGGATTAGGCGGTTTTACAGCCATAATACCTTGTTTTCTCAGAAAACGATATAAACCGGTAATAGAGCGAGAGTAGCCTTTCTGACGAAGTTTAACCCAGAAGATAACAAGACCGGCGTCGGGATTACGTCTGCGCATATTTTTGATGATAGAGATCTCTTCAGCTTTATGTTGATTAGGATGGTGACGGGGTCTTCTGGAACGATTGCGAAGAGACTCTATCGTGCCGTCATAGCGCCGTTTCCAGCGATAGATGTACTGACGGTTTGTTTTATATTTGACAGCAGCTCTTGTGACACCATATTTATCAGCATACTTAATCAGGGATAGACGAAATCTCATATCTTGTGTTATACTAGCCATACGGAAATACCTCATTTCTTGTTGTGTTTTGGTTTGGTTGCTAAAAATATAACATAGAAAAGGTATTTCCGTCTTTTTAATTATTCAGTTGTAACACATGTATTGTAAACCTACAGAGTGTGAATGGGGCTAATCGTTATTTTCTTGATTGAAAAAGTAAAAAGAAGTATAATAATATAATATGAAATAAAAAACGGAGCGGTAAATTATATGCATGAATATCCGATTACTGAGCAGATAATAAAAATATGTTCGCAGCATTGTGCCGAAGCCAAAGCGGACAAGGTGGTGAGTGTCAGTCTTGTGGTAGGTGATTACTCAGGCTGCGTGGGCGAGTCGATTCAGATGTATTTTGATATTATAAGCGAGGGCACACCGTGTGAGAGTGCCAAACTCAAGATAAAGCGCGTGAAGCCGAAGCTTAAGTGTCCTGCATGCGGCGAGTTCTTCGAGCGCGCGCCGATGTCATTTGCCTGTCCGAAGTGCGGTGTGGACGGCGAGCCGACTGAAATCGGCAAAGAGTTTTATATAGAAGAGATCGAAGTGGAGTAACGTAAAGGATAAAGAAGCGCACTTCTGTAAAATGGAAAAGCAAAAAGCGGAGCTTGAGAAAATAATCGAGAAATAATAGATAAATAAATAAAAATATATGGAGGCTAAAGATGCACGATATAAGAAAACTTAATGTAATGGAAAACGTAATGGACGAAAACGACCATATTGCCGAGCATGTTAGAGAACATATGGGAGCGCATGGAGTGCTGATAGTCAATGAGATGGGTGCGCCAGGAGTGGGAAAGACTACTACTCTCAAAAATATAATAGAAAGGCTGCAGATTGCCAAACCGTTTGTAATCGAAGGCGATATTGAGTCTGATCTCGATACTAAGGATTTGAATTCACTCGGCATTGCGGCATATCAGATAAATACATTCGGAGCATGCCACTTAGATGCACCGATGATAGACCATAAAATAGACGAAATGGATTTTGATCTCGAGGATAAGGAACGCGGGATTCTCTTTATAGAGAATATAGGAAATCTCGTGTGCCCGGCCGAATTTACAATCGGCGAACATGTGTTGATGCTCATTGCGACCGTAACTGAGGGCAGCGATAAACCGTATAAATACCCTCTGGCGTTTGAAAAAGCCGACATTATTCTCATAAACAAGGTAGATCTCATACCTTATCTTGATTTTGACGAAGAATTTTTTATGAAAGGCGTGCGCGCACTTAACAAGACTGCGCCGGTATTTAAAGTATCGGGCAAGACTGGCGAGGGCTATGCTGAGGTTGCGGCGTGGCTCGAGGGCAGAGCGGCAGCTCTCGATATACACGAGCATCATCACGGGCACGGCGATGATGAACATCATCACCATCATCATGAATAATGAAAAAGTTAAACAAATAAGCGAGTGCGGCGGGCAGCTATTGTGCCGCAGGTATATAGATAAAGGAAAAGCGAATGGGCGGCAGAATCACGGAAAAAATTAAATTATGGGGAATAGTGCAAGGGGTCGGGTTTCGACCCTTTGTTGCTAAGTGCGCTGATAAGTACGGAATGAAGGGTGAGGTTTTAAATATCGGCGGACTTGTCGATATCATCGTGACGGACACGGAAGAGCGTATAGACGCTTTTGTTGAAGCGATAAAGAGAGAAAAGCCTGTGCCCGCTGAAATAGTGCATATAAAACGCGAAGTGCTCGGAAGAGAGAAGGCGTGCAGGACAAAAAATGAGGAAGTGGGGTGCGGAACTGAAAGCAATGCACAGGGTGCAGGCTTTCGTGAATTTAATGCTTTTACGATATTAAGAAGTGACGACGGAGACGATGAAGCAGCTATGATCCCCGCCGATCTTTCGATATGCCCGGATTGTCTCGCAGAGCTTGAGGATGAGCATAATCCGCGCTATAGGCATCCGTTTATAAGCTGTATGGTGTGCGGACCGAGGTATACTGTTATAGATAGGATACCTTATGACAGGGAAAACACGGCGATGATAGATTGGCCGATGTGCAGTTTCTGCGAGGGTGAGTATACGGATAGAAATGACCGGCGTTATCACGCGCAGACTATTTCCTGCCACGACTGCGGTCCTTATCTGCGGCTTAGGATGAACGAAAATACGGAAACGTTCGTTTGTGCAGAAGCTGATGATAGTAAATGCGACTGCATGCGTTCGCAGGCGGATGAGCATTTTATGGGTATAGATGCTATAGAACAAACGGAAGGAAAAAGCAGAAGGATCGGGTCGCACGCATTTGCAGATGAGAGTATTCTGCATAAAGTTTGTGAGCTTCTGCAAAGCGGCAAGGTTGTCGCCATGAAGGGAGTAGGCGGCTATAATCTGCTTGCAGACCCGCTTTCCAAAGAAGCGGTGCGCGCGCTGCGAGAAATAAAAGCGAGAGAGCAAAAACCGTTTGCGGTGATGTTTAAAGATGCAGACGAAGTAAAAAAGTTTTGCTATATGAACGAAGCAGAGGAAAATCTGCTGAAATCATCGGCAAAACCGATAATTTTGCTTGAGCACAGGAATGTGGAAGAAATGAGAAAAGCTGCATCTGAAATGCGCAGGGCCGCAGAAAAGATGAGAAGTGAGATGCAAAGGACTGCGGACTATGAAAAAGTTGATGTGCATTTGGCAAATTCGTCGGCGGGATTTGCGGAGATTGATTTTACGGACATTGAAAAGAGTCGTTTTATAGGTTCATTTCTACCGAGTATGGGCGCGCAGTATATGCTGCTTAAGATGTATGCAGGTCCGCTTATCGTGACGAGCGCTAATCTTTCCGATATGCCGATAATAAAAGATGAAGAAGAAATGTTTGCAATGATGAACGAAAAGCCGCTAATTGCGGCCTGCCTCTACAATGAAAGAGATATAAGGGTGCGAGTTGATGATTCTGTGGTGCGCGTAATAGATGGTCAACCCCAGATGATAAGAAGAAGTAAAGGTTATGCACCCGTGCCGCTTTTCATATCGGCGGCGCGTGAAACTGAGGAAGCTGTAGGAAAAGCGGAAAAGAATGCTGATGCGCGCGGCACCGTTAGCGCCGACGGTATTGATAAGTCCGTGATGGTGCTTGCTACCGGCGGACAGCTTAAAAATTCGTTTGCGCTCAGCAAAGGACAATTTTCGTATGTAAGTCAGTATTTTGGAGATCTCGACAGCGCGGAGAACAGGGCGCTTTATGAAGAAAATGTTGAACGTATGAAAGCTCTGTTCAGGATAGAGCCGAACGCCGTTGCCTGCGATCTGCACCCTCTTTACTATACGACTCAGTTTGCTTGGCGCTATGCGTCAGAACATGCGCAGAATAAAGGCATTGAAGGTGGGAAGGAGTCTCTGCCAGTAATCCGCGTGCAGCATCACCACGCGCATGTGGCATCGGTTATGGCGGAGCATCATATAGAAGATACCGTGATAGGCGTGTCGATGGATGGTACGGGCTATGGCACAGATGGAAATATATGGGGCGGAGAGTTTCTTGTCTGCCGCGGAGGCGAATTTACACGTGCGGCTCATATAAAATATGTAAATATGATAGGCGGAGACGGTTCGATGAAAGAGGCGTGGAAGTCGGCGCTTTGCTATCTGATAGATTATGAAAATGAGCGCAGTGTATTTTTTGCAGATAAAACAGAGAAGATTGAAAAAGCACAAAATAAAGCTAAAGTTTTAAATGCGAACACGCATCAAATAAAAATTGATCTTTCTGATATATATGAGTACGCGGAGAAAAATAAAACGGTCTCGGAGCGTGCGGAACTGCCGCTCATTACGGCTGCGTTAAAATCAGGAATCAACGGAATTCTGAGCTCATCTATGGGCAGAATGTTTGATGCGGTAGCCGCGCTTCTTGGGGTAAAGGATTATAATGATTACGAGGGACAGTGCGCAATAATGCTCGAGGATGCAGCTGCGCGCGCGCAGAAAACTCCGGGGGTGTCGGAGCGTGACGACCTCGCCCTCAGCTTTCACATTCGCATAGCCGAAATGATAGCGGAAAACTGCCGTGCAATAAGAGCAGGTGAGTATGATTTTGCGGAAGATGAAACAAACTGTACAAACGATATTGCCGGAGCTGCATCTGCGGGCGGTGTATGTAAAAACGCCGCGGTGATCTCTGGCAAAGATGTGAATAAAGTTGTGCTTACGGGCGGTGTGTTCCAGAACAGAATACTTACAGAGCTCACGCTTGAACTCCTCAGAAAAGACGGCTTTGAAACGTATTATAATGTATCGGTAAGCCCGAATGACGGCGGCATCGCTCTTGGACAGAACTACGTGGCTCTTCATAAACTTGCATTGCATTGATACAAGTAGGAGAGGCACTCTGTGTGGTTATAACTGAAACAAATTATAAAAAATATTATAGCTTGCAAGCGGCTGCAGCTAATAAAAGAGCAGGAAAACTGCAAAGCGGTAAACTGGAATTTATTGTTCAGAATTTTATGATTTTTTTAAACAAATAAGTAAATATATTTACAAAGGCCCTGATTCTGTATTATAATTAAACTGTTATGCAATATTCTATTTTTTAAGGAGAGTTTTTACTATGAACAAAAAAGCAAGGTATTATTTGTCTTTGCTTGCTCTCGGTATGGGTGGGTCAACGATTTGGCTTCTTATGTATATAAGATATGTATTTTACGATCCGATGCTTGAGGCACTCGGATGTACAAATACACAGCTTGGTGCGCTGACGACCATTACTACCGTTGCAGGCTGGGTATTTACATTACCTAACGGAATTTTATCGGACAGATTTGACTCGAAAAAGCTTATCGTGCTTGCGCTTGTTTTGAACTCATGCTGCTCGTTTTTCTTTGCGGCGACGATGGGCTCACTGGGATATACGAGCGCGCTTATTACTTGGCTCGGTCTTGCTTTCTCTGTAGGCCTCGGATACTGGCCGGCGCTGATGAAGTTTATAAACACGCTTGCAGGTCCGGAAAATGCGGGAAAATCATTCTCGTATTACTATACGGTTTACGGCATATTTGCGGCGTGCGTAAATGTTGTTGAAATTGCCGTGGGAAATGTGGTAGGCTTTAGAGGAACGGTGCTTGTAATCGGTGTTACGACACTCCTTTGCGCAATTCTCGATGTTTTCCTTTTAGAAAACGAGGAGAAGAGGGAAAAGAGAATTGCTATGGAGAATGGAGGTGTTGTCATCGCGGAAAAGCTGGATGACGAGCCTAAGCCTGAAAAGAAGAAAATGTCGGCAGGTGATATCATCACTATGCTCAAGTGGCCGGGCTTTTGGTATATCGGAGTTATCTATTTATTTACTTATACGGTATACGCGCAGATTTCGTACTATAACCCATGGCTGATAAATGTAATGGGACTTGACAGCACTCTGTCTTCGACTTTCTCGACCGTCAGAACATATCTCTTTATGCTCTGGTGCCCGCTCGGAGGAATTCTTGCAGATAAGGTGTTCAAGGCTACATATAAGGCGTTTATTCCGCTGTTTGCGATTTCATTTGTTTTGCTTGCCGGAACGCTTTTCTTTAAGTCGGGAATGAATCCGATGATTGCTGCGGTATACTCGCTGCTTCCTGCGATATTCATTATGCCGCTTTACTCGATTACAAATTCGTGTCTGAGAGAGCTTCATATAAATCCTGCCCTCCTCGGTACTACCATTGCGGTATCAGGGCTTATGGGGGGATTTGTTGACGGACTCTGGCCGGTGATGTTTGGACACTGGATCGATAAATTCGGTAACGGCGGCTATACATATATATTTATGTTCCTGGCGGCTGACTGTATACTCGGTATTATCTGTGCGCTTGGAATCGGAAGACATCACAAAAAGTGCCTCGAAGGAAAGAGAGTACAGCTTCTCAAGGGACAGGAAAGACCGGAAGTTGTCGACTGGTAAAAAGAGTGATCAAGTTAATATCGTAGAAATAATTTTGATAAAAGGCGGATTTGCATGTGCGAATCCGCCTTTTCTATTTTTTAGGTGTTAGGAAAATTGTCTTTATAAAAAACATAGCCAAACTTAATTTACAAGAGAAGCGATTTCATATTATAATTATAGTTGCTATATAATATATTATATTTTCTGTTCTATATTTTATATTTTTGAGGAGAGTTTTATCATGAACAATAAAGCAAGGTATTTTTTATCGCTTCTTGCTCTCAGTATGGGAGGATCGTCGATCTATCTTCTTATGTACGTAAGATATGTGTTCTATGACCCGATGATTGCCGCACTCGGCTGCACAAACGCCCAGCTTGGAGCGCTCACCACAATTACTACGGTAACGGGCTGGATCTTTGTAGTTCCTAAGGGAGTAATGGCTGACAGATTTGATTCCAAGAAACTGATTGTACTTGCACTTGTGCTTAATTCATGCTGCTCGTTCTTCTTTGCGGCATCAATGGGCAGAATGGGTTATACATCCGCGCTGATAACATGGTGCGGACTCGCGTTTTCGACCGGCCTCGGTTATTGGCCGTCGCTTATGAAATTCATAAATACTCTTGCGGGACCGGAAAACGCTGCTAAGTCATTTTCGATTTATTATGCCATATATGGAATCTTTGCTGCCTGTGTAAATGTGGCTGAAATTGCGATAGGAAATATGGTGGGGTTCAGAGGAACGGTACTTGTTATAGGCAGTGTTACGCTTATATGTGCGCTGCTGGATATATTTCTCCTTGAAAACGATAAGAAGAGGGAAGAGAGAATGCTTGCCGAAGGAGGCGTAAGGCTTGCCGATACGCCTAAGCCCGAAAAGCATAAGATGGCGCTTTCAGATATTTGGGTTATGATGAAGTGGCCTGGTTTATGGTATCTTGGAATTATCGGGCTTTTTACTTATACTATCTACGCACAGATCTCATATTACAATCCGTGGCTGACAAATGTAATGGGGCTTGACAGCACGCTTTCATCGACATTTTCGACGATAAGAACATATCTGTTTATGTTATTCTGCCCAATTGGAGGAGTGCTTGCAGATAAAGTATTTAAGGCGACATATAAAGCATTCATTCCGCTGTTTGCAGTTTCATTCGTCTTGCTTGCGGGCACGCTGCTTTTTAAACCGGGAATAAATCCGATGATAGCGGCAGTATATTCTTTGCTCCCTGCCGTTATTATAATGCCGCTTTACTCAATCACAAATTCGTGCTTGAGAGAACTGCATATCAATCCTGCAATTCTCGGAAAGACAATTGCTGTGGCAGGACTGCTTGGCGGTTTTGTAGACGGAGTATGGCCGGTACTCTTCGGCAGCTGGATTGACAAGTTCGGCAGCACGGGATATACATACATATTTATGTTTCTTGCGGCTGATTGTATACTGGGCATTATCTGCGCCATCGGCATCGGCAGACACCATAAAAAGTGTCTTGAAGGAAAGAGAGTGCAGCTGCTTAAAGGACAGGAAAGACCTGAAGCCTGTGAGTGGTAGGCAGAATAAAATATTGCTGAAAACAAATATTAGCTGTATGCGTGCATATGCGGCACTGACATTGTCGCTGAAAGCCTGTTAATGAGGCTTGCATGCATACGGCTTTTCTGTTTTCATCGTTAGATATTTTTTAACAACTTTGGTAATTATATTGCGCAATTTTATTGACAGTTTGCTGTGTGCTTGATATAATTGAAAAGTGACTTTTTGCAAAATTATAAATTGTATTTTTTATAAAAGTTCAGAAATATTTTAAGAGAGGAACGCTGTTTTAATGGAATTTGATTTAAAGAAAATCGATGCGATAATTGACAGCTGCGGCTGTGAAGCAAAGAATCTCATAACTGTGCTTCAGGGTGTGCAGGCGGAGCTTCGCTATCTGCCGACGGAGGTTATGGAGTATATTGCAGAAAAAATGGACATAAGTGTTGCCAAGGTTTTTTCTGTAGCGACGTTTTATGAGAATTTTTCACTTAATGCAAAAGGACAGTATGTTATTAAAATCTGCGACGGCACCGCATGCCATGTGAGGAAATCAATACCGATTCTGACAAAAGTGAGGGAGATTCTTGGTCTCAGCGAGGACAAGCCGACTACGGACGATATGATGTTTACGGTGGAGACGGTATCGTGCCTCGGTGCGTGCGGACTTGCGCCGGTGATGACGGTGAACGACAAGGTGTTCCCTTCGATGACGCCGGAAAAAGCGGAGACGCTTATAAATGACATTAAGGAGGGCAAAGAGGTATGCTGACATCAAGACAGGAACTTGCGGCGTTCCGTGCGGACTGCAAGGCTGCACTTTCCGCGCAGAAAATACGCATTCTCGTGTGCGCGGGAACGGGCTGTGTAGCGGGCGGAAGCCTTGACGTATATCAGAGACTCATAGACCTCTGCAATGAAAATAAGCTGTCTGTGAGCGTGGAGCTTGAAGAGCACGTCGATCACGATTCGATAGGGATAAAAAAGAGCGGCTGTCACGGATTCTGTGAAATGGGACCGCTCGTGAAGATAGAGCCTATGGGCTGGCTGTATCTCAAGGTTAAAACCGGCGACTGCGAAGAAATTGTCGAAAAGACCGTTATGCACGGAGAACCTGTGGAGCGCCTGTTTTATACACAAAGCGGCAGGACATACGAAAAGCAGTTCGATATTCCTTTTTATGAAAGACAAACGAGAGTCGTACTCGGACAGTGCGGTCAGATAGATGCGGATTCGATAAGAGAGTACATAGCTGAGGGCGGATATACGGCGCTCGAAAAAGCGCTCTTTGATATGACGGGCGAACAGATTTGCAGCGACATAGAAGAATCCGGTCTCAGGGGACGCGGAGGCGGCGGATATCCTACTGGCAGAAAGTGGGGGCAGGTGCGCCGTCAGAAAGAAGAAGTGAGATACATAGTGTGCAACGGCGACGAGGGCGATCCGGGCGCATTTATGGACAGGAGCATTATGGAGGGAAATCCTCACAGAATGCTCGAGGGTATGATTATCGCCGGCGTGGCTACAGGCGCGCACGACGGATACATATATGTAAGAGCCGAATATCCGCTGGCTGTAAAAAGGCTTAAAAATGCTATCGAGCAGGCCGAAGCATGCGGTATCCTCGGCGAAAATATACTCGGTACGGGGTTTGCCTTCCGCATGCACATAAATCAGGGTGCGGGAGCATTCGTGTGCGGAGAGGGAAGCGCGCTTACGGCATCTATCGAAGGCGACAGAGGAATGCCGCGCGTGAAGCCGCCGCGCACCGTAGAGGCGGGCTTGTTCGGCAAGCCGACCGTGCTCAATAATGTAGAGACATTTGCCAATGTACCGCTTATCATTGAAAACGGCGTTCGCTGGTACCGCTCGATAGGAACCGAGACGAGTCCGGGAACTAAGGCATTTGCCATAACGGGAAATGTAAAGAATACGGGACTGGTGGAAATTCCTATGGGCGCTACGCTCCGCGAGATAATTTTTGATATCGGCGGCGGAATAAAGAACGACGAGGAATTTAAAGCCGTGCAGATAGGCGGACCTTCGGGCGGGTGCCTGACTTTTGGAAAGGATCAGCTCGATTTTACCCTTGATTTTGATTCGCTTAAAAAGGTTGGCGCTATGATAGGCTCGGGCGGACTTGTTGTGATGGACGAGCATACCTGTATGGTAGAAGTTGCGCGTTTCTTTATGAATTTTACACAGAACGAATCGTGCGGAAAGTGCGTGCCGTGCCGCGAGGGTACGAAGCGCATGAGAGAGGTACTCGAGAAAATTGTAGCCGGAAACGGTACGATGGAAGATGTGGAGCTGCTTGAAGAAATTGCGGAGACGGTGTCGAAGACGGCGCTGTGCGGTCTTGGAAAGACGGCAGCAAATCCTGTCCTCTCCACGCTCAAATATTTCAGAGACGAATATATGGCACATGTCATTGACAAGAGGTGCCCTGCGGGCGTGTGCAGCGCGCTCAGAACATTTAAGATTGATGAAACGAAGTGCAGGGGCTGCTCGCTTTGTTCAAAGAAGTGTCCTGTCGGCGCTATAAGCGGCGAGCTCAAGAGCCCGTTTAAGATAGATGCGTCGAATTGCATAAAGTGCGGCGCCTGCCAGGCAAGCTGCAACTTCGGTGCGGTAATCTGTGAGTAAGGAGGGGAAGCAAGATGGGTTATATGTATATCGACGATATGAAAGTCGAATTTGAAAACGAAAAGAATATTCTTGAAGTTACGCGCAGGATAGGAATAGAGCTTCCGACCTTATGTTATTATTCGGAGCTTTCAACGTACGGTGCCTGCCGTATGTGCATGGTCGAAAACGAAAAGGGCGGCTTTGAAGCAGCGTGCTCGACGCTGCCGCGCGATGGTATGAGAATAAAGACAAATACGCCGGCGCTCATAAAGCACAGGAGAATGATACTTGAACTTTTGCTCGCCGCTCACTGCAGAGACTGCACGACATGCGACAAAAGCGGCGCCTGCCGTCTGCAGGAGCTGGCGCTGCGCTACGGCGTAAAGCGTGTGCGTTTTGCGGATCATAGAGAAGAAAAACCGCTCGATACAAGCAGTAAGAGCATAGTAAGAGATCCCAACAAATGCATTCTCTGCGGCGACTGCGTGCGCGTCTGCCGTGAAAAGCAGGGAATGGGAATTCTCGATTTTGCTTACCGCGGGTCTAAGATGCGCGTAATGCCGGCATTTGACCGTAAGCTTGCCGAGACCGACTGCGTAAACTGCGGACAGTGCGCGGCGGTATGCCCTACAGGAGCGATTACAGTAAAAGATGAAACGGACGAGATGTGGAAATACTTGAATGACCCGAAAAAAATGGTGGTTGTGCAGGTTGCTCCTGCCGTGCGCGTTGCACTCGGAGAGCAGTTCGGACTTCCAGAAGGTGCCAATGTAATGGGCAAGATTGTAAAGGCGCTCAAGATGATGGGCGTAGACAAGGTATTTGATACTGTTGTCAGCGCCGATATGACGGTGGTTGAAGAAGCGGGCGAGTTCCTTGAGAGAGTGGCTACGGGCGGACCGTTTCCTATGTTCACATCGTGCTGCCCCGCATGGATCAAGTATGCAGAGACAAAGCACCCTGAGTTCATAAACAAGAATATATCGAGCTGCAAGTCGCCGCTGCAGATGTTCGGAGCCGTTATCGACGAGCTCTACGGCAATGATCCGGAGAGAGAGCTTATTTCGGTTGCCGTTATGCCTTGTACGGCCAAGAAGTACGAGGTATCGAGATCTGAATTCACAAAGGCGGACGGCAAGCGCATCGTGGAGCTTTCGCTCACCACACAGGAGCTTGCCAATATGATAAAGAATGCGGGTATTGATTTTGCAAATCTGGAAGAGGAATTCCTCGACGCGCCGTTTGATATGGGCGGCTCGGGCGCAGGCGTTATTTTCGGCGTGACGGGCGGCGTTGCCGAGGCTGTTATCCGCGAATGCGCGAAGGATAAGACGAACGCATATGTAAAGGAAATGCGCGATGTCGGTGTGCGCGGCAAGGAGAGTATGAAAGAGGCTGTCATCAATGTTGACGGCAGGGATATACATATTGCCGTTGTTCACGGACTGAAAGCGGCTGAGGATCTTATTCAAAAAATGGAAAGGGGCGAGGCGTATTACGATATCGTGGAAGTAATGGCGTGTCCTGAAGGCTGCATCGGCGGCGCGGGTCAGCCGTTTGCGCTCAATCCGAGAAGGGACAAGCGCGCCAAGGCGCTCTACCGCACGGATAACGATATGAGCATGAAGTTCTCGAGCAAGCATCCTGAGACTATTTACGCATTTGACGAGATTGTGAAAGGCAGAAATCATGAGATGCTGCATGTGCATTACAATAAGAACGAAAAGTAAGAGATAAACGGCACAAAGCTGTTTGCGAATATGCAAGAACGACCGCAGGATGCTTTTCTGAGCATCACCTGCGGTCGTTTTATCTTTTTTGTATAATTTTGCGAAAAAGATAGATGCTTAAGTGCTGAATGGTGCAAAATTATCTTTTTTGTTGGAATTGCCTGATATAAAGATAATTTTTGAAAAATATAATCTTAAGGCTTAAAAAAGCCTTAAGCGGAACTATTATTTGATATCTGCTTTCCAAAGTCCGTGCAGATTGCAGTATTCGTATGCAGCAATGGCCTTTTCGCCGTCCGCGAGCATAAATGAAGCTTCGGGCGCGTCGGCTGAACTCAGATGTTTTCTCTGACAGCCGTCTTCTGTCTCGAGAATTATCCAAGAAATAAGATGTTCGTCTGTCATAGGGTGCGCGTCACTGCCGACGTTTACCGTCACTTTGTTTCCGCTTACGGTAACAACGGGTACATGCTTTTCCGCCGCACCGTCGCTCGTACCGGGTACGAGTTCTGTCATCTTTTCACCGCAGCAGACGACAGGCACACCTTTGTCTTCTACCATTTCTATGATGTTGCCGCAGTGCATGCATTTAAAAATCTTTACGCTCATGAGAAATCCTCCGTTATAATAAATTTTTTGCAAATATCAGTGGCAAAAACGGAAAAAATATGAATTGTAAATTCCGTGATTTGCCGCTTTGAATATTTTGCCTTTTGCTGCTATATTCTATGCATTATTTAATCAGCAAATATCGTGATAATTTGAAAATAAGCGTTTAACGAAAAAGATGCTAAAAACAATAGGATTTATACGAATATAAACAAGCATTTGGGCAAAAAATAAACACCCGGAAACGTGTGCGAGGATATAAACTCAAAAGGCTTGAAAACACTGATTTAGGCACTCAAAAAAACATTTAAAATGTTCAAAACTTTTTTCTAAAAAATACTTGCGTTATTCCTTGAAATAGTGTAATATTATAAAGTCTGCTTTAGGCGAAGAAGCGGGAAGTTGCTGAGCTATCAGGTAATTTCCGCGGAGAATTGTCCCTGCATGACGGGGGCGAAGGGATTCGCCGTCTTTTCGTTTGTGTGTTAAATTAGGAAACACACGGCAGCGTGTTAAAAGCAGAATGCGGAGTTCAAAAAACCGCATGCGCGTTGAAAAAACGGCAGTCTACGCTGAAAGAGTTGCACAGCGAGGCAGAACCCCTTGTGCGAGAATAGCGAAAACAGTACAAAAAATTTAGGAGGAACAAAATGAGCGAATTACAGAAAATCAGAATCAAGCTTAGAGCTTATGATCATGCACTTCTCGATGCTTCTGCGGCAAAGATCGTGGAAACTGCGAAGAAGACAGGCGCTGATGTATCGGGACCGATTCCGCTTCCGACAGAGAAGGAAGTCATCACAATCCTGAGAGCCGTTCATAAGTATAAGGACAGCCGTGAGCAGTTCGAGCAGAGAACTCACAAGAGACTTATCGACATCACCAATGCTACGCCGAAGACTACGGACGCGCTGACAAAGCTTGATTTACCTGCGGGCGTTGATATCGAAATCAAGCTCTAAAGGAAAATGCGTGGACGCATAAGTGTGTGAACGCATAAGCGCGGAAACGCAAAGAGCAAAAAGCTCAAAACAACACAGTAAGGGACACTCCCTTAGAATGATCTGGCCGCGAAGCCAAAGCCGAAACGCGAGGAAGGCAGCACATCTCGGATTTTGCAAACTGCAAATTGCAAAAACGAAGTTGTGCGAGCGTGAGCGAGCAGGAGTCCCCGAAAAGCGTGAGCTTTTTGGGGAAGAGGAGCGACACGCGAGCGTGTGAGCTTCGAACTTGTGAGAAGCGAAAGAAGCGAGGGTCGGCGCGACGAGATCCGCTGTAAGAAAAGGAGAAAGAATATGAAAATGATTTTGGGAAAGAAAATCGGAATGACTCAGATTTTCTCCGAGGCAGGAGAGGTTATTCCGGTAACTGTTATCGAAGCAGGTCCGGAAGTCGTTACTCAGGTAAAGACAGTTGAGACTGACGGCTACGATGCAGTACAGGTAGGCTTTGAAGACACGAAGCCAAAGAGAGTAAATAAACCTCTGACAGGTCACTTTGAAAAGGCAGGCGTTCCAGTAAAGAAGCACCTCGCGGAATTCAGACCTGACGAAGGCGACAGCTACGAAGTAGGACAGGTTATTACGGTTGCTGATTTTGAAGCCGGAAAGAAGCTCGATGTTACGGGCGTTTCCAAAGGTAAAGGAACACAGGGTAATATCAAGAGGCACGGACACCACAGAGGCCCTATGTCTCACGGCTCAAAGCACAAGAGACTTGCAGGCGCGCTTGCGGCGGGTACTTATCCGTCAAGGGTATTTAAAGGCAACAAGGGTCCGGGAAGAATGGGACGTGAAACAGTAACTGTTCAGAATGTAGTCCTTGTAAAAGTTATCGAAGACAGAAACCTCATGCTCGTCAAGGGCGCGGTACCGGGAGGCAAAGGCGGCCTTCTCCGCATCCAGTACGCAGTTAAAGGTCAGGATAAATAAGCTGGGAAGGGAGGAAGTAGAAAATGGCAACAGTAAAAATGCTTAATATGAGCGGCGCGGAAGTCGGAACTATCGAACTTGCCGACGCAGTATTCGGAATCACTCCGAACCAGTACGCTGTACATGCAGTGGTAAAAAATTATTTGGCCAATCAGAGACAGGGCACTCAGTCCGCTAAAAACAGAGGCGAAGTAAGAGGAGGCGGCAGAAAGCCTTTCAGACAGAAGGGTACGGGCCGTCACAGACAGGGAAGCTCAACAGACCCTTCACAGGTAGGCGGCGGCATAGTATTCGCACCGAAGCCGAGAGATTACAGATATACAATTCCTAAGAAAGTAAAGAGACTCGCAATGCTGTCAGCTCTTTCATCGAAGGTAGAGGAAAAGGAAATCATCGTTCTCGACGCGCTCACATTTGAAGCTCCTAAGACAAAGGAAATGATCAAAGTGCTCGAAAACGTAAAAGCAGAAAAGAAGGCTCTTATCGTTACAGCCGAAAAGGATGAAAACGTGGTAAGATCCGCTGCCAACATTCCGGGAGTAAGAACGGCGCTCGTAGGTACGATGAACGTATACGAAATCATCAACCACGGAAGTTTAATCCTTACTGCCGATGCGGTAAAGAAAATTGAGGAGGTGTACGCATAATGAAGACTCCTTACGATGTAATAATTAAGCCGGTTATCTCCGAAAAGTCAATGGACGATGCTCAGGCAAAGAAATACACATTTAAGGTTGCGAAAGACGCAAACAAGACGCAGGTTAAACTGGCTGTCGAAGAAATCTTCGGTGTTGAAGTAAAGAAAGTCAACATCATGAACGTTAACGGCAAGAAAAAGAGAATGGGAAGATATGTAGGTATGACGGCTTCTTCAAAGAAGGCTATCGTTACTCTCACTGACAAGAGTAAGGAAATCGAATTCTTCCAGGGACTGTAAAATAAGGAGGTAGTGACAAATGGGAATCAAAAAGTATAATCCGACTACTCCTGGTTTAAGAGGAATGACAGTTTCTACATTCGAGGAAATCACAAAGAGTAGGCCGGAAAAGGCGCTCACAGTGACGCTCAAGAAGCACTCGGGCAGAAACGTAAGAGGTAAGATCACCGTAAGACACAGAGGCGGCGGAAACAGACCTAAGTACAGAATTATCGACTTCAAGAGAACAAAGGACGGTATACCGGGAAAAGTTACGGCTATCGAATACGACCCGAACAGAAGCGCAAACATCGCGCTCATCGTATACGCGGACGGCGAAAAGAGATATATCATTGCTCCTAACAAGCTCAATGTGGGCGACACGATCGTATCGGGACCTGATGCGGATATCAAAGTCGGAAACGCGCTTCCACTCGAAAACATTCCGGTAGGTACGATCATTCATAATGTAGAGCTTAAACCGGGACGCGGCGGCCAGCTTGCAAGATCGGCAGGAAACGGCGCGCAGCTTATGGCTAAGGAAAATAAATACGCACAGGTAAGACTCCCTTCCGGAGAAGTTAGAATGATAAGAATGGAGTGCAGAGCCACAATCGGCGAAGTAGGAAATCTCGATCACTCTAACATTCAGATTGGTAAAGCAGGCAAGAAGAGACATATGGGTATAAGGCCGACAGTAAGAGGTTCCGTAATGAACCCTAACGATCACCCTCACGGCGGTGGTGAAGGTAAAGCCGGAATCGGCCGTGTAAGCCCGGTAACACCTTGGGGCAAGCCTGCACTTGGCTACAAGACGAGAAAGAAGAACAAGGCTTCCAATCAGTATATCGTTAAGAAGAGAAATGAGAAATAAGGAAGGAGCATAAATAATGGGTAGATCGCTTAAAAAAGGTCCTTTCGTAAACGCTAAGCTGCTTAAGGCTATCGATGATATGAACGCAGCTAACGAAAAGAAAGTAATTAAGACTTGGTCAAGACCATCAACCATATTCCCGCAGATGGTGGGACACACTATCGCAGTTCACGACGGCAAGAAGCATGTTCCTGTATATATTACGGAAGATATGGTAGGACACAGACTCGGAGAATTTGCTCCGACAAGGAACTACAGAGGTCATGCTGCCGACAAGACTACAAAGAAGAAGTAAGAAAGGAGATAATGTAAAATGGAAGCAAAAGCAATTGCAAAATATGTAAGAATGTCTCCTATCAAGCTCAAGCCTGTTTGCGATCTCGTAAGAGGCAAAGACTTAAACGAGGCACTGACAATTTTAAAGTTTACTCCGGGTAAAGGCTCAGAGATTGTAGAAAAAGTTGTTAAATCGGCTGCGGCAAACGCAGAAAACAATTTCGATATGAATCCGGACGATTTATATGTAGCTGAAGTTTATGCCCATCAGGGACCGACTATGAAGAGATGGAGAGCGGGGGCACAGGGAAGAGCATCCATCATACTCAAGAGAATGAGTCACGTAGGCGTAACTCTGAAGGAAAGAAACTAAGATAGGAGGTTTACTAAATGGGTCAGAAAGTAAGTCCACATGGATTGAGAGTGGGCGTGATTAAGGACTGGGATTCCAAATGGTATGCAGATAAGAATAACTTCGCAGATTACCTCGTAGAAGATAATAAGGTAAGAACTTTTGTAAAGAAGAAGCTGTATGCAGCCGGAGTTTCAAAGGTACTGCTTGAAAGAGCGGCAAACAATCAGCTCAAGCTCATCGTGCTCGTAAACAGACCAGGTATGGTAATCGGAAGATCCGGAAGCGGAATCGACGAAATCAAGGCTGATGTCGAGAAGATGACAGGCAGAAACGTTGTAATAGAAATTAAGGAAATAAGAAGAGCAGAGCTCGACGCACAGCTCACGGCAGAGAGTATTGCACAGGCTCTTGAAAAGAGAGTTTCGTTCAGAAGAGCTATGAAGCAGGCTATCGGCAGAACGATGAAAGCAGGAGCTAAGGGCATCAAGGTACTCGTAAGCGGAAGAGTAGGTGGAGCGGAAATCGCTCGTTCCGAAAAGTACAGCGAGGGCAACGTTCCTCTCCATACACTTCGAGCAGATATCGACTACGGATTTGCGGAAGCGGATACGACATACGGCAAGCTCGGCGTAAAGGTATGGATCAACCACGGCGAAATTCTTGACAAGGGTCTCAAGAGCCCTATTCCTGAAGAAAAGCAGGAAAGAACGGGCGGAAAGCGCGGAAACCGTGACAGAAACGACAGACGCGGCGGAAGAGACGACAGAAGAAGAGATGACAGACGCGGCAGCCGTGACAGAAATGACAGAGCAGAAGCGCCGAAGGCTGTAAATCCGAGAGTTAGAAAGACTCCCAAGCCGGAGCCTGCACCTGCTCAGGAAGTTGCAGAACCACAGGTAGAAGCAGTAGAGGCAGTAGAAACTGCTGCTGAGACTGAAGCATAAAGCTTAGGAAAGGAGGAACACGCTCATGTTAATGCCAAAGCGCGTTAAAAGAAGAAGAGTCCACAGGGGAAGAATGAAGGGCGTTGCGACTAAAGGTAATACGATTACTTACGGAAGCTACGGTCTCGTTTCACAGGAATGCGGATGGATCACCTCAAATCAGATCGAAGCAGCCAGAGTTGCGATGACAAGATCGATCAAGAGAGGCGGTAAAGTATATATCAAGATTTTCCCACACAAGTCGGTAACAAAGAAGCCTGCCGAAGTTCGTATGGGATCCGGTAAGGGTGCTCCTGAATACTGGGTAGCAGTTGTAAAGCCGGGCAGAGTAATGTTCGAAATCGACGGAGTATCCGAAGAGAAAGCAAGAGAAGCTATGAGACTTGCAGCTCACAAGCTGCCGGTTAAGTGCAAGTTTGCCATCAAGGAGAACGTAGTAGCAGAGGGTGGTGAGGCATAATGGAATTGAAGAAAATGAGAGATATGACAGTGCCTGAGCTCAATGCGGAACTCAAAAAGCAGAAGAACGAACTCTTCAACCTGAGATTTCAGCATGTGACAGGACAGCTTGAAAACCCTATAAAGATGAGGGATGTCAAGAAAGATATTGCAAGAATAAAGACCGTTATCAGAGAAAAAGAGCTTCAGGGCTAAGAAAGGAGGATGAATTATGACAGTTGAAAGAAACAGAAGAAGGACTAGAGTCGGCGTCGTAGTAAGCGACAAAATGGATAAGACTATCACAGTTGCAACAGAAGACTTCGTAAGACATTCCCTTTATGGTAAGGCCGTAAAGAGAACCAAGAAGGTAAAGGCTCACGATGAAAACAACGAATGCAATATCGGTGATACAGTAAGAATTATGGAAACAAGACCTCTTTCAAAGGACAAGAGATGGAGACTTGTTAACATTATCGAAAAGGTTAAGTAAAGGAGGCACCAGAAAATGATTCAGACTGAAACAAGATTAAGAGTCGCAGACAATTCCGGTGCAAAAGAACTCTTATGCATCCGTATACTCGGCGGAACAAGTCGTCAGTATGCGAATATAGGCGATGTAATCGTCTGTGCCGTTAAGGACGCGACACCGGGCGGCGCAGTTAAGAAGAGCGACGTAGTTAAAGCTGTAGTAGTGAGAACGAAGAAGGGCGCAAGACGTCCTGACGGAAGCTACGTAAAGTTTGACCAGAACGCCGCAGTTATTATAAGAGACGATAATAATCCGGTAGGTACTCGTATTTTCGGACCGGTGGCAAGAGAACTTCGTGACAAAGGCTTCATGAAGATAGTATCTCTCGCTCCGGAAGTATTATAGGAGGTGCGGGAATGAAAATTAAAAAAGACGATATGGTAATGGTAATTACCGGTAAAGATAAGGGCAAGAAGGGCAAAGTTTTAAAGGCAATGCCTAAAGAAAACAGAGTTATCGTAGAAGGCGTAAACGTTCAGACTAAGCACCAGAAGCAGACTCAGAAGGCGAGAGCCGAGATAAAGCACATCGAAGGTCCTATCGATGTATCTAACGTAATGTACTACGATAAAAAAGCAGATGCTCCTGTAAGAATCGGATATAAGATTGAAAACGGCAAGAAAGTCAGAATATCCAAGAAGACAGGCGCGGTAATAGACTAAGAAAGGAGGAGACGATTTTGACAGCAAGATTAAGAGAAACTTATAAAACAAGCGTATTCCCGGCTTTGACGGAAAAGTTCAATTACAAAAATGTAATGGAAGTTCCAAAGCTTGAGAAGGTAACGATAAATATGGGACTAGGCGAAGCAAAGGACAACGCCAAGCTCATGGAAGGAGCTGTGGAAGAGCTTGCCATCATCACGGGACAGAGACCTGTTGTTACAAAGGCTAAGAAGTCCATCGCCAACTTTAAGGTGAGACAGGGAATGCCTGTCGGCGCCAAAGTTACGCTCCGCGGAGATAATATGTATGAATTTATCGACAAATTCTTCAATATCGCTCTTCCGAGAGTAAGAGACTTTAAGGGCGTTTCCAGAAATTCGTTTGACGGACGCGGAAATTACTCACTGGGTATCAAGGAACAGCTCATATTCCCGGAAATCAACTACGATCAGGTTGATAAGATTAAGGGTATGAACATTGTATTCACAACAACGGCAAAAAGCGACGAAGAGGCTATGGAGCTCCTCGCACTTCTCGGAATGCCGTTTGAGAAATAGGAGGGAATTATGGCTAAGACATCTCTCAAAGTAAAGCAGGCGAGAAAGCCTAAGTACTCGACAAGAGCGTATACAAGATGCAGAATCTGCGGCAGACCGCATTCGGTACTCCGCAAGTACGGAATTTGCAGAATCTGCTTCAGAGAGCTTGCTTACAAGGGTGAAATTCCGGGCGTAAAGAAAGCAAGCTGGTAAAAGTATAAGTTAATTTGCGAAGGTCGTTGCATCGGAATCGCGAAGCGATTCGGGGCCCCCGCAAAACGTAAGCTTTGTGGGGAAGAGGAGCACCAGCCGAAAGTGTGAGAAGCACAGCGGGCTGTGTTTCGAACGAATTGAGGCTTGGTGCGACGAAACCGCGTAAGGAAGGAGAAATAAAGTAATGACAATGACAGATCCTATAGCAGATATGCTAACGAGAATCAGAAATGCCAATACTGTAGGTCACGACACCGTAGACGTACCGGCTTCAAAGATGAAGAAGTCGATAGCGGAAATACTCGCTGACGAGGGCTACATTAAGGGATTTGACGTTATAGACGACAACAAGCAGGGTACTATCAGAATAGAGATGAAGTACGGAGCAGGAAAAGAAAGAGTAATAAGCGGTATTAAGAAGATTTCAAAGCCGGGACTCAAGGTTTACGCAAAGGCAGAGGATGTACCTAAGGTACTCGGAGGCCTCGGAGTCGCTATCATCTCGACTTCAAAGGGAGTTATAAGCGACAAGGAAGCGAGAAAGCTCGGAGTAGGCGGAGAAGTAATTTGTTACGTTTGGTAGGAGGAAAAGAAAATGTCAAGAATAGGTAGATTACCTGTTGCTCTCCCTGCCGGCGTTGAGGTCAAGGTAGACGGTAACAATGTTGTTACTGTAAAAGGACCTAAAGGCGAACTGCAGGAGCAGATCAGCAAACTTATAAAAGTAGAAATTAACGGCGATACTCTCACTGTAACGAGAGACAGCGACGATAAGACGCACAGATCGCAGCACGGTCTTGCAAGAACACTTATAAACAACATGGTAGTCGGAGTTACAACAGGTTTTGAAAAGAAACTCCAGCTCGTAGGTGTAGGTTACAGATGTGAAAAGCAGGGCAAAAACCTCGTGATGAACCTCGGATATTCGCATCAGGTTATTATGGAAGATCCTGAAGGCATCACAACAGAGTGTCCTTCTGCGAACGATATCGTGGTAAAAGGAATTGATAAGGCATATGTCGGCAATTATGCGGCCAACATCAGAAAGTGGAGAGAGCCTGAACCGTACAAGGGCAAGGGTATCAGATACGAAAACGAAGTTATCCGCAGAAAAGAAGGCAAGGCCGGAGCTAAATAATAGGAAAGGAGTAAAAACATTATGGCTATTGAAAGCAGAAATGATAGACGTGTCAAGAGACATGAAAGAGTTAGAAAAAATGTATATGGAACTCCTGAAAGACCTAGGCTTTGTGTTTACAGAAGCAATAAGAACATTTCGGTGCAGATTATTGACGATGTAAATGGAGTTACATTAGCTTCCGCATCATCGCTCGACAAAGAACTCAAGTCCGAAATCGCTTACGGCGGCAACAAGGAAGCTGCCAAGAAAGTGGGCGAAGCAATAGGAAAGAGAGCTCTTGAAAAGGGAATCGAGACGGTTTGCTTCGACAGAGGCGGATTCTTATATCACGGAAGAGTAAAAGAACTTGCTGACGGCGCAAGATCCGCCGGACTGAAATTCTAACAGGAGGGAAAAGGAATGCGACAGAATCAGATAGATGCATCCAAGCTTGACTTGAAGGAAACGATCGTAAGCATCAGACGTGTTGCCAAGACTGTTAAGGGCGGAAGAAACATGAGATTTTCCGTTACTGTAGTAGTAGGAAACGGCGAAGGCGTTGTCGGCTGCGGACTCGGTAAAGCTCAGGAAATTCCTGAAGCTGTAAGAAAAGCTACAGAAGATGCAAAGAAGAATTTAATCGAAGTTCCTATGGTGGGAACTACTATACCGCACAGAAACCTCGGCGTATTCGGCGCAGGCCGCGTGCTTCTCATGCCGGCTGCACCTGGTACTGGAGTAATCGCAGGCTCATCGGTGCGTACAGTTCTCGAAGCTGCAGGTATCAAGGATGTAAGAGCGAAGTCAATAGGCTCTAATAATACTGCCAATATGGCATACGCAACACTTGAAGGCTTAAGAGACCTTACGACAGTTGAAAAGGTAGCTAAGCTCAGAGGAAAAACTGCGGAAGAAATCTTAGGATAAGGAGGACGCTTAAATGGCAAAGATGATAAAAGTAACACTTACAAAAAGCACAATAGGCGCTTCCCCTAAGCAGAAAAAGGTTGTAGAAGCGCTTGGACTTAAGAAGATGCACCAGTCAGTAGAGCTGGCTGACTGCCCACAGGCTCGCGGAGCGGTTACAAAAGTAGCGCATCTTGTTACTGTAGAAGAATTATAGGAACGGAGGTGCAAAAGATATGAAACTGCATGAATTAAGAGCAGCAGAAGGTTCAACCAAAGCTCCTAAAAGAAAGGGCAGAGGTACTGCTACCGGCCAGGGCAAGACTGCCGGCAGAGGTATGAACGGACAGAATTCAAGATCGGGCGGCGGCGTTCGTCTTGGATTTGAAGGCGGCCAGATGCCGCTTTACAGAAGACTCCCTAAGAGAGGTTTTACAAACATCTGGGGAACAGAATACACTGTGATAAATGTTGACGATCTGAACAGATTTGAGGCCGGCACTGTTGTAACTCCTGAGTTACTCAAGGAAGCAGGTATTGTTAAGAAGGCTAAGGACGGTATTAAGATCCTTGGAAACGGCAAGCTTGAAAAGAGTGTAGAGGTTAAAGCTCATAAGTTCAGCAAGACGGCGATCGAAAAAATTGAGGCTGCCGGAGGAAAGGCAGAGGTGATTTAATATGGGTATGCTTAAAACAATGGCTCAAGCTCTGAAAATCCCGGATATCAGAAAGAAGCTCATCTTCACGATTCTGATGCTCGTAATATTCAGAATCGGCTCTAACATCCCGGTACCGGGTATGGACAGAGCTATCCTTGCCGATGTTTTCAGCGGCGGCACAGGCTTGTTTGCTTTGTTTGACTTGTTCTCGGGCGGTGCGTTCAGCAACTTTACGATATTTGCTCTCGGCATCACTCCGTACATTACGGCATCCATCATATTACAGCTTCTTACGATAGCCATTCCTGCGCTTGAGAGGCTCTCAAAAGAAGGAACGGAAGGAAGAAAGAAGATTGCACAGTACACGCGTTATCTCACAGTAGTGCTGGCACTTGTGCAGTCTGTTGGACTTACTGTGGGCTTGTTCAGAAGAGCGCTTATAAGCAGGGGCGCGTTTGATGTGGTAGTAATTGTACTCACATTGTCGGCTGGTACTGCATTCCTCATGTGGCTGGGCGAGCAGATAAACGAGCGCGGTATCGGAAACGGTATATCGCTTCTGATTTTCGGAGGCATCATTTCCAGACTTCCGTCGGCTGTTCACAGCACTTATCTGCAGATGAGAACGGGAGATGTGGGAATCGTTACAGTAATACTTTTCCTCGTATTTGCGCTTGTGGTAATTATAGGAATCATTGAAATACAGCAGGGAACAAGGAGAATTCCGGTGCAGTATGCAAAGAGAGTAGTCGGAAGAAAGATGTACGGCGGTCAGTCGACGCACATTCCGATGAAGGTAAACCAGGCAGGAGTTATCCCTGTAATCTTCTCGCTCTCGCTTTTGCAGTTCCCGCTCACGCTCACGTATTTCTGGCCTAATTCGGCATTTTCGAATTGGGTGACGACGTGGCTTTCACCGTACGGCAATGCCTGGGGAGTGACGATATATACGGTGCTCAATGTAGCGCTCATCATATTCTTCACATATTTCTATACAGCGATTACTTTCAATCCTGTTGAGATTGCGAACAATATGAAGAACAACGGCGGCTTTATTCCGGGAATAAGACCGGGAAGACCGACGGCTGAATATCTGACAAAGGTAATGACAAGAATTGCGTTTGTAGGCGCGATATTCCTTGCGGTAATAGCTGTAATGCCTACGATAATAGGACAGTTTACGGCGCTTGACTTCAGCTTCGGAGGCACTTCGCTTCTGATCGTTGTAGGTGTTGCGCTCGACTCGATGAAACAGCTTGAAAACCAGATGCTCATGAGAAATTATGAAGGTTTCTTAAAGTAGCAGGGCTGCAAAAAGGAGATGAAGATATGAATTTAATTTTACTGGGACCTCCGGGAGCCGGCAAAGGCACTCAGGCGGTAAAGATAGTAGAAAAGTATAGTATCCCTCATATCTCAACCGGGGATATCTTCAGAGAAAACATCAAGAAGGGAACGGAGCTCGGCAAGAAAGCTCAGGAATATATGAACAAGGGCGAGCTTGTTCCCGATGATCTGGTTGTAGAAATTGCCTGCGCAAGACTTCTCGAAGATGACTGCAAAGAAGGATTCCTTCTCGACGGTTTCCCGAGAACCGTATATCAGGCAGAAAAACTGGATGAATTCCTCGCTGGCTGCGGCAGAAAGGTGGAGCACGTGCTCGACATCGCCGTGGAGAAAGAGGAACTCATCACAAGACTCATAGGGAGGCGCGTTTGCAGATCCTGCGGAGCCAGCTACCATATCGTAAATATGCCGCCTAAAAAGGAAGGCGTATGCGATATCTGCGGCGGAGAGCTCTATCAGAGAGCGGACGATACCGAAGAAACAGTAGCTAACAGAATTGAAGTGTACGAGGCACAGACGATGCCGCTCATAGATTACTATGAGAAGGCGGGTGTGATCGCACACATCGACGGCGCTACGGGTCTTGATAATGTGTTTGCTGACATCGTAAGCGTGTTGGGGTAGCAGGATGATTATTATTAAATCACAGGACGAAATAAGTTTGATGCGCGAATCCGGAAAGGTGACGGGATATATTCTTAAGGAGCTTGAAAATTTCATAAAGCCGGGAATATCCACTATGGATATAAACGAATTTGTGGAAAGCACAATTCTTAAGAATAAGATGATTCCGACATTTAAAGGCTACGGAGGTTTTCCGGCATCTGCGTGCGTATCCGTAAACGAAGAAGTTGTGCACGGCATACCTTCAAAGGAGCGGATACTTCGTGAGGGAGACATTGTCAGCGTCGATGTTGGCTCAACATACAAAGGCTATGTGAGCGATGCGGCGCGGACATACGGAGTCGGGAATATAAGCGCAGAGGCAAGACGCCTGATTAAGGCAACAGAAGCGAGCTTCTTTGAAGGCTTGAAATTCTGCAAGGTGGGATATCGACTTTCGGATATCTCGCATGCGATCCAGGTTTCAGCTGAAGGAGAAGGATACGGCGTGATAAGGGATTTTGTGGGACACGGCGTCGGAAAAGAGATGCACGAGGATCCGCAGATTCCGAATTACGGAAAGCCGGGCAGAGGACCGAGGCTGGCAGCGGGTATGGTGTTTGCCATAGAGCCGATGATCACGCAGGGCAGTTATGATGTGGATGTACTTTTAAATGACTGGACTGTGGTGACGGTTGACGGAAAGCTGTCGGCACACTACGAAAATACTGTTGTTATCACTGATGGTGAGCCGGAGCTGCTTACGTTGTTTGAATAAGAAGGAGATGTATTTATGGCGAAGAAAGACGTCATCGAGGTACTGGGAACTGTTGTGGACGCTCAGCCTAACGCGATGTTCAAGGTTAAGCTTGAGAATGGTTACGAGGTACTCGCGCACATTTCGGGAAAAATAAGAATGAACTTCATAAGAATTCTTCCGGGAGATAAAGTAAAGGTCGAACTTTCACCGTACGACCTTACGCGCGGGAGAATCACATGGAGAGATAAGTAGAGGAGGAATAAGCGATGAAAGTTAGAGCATCGGTAAAGCCTATCTGCGAAAAGTGCAAGATTATCAAGAGAAACGGTAAAGTTATGGTAATCTGCGAAAACCCTAAGCACAAGCAGAAGCAAGGCTGATAAGTCAAAATTTTAAGGTTAATTATTAAAGTTAATTATAGTTAAATTGAATGCCCTGTCTATATTACGCCAAGTTGCGTGACGGAAGATAGGAGAAGGAGGATAGTATGGCTAGAATAGCCGGTGTAGACTTACCAAGAGAAAAAAGAGTAGAAATAGGTCTTACTTATATCTATGGCATTGGCAGAAAAAGCGCCAATGATATTTTGGAAAAGGCACAGGTGAATCCTGACGTAAGAGTCAAGGATCTGACAGAAGACGAAGCCGGTCGTATCAGAAAGATCATCGACCAGGAATACGTAGTTGAGGGAGATCTCAGACGTGAAGTTTCGCTCAACATCAAGAGACTTATGGAAATAGGCTGCTACAGAGGAATCAGACACAGAAGAGGACTTCCTGTTAGAGGTCAGAAGACCAAGACAAACGCAAGAACTCGTAAGGGTCCGAAGAAGACTGTAAGCAGAAAGAAGAAAGCTACTAAGTAAAGGAGGGAGAGCACAATGGCTAAAACTGTAAAGAAAACAGTGAGAAAAAAGAGAAGAGAACGCAAGAATATCGAAAAAGGCCAGGCGCATATCCAGTCCTCCTTTAACAATACTCTTGTAACACTCACAGATCTTTCCGGAAACGCGCTGTCGTGGTCAAGCGCAGGCGCTCTCGGATTTAAAGGATCAAGAAAGTCTACTCCGTTTGCTGCCCAGATGGCGGCAGAAGAGGCTGCAAAAGCCGCTATGGAACACGGACTCAAGACGGTTGAAGTTTATGTAAAGGGACCGGGTTCCGGAAGAGAAGCGGCTATAAGAGCGCTTCAGGCAGCAGGCCTTGAAATAACTTTGATTAAAGATATAACACCAATTCCTCATAACGGATGCAGACCGCCGAAGAGAAGAAGAGTTTAATTGAAAGGAGGAGTAATTTAAAATGGCAAGATATACAGAAGCAAACTGCAGATTGTGCAGAAGAGAAGGTCAGAAGCTTTTCTTAAAAGGCGAGAGATGTTACAGCCCTAAGTGCGCTATTGAAAGAAGAAATTACGCTCCTGGACAGCATGGTCAGAGCAGAAATAAGATGTCTGACTATGGTACTCAGCTCAGAGAGAAGCAGAAGACTAAGAGATTTTACGGAATGCAGGAGACTCAGTTCAGAAACCTGTTCGACAAGGCTTCGAGAAAGAAGGGTATCACAGGTGAAAACCTCCTGATACTTCTCGAATCGAGACTTGACAATGTAGTCTTCAGACTCGGATTTGCATCCTCGAGAAAGGAAGCAAGACAGCTCGTAACACATAATCACTTTACCGTAAACGGCAAGAAGGTAAACATCCCTTCATACGAAGTAAAGGCCGGAGATGTAATCAAGGTAAAGGAAAAGAGCACTAATTCACCTAAATTCAAGGAAGTTAAGGAAATGTCAATCACTGTTCCTTCGTGGCTTACAGTTGATGTTGAAAAGTTAGAAGGTAAGGTAGTGAGCCTCCCGACGAGATCGGAAATCGATACGCCGGTTGCAGAGCACTTAATCGTCGAATTGTACTCCAAGTAATATAGCCTTATAAATAAGCTGTATCTTGGAATAAAAAGGAGGTTTTTTTCATGATTGAGATCGAAAAACCAACAATTGAATGTATATATTCACCGGAGGAACCAAACTACGGCAAATTCGTAGTGGAGCCGCTGGAGAGAGGCTACGGAACGACGCTCGGAAACAGCCTGAGAAGAATACTGCTCTCATCGCTTCCGGGAGCTGCCGTAACTTCGGTAAAGATCGACGGAATACTTCACGAGTTTTCAACAATTCCAGGAGTTAAAGAAGATGTAACTGAAATAATATTAAATCTTAAGAAGCTCGCTGTAAGATTAAACGGAGAGAACACCAAGAGGGTTATTATCAACGCCGTGGGACCGAAAGAAGTAACGGCTGCCGATATTATCGGTGATGCGGATATGGAGATATTCAATCCGGAGCTGCATATAGCTACGCTCGAAGAGAACGCGACGCTGGTAATGGAAATCAATCTCGCAAGAGGAAGAGGATATGTTCCTGCGGAGCAGAACAAGGACGAGAATACTCCGATTGCGATAATACCTGTAGACTCGATATTCACACCGGTAAGAAAGGTAAACTTTACCGTTGAGAATACGAGAGTAGGACAGGTAACCGACTATGATAAGCTCATACTTGAAATCTGGACAGACGGTTCTATTGCGCCTGACGAGGGCGTCTCCATCGGAGCTAAGATAATGCAGGAGCACCTTGCCCTGTTTATAGGACTTACGGACAGCACTGAAAGTATGGAAATTATGGTAGAGAAGGAAGAGGATCAGAAAGAAAAAGCGCTTGAGATGACTATCGAAGAGCTTGAGCTTTCCGTTCGTTCGTTTAACTGCCTCAAGAGAGCCGCTATCAATACGGTAGAAGAGCTTACTCATCGTTCGGAAGAGGATATGATGAAAGTACGAAATCTTGGTAAGAAATCGCTGGATGAAGTAAAACACAAGCTGGAAGAGCTCGGTCTTTCACTCAGACCGAGTGACGAATAGACACTTTGAAGAAGGGAGAATAGATATGCCGGGTTATAGAAAATTAGGAAGACCCACAGCTCACAGAAAAGCAATGCTGAGAAATCTCGTAACGGATCTTTTCAGAGAAGAGAGAATTTCGACAACTGACTGCAGAGCTAAGGAAGCAAGAAGAGAAGCAGAAAAGTTAATCACACTTGCAAAGCGCGGTGATCTTCACGCAAGAAGACAGGTGCTGGCATATGTTTACGACGAGGATGTTGTAGCAAAGCTTTTCGATGTAATTGCTCCTAAGTATGCTGAGAGAAACGGTGGATATACGAGAATACTCAAGCTGGGACCGAGAAGGGGAGACGCAGCAGAGGTAGTTTTCCTTGAGCTGGTTTAGGTTTTAAATTATCACATTAAAAAAGAGCCGATGCGGAATTCGCAAAGGCTCTTTTTGCTGCAAACTTTACTAAAATCACAGCGATGCATGAATGCACATATAAAGCGTATCCGTCAGATTTGTATAGTTTAAATGCGCTCAATTTATACGGATGCGCCGCTGTACTGTACTTTATTTTGTCATTGTCTTAACTGTTATGCTCGTCGCGGAGGAGCAGTGCGGCGTATTCATAGACCTTTTCCTTGTTTTGATCACGCAGTCTACGGCATATAGACAAAAGAGCTTCTTCTTTATCATCGAGCAGCTTGCCCACTTCGCGGGGAAGTTTGTTCGCCTCGAAATCTGTATATAAAAACTCGTCCATTGTTACATCAAATAGGTCTGCGAGCTGTTTCAGTTTTTCAACGGATGGTTCGGAAACACCGCTCTCCCATTTTTGTACAGTAGTAAAAGATTTATAGCCCAGTTTTTCGGCTATGAATTCTTGCGAATATCCGTGTGACTTTCGCAAAAATCGCAGATTATTTGAAAAATTCATAAATGTTCCTCCTTTATCTCCTAATTATATTATATGCAAACTTGAAATAATATCAAGAACAATATAAAAATTACTAAAAATAAACATAAATTTTTAAGTTGTGATTGACACTTGAAAACAAATCAAGTATTATTATAAGTGGAACAGGAGGACAATAATATGCCGGAAAAATATACTTTGAGAGAATTGAGAGCGAGAAAAGATTGGACTCAGGAAGAGACAGCAAAGCGACTGGGAGTATCGCTGCAAACGTATAATGCTTGGGAACAGAATTTCGGCAGTGTTAAGGTGTCGCCTGCCGCTGCAATAGCAAAAGTATTTGGAGTGCCGCTCGATAGTATTTTTTTTGGCAATGAAATTGAAAAATCTTCAAGCGAAGTTGAAGATTAGGAATGATATACAACTTGTTTTGAAAGCAAACGCAAGCGGAAAGCCTGCGTTTTTTTGGTATTTGACGGTCTTTTTGTTTACCAAACAGCACTTTTGTGATATACTAAAATATAAAGTTTAATTTCGACTAATTTCAGGGAGGTGTTATATAGATGAAAGAGTTTAAGGTAATAGACATTAAAGGAATAAAGCTTGGCGATGGCATCGTAAAGATATGCTATCCGGTGACGGGCGCCAGCATTGATGCGATACTCGATGAAATGGAATATGTAAAGGATCAGCCTTGCGATATTATAGAGTGGCGTGTTGATTTTTATGAGGACGCGCATGATGAGGAAGCTGTATTTGCGCTTCTGCCAAAAATACGCGAAATTATAGGCGAAGATAAGGTACTGATGTTTGTTGTGAGAACGGCAGATGAGGGAGGTAATAAGTCTTTTGACAGAGAATATTATTTCACGCTTATAAACAGAGCAATAGACAGTGGACTCATAGATATTATAGATATCGAATATTATTCGGGCAAGAAGAATTATATGGCAGCTATTGAACATGCAAAGGAAAAGGGCGTCGTATCGATAGGCTCGCATCACATTTACGGCGGTACGCCGAATGCCGTGGAAATGGTGGACATTATAGATATGATACACGGAAGAGCAGATATCGCGAAGCTCGCTGTACTTTCGCAGAATTATAAGGATACCGAAAGAGTTCTCGAAGCGGGCAAGATGCTTCTCGATTACGAAAATACAACATCACCTTTTATTTTAATTGCTATGGGTGAGGCGGGAACAGAGACGCGGAGAACAGATAAATTCTTCGGCTCGTGTCTTTCCTACTGCCAAGGCAGAGATTCGATGTCGCCGGGACAGCTTCCGCTCGATGAGCTCGTTGCTATGAGAGAAAAGGTTTTAAAAGAAAAGTAATACGAAAAGCAGCTCATAAAGCTGCTTTTCATACGCAGTTATGAAAGGAACTTCAGGATGAAGAAATTTAGACTGATAATGATTGCGGCACTTGCCATCCTTGCCTGCACTGGGCTCTTTGCCTGTACTGACAGCGAGGAAATTATGAAAGATTATATAGATATAATATCACAGGAAGCAGAGACAGATGAAGCACTGCAGGAGATATTAGCAGAAGCGGAAGAATACATAGCCGCGAATATAAGCAAACTTGAAAAAGAGGATGCTGATTATATGTTTTATCTTTATATCAACAGGGCAAAGATTGTCGCAGGTGAAGAAGTGGAAAAATTTGCAAAACTTGTAGACGATTATGGCGTATATCTGAGCGAGGCGATGAACGATATGCTGGCAATAGAGCTTAATGAACTTGAGAATCCGCTTCCCGAATTTAAAGGAAATGAAGGGGAAGGAGAAGAGGCAGCATTTTGGAGCGAGGTTATGGAAAGAGCGCTTAGTGTGGAAAATGCTGTAAACCAGCATAGGGAAACTCTTACGAGCGCCGAGTACGAGTATATGAAGCCGGAAATAGTATGGAGATATGAGTACTACATAAACTATATGCTGATAGGCTCGCCGGAGAGAATTATCTTTGACAGCGAGACGCATCTTTTCAGCAGCGATGCACAAAATGCATATACCGTACTTGCGCAGGCAAATCCGAATTCGGTGACGGCTTACGCGGTAAATGAGTTTTTCAATTACCTGGCAAGCATAGATTATGAATTGGACTTAAGGGATGCAGATTCAGGCAAGATATATTATGATACCTGCAGATATATAGTTGAGGAAGCCGGTAAGAGGCTGTACCAGCAGGAAAACAGCCAGCAGTAAAGCAGAAAAGGATATGGCCGAACAGTAAGTAAATCGCATTGATAACGACGGAGATATATGAACGACAGTATTTTAAAAATAGAAAATCTAATATTTGAATATGCGCAGTATGAGGACGGGGAGAATGTCCGGGCGGTTGATGATGTTTCGCTTGAAATAGAGCGCGGCAGCTTTACCGCGATAATAGGCAGAAACGGCTCCGGCAAATCGACGCTCGCTAAAAATATAAACGGACTTCTGCTGCCAACGTCGGGTACTGTCTATGTAAACGGCATTGATACGTGCGATGAGTCGCAAATTTGGGAAGTGCGCCAGACAGTCGGAATGGTGTTTCAAAATCCAGACAATCAGCTTGTATCTACGATAGTGGAAGACGATGTAGCATTCGGCCCTGAAAATATGGGTATTGCACCGGAAGAAATAAGGCTGCGCGTAGATGAGGCTCTCAAAGCCGTGGGAATGTACGAGCATAGAAAAAAAGCGCCGCACCTGCTTTCAGGCGGGCAAAAGCAGCGAATCGCGATAGCGGGGGCGATAGCGATGAAGCCTGAGTGCATAGTATTCGACGAACCGACGGCTATGCTCGATCCTTCGGGCAGGCGCGATGTTATGAATATAATAAAAGATCTCAACAAAGAAGGTATTACGGTAGTGCTCATTACGCATTTTATGGAGGAGGCGGCTTCGGCTGACAGGGTCATAATAATGGACAGAGGCGTAATACTTGCGGACGGTACGCCGCAGGAGATATTTAAGGAATCCGATAAAATCAGAGAAATCAATTTAGATGTGCCGCTTGCGGTTAATTTGGCTGACAGGCTCAGAAAAAACGGAATAGATGTACCGCAGAATATAATATCGACAGAGGAATTAATTGAATGGGTATTATCGTAAAAAACATTACTCATATATACAGCGAGGGACTGCCGCACGAAACGACAGCGCTCGATAATGTAAGCTTTGAAATAAACGATGGAGAATTTGTGGGCATAATAGGGCATACCGGTTCGGGCAAGTCTACACTGCTCCAGCATCTGAACGGGCTTCTTAAACCAAAATCAGGAAGCATCATTGTCGGCGGTACGGATATCACAGATCCGGCCTGCAAGCTCAGAGATATAAGGCGAAAAATCGGACTTGTTTTTCAATATCCCGAGTATCAGCTCTTTGAGGAAACAGTAGCGCGTGACGTGGCTTTCGGGCCGAAAAATCTCGGGCTTACGGAAGAAGAAACGGAGATGCGCGTAAAAGAGGCTCTCGGCCTCGTAGGGCTTAGTTATGACGAATTGAAGGACAAATCCCCATTTGAGCTTTCAGGCGGCCAAAAAAGGCGCGTAGCGATTGCAGGCGTGGTGGCTATGAAGCCTGAAGTTTTGATACTCGATGAGCCGACAGCGGGTCTCGACCCCAAAGCTCACAGAGATATTCTCGATATGGCGGAGGAAATACACGAGCACGAAGGGAATATAACGATTCTTGTATCGCACAATATGGCGGACATAGCGCGTCTGTGCGATAGGGTAATTGTTATGGATAAAGGTCATGTGGCACTTGCGGGCACACCTAAAGAGGTATTTTCGGATGAAAAGCGCCTTACGGATATAGGGCTTTCGCTGCCGCCCGTTTCTTATCTTATGCACAGGCTAAATGAAAGAAATGCTGACATCAAGGCGGATATAATGGATATAGACGCGGCCTGCCGCGAAATACAGAGGTTCTTAGGAGAAAAGGGATGATCAGGGACATAACACTCGGTCAGTACTATCCCGGTGATTCGCTTATACACAGGCTGGATCCGAGGATTAAGATAATAACGACAATAGCATATATAGCAGCACTTTTTATCGCTGACGGTTTTATAGGACTTGCAACTTCGGCGGCTGTTATCTTTATCGTGACAGCTGTGAGCAGAGTACCGCTTTCCTTTATAATGCGCGGGCTCAAACCGATATTTTTTATAATAATATTTACATTTATCATAAATCTGTTTATGATACCGGGAGAAACGCTTATATCGCTGTTCTGGGGACTGACGATCACTAAGGAGGGACTGCGCACGGCTGTGTTTATGGCTGTGCGGCTCGTACTTCTCATAATAGGCTCGTCGCTGCTGACGCTTACTACTAAGCCGATAAGTTTGACGGACGGAATAGAGAGCCTGCTTAAGCCGCTTAAGGTGATAAAAGTGCCGGCGCACGAGCTGGCGATGATGATGACTATAGCGCTCAGATTTATACCGACTCTTCTCGAAGAAACGGACAAGATAATGAAAGCTCAGCAGGCGAGGGGAGCGGATTTTGAAAGCGGAAACATATTCCATAGAGCCAAAAGCCTGATTCCGATACTTGTGCCGCTGTTTATATCGGCCTTTCGCATAGCGCAGGAGCTGGCTATGGCTATGGAAGCGAGGTGTTATCACGGCGGCGATAACAGGACGCGAATGAACGCGATGAAAATGCGTGCGGGAGATTTCGTTTTTATGGTATTAACTTTAGCCTTTATCGGAATAATTATATGTGAAAGGTATTTTATATGAAAACGAAGTATTTGGCAGAGGCGGCTGTTATCGCGGCAATTTATGCCTTGCTTACGATTGTTTTGGCTCCGATAAGCTACGGCGCTGTGCAAGTAAGAATATCGGAAGCGCTTACCGTGCTTCCTTTTTTTACGCCTGCGGCTGTGCCAAGACTGTTTGTAGGCTGTATAGCAGCGAATATTATGAGTCCGTACGGGCTTGCGGATTTGATATTCGGAAGCGCAGCGTCGCTCATAGGCGCAATTGGCTCGTATCTTTTAAGAAAGAAGCCGCTTCTTGTGCCGCTTGCACCTGTAATATCAAATGGAATAATTGTCGGCGCAATGCTGTATTATGTATATGAGGTGCCGCTGCCGCTCATAGTGCAGATGCTTTATGTTGCGCTGGGCGAAGTTGTAGCATGTTATGCGATAGGCTATCCTCTTATGAAATATCTTAATAAGTATAAAAGGATTTTTTAGATGAGAAACGGAAAACTTGTCATAACGGCGCTCGTGCTCTCTGTTATGGTGCTTGCGCTTATAATACTTGAAAGTTTTGATATAAGGCCAGGCGGGTCGGAAAGTGTTCAGGCTGCCAACGGCGGAGTCTCGGATCTTGACGGCGAGGGCGCAGCGCCTGAAGTAACGCCGCGCGTGCCGGTATTTGAATTTGATTTGAAATATACAAAGTATCTTGTTGAAGCACCATATGAATATGAGGTTAATGGAGAAACGAGAAAATTTGAATTTGAGGAAATGGTAAAGTCGATAGAACCGGCGCGGAAGGCTTTTGAGAGCGGAACGGTGGCATATATTGATAATTACAAGAACAGAAACGGGGAGGCTCCTTATAGAAACGGGAAATCAGCGGATGATTTCGGCGGTTTAAGATCGGCGAGCGCACCCGGATATTTTGACAGCTCCGGAAGCGGTGACTTTCGTTATATTGCGGATGGTACGCTGGTAGCGGTTGTAAGCGAAAATGAGAATTTTGCAGAAGTTAAAATTGTCGGTGAAGACGGCGGACAGTCGTATTTCGTGCCTCAGCATTATGTTTCTACAGACGACCCGCTCACTGCGCTCGATAAGATAATAGTTGTGGACAGAGCCAATCAGAATATCGCGGCCTTTGAAAGAGTGCCGGAGCTTGATATAGAGCCTGTAAGCAGTGCAAATATTACGGGGTTTTATAAAGAAAGTGCAGAGAGCGTTGATTCGCTCGGCGGTGACTTAGATAAGACAGACGCGGCTCAGAGCGAGACTTCTGGTGATGTGCAAAAGAACAGCCTGTCAGAAAATGGTGGCAGCAGCGACAATAAGATAGACATTTCACAAATGGTAAATGTAGATGTAATGGAATGTGCAGCCGACGGACTTAACGAAGGCGCTATGCCGGCGGCGTTTCCCGGCGGCAGAGCCGAATGGAAGATAGTATCCTACAGTCTGGCGACAACAGGAAAATCAGGCAAGTATCATCAGCCGACGCCGCTCGGATATTATTATGCGATAGAGAAAAAACCGAGATTTTATTATTTGAAAGACGGTACCAATGATATTGAGGGCTATGCGCCTTATGCTATAAGATTTACAGCGGGTGCATATGTTCACGGGGTAGCCGTGCCTTATGAATACACCGATGACGGTGTGCGCGTTGATCCAGGCATCCGTGAGTTTTCAAATTCTATAGGAACGGTGCCGCTCTCGCACAAGTGCGTGAGAAACTACACGAGTCACGCAAAATTTCTCTACGATTGGTATGAGCACGGAAAGACGATTGTGATTGTTATAGAGTAGAAAGTAAAATTGTAAGAATAGGCGGATGCACAATGAGGCAGAGAAAAGTAAAGAATCTCGAAGAAAAAATAGAGGCGCTTGGTGAGTACAAGGTGGCCGCACCTGAAACACTGCGCGGCAAGTGGAGCGAATTTTTTGGAAACGCTGATCCTATATATTTGGAAATTGGCTGCGGGAAGGGGCAGTTTGCAGCAAGGCAGGCTGAGCTTCATCCGGACAGAAATTATGTGGCTGTTGAAGGACAGGATTCTGTGGCCGTGCGGGCGATGGAAAAGGCGGAGGCGCTTTCGCAGAAATCAGGCAGAAAAAACCTTGTCATCGTATGTAAGTTTGTAAATGATCTTGGCGAAATGTTTGCAGGCGGCGAGCTTTCAGGAATTTATCTCAATTTCAGCGACCCGTGGCCGAAAGACAGGCACCGGAAACGCCGCCTTACATACAGAGAAAGGCTGAAAAGTTATATGCAGGCTCTCGCTCC
This sequence comes from uncultured Clostridia bacterium, assembly GCA_944383465.1. Classification (GTDB taxonomy): domain Bacteria; phylum Bacillota; class Clostridia; order Peptostreptococcales; family Anaerovoracaceae; genus QAKD01. Next base: position 41,151 of record CALWPQ010000013.1, read on the forward strand.
GGGCGGATTCATAGAGATAAAGACGGATAACGAGGCGCTGTTTGCTTTTACGCTTGCAGAGATATCGGAGTGCGGGTATACGCCTGCGGCTTTTTCTTATGACTTGCATAAAGCAATATCAGATGAGAAAAAAGAAAGCGGAAGCAAGGAAAGCGGCAGAGCTGAAGAAGTACGGAGAAATATAGAAAAGCAGAGCTGCGATGCAAATTTCCTGGAGGCACTGATAGATGAAGCAGCCGGTGTGACCACGGAATATGAGGATAAATTTAAGGCGATGGGGCTTGCGATAAAATATGTGCGCATAGAAAAAGAGAAATCATAGGTGCAGTCAGCAAGCGGAACGAAGAGGCAAAAGAGCATCAGTGCGATGCTCTTTTTATTTTTTTGACAGCGGTTTTGTATTGTGCGCGTATTCTTATGTTATTGTAATAAGTGAAGATATATACAAAAAGGAGGGTTAAATTTGAAAAATACTTACGGCTATGTTCGTGTCAGCACAAAGGATCAGAACGAGGACAGGCAGCTCCTCGCAATGGCAAGTCTCGGCATTGAGCCGCAGAATATATTTACCGACAGGCAGTCCGGCAAGGATTTTGAGCGTACACAATACAAGCTGCTTACGCAGGCGCTGCATGAGGGAGACACGCTTTACATTAAGAGCATAGACAGACTGGGGCGCAATTATGAGGAAATTCTCGTGCAGTGGGGCATACTCACCAAGCAAAAGTCAATAGACATTGTCGTTATAGATATGCCGCTGCTCGATACAAGGCGCGGAAAGGACCTGCTTGGCAACTTTATAAGCGATCTGGTGTTACAGATACTTTCATTTGTGGCGGAAACGGAGCGGGTGAACATAAAAAAGCGGCAGGCAGAAGGCATCGCGGCGGCAAAAGCGCGCGGCGTCAGATTTGGAAGACCGAGGACACCGCTTCCGGACAACTTCACAGCTATATACAGCAGGTGGAAAGCGGGAGAAATAACGGGAACAGCTGCTGCTGAAAAATGCGGTATGCCGCTGGCCACATTCAGGTACAGAGCAGATATATATGACAAAGAACTGCTGTCACCGGAAGTACAAAATAAAAGATAAAACGGGAAGTATATTTACAAAAATGTGTACATTCTTGTAAATATACTTCCCGTATGTACCATAAATAGAATAACCCGAAAATGACAAAAAAGCAAGGAGAATATTGCATTTTTTTGGTAAAATACTTTAAAATCTTATAATTTTCGGATTAACAAGAAAGTACGCTTTTTTACGAAAAGTACCCTTATTCATATTTTTACGGAGCCAATAAAGTACACATTATTGATTTGCTTAAATGGCAGACACGCAGGAATATTTGCTATATATTTAGAGGTATGATTTTAGAGGTATGATTATGGAAGAGCACAATAAGACAGCAGAAAAGGGAAAAGAGATTGAGAGGGAGGCAGGGAAATCATATATTGAAAGCGACAGGCGTGAACGCAGATTTTTTAGGATTGCCTTTGCTGTGGTATTTACAGCTATTGCGCTTTGGGTGTTTATAGGACTAAAAGTGTTGTAAGAATGCTGCTTGTTTTATGATTACAGCGATGATGCTTCCCCGAATGTACTTTGAAAAGGTGCAGTTATCATAAAATATTAAAATCATAAGAATGCCGGATAAAGATAATTCAGCAAAGAAGTGCGGAAGCGGCAAAGGTATATCAGCTTCATTCTGATATATAAAAACACAGCCGCAAATTTAATTCTTGGCTGTGTTTTTTCATCTGTTAAAACATTCCTGCGCTCTATCGTTTTTCACCAATGCGGCGATAGTGATTCGCGGCAAGATATAAATTATGGCTATGCGGCTTATAAGCATAGCTCGGCGCCCGCAATCATGCGGCGCTAATATTGCAGCAGTTTATTTGTCAGCGGGTTCCCATTTGCAGCGTACGGGCGATACGATAGCACCCTCTGCTTTGAGCTCTTTAAAAGCTTTGTCGACATCGGCTTTTTCCATTCCTGAAAGTTTTACAACATCGCCCGCAGAAACGGGTTTGCCTGCTTCTCTCATTATTTCAAGTACTTTATCTTTCATAAGCAAATCCTCCATTGTAATTCGATAATTGTAGTATAATTATATAGGAACATTCGTTCCCTGTCAATTAAAATCCACAGGGTGTTCTAAGCAATTAGTATGCGGAAAATAATTATTATTTATGCAGAGCACCTTTTCTGCTATTTTATAAATTCAGCAATCAAGAGGCCTGTTTCTTTTGTTCCTACTTTGGTATAGCCGTCGGAGGCGATATCGGGAGTGCGGTATCCTTTGTCGAGAAATTCGTTTACGGCGTTTTCGATGCTGTCTGCTTCGCGCGAAAGCCCGAAGGTGTATCTCAGCATCATTGCAATCGAAAGGATCATTGCGACAGGATTGGCGATGTCACGTCCCGCAATATCAGGTGCTGAGCCGTGCACAGGTTCATACATACCGAAATTGCCGTCTGCAAGGCTTGCCGACGGCAGCATGCCGATGGATCCTGTAATTTGGCTTGCTTCGTCAGACAGTATGTCGCCAAAAATGTTGCTTGTGAGCAGTACGTCAAACTGTTTTGGGTTTCGCACAAGCTGCATTGCGGCGTTATCCACATACATATGGTCGAGGGCAATATCAGGATAATCTTGGGCGACAGCTTCGACAACTCTGCGCCAAAGCCTTGAGCTTTCGAGGACATTTGACTTGTCAACGCTGATGACATTTTTGTTTCGCTTTTCGGCGAGACTGAAAGCAGTTTTTGCGATTCTTTCTACTTCCATTTCAGAATACTGCTCGACATCGTATGCCGCAAGACCAAATTCTGTTTTTTCCGTTCCCTTTTTACCAAAATATATGCCGCCTGTGAGTTCTCTTACTACGAGAATATCAAGCCCGCCGCTGATAATTTCTGCTTTGAGAGGGGAGGCGTCCGCAAGCTGCGGGAATACCATCGCCGGACGGAGGTTTGCGTAAAGGCCAAGGAGCTTGCGCAGCTCCAGCAGCGCTTTTTCGGGGCGTTCATCACCCGGAAGGTCGTTCCATTTGGGACCGCCGACAGCGGCGAGAAGCACAGCATCGGAGGCTTTGCAGATATCGACGGTTTCCTGCGGCAGGCATTTGCCGGTCGCATCGATAGCGGCGCCGCCAGCAAGCACCTTAGTAGTTTTAAAGTCGCAGCCGAATTTTTCGGCAATGCGCGTGAGCACATGAAGCCCTGCATCCATTACCTCGGGGCCGATACCATCCCCGGGAATTACGGCAATATTATATTTTTTATTATTATCACTCATTTTTTCACCTTTAATTTCGGATATAAATTAAAAAATAGATAAAGGCTTATATATCATAATATAAGCTGAATACACAAGAGCAGGCAAAGTAAGCTGTCAAATAAACCGTCGGCAGTGCCTGCATATGCACATCTGTGCAAATCAGCAACGTGTAATTGCTATTTTATGCTGTTGAGGAGTCCGCCGGAAGCGATGATTTGTTTGATAAAATCAGGGAACGGCGCTGCCTGATATGTTTCACCCTTGGTATTGTTCGTTATAACGCCGGTGTTGAAATCCACGCTTACATCGTCACCATCGTCGATGCCGATGCTGGCTTCGGGACATTCCAGAATCGGAAGCCCGATGTTAATTGAGTTTCTGTAAAAGATACGCGCAAACGACGAAGCGATGACGCAGCTGATGCCCAGTGCCTTAATCGAAGCGGGCGCGTGCTCACGTGAACTGCCGCAGCCGAAATTTTCGCCTGCGACCATAATATCGCCGGTATTTACTTTAGTTGCGAAATCAGGATCGGCATATTCCATACAATGTGTTGCGAGCTCATTCATATCCTGAGTATTGAGGTATCTCGCAGGGATGATGACATCGGTGTCAATGTTGTCTCCAAATTTATATACTCTTCCTTTTGCATCCATAATTATCTGTTCCTTTCCTATAATCCTCTGAGGTTTTGCGGCTGACTTACCTTATGCTTACAGCGCGTCAGGACCGGCAATTTTGCCGAGAACTGCTGAAGCTGCGGCAACAGCAGGGCTTGCGAGATAAACTTCTGAATCGCCGTGGCCCATTCTGCCGACGAAGTTTCTGTTTGTTGTGGCTACACATCTTTCACCCGCAGCGAGAATGCCCATATATCCTCCGAGGCATGGTCCGCATGTAGGCGTGGAAACAACGCAGCCGGCGTCGATAAATGTTTCGAGATACCCGAGTTCAATACATTCCTTGTAAATTTTCTGTGTAGCGGGGATTATAATTGCCCTTACATCTTTGTGCACTTTCTTTCCTTTTAATATCTTTGCAGCAACGGCCATATCAGAGAGTCTGCCGTTGGTGCATGAGCCTATTACCACCTGGTCGATAGGAATATCACCGACTTCGTCAATTTTCTTTGTGTTCTCAGGCAGGTGAGGGAAAGCTACGGTTGGTTTAATTGCTGCAAGATCGATGTCATAAACCGCGTCGTACTCGGCGTCTTCATCGGCCTCATATTTGCTGTAAGGTCTTGAAACTTTATCTTTCATATACTCTTCGGTAACGGCGTCAACAGGGAAGATACCGTTCTTGGCACCGGCCTCGATAGCCATATTGGCAATCGTAAATCTGTCGTCCATCGTGAGTGATGAGACGCCGTCTCCTGTAAATTCCATTGACTTGTAGAGTGCTCCGTCAACTCCGATCATACCGATAATGTGCAGTATAAGGTCTTTTCCGCAGGCCGGTGGGTTGAGTTTGCCTGTCAGATTGAATTTGATGGCCGCAGGTACTTTAAACCAAGCTTCACCTGTAGCAATTCCAGCAGCGAGATCTGTCGAGCCAACGCCTGTCGAGAAAGCGCCGAGAGCGCCGTATGTACAAGTGTGCGAATCCGCGCCGATTACTGCTTCGCCGGCAGCTACAAGGCCTTTTTCGGGGAGCAGAGCGTGTTCGATGCCCATAGACCCTACATCATAGAAGTTATCGAGATCAAACCTTTTGGCAAAAGTTCTGCTCTGCTTGCACATTTCAGCCGATTTTATATCCTTATTCGGAACAAAATGGTCCATGACAAAAGTAACTTTACTCTTATCGAACACTTTATCAAAGCCTGCTTTTTCAAATTCGTTAATAGAAACAGGGGCGGTAACATCGTTTGCAAGCACGAGGTCAAGCTTGGCGCGTATGAGCTGTCCTGCGCTTACGCTTTCAAGGCCCGCGTGAGATGCAAGTATTTTTTGAGTCATAGTCATTCCCATATTTAAATTCTCCTTTCGGTTTACATTGTTCTTATCCGTATTTTTCGATATTGCTATACAAAATGAAGTTTTTTGTTCATACGGTTGAGTGCGCTTACAAGAGCGTTTACCGAGGCGAGCACGATATCGGCATGCGTTCCCACTCCCCAGTATTTATTGCCTTCGCTGTCCGCAATGCAGATGTAAGCGGCGGCCTTTGAATTGGAATCCGCGCTTACAGCGTGCTCGGAATATGTTATGAACTTGTAATCAAAATGGTATCCAGTCTTTCTGAGTGCGTTGCTGACAGCATCGAGTCTGCCGTTTCCGTCTGCCTGAAGATTGTAGACTTTATCGCCGATAACGACTCGCATCTTAACTGAAAAGCTGTCGTCGTCCTCCGATTTTGTCGTCGAAAGATGACTGAAAGAAGCGTCCGTAATGTCGAGAGGCGTAAAGTAGTTGACATACTCGTTTTTAAATTCTTCAAAAATTTCTTCGTAAGAAAGCTCGTGCTGTGATTTGTCGGAAATATCCTTCATCATATATCCTATCTCGCTTCGCATATCGGCAGGGATCTTGTAGCCGAATCTCGTCTCGAGAATATAGGCGATACCACCCTTGCCGGACTGGCTGTTGATGCGTATAACATCGCCGTCGTATTCGCGGCCGACATCGTGCGGATCGATAGGAAGGTAAGGTACAGTCCAGAATTTTTCGTCGTTTTCCTTTCTATAGTTCATACCCTTGGCTATAGCGTCCTGATGCGAGCCGGAGAAGGCTGCAAATACAAGTTCGCCGCTGTAAGGATGTCTTGGTCCGACGCTCATTGATGTGAAAGTTTCGTAAGCGTCTACCACCTCTGGCATATTGGAAAAATCGAGCTGCGGATCTACACCGTGACAGTACATATTGAGGGCCAGCGTCACAATATCTACATTGCCTGTGCGTTCACCGTTACCGAAGAGAGTGCCTTCTATTCTGTCTGCTCCGGCAAGGAGGCCGAGCTCGGCGTCCGCTACTCCCGTACCTCTGTCGTTATGAGGGTGAAGCGATATGAGTATATTTTCGCGGTTTTTAAGATTTTTGCAGATATATTCTATCTGGTTTGCGTACACATGCGGCATCGACATCTGCACGGTTGAAGGCAGATTGAGTATAGCTTTGTGATCTTCTGTCGGCTGCCATATGTCCATTACAGCATTTGAAATTTCAAGCGCAAAATCCATTTCTGTGCCTGTGAAGCTCTCAGGTGAATATTCAAATGTAAAATTGCTGTCCGGATATTTTTCCGCATATTCTTTGAGCATTGAGGCACCGGATACGGCAATTTCGATGATTTCCTCGCGTGAGGCGCGGAAAACCTGCTCGCGCTGTGCAAGAGATGTCGAATTGTAGAGATGCACGATGGCGTTTTTCACACCTCTAAGAGCTTCAAATGTACGGTCTATGATGTGATCGCGGGATTGTGTGAGTACCTGTACGGTAACATCGTCCGGAATCAGATTGTCCTCAATGAGCTTTCTCAGGAATGTGTATTCCGTTTCGGATGCAGCGGGGAAACCAACCTCGATTTCTTTAAAACCGAGTTTAACAAGATATTTAAAAAAGGCTAATTTTTCCTCTAGATTCATAGGAACCACCAGTGCCTGGTTGCCGTCTCTTAGGTCGACGCTGCACCACCTCGGCGCTTTTTCGATGTGATCCTTTTTTATCCATTCAGGTGTGAATGGAGGAGGCGGGAAATAGCCTACTTTGTACTTCTGATAATTTTTCACTTTAGTCCTCCATTGAAATTAAACTTATACAGATATCATAATACCGCTGATTTAATGCAGTGTCAAACGGTTTTATTGCTTTTATAGTGCATTTTAGCGCATTTTTTGTTTTTGATAAATACTTTATTTGAAAAAAATTGTGTACAAATAACAAAGAATATTTATACATTTTGTTTAAAATACAAAAGAATGGTTGACTTTTCGAGCAGGGCATATATAATATTTGTATACCTGTTTATCGGCAGATACAGGTATATGAAAGAAAAGAAAAGAAAGGCATAAGAAACGGAGAATTATTTATGAAAGTCAAGGGCTCACAGGTCGTAACGGAGGTACTTCTCGATCATGGAGTGGATATCATATTTGGATATCCAGGAGGAACGGCCATAAACATTTATGACGAACTTTATAGATATAAGGATAGGATAAAGCATGTACTAACGGCTGATGAAGCGGGTGCTTCCCACGCTGCGGACGGTTATGCGCGCGCCACAGGTAAGACAGGCGTAGTGTTTGCGACGAGCGGTCCGGGAGCGACGAATCTCGTTACGGGGCTTGCAACGGCATTTATGGACAGCGTACCGATGGTTGCAATCACCATAAATGTTCAGGATTATTTAATAGGAAGCGACGCGTTTCAGGAGATCTGTATTACGGGTGTGACGCTGCCGATAACGAAGCATAACTACTTTGTGAATGATGTTAATGACCTTGAGGGAGTGTTAAGAGAGGCATTTCTCATAGCAAACAGCGGCAGGAAGGGTCCTGTTCTTGTCGATATAACAAAGGATGTTACAGAAGCTTTCGTAGAGTACAGCTCAAAATCGCCGTATCCTTTAAGAAAAAATCCGGAGCCGAAAGCGGATGATGTGGAAACAATAGTAAAACTGATAAATCACGCAGAAAGACCTGTAGTATACATAGGGCAGGGAGCTGTATCATCGGAAGCGGCGGCAGAAGTACGCGAGCTTATAGAAAAAGCCGATATTCCTGCGGTACATACGCTGATGGCGGCAGGAGTTATAAGATTTGATGATCCTCATAATCTCGGTATGATAGGAATGCACGGAACTGTTGCTGCAAACAGAGCGGTAGACAAGGCCGATCTTGTAATAGCGCTTGGCGGCAGATTCAGCGACAGAGTTGCGCTCAATCCGAAAAAGTGGGCGCAGAAGGCGAAAATCGTGCAGGTGGATATAGACAGAAGTGAAATAAACAAGAATGTAAAGGTAGACTGTGCGGCGAGATGTGATATCAAAGATTTCTTAATCGCGGCGCTTCCGCTCGTGGAAGAAAAGAAGAGAACAGAATGGAACAAAACTGTTTCCGAGTGGAAGGCGAAGGAATTCGTAAGCAATGTAAAGGATGCCAAGCTCCATCCGCATGAGATAATCAAGGTAATCTGTGATAATACGGATGACGAGACGATATTCGTTACCGACGTAGGCCAGCATCAGATGTGGGCAGCGCAGTTTATAGAGCACAAAAAGCCGAGGAAGTTCATAACTAGCGGCGGACTCGGTACTATGGGCTTCGGTTACGGAGCGGCGATTGGCGCACAGATGGCATTTCCTGAAAACAGGGTAATACATATAACGGGCGACGGTTCATTCCATATGAATATGAATGAAGCATGTACGGCCGTTACACAGGAGCTTCCTATTATTACTGTGATTATGGACAACCGTACGCTCGGTATGGTATATCAGTGGCAGACGCTCCTCTATGACAGACGCTATTCAAATACAAAGGCGGACAGGGCTACTGATTTCGTAAAGGTAGCTGAGGGCTTTGGCGCTAAAGGTTTTAAGGCTGAGACGCCGGAAGAGCTTGAAACTGCGTTCAAAGAGGCTTTAAAGGAAAAAGGTCCTTCGTGGATTGTTTGCAGTATCGAAAGAGAAGAGAGAGTACTCCCGATGATTCCGGGCGGCAAGACTGTTGATGAAATAATTGTTGATTAGGAGGAGACGGGAAATGTATAAGGTATTAAAGAAGAAAATAGTCAGCGTGCTTGTGCTCAACCAGGCCAATGTTCTGACGAGAGTCGTGAGTCTTTTCGGAAGAAGAGGATTCAACATAGATTCACTCACGGTGTCGGCTACAAACGATCCGACGCTTTCGAGGATTACAATTGTATTCAGCGCTACGGAAAGATCAATGCAGCAGATAATAACACAGACGGCGAAGCTTGAGGTAGTAAAAAGCATTTTCCTTCTCGATCGTGAAAACAGCCTTTACAGAGAGCTGCTTCTTCTTAAAGTAAATGCGACGAGTGAGCAGAGAAGACCGATTAAAGAAATAGTGGATATATACAGAGGCAAGATTATAGATTTGTCCAAGGACAGTATGATAATAGAACTTACGGGTACACCGGAAAAGCTCGACGGTTTTATGGAGGTTATGAAGGAGCATGATATTGCGGAGGTGTGCAGAACCGGCATAACCGCGATAGAGAGCAATGCTGTCGCCGATATGGACGATGATATGTAATAAAACTGCACAATTGGGCGGAGTGTTTATTTTAGATAAAAATGTGATGCTTTAAAGCAGAAAGGATGATATAAAATGATTAAAAAGTATTACGATCAGGATTGTAATTTGGGTTTGTTTGATGGAAAGACGGTAGCGATTATCGGCTTTGGCAGCCAGGGTCATGCGCATGCGATGAATCTTCACGACAGCGGAGTGAATGTTGTTGTCGGACTCAGGGCAGGCTCGCAGCACGAAGCAAAGGCTAAGGCAGCAGGTCTTACGGTAATGGGAATCGAAGAAGCTGCGGAAGCTGGCGATATCGTGATGATGCTTACACCGGATGAACTTCAGGCTCAGATTTATAAAAATCAGATTGAAAAGCATATGAAAGAAGGCAATGTGCTGATGTTTGCACACGGCTTTAACATTCATTATCATCAGATCCAGCCGCAGAAAGATATTGATGTAATTATGGTAGCTCCTAAGGGACCTGGCCACACCGTAAGATCGCAGTATGTTGAGGGCAAGGGTGTGCCGTCGCTCATCGCAATAGAGCAGGATGCAAGCGGCAAGGCTAAGGATTATGCGCTCGCCTATGCAAGCGGTATCGGTGCGGGCAGAGCCGGAATTCTTGAAACCACGTTTAAAGAAGAAACAGAGACAGACCTCTTCGGCGAGCAGGCAGTGCTCTGCGGCGGCGTAACGGAGCTCATGAAAGCAGGCTTCGACACTCTCGTAGAAGCAGGATACGAGCCTGAAATGGCATATTTTGAGTGTATTCATGAAATGAAGCTCATCGTAGACCTCATCAACGAGGGCGGTTTTGACAAGATGAGATATTCGATTTCAAATACTGCCGAGTACGGCGATTACAGGACAGGAAAGAGAATTATCACTGAAGAGACTAGAAAAGAAATGAAAAAGGTTCTCAGCGAAATTCAGGACGGAACATTCGCCAGCGAATTCATTCAGGAATTTAATGCCGGCGGTAAGGCAAGATTCCTGGCAACGAGAAAAAAGGAAGCGGATCACCTTCTCTGCAAGGTGGGCGCAGAACTCAGAAATATGATGAGCTGGCTCAAAAAATAGCAGCAGGAAAGAAATTTATTTTGGCCTGGCAGAGCGCTTTCGTGTTTTGCCAAGCCATATACTTGGATTAAAGAGGTGCATTATGGCAAAGAAAAGTGATAATGTAACCAAAGGTATAGAAAAGGCTCCGATGAGAAGCCTTTTTTATGCTATGGGTTATACGAAAGAAGAGCTTGAAAGACCGCTCATTGCGGTAGTGTCCGCACACAGTGAAATAATTCCGGGACATATCAATCTCGATAAGATAACGGACGCTGTAAAAGCAGGCGTAAGAATGGCGGGAGGCACACCTGTTATGGTGCCTGCTATAGGTGTATGCGATGGTATCGCTATGGGGCATGTGGGTATGAAATATTCGCTTGCCAGCAGAGAACTCATTGCCGACAGCGTGGAGACGCTGGCGGTAGCGCATCAGTTTGACGGTCTGGTGCTGGTACCGAACTGCGATAAGATAGTGCCGGGAATGGTAATGGGCGCGCTTAGAGTTAATCTTCCGACCGTTGTCTGCTCAGGCGGACCGATGATGAGCGGTATCGTAAACGGAGAGGAAACTTCACTCTCAAAGATGTTTGAAGCTGTGGGTGCAAGAAAAGCAGGGCTCATAGACGACGACGGACTTTTAGAATTTGAACAGAATGTTTGTCCGGGCTGCGGCTCATGCTCCGGTATGTATACGGCCAACAGCATGAACTGTCTCTGCGAGGCGATAGGTCTCGGACTTCCGGGAAACGGCACAGTGCCGGCTGTCGAGAGCGGCAGAATAATGCTGGCGAAACACGCGGGAATGGCTGTAATGGAGCTTTTCAGGCGTGATATAAAGATAAAGGATATAATCAATGAAAAGTCGATAAGAAACGCTCTGGCGTGCGATATGGCGCTTGGATGCTCGTCAAACAGCGTACTTCATCTTTTGGCAATAGCGGAGGAAGCGGGAGTAAAGCTCAATCTTGAACTTTTCAACGAGATGAGCGCCAAGACTCCGAATTTGTGTCACCTTGCTCCGGCGGGAGGCACTCACATGCACGATCTCGACAGAGCGGGCGGAGTGCAGGCGGTGCTTGCTGAGCTTAACAAGAAAGGGCTTATCGATACGACGCTTATGACGGCAAACGGCAAGACGGTAGGTGAAAATATCGAGGGCAAGTATATAAAGGATAATAACGCGATAAAGAGCGTTGACGCACCGTATGCGGAAACAGGCGGTATAGCTATACTCTGGGGCAACATCGCAAAAGAAGGCTGTGTCGTCAAGAGAAGCGCAGTCGCGCCTGAAATGCTTACGCACAAGGGGCCTGCGAGGGTGTTCGATTGTGAAGAGGATGCTATTGAGGCTATATTCGGCGGTAAGATTGTGGATGGTGATGTCGTTGTTATTCGTTATGAGGGACCTAAAGGCGGCCCGGGAATGAGAGAGATGCTGAGTCCGACGAGCGCGCTTGCAGGAATGAAGCTCGATAAAACGGTAGCGCTTATTACTGACGGACGTTTCAGCGGCGCCAGCCGCGGCGCATCTATCGGACATGTGTGTCCGGAAGCGGCTATGGGCGGTGAAATCGGGCTGCTCAGGGATGGCGACATTATTGCGATAGATATTCCTGCCTCGGCAATAAATGCTGAAATTTCCGATGAGGAATTTGCAGAGAGAAGAAAAACACAGGTAATGCGCGAGCCTAACATTAAGACAGGCTGGCTTGCACGGTATGCGAGAATGGTAGCGCCATCGTGCAAAGGTGCGGTAATGAAATAGCAAAAACCGCAGAGAGCTAAAGGCTTTCTGCGGTTTTCTTTGTGTAAAATTATTTTATTGTTCAGCTAACGGATTAGATTGCTGACATAAGGACGCTTGCCTGAAAGCACTTCGTCATAAAAGTTCTGCTTCCAGTCAATATAAGCGACGCTGTCTTCTAACTCTTTGATATGAGACCTTAGCTCCTCCTGCTTTTTATTGAGCATTTCTTTGCGTGGAATTATGGTTGATTCACCCTGCAAACAAAGCTCCAAATATTTTTTCATTTCCTGAATGCTCATACCGCATTTTTTAAGGCATGAAAGGTCTTTAATCCATTTTACATCTTTTTCGTCAAAAATACGGCGGTTGTTATCATCACGCTTGACGTTGGGAACAAGTCCCTCATTACAATAGAATTTTAATGTCTGATAAGTCATATTAAGCTCTCTGCATACTTGCATCATTGTATACATTAGAGTACCTCCTGCATTGTTCATAAAAAAAAACATATTTTCTTAAAAAAAGTTATTGACCGATAGTTACTACCGTAAATTATAATCGGTTGTATCAAGCGATTGAAACAACCACATTATAGCACAAAGAAATGAAATTGCAAGGGGGTAAAGAGATTGTTACGGTATTTTATTTACAGGTACGGGCAGCAGCCTCTATGCTGCAAAGCAGCTTGAAGAAAATCCTTTTAGCATACCGCAGGTTATGAAAAAAGCAAAGCTGAAATTTTCCGCAGACAGCATTGGTATTGCGGCGCCTGTTTATGGACACGAAGTGCCGCAAATGGTCAAGGCTTTTTTGAAAAAAGCGGTTTTTCATACAAACGGCTTTTATATAATTCTGACCTATGGAGATCGGCATAGCGGAGCTGCGGAACTGGCTAAAAAGCTTTGCGGCGCGTGCAGTATCGCTGCCGATTATATCAATGTAATTTTGATGGCGGATAATTGGTTTCCGAGCTTTGATATGAATGAGCAGAAAAATATTGATAAAAAAGTGGATGAACAGATAGCTGTAATTCGGGCAAATGTCAGATCTGCCTTTCTGCGCGTATGTTTTTCCGCAGAAAGCAATTCAACTTACAATTCCCGAAAAAAATTTCAATGCCCGTTATCGCAGCGAGCACATTTCTTTGAAAAAATTATTGATTCAAATTATTAAAAATAATATGGAGGTATTTACAATGGACAAATTTACATTTTCTTATCCGACAAGGGTATACTTTGGAGAAGGAAGCGCGGAGCAGGCCTTCCTCGCAGAGCTTGGCAAAGTCGGTAAAACCGTGATGCTGGCATATGGCGGAGGCTCAGTCAAGAAAAACGGTATTTATGACGAAATAAAAACGCTGCTTGAGCAGGCGGAAAAAAATGTGCTCGACTTTAACGGCATTACGCCGAATCCAACCTACGCTAAAGTGCAGGAGGGCGCGGAACTTGTGCGCAAGCATAATGTGGACTTTGTTTTGGCTGTGGGCGGCGGCAGTGTAATCGACTGCTGCAAAGTGATTTCGGCGCAGGCTTTATTGGATGAAGATATTTGGAGTATGGAATATGAAAAGGGTGTATTTCCTGTAAAGGGCATTCCTATGGGTGCAGTAGTCACTGCTTCTGGTACAGGAGCAGAAATGAATGCAGGCGGTGTAATTACTCACGAAGAAAAGAAATGGAAGGGCGGTATTTTCGGCATAGCGCCTGCTTTTGCGGTGCTTAATCCGAGGTATACTATGTCTGTGCCGCCTATGCAGGTGCTTTCCGGTGCATTTGATACCTTGAGCCATGCAATGGAGACGTATTTAGGAAACTCTGACAGCGACAATGTTTCCGACGATCTGGCGCTGGCTGTTATGCGCAACACGGTGGTAAATATGCGTAGGCTGCTCGAAAACATCAATGATATACAGGCGCGGAGCAACCTGATGTGGGATTCTGCAATGGCAGAAAACGGAATTTTGAAATGCGGCCGCTTGACTGATTTTCAGGCTCATCAGATTGAACATCAGTTAGGAGCTTATACAGACTGCAACCACGGACAGGGCTTGGCGGTTATTCATCCCGCGTATTACCGCCATATTTTGCAAGATGCACCGGATAAATTCAGGAGGTTTGCAAAGGAAGTTTTCGATGCCGATACCGCCGAGGCAGGCGTGGAAGCGCTTGCAGATTTCATCAAAGAATGCGGACTTCCTACAAGACTGAGTCTTTTGCAATCCAAAGTGGAAATTACACCGGAAGTGCTGAGACAGGTAGCAGATACATGCAACATTATCAAATGTAATCCGCGTGAATTGCAAAGAGATGAAATTTACGATATCCTTACGGAATGTCTGTAAGAAAGGAAAAGGGGAATTATGAAAAAAGTAATTACACTTTTAATGGGATTAGTTCTGATGCTTGCATTGATTTTTGCGTTTTCAGCATGCTCAGTCACAAATACGGAGCTGCCTGAAAGCAGCTTGCAGAATACTCAGGACGATTTAGAACATCAGACAAATGGGGATGTAAAAACATTGGTCGTTTATTTTTCTGCTCCCGATAATCTTGATAATAGTTATGTGGAGATAGACGGAGAACGCCTTGGCAATACACAATATATGGCATATGTGATTCAGGAAAACACGGCAGCAGATATCTTCCGTATTTCGCCGCAAAACCCGTATCCAACAGAACACGATGCTCTGTTGGAGGCAGCGCGGGAGGAGGTAAGAACGAATGCCCGTCCGGAAATTGAAGGAACAATTGAAGATTTTGATTCTTACGATGTAGTATTCGTCGGTTATCCCAACTGGAACGGCGATATGCCTTATATTCTTTATACGTTTTTTGAAAGCTACGATTTTTCGGGCAAGACGATCGTTCCGTTCAATACTCACGGCGGAAGCGGATTTTCGAGAACTCAGGAAACAATTGCAGAGCTCACGCCGGATGCTTCGATGCTTGAGGGAAAGAGCATTTCGAGAAACAGCATTGAGAGCGCGGAACAGGAAATTATCGACTGGCTTAACAGTATAGGCATGCTGAAAAAGACTGGTGAAGGTCAAGGTTTGTAAAAACAAATGTCAATCGTAAACCGAAGCAAAGATGCAGAGATTTATAATGTACCTGTTTATTTTGCGGACGGCGCGCGCTGCTATACGGCTGCAAAATTGATTTTTAATTGCTAAGCAGAATGCAGGATATATTTCTTGCATCGGTGAAAAAACGATAGTATAGTATAATTGTATACTTTATACTTTGCATAAAATCTTTAGAGGTTACCTTAGATATATCGTGTCAGTAAAGTAAGACACAGCGTATTGAACCTTATCGGAGGGTTTAGTGCAAAAGCTGTGTGAGTTAAGGATGTATTAAGAGCGTGAAATGGTTTGCTGTTTGCTGTTTATAGATGATTTTTTTGACGACAGACAAACTAAATGATTTACGAAGAAAGGGAGGCAAAGGGTATGTACAATCCTCAACTGGAAACATTTCTCCGTGTCGCTGATGCAGGGAGTTTCAACAAGGCGGCTGAGCTGTCTTATATTACGCCCACGGCGGTCATAAAACAAATCAATCTTTTGGAAACAGATTTAAACGTCAAGCTTTTTGAGCGTACTCACCGCGGCCTAAAGCTTACGAAAGCGGGAATATCTTTATATAACGATGCCAAATATATTATTCAGTATTGCCGCGATTCGGTAACCCGGGCTAAAAACGCTATGCAGGAGGACGATAATGTTATACGTATCGGAACTTCGCCGATGACACCGGCGCAAATTCTGGTGGAGCTGTGGCCTCCAATTCATGAAATTTGCCCGGAGATTAAATTTCAGCTGATCCCTTTTGAAAATACGCCGGAAAATGCAAGGGAGATTTTACGGAACCTGGGGCAAAACATAGATGTCGTTGTCGGTATTTTTGATAATACTATGCTGAACGTGCGAAACTGTGCCGGTTTTGAGATCTCAAGACAGCCTCTGTGCTGTGCTGTATCCATTCATCACAAACTGGCAGAACGAAATCGGCTGATGATTCAAGATCTGTATGGTGAAAACCTGATGCTTATGCACCGAGGCTGGAGCCATTATGTGGATCAGCTGCGGGATGAGATTTGGCAAAATCACAGTCAAATTCATATTGTCGATTTTGACTTTTACAGCGTGGAGACATTCAATCGCTGCGAAAACAGCAATGATATTTTGATGGCCGTTCAGGCTTGGGAAAATGTACACCCGCTGCTCAAAGTGATTCCAGTAGAATGGAATCACAGCATTCCTTATGGATTGCTGCATTCACCGACTCCGTCGGAAACAGTAAAGAAGTTTCTCTCCGCAATGCAAACGGTATTGAGCCGATAGAGCAATTTTTGTAGTTTTGATCCTTTCTGACTATATCACTTGTCAGAAAGGATTTTTTAGATACAACCTTTAAGTATAAACTGATAAACAAATCGAGACTTCTATGGAGGCACCCATTTTTTATATTATAAATAATGAAGAATATAAAAATATTTAAAAGGAGCGGGGGCTATGAAACAGGTAATTGCAATGGGAGCTCTGATGGCCTTGCTTATGACGACGCCTGTTTTCTTTGAAAATGCTGCCGAAATAAAGCAATCTCAGGAGGCGCATGCTATGCGATTTAACTCTGTCAAAATGGAATACGGTGATAAGATAAGCAGTATAGATATAAACAATTTGTATACAGTCGATACAGCCATATCCGATGTAGTTAACGATCCTGTTTTTGGAGACTATGGCAGATTGATCTTTCCGGTAAATACCGGAGGCTGCAGCGGCAAGACGCTGGGAGAACTGCGGCTGATTTGGTATAGCAATATCGATCCAAATGAAACTGTGGCGATTACAAATTATATGAAAGAGCATGCTGCTTCTGGCGATACAATTTTCTATGATATTTATACAGATGAAGAAAAGGCGGCTGATCCGGCAAAGGAAGATACAGGCTTGTTTTTCTTCAAGGGAAAACCGGGAGAGCGATTTGCAATTTGTAATGCCGGCGGCGGCTTTGCTTATTTAGCAGCTATGCAGGATAGCTTTCCCCACGCTTTGGAATTGTCCAAACAGGGGTATAACGCATTTGCTCTTATCTACCGTCCGGGTGCGCAGACAGCTTGTGAAGATCTGTCTCGTGCCATTCAATTTGTGTTTGAACATAGAGAGGAGCTGCAAGTGAACACAGCCGGCTATTCTCTGTGGGGCGGCAGCGCTGGTGCGAGAATGGCGGCTTGGGTTGGAGCCTATGGAACGGCAGCCTTTGGAGCCGAAGCTTATCCCAAGCCGGCAGCGGTCATAATGCAGTATACCGGCTTAAGTGATTACAGTGAAAGTGATCCTGCTACATTTGTGGCTGTCGGGGAAAGTGACGGTATAGCTGACTGGCGGGTTATGAAGCGGAGGCTGGATTGCATGAGCAGGCTGGGAACAGAAACAGAATTTCATTCGTATCCGGGACTTTCTCATGGATTTGGACTAGGAACAGGTACGGCAGCGGAAGGCTGGCTTGATGAGGCAGTCGCATTTTGGCAAAGACAATTGGAGCCTTGAAAGGAGAAAAAGCATGAACAACTTTATTTTTGAAAACGCGACCAAAATCTATTTTGGAAAGGGATGCGTCAAAGAGTATCTTGCCAGCCTTGCAAAACCATATGGTCAGACTGTTATGCTGGCTTACGGCAGCGGCTCCATTAAGCGAAACGGCGTTTATGATGAAGTAATGGCTTGTCTGCAAAAGGCGGGAAAAAATGTAGTGGAATTTTCCGGAATTACAGCGAACCCGACTTATGCTAAGGTTTTGGAGGGAGCAAGACTTGCCCGAGAAAGCAAGGCAGATTTGATTATCGGCGTGGGAGGCGGCAGTGTTATGGACTGCTGCAAGGCGATTTCTATGGCGGCGGTATATGACGGGGATATCTGGACGGATTTCTGGGCAAGACTGGGATATGTCGGCTTTGAACCTCTGCCTTTAGGAGTTATCGTCACAGCAGCCGGTACCGGCAGTGAAATGAACGGAGGTGCGGTAATTACCAATGAGGAGCTGAAAATTAAAACCGGGCGTGACTATCCGGAGTGCAATCCTAAATTTGCGCTGATGGATCCAGTTTATACTTACAGTGTTCCAAAACAGCAAATGGTGTCAGGCGGCTTTGACATTCTCTCCCATATTATGGAGACGTATTTCAGCGACCCAAATGAAGATAATGTTTCCGATGATATTTCAGAAGCACTGATGAGGGGAGTGATACGCGATCTGAGAGCGGCTGTCAAAAATCCGGAGGATTATACCGCCAGAAGCAACCTGATGTGGGAGTCTACTATGGGAGAGAATCGCATCATTAAGCTTGGCAAGAGAATGGACTTTGAATGTCACCAGATGGAACACCAGCTTGGAGCTTATACAAACTGTAACCACGGTGCGGGATTGGCAGTAATACAACCTGTTTATTACCGGCATATCTACAGGAACGGTCTATCAAAATTCAAGAAATTTGCAGTCAATGTTTGGGGCATTTCTCCGGCAGAAAAGACGGAAGAGGAGTTAGCTTGTGCAGGTGTGGAAGCGCTTGCGGATTTTATTCGTGAGCTTGGCCTGCCAACAACTTTGCGGGAGATAGGAATAAATGAGGCAACGGATCTTAAGGCAATTGCGGATTCCTGCAATTTGGCTCCCGGCGGCTACAAAAAGATGACACATAAAGAGATTTGGCAAATTTTTCAGGAGTGCTATTAGATAAAGCTATTCTATTAAGCGCTGAAAAACTAAGAAACCTGAAAACTAAGAAAGATAAAGAAAGGATGAATTATTATGAAAAAAATAATCGCTTTAATTTTGAGTATATCGATGCTCTTTGCTCTATCTGCATGCGGTGGCAACAGCAATGAAAATAACAGTGCGAATAACGAGATGGGCAGTGAAAGCAACGGCGCTGCTGCCGAAACATCTGATGAAGGGTCTGGAATTGCAGAAGGAAAAACACTGGTCGTATATTATTCTGCGACAGGCAATACCAAAGAAGTCGCGAATTATATTGCAGAAGCAGCAGGAGCGGATTTATTTGAACTGACACCGGTTGATTCTTATACGGATGAAGATTTGGACTGGACAGACAGCGGCAGCCGTGTTGTATATGAGCATGAAAATCCCGAGGCAAGAGCGGTGGAGTTAGTGGAATCTGCTGTTGAAGATTGGCAGTCCTATGAAACTGTATTTATAGGATATCCGATTTGGTGGGGCATCGCCGCCTGGCCTGTCGATGAATTTATTTCCGCCAATGATTTCACCGGAAAAACCGTAATTCCTTTCTGCACTTCTGCCAGCTCAGGGCTGGGCGAAAGCGGTGAACTTCTGGCTGAGGCCGCAGGAACAGGAAACTGGCTGGAGGGCATGAGGTTCCGCTCAAGCGCGTCGCAGGCTGATGTAGAAGCTTGGGTAGAAGAGCTTGGAATTGCAGATTGAAAAAAGGAGGAAAATTGAGTGAAAGATTTTCAACTGAGAAACGACACAAAGTTATTGTTCAGAAATGACCCCGCAGCGGATTTAGCGGCATTAACCGAGGGAAAAAAGGTGCTGTTTGTCTATGGCGGAGGTTCTGTAAAAACAAACGGCTGCTATGATGATGTAAAAAAGGCTGTGGAAAGCGCGGGCGGTACGCTTTATGAGCTTGCAAATGCCTCGAGAGAGCTGGAAATCATTGAAAAAGGCATAGCGCTTGCAAAGGAAAAAAGTATCGAACTTGTAATCGGAGCAGGCGGGGCCAATATTATGGACTGTGCAAAGCTGATTGCATTCGGCACATATCATGAAGATGATTTGTGGGCGTATATAAAATCGGAAAAAAACCCGTATGGTCTGAAAAAGCTGCCGCTGATACTTATGCCTACTTATCCGTCAAGCGGCTCGGAGTACGGACTGGGAGCTGTATCATCAGATGCAAGGAGGGGAGACAGAGGAACTGCATACGGCATTGCGGCGGACACGGCTATCCTTGTACCGAAGTATTCAATGTCACTTGGCGCAGAGCTTACAGCTTATACTGGACTGGTAACACTGGTACAGCTTTCTGCTTCCACTATTGGAGACCGGAATCCGGTATCGTATGATATAGGAATTTCTGTAATCAGGAATGTTCTTGCAGCGACGAAAAAGCTTAGAGAAAATCCGCAGGATGAAGATGCCCGCGGCGTAATACTCTACGGTGCGTCAATTTCCACTTCCGGCCGTCTGGGTCTCGGAAAAGAGGAAAATTACGCGTATGATATCTACGAGGTGATGTCTGTTCCGGAAGATCTGTACAGCGCATCTTATCGTAAGAGCCTGACAGCAATGTTTCCGCCTTTCCTCAAAGCTATGGCCAAATATCATGAGGCTGATATCCGCCGTTATTTTAAGGATGCATTCGGCTATGAGGGCAGCATAGAGGAATCAGCTGCAAAAATGACTAAGCTTTTTGAAGAGCTTGGCGCCAATATGTACTTTGACGGCGAAATTTCTGTGGAAGAAACAAAAACTGTTAATATGTCAACAATGTTTTCTGTTGAAGAGGTTACGGAGATGGTCAAGGAGTGTCTTCGTTAATTCAGGAAATATAAGGGAGGAATAAAAAATGAGTATTTTATTTGTAAACGGCAGCCCGAATAAAAACGGAAATACTGCAAAATTGGCAGGGATACTGCTCGCCGGCAAGGCTTACAAGACGCTGGAGCTGGCAGATTACAAGGTGTATGGCTATGGGCAGAACTTTGAGGATGATCAGTTTGCTGAAATTGTCGATGAAATGAAAGCGGCAGATACGATTGTAATCGGCTCTCCTGTTTATTGGCACAATATGAGCGGAATGATCCGCAATCTGCTTGATCGTTTCTATGGTCCGGTAGAGGAAGGGGAGCTTAAGGGGAGAAGGCTTGTATTTTTGTTCCAGGGTATTACGCCGGAAGGATGGATGCTGGAAAAAGCGGAGTATACTATGAAACGCTTTGCAAACAAGTATGGTATGGAATACATAGGAATGGCAGCGAACAAATCTGAGGCTGAAACGCTTTCCAAGAAAATTTAAGGAGAAAAACAAGATGGAAATCCGTAAATTGGGAAAAGACCTGTCAGTTTCAGCTGTCGGTCTGGGCTGCATGGGTTTTAGCCACGCTTATGGCGCGCCTACAGAGCAAAGCAAGGCAATTGAAATGATAAGGGCTGCGTTTGATATCGGCTACACTTTTTTTGATACAGCAGAGGTCTATGGCACGCAGGATGACCCGCATCAAAATGAGATTTTAGTTGGTGAAGCGATAAAGCCCATTCGCAGCAAGGTGCAGCTTGCAAGCAAATTTGGAATTCATTTCGATATGAGCAGCTCGCAGGTAAATCATCCGTTAATTCCAGATTCCAGACCGGAAACGATTCGCTTATCTGTGGAAGGCTCATTAAAGCGTTTGCAAACCGATTATATTGATTTATATTTCCAGCACCGTATCGATCCTGCGGTAGAGCCGGAAACGGTTGCTGAAGTGATGGCAGATTTAATTAAAGAGGGAAAAATTCTGCATTGGGGGATTTCCGAGGCCAACGAAGCATATTTGCGCCGTGCGCATGCTGTATGCCCTGTGACCGCTGTGGAAAACAGATATTCTATGATGGCGCGGCAGTATGAGTCGCTGTTTCCTGTTTTGGAGGAGCTTAATATCGGTCTGGTAGCGTTTTCACCTATGGCCAATGGTTTTTTGACCGCGAAATATGAAAAAGGTACAAAATTTGATTCCCAATATGATTATCGCAGCAATATGCCGCAGTTTACAGACGCGGCTATGGAGCAAAATCGCGGGCTTCTCGCGCTGCTTCAGCGCATAGCGGAAGAAAAAATGCGACGCCAGCGCAGATATCAATGGCGTGGATGCTCTGCAAAAAGCCATGGATTGTGCCTATTCCCGGTACCCGCAGGTTGGAAAGACTTAAAGAAAACGCGAAATCAGCAGATGTAAAGCTTACAGCGGAAGAGGTACGGAAGATTGACGAGGCGCTTGAGCAGATGGAGATGTCGGAGGTATTCGGAGGCTCCAGGATTGTAAATAAACCGTATGCTAAATAGACAGTCTGTTATAAACAACGGTCACAAAGGAAAGGTGAGAAGCATATGAACAAACCCTATGTTATTTGCCATATTTTAAGTTCTTTAGACGGTAAGATAAACGGTCCCTTTATGGAAGCGGAAACGACAAAGGCCATTGGCGCAGAATACAGAAAGCTGCGGGAAGAGATGGAGGCGGATGCCTGGCTTTACGGGACTACAACAGTTAAAGAATTTATCAATTTCAGAAAGCCTGTCTTAGAGCCGCTTGATTTTGAGGCAGGGGATGGTGATTTTGTTTCCGGGGATTGGACGAATCCGTATTTTGTCTGCATTGATGCAAAGGGAGAGCTTGGATGGGAAGCTGGTCGGTTTGCCAACAAAGGACGTCCGGAAGCGCATGTAATTGAGATTTTGACTGAAGCTGCGCCAGCTGCATACAGGGCGTATTTGCGTAAACGCGGTGTATCTTACATTATTGCAGGGAAAGCGGATTTGGATTGTAAAATGGCGATGGAAAAGCTGTATAGCCTTTTCGCGATTAAAAAGCTGCTGATCTGCGGCGGCGGTGCAGCAGATTGGTCGTTCCTGCAGGAGGGTATGGTAAATGAACTGAGTCTGGTTCTTTCTCCTGTGACGGACGGAAGCAGCGGCAGAGCAGAGGTCTTTAAGCAGATTGACGGTGTGAACGAGGGAAGTCCGGTAGAGTTTGAGCTTAAGTCGGTGAAGCAGCTTGAAAATAGCGGTCTGCATTTGAATTATTTGGCGAAGAATGCTAAATGAGCAAAGCAGTAGTTACGAGATGATGATGTTATAAGCGAAAGGTGCAAACATAAAAACAGGAAGAGGATTTATAATAAATATATAAGTGAAAAAGGAGATGATAACTATGAATGAACAGAAATATATATAATTAAACAACGGTGTAGAGATGCCTATGGCAGGTATCGGAACTTTTCTTCTTAGTCCTGATGAAGCGGAAGCTTCCGTAAAAAGCGCTCTGCAGGCAGGCTATCGTCTGATTGATACAGCAAACGCCTATGTGAATGAAAAAGCAGTAGGCAGAGCTATCCGCAAATCAGGCATTGCGAGAAATGAAATTTTTCTGGAAACAAAGCTGTGGCCATCCTTTTATGAGCAGGCGGACGCGGTGGAAAAAACATTAGAGAGGCTTGACACGGATTATATTGATCTGTTGCTTATTCATCAGCCTGCGGGAAATTACATCGCCGGCTATCGTCTGATGGAGAAAGCATATAAGGATGGGAAAGTCCGCGCAATTGGTCTTTCTAATTTTACAATAGCTCAGATTCAGGAAATTTTGGCTGTGTGCGAGGTGAAGCCGGCGATTTTACAGACAGAGGTGCATCCTTACTATCAGGAGCCGGAGCTGAAACAATTTTTAGCGCAGGAGAATATGGTCATTCAGGCCTGGTATCCGCTCGGCCATGGAGATAAGGCGCTGATTGAAGAGCCGGTATTCTCAGAACTGGCCGCTAAGTATGGAAAGAGTAACGCCCAGATTATACTGCGCTGGCATATACAGTCGGGCAATATCGTAATTCCGGGCTCCAAGAATCCAGATCACATCCGCGCTAATTTCGACCTGTTTGATTTTGAGCTGGAGGATGCGGATATGGCCAAGATTGCGGCGCTTCAAAAGAACAAGAGATATTACACAAGCACACCAGAGATGCTTGCGAGCTATGCAGAGATGGTGCCTCCTGTGGACGAACAGAAATAAGCTAAGAAAGAGTTAAAATTCAAAAGAAAGATATCAGATTATTTTCAGTGTACAGAAAGCGATTATTGATGAAAATGTATGGCTAAATGTGCAGGAAAGAGCAAATAGATAAATGTTAAGATGGGAAAAAATGCCCAGGCGGGCAAGATGAATTATGGTTATAGTAAAAAATAAAAGTGCGCAATGCACTTTTATTTTTTTATGCTATGGTCAGCGAGATGATGTATTGTTTTGCCGTACGCGGACTGCGTCCGTTTGTACGTATCGCAAACGCTTCGGCGCCGCGTATGAGCTCGTCATGCGGCAGCGATACGCCGTATTCCTCCGCGAGGCTCTCAACGATTTCTACATATAAATCTTTTTCAGGTTTTGAAAATGTAACGGTAAGTCCGAAACGGTCTGACAGGCTCATCGTCTCCTGCAGCGTATCGTTTAAATGCACTTCGTTGCCGATACGGGCATCCATAGACTCACGCATCAGATGCCGTCTGTTGCTTGAAGCATAGATGCGTATGTTTTTTGCGTTCCCCGAAACATCACCTTCGAGAATGCCTTTAAGGAAGCAGAAGTCGTCGTCATCGGCGCGGAATGAAAGGTCATCTATGTAAAAAATGAACTTCAGCGGAGTG
>CALWPQ010000014.1 GCA_944383465.1 uncultured Clostridia bacterium
TGGATACCTCCTTCCGTTGGTTTTGAAAAGTGTTCGTTTCGGTGGTTTTGTGCCCCTGTATCACTGCCCGGCCTCCCATGAGGGAAAGGATATGGGCGGCCTCGTTTGCGCCGCCCACAGGCGAAAATCAGGGGATTTCCCACCCGTTTTCATACAATTTTGAGTGCCCCCGGCAGGGCATAAAAAAACGCCACAGGTTTGTGTTACCTATGGCGTTTGGAACAGGAAAAGGGTGCTGACATTTCATATCAGCACCCTTTGTCCTGCCGGTATTAAATTTTTGACTTCACATCGTGTTCTTTGCCTCTGAAAACATTGATTTTACTGGACTTGCTCATGTTTTCTTATTAGGAGGCGGGGAATGAGGCCTTCTTTTTTCTTTTCCTGTACCCAGCTCCACATATCGAAATTGTCGAAAGCCTGCGTACGGCTTTCGCCGAGGTTGTGAAGCAAATAAAAATCAAAATAGCCGGCGCCCGTTTGCCTTAGTGAGGTTTCAAACTGCGCGATTGCTTCTTCCCTTGTCTTACAGTTAATCCAAGCAGCGTTTTTGGTCGCAAGCTGAAATTTTTCTCTCGGATAGCGCTCTACGAGAGCTTGGCGAATAGCGTCTTCACTGCCGGGGTAGGCCCATGCGGTATCAAAATATGTAAAACCTGCATCAAGGAACAAATCAACCATTTCCTTTACTTGTTCTACATCAATCACACCGTTGTCTTGCGGCAGACGCATAAGCCCAAAACCAAACTTTTTAATGTTTTCTCCCAAGTATGACATAATTTCCTCCTTTTCAAATAAGCAGTTCTCAAATTTTTCATAGTATTACATGTACACTATACAATATATCTTTAAAAATGTCTAATGCTTGCTTTGTATTTTAAAAAATGCGTATAAAGCATTTTTAAGCGCAGGAGCGTAGGTATTAAAGCATATTCCGTTACAGCAATTGCAGAATGAAATACATATAAAGTACTGCCACCCGGGGGCGCCCTATTTTGGTGCACGGTTTTTCTGAAATATTGAAATTGCCAAAGATGCAGCCGCAGGAAAGTTGCGCTGTATTCGTTTTCGTGATAAAATTGAAGCGTCATTGTTTGCATAGGTCAATAGCGTAAAAGCGCGTCCAAGCACGCAAAGATAGACGGTAAAATTAAAGCGGAGGAATACGGATGAATATTCGCAGTATAAAAAATAGCATACGCTGGAAAATCGTACTTATTTACTGCATACTTGTATTTATTGCAACGACTATTGTCGGTGTGTTTTTGATGAGCCGTATGGAGGAGTACTATATAAATTCCGCAAGGACAAATATGAGAAAACTTGTTGAAGAGAGCAGTTTGACGGCATCAGTCGGTGCATATGATCCGTTTGACGAATTTGCCGAAGAAATACAGGCGAGCATTGATGCGTGGTCGCCGGGGTTTTCTCAGGAAATTTTTGTCGTGGACGAGACTTTTTATATCGTTGCGGCGAGCAATGCGAGCAGCGGCCAGAGCGCTGTGGATTTTCTCGACTGCAATATAATTCTGTCAGCGCTTTCGGGCGAGGAGGCCGAGTCGCATGACAGCATAAGCTCGCAGACGAGCGATATTCCGGTATTTAATATGGCGTTTCCGATTAAAAATGAAAGCGGTAAGGTTATAGGAGCGCTTTATTTGCGCGAGGACATTACTTCGCTCGAAGACAGCATTGATCAGTCGAAAAGCCTCTTTGCAAAGGCGATGGTGCTGGCCGTGTTCGTTACCTTTGTGCTTGGCTTTGTCATTTCCAAGAGCATAACGGGGCCGATAAACGATGTAACAAAAAAGGCAGAGCAAATGGCGAGCGGCGATTTTTCTCAGGAAGTAAGCGTTAAATCAAATGACGAAATCGGCAGACTCGCGGAAATGTTCAATTATCTGCGCAAGCAGCTTGACGATACACTTTCAGAAATTTCGGGCGAAAAAAACAAGCTTGAGACAATCCTGCGGCATATGGCCGACGGACTCATCGCCGTTGATTTATCAGGAAAAATCATTCACGCCAATCATGCGGCGATAAAAATATTAGCCGTGAACGAACAGAGCATAGAAGAGGAAAATTATGATGATCTGATACAGGGGCTCAACCCTGAGCTTACGGTTGAAAATCTGATGAAGCGCTGTGAGTTTGAACCGGAAAGCGAAGTGTTTGAAAGCGCAGGCAGGTATTATGATATAAGGTATGACAGATTTAAAGACGAGAATGGCAAGGATGTTGGGCTTATAATGATTATCCAGGATATAACACAGCGAATGAAGCTCGAAAGTATGCAGATGGATTTTGTGGCCAATGTTTCTCACGAGCTTAAGACTCCGCTTACCACGATCAAGAGCTATACGGAGACGCTGCTGGACGGAGCCGTTTCCGATCCGGAAACAGCAAGAAGCTTTCTCGGTATTATAGATTCGGAGGCTGATCGTATGAACAGGCTTGTAAAAGACTTGCTTCAGCTTTCCAGAATGGAAAATAATCAGGAAAAGTGGAATATGAAAGAGAGCGACCTCGTTAAGCTACTTACTTCGGCAGTAACAAAAGTAGCACTGACGGCAGAAGCGAAGAAACAGAAGCTCAATTGCTTGTTTGAAGCAGATGCCCGCGTGGCGGTTGTAATGGATAAAGACCGAATAGAACAGGTAATCTTAAATGTGCTTGCAAACGCGATAAATTATACGCAGGAGGGAGGACGCATAGATATTGATCTTGTGGTGCAGGATAGAGAGGCACATATCATAATAGACGATAACGGCATAGGAATACCAGAAGACGAACAGTCGCGGGTATTTGAGCGTTTCTTCCGCGTTGACAAGGCGCGTTCGCGGTCAATGGGCGGCACGGGCCTTGGGCTTGCAATATCAAAGCAGATAATAGAAGAGCATAACGGCCGCATAGAGCTTACAAGCCGTGAAAACAAAGGGACAAAAGTGAAAATTATTTTGCCGCTTTCACCGGCTGTGACAAGGGGAATACCAAATATAGAATAAAAGTCATTTGCACAGAGCTCCTCTCATATATTTCTATATATGAGAGGAGGTTTTTTTATGGAAAATCATACGCTTAGTATAGATAACAGAGAAAAGCTGACGATAACTTCGGTGGCAGATGTGGAAAGTGCAAACGAAGAAACGGTGCTCGTAATTCTTACGCAGGGCGGACTCATTGTCAAGGGTCAGAATCTGCATATACAGAAGCTTGATCTTGCTGAGGGCAAAGCGATAATAACTGGCAGTATTCAGTCTGCTGTATACACAGAAAAGAAGGATAAACAGGAAGGAAGCCTGCTTCGCAAGATATTTAAGTAGGCGGGTTTAAAAAATATGATACTCACCGATTTAATAAAAGAGCAGGCGCTGCAAAGTATAATAATGTTTTCTGCGGGGCTCGGACTTGGTATGCTGTACCAAGTATGGGGCATATGCAGAAACGCGCTTGTGCGGCATGCTGAGGACGCAAGAAACGCGAGAATTGCGGCGCGCGAAGTACGGATTTTAGAAAGGAAACGGCAGGAAGCAGAAAAAGAACAAGGCCGCCGGCAAAAAACAGGGCGCAAAATGCAAAAATTGGATAAACGTCGTAAAGCGAAAAAAACAAAACCGCCTGCCAGAACGCATATTCCGGCTGTTTCTGCTGTTCTTGAATTTGCATTTTGGCCTTTTGCGGCTTTTTTCGTATCGGAATTTATGTACTATGCTGCATATGGTGATCTGAGTTTCCATAATTTTTTAGCGCTTGGGCTTGGCGTTTTGTTGTGGAGGAAGGCATTTTATGATATAGTATATTGAGAAAAACATTGGGAAAACGAGAGAAAAAATGTCGAAACGAAAACCAAGACGAAGCCGCGAGTTTAAAAAAAATAATCAGGTAATAGATATCGAAGAAGCTCGTCGCGAGAGAAGAGAGAAACGCGAAAAAGCCGCGAAAAAAGCAAAGACCGAAAAACGCGCAAAAGCGGAAGAGAAGAATGCCTCCGCAAGAAAAAAGGTACAGAGAAGCAGGCGACGGCTGATATACGCTGCTATAATTTTTATTATTATAGCAGCAGTTAGTGTGTCTGCATTTAAGATTATATCGTTGCTTCACGAGAAATCAAGGCTCGAGAAGGAGCGTGACAGACTTACGTCTCTGAAGGAACGCCTTGAGCAGGAACTGGAATCTGTTAATTCGCCGGAGTACATAGAACAGCAGGCAAGAAGTCATCTGCGGCTGATAAAACCGGGAGAAATTCTCTATATACTCCCGGATGCAGACGATGGCGAAAAGAGTACGTCCGAGAGCGACGCGCAAGCAGATGTGGACAGTGATTCTAACACGGGTGCTGACAGCGCAGAAAATAATAATTAAAAAATTGTAAGCAATAAAATAAAAGAGAATATAAATGAATAAACAGATAGGAAATAACCAAGAAAACAAAGAAGAACAAAGGTTTCAAAAAAATATCAAAAAAACAGTGAAAGAAGTGATAGTGGTGGAAGGCCGCGATGATACCGCGGCTATAAAAAGAGCGATAGATGCAGATACAATAGAAACGCATGGCTTTGGTATCAGGCGTACTACATGGGAACTCATTGAAAACGCATCGCGGGAACGCGGTATCATCATTTTTACTGATCCCGACTATTCGGGAAACGAGATACGCCGCAGACTCAAGGAGCGCTTCCCGGAGGCAAAGGAAGCGTTTCTCGCAAGAGCAGATGCAGAAAAGGACGGAGATGTCGGCATAGAAAATGCGGAGCCGTATGCTATCATTCAAGCGCTCGAAAATGCGCGTTTGACGCTGACGGAAAAGCGCGAGGAGTTTACGGTACGGGATCTTATGATAAGCGGCCTTGCGGGAGGTGCGGGCTCAAAACAACGCCGTGAAAAACTGGGACGCGCTCTCGGCATAGGCTACGCTAATGCGTCCGCGCTTGCGGACAGACTCAACAGATACGGAATAACAAGAGAGGAATACAATGAAGCTTTACGCACCATCGACGATTAAAGAAATAAAAGAAAGATACGGATTTAAAATATCAAAAAGTCTCGGTCAAAATTTTCTGACCGATAAAAATGTCATAGACAAGATAATAAACGCTATGGAACTTACCGAGCGTGATCTCGTAATCGAGATAGGACCGGGACTCGGAGTGCTTACAGCAGAAGCTGCACCGCAGGCAGGCAAAGTGGTTGCCATAGAAATAGACAAAAATCTTATTTCCATTTTAGAGGAAAATTTACAGGAATTTGACAATGTTGAAATAATAAATCAAGATTTTGTTAAGACAAATTTAATAAATTTGGTGGAACAAAATGATATAATAAGAGGTCAAAAGAGGGAAAAAGTAAAAATTATGGGCAATCTGCCCTACTACATTACTACCCCGATAATTATGAAGATACTTGAGGAGAGAATTCCCGCCGACAGCATTACGATAATGATGCAGAAGGAAGTTGCCGACCGCATTAAGGCATCGCCGGGAAGTCGCACCTACGGGGCGCTTTCTGTAGCGGTACAGTATTACTGTACGGTACATGATGTTATAAAAGTGCCAAGGGATGTCTTTTATCCGCAGCCGAAAGTAGATTCGGCGGTGCTGAGGCTTGATGTCAGAAAGGAAAGGCCTGTTGAACTCATAGACGAAAATGTTTTCTTTGCATGCGTAAAGAGTGGGTTCGGACAAAGAAGAAAGACACTTGGCAATTCCCTTGCCGGTGTATGCGGACTTTCAAAGGAGGAAGCACAGGAAGCGCTTTTCGAGGCGGACATCGACCCGATAAGAAGAGCCGAAACATTATCGCTTTCGGAGTTTGCAATGCTTGCAAACGCGGTAGCGGCGAAGTGCGGTAAGCTCTGAAAAGAATAAGTATTTTGTGAAAGCTTCACTCAGGAAAAGTATCGGCAAAATCATAAACTGACAATCTGAGGAAAAGGGTAATGGAGAAATTTAAACAGTTTTTCAATAAATATTTAAAAAATAATATATGTCTTTGCATCATACTTGCGTTTGTACTCAATTTTGCGATTGAAGCTATGGCGCGCCAATCCTTATTAGGGGGGGCTGACTACTTGATGCAGACGCCGGTTGTTTTTTTTTATAATACATTGATAATTTTTTCGACGCTCTCAATATCGCTGCTGATAAAGCGCCGAATATTTACTTATTTTATTATAAGCGGTCTTTGGCTCGCGCTCGGAATAGTGAATGGTGTAATTCTTTCAAACAGGATGACGCCGTTTACAACTAAGGATCTTGAGATACTTGACGACGGACTTACGATAGTTACAAACTATCTCAAGACATGGCAGATAGTGCTTATAGCAATAGGGGCAGTGCTTTTGATTGCTGGCATAATACTCGTTTTTATATTTGCACCGAAGAAAGAAAAAATAAATTATAAAAAAAATACAGCTATATTTGCAGCAGTAATAGCGATTCTCGCAGCGTCTACGGGAGCGGCGATAAAGACGGGGATCGTCGACACTTTTTTCGGAAACCTTGCGTATGCGTACAGAGATTACGGAGTGCCGTACTGTTTTATAAATACTTGGCTCAACACAGGAGTAGGAAAACCGAGCGGATACTCGGAGGAAATGATGCTCGGCATATTTGATGAGGGAGAGCTTACCGATGCAGTATATGCAGATGCTGCGGAAAATGATGACGGAGAAATACATCCCAATATAATATTTCTTCAGCTCGAATCGTTTATCGACCCTTCTCTTATAAATTCGATAGAATTGTCAGAGGAAGCAACACCTTACTGGAATGAGCTCCAGGAAAAATATTCGACAGGATGGTTTACGGTGCCGTCAGTTGGTGCAGGCACGGCAAATACGGAGTTTGAAGTGATATGCGGTATGTCGGTAAAATTTTTTGGACCGGGCGAATATCCGTATAAGTCGATTTTAAGCGAAAAAACATGCGAAAGCTATGCATACGATTTAAAATCAATTGGATATTCAGCGCACGCCATACATAATCACAGAGGCGTATTTTATATGAGAAACAAGGTGTTTTCAAATCTTGGATTTGATACATTTACGAGTCTCGAATATATGAGCAATGTTATAAAAACGCCAAAAAACTGGGCGAAAGATAATGTTTTAGTAGGAGAAATTCTGGCGGCGCTTGACCTTACGGAAAATGAAGACTACATATATACCATATCAGTACAAGGTCACGGAAAATATCCGTCAGAACAGGTGATAGAGAATCCTGCGATAACAGTGCTCAGCGCACCTACGGAAGAGCTGAAATGGCAGTACGAATACTATGTAAATCAAATTTACGAAATGGATAAGTTCGTTAAAAATCTGACAGCAGAGCTTGAAAAAAGAGATGAAAAAACTGTGCTTGTGATGTATGGCGACCATTTGCCGGCACTCGATATGACGGAAGAGGAGCTTACAAGCGGTGATCTCTACAAGACGGAATATATCATCTGGAGTAATTTTAAAATGGAAAAAGAGGATAAAGACCTCTTTGCATATCAGATTGGTGCGGAAGTACTCGAAAGACTCGGCATAGACACGGGAACGATGGCTAAATATCATCAGAACCATAAAGACAGTCCAACTTATCTTGAGGATCTCAGAGCGCTTGAATACGATATGCTCTATGGACAGGGTTACATTTATGGGGGTAAACATCCTTTTGAAGCAACTGACTTGAAAATGGGCATACGCGACATAAAAATAACAGGCATCGTTGAAATCGGCGGTAAGTTTTATGTAAAAGGAGAAAATTTTACAGAGCAGAGCAGAATTTCGCTCGACGGCGAAGTGCTGGAGACGATATATCTTGGGCCGACGGTGCTTGGGCTTCTCGAAGATGTAGATCCGGCGGAAGCAGTAAATATGAAAGTCAGTCAGGTTGACAGAAACAGCCCGACCGATATATTATCAACAACAGAATAAAGAAGGAAACAATTTAAGAAAGGGAAGAATATGCAACCGCTTATCAGGGTAAAAAATGTGCGCAAGATTTACCGTATGGGCGATGAACGGGTAGTGGCACTTGATAATATTTCACTTGAAATATATAAAGGTGAAATAGTTTGCTTTCTCGGAACATCGGGCTCGGGCAAATCGACATTTCTCAATATGGTGGCAGGTCTTGAAAAGCCTACGCGCGGAGAAATTTATATAGGTAATATTCCTATACATAAGCTGAACGAGGAGCAGGTGACGCTTTTCAGGCAGAAAAACATCGGGTTTATATTTCAGGCATATCACTTGATGCCGATGCTTACGGCCATAGAAAATGTGAGTATGCCGCTCATATTTGCCGGAATGGAAAAAAAGAAACGGATAAAGCTGGCAAAAAATGCTTTGGCAGCAGTGGGACTTCAAGGCTATGAAAATCGTAAACCGACGCAGATGTCAGGAGGTCAGCAGCAGCGAGTAGGCATAGCAAGAGCGCTTGTTGGTATTCCAAAGATAATATTCGCAGACGAGCCGACGGGAAACCTCGATACGCATACCACAAAAGAGGTAATGGAGCTTATCGTTTCCGAGGTGCGTAAGCACAATCAGACGCTGATACTTGTAACGCACGACAGAAGTATAGCAAATTATGCTGACAAGGTTGTTACAATACAGGATGGAAATGTTTTAAAAATAGAAGAAAAGCAAAAAGAAGGAGACAAGAGATGAAAGTGGAAGTAAGAAGAAAAATATTTTCTGTAATTATGGCAATGTCTGTTTTTATAAGCGCGCTTGCAATGCCTGTATTTTTCCGCGATGTGCCCGGGGCAGCTGTGGCTTATGCAGATGAATACACAGGGCTCAGAGTAAACAATACGGGCGCTATAAATACGAGGCAGGATGATGAATGTCAGATATCGATGCAGATAACAAATATGAGAGACGCTGAATTTTCGTTTGACGGGGCAAAACTCGAATTTTCAAAGACAGAAGGTCTGACGATATCAGGGGGAACAAAGGCGACGGTTTCGTTTGCGAGCAGAGATGATCAGGCGGAAATATCATTTACGGTAAAAGCTAACCGTTTTTGTGATACGGGAACGCGCGATTACAGGCTCATACTCACAAAAGATGGGGAAACTGTATATACATCGAGGTATTTCAGTCTTAATATATCACAAAATATCGGCAGTGCGGGGGACGATGAGATCAATGTAAACTCGGCGGATATTGTGCATTCAATATATCCTGAAAATGGGTTTGCGACCGGAAGCGGCAACAGCATATCTTTTCGCGTATACAACAACGGCAATTTTGCGATAAGAAATGCGCAGATTAAAGTCGAGCTCCCGGAAGGAATTTCGATAGATAACGGCAGCAATCTTAAAAATCTCGGTACTCTCAGTATAGGAAAGAGCGCCGACGCGCAGTTTCCAATCCTTGTGGAAAAGGATCTCGACAGCAAGAGCTATGTCATTTCCGCAGAGCTTATTGGTATAAATAACAATAAAGAGAGCGTTTCGATAAAAAAAGACTTTTATGTGCCTGTAACGGGAGACGGTAAAAACGATGAAGAGCCGGATTCGGTGGGTAAGCCGCAGCTTATGGTAACGGACTTTACATATGGAGGCTCGTTTGTGCAAGCAGGTACGCAGTTCCCGCTTAACCTTTCACTGCTCAACACTTCGAAGGAATCGCTTTATAATGTAAAGGTTACAATAAGCTCAGAAGGCGACTTTGTGCCTGTGAACAGCAATGCGTTTTATGTGGATAAAATAGGTGCGTCGGAGACTTATAATAAGACTGTGCAGCTTTCGGCAAAGAATGATGCTGCGCAGCAGACGACAGCGATAACGGTGTCCATGAGCTATGAAAATGCGGATAAAGAAGCGTTTACTTCAGAAGATACGATTTCAGTACCTGTTACACAGAGGACGAGGCTGGTCGTTGATGAGATTGTACCGCCGATGGAGTGCTATGTGGGAAATATCGGTTCAGCGGAAGTTGATTTCTATAATATGGGTAAGACAGTGCTTTCAAACCTACGCGTAAACGCTACGGGCAATTTTGATGTTTTCGAATCTAACAGTTACTATGCGGGAAATATGGAAGGCGGCAGAAATGACAGCTACAGCTTCACATTTATGCCGCGGGAAGTAGGCCCGATGGAAGGTGTTATCACATTTACATATGAGGATGCAGCGGGAAACGCACAGTATCTTGAGGTACCGTTTACTTTTGAGGCACAGGAAATGCCGGTATGGGATGATTCTGATATGTTTGAGGATCCAGAACCTGAAAAGACGCCGATTCCGTGGAGCATCATTATTGCAGCAATTGTAATTGTCGTACTGATTATTGCGGCCGTTATTATAAAGAAAATACTTAAGAAGAGAAAAGAAAGAGCGTTTGAGCTTGAGGATATGGCATTTACGGCCAAGGACGAAAAAGAAGAAGCCTTAAATATAGAAGAAGAGGCTGATGCTGAAAATGCGGAATATAAAAGTGAAGATGGCGAAAGTACAGAGAAAGAATAGAGGCTTATTATGAATTTTAGAGATTTACTCAGTCTCTGCGCCAAAAATCTGATGCGAAGAAAGACCCGTACATTGCTCGCTGTAATAGGCGTTATGGTAGGTACATGTGCTGTAGTCGTAATGCTTTCCATAGGCTTCGGTATGACAAAGAGCTACGAGGAACAGATACAGAATTACGGAGACCTGCATATGATAGAGCTCTATAATTACGGCAGCGGGATGAGCTACGGATCTCCGCAGGAGCAGCAGGGAGTGATAAGCGACAAAACGCTCGCTTCAATAGAAAAAATGGATGGTGTAACGGCTGTAACGCCGGTTGTCACTGCATATATGACAATCGGTATAGGAAAATATGTGACGACGGATGAGATAGTGGGAATTAAACCTGACGTACTTAAGAAGTTTAATTACGGACTACAGGAAGGACGTTATCTTAACAATGCCGACAAGGACGCGCTGGTGTTTGGAAGCTATATTCCGCAGTGGTTTTATAATCCGCAGAGTAAGAATTATGACAGTAAGGAACAGGATGTAATTACAGATAAAATTATACTTACAGCGGATTATGAGTACGGACAAAAACCACAGTCGGGACAGACGGATGACAATAAAATAGAATACAAGCAGTATAAAATGAAGGGCGTAGGACTTCTGGAGGAACAAAATGATCAGCCGGATTACCGCGTATACATGAACATTTCAAGACTTGAGGAAATCATAAAGGAAACTCAGAAAGCAGAAGGTACAAAAAACCTTGTAGTACCCGGACAGGAAAAGACATATGAAAGAGCTTATGTATATGTGGGCGATATAAACGATACAGAGCGTCTGTGCAAAGAGCTTAAAGACCTCGGCTATCAGACTTCAAGCCCGATAGACTGGCTGGCATCGCTTAAAGAGACGGCTAACATGATACAGGGAATATTAGGCGGCATTGGCGGCATTTCGCTTTTCGTAGCTGCGCTCAGTATTACAAACACGATGATAATGTCAATCTACGAGAGAACGAGAGAGATCGGCGTAATGAAAGTAATAGGTGCCAATCTTAAGGATATACGGCGGCTATTCCTGATGGAAGCGGGGCTGATAGGATTTATAGGAGGTGTTATCGGAGTGCTTCTGAGCCTGCTCCTTTCGTTCCTGATGAATACCGTACTTCGCGATATCATCAGTATTGCGCTCAGCAGTTTTGGTGCCTATGGTACAACGATTTCGATTATTCCGCTTTGGCTTGTGGCCGCGGCAGTTGTGTTTGCAACGGCGATCGGTGTATTTGCCGGATATTCTCCGGCAAAGCGCGCTATGAATCTTTCGGCGCTTGAAAGCCTGCGCAACGAATAGAAAAAACCCCTTAAGCAGAATTTGCTTGAGGGGCTTTTTAGTGCTCTTAGGTATAGATGGTGGATTACAGCGCTTCAATTTCTTCTTGGAGCGCGGCGAGGAATTTTTCGGCTGCGCCTGAAAATATCTGATATTTGCGCCAAGCGAGGCTGTGTGTGGAATGGACGCGCGGCTCGAG
Organism: uncultured Clostridia bacterium; assembly: GCA_944383465.1. Lineage (GTDB taxonomy): Bacteria > Bacillota > Clostridia > Peptostreptococcales > Anaerovoracaceae > QAKD01. The sequence continues at coordinate 11,984 of CALWPQ010000014.1, forward strand.
AGAGCGGAAACAGAGTTTGCTTTCCCACGAAGTGTCGATGAGGTTATCGAGGGTGAGAGCATAGCCGATATAGTTTTCTACCATCACTGCGGCGTTATAAATGAGGTTATATGTAGCGACGATATTCAGATTTTCGCTGGGGCAGCCAAACCAGCCTGATATTTCGTTTTCGTTTAAAGCCTGACGCGAGCATATAAGAGGCTGCGTTATCAGGTCTTGGGCTTTTATACTTTCTTTTTCGGCAAATGAGCTGTCTTTTCTTACGATGAGACCCCAGGCGTCGCTGCAAGGCAGCTTGATGTAGTCGTATTTTGAAAGATCTGTAGCGCCGATAAATACACCGAAGTCAAGAATGCCTTTATCGAGCTTTTCTGTGATATCCTCGGCATTGCCGCTGTATATGTTTATGCGTATTTTAGGGTATCTTTTGTGCAGGCGTTTTGCGGCACGGGCTATGAGCGAGATAGCGCGGCTTTCTCCGCAGCCGAGATAGAGCTCGCCGCTTATGCTGCCAGGTATTTCACCGATTTCCGATTTTGTTTTTTCCATAAGCGTGACGATTTCTTCGGCGCGCTGTCTCAGCATACGACCCTCTTCGGTAAGGGTTATTTTTCTGTTGCCCCTGATAAAAAGCTGTACTCCGAGCTCGTCCTCGAGATCTTTGAGCTGACGAGAAAGCGGTGGCTGCGTCATATGAAGCTGTTCTGCGGCGCTGGTAATGCTGCCTTCACGGGCAACGGCGAGAAAATATTGGAGTACTCGTATGTCCATATATTTATTGTCCTCCTTGGGAAACTTAGGTGTAAAAAATGTAAAATTGATAGCTTATTTATCATATACAGTATAACATATACGGTAGTGAAAAGGCATAATTTTATTGCGAAAGCGTCGGCAAAGGCTAATTCCAAAACCAAGGCATTGTCTAAAAAATAAAGTGTAAAAGCCCAAAAGCATTAAATCTTAATGCTTTTGGGCTTCTTTAATGGTACCCCCAGACGGAATCGAACCGCCAACGATGGTTTAGGAAACCACTGTTATATCCGTTTAACTATGGAGGCGCATCTACTAATATATAATATCACAATCGCGGTTGATGTTCAATAATTTAAAAAAAATTTGTAAAAATGAAAAGCGACGCGAAATTAAAGTTTCGCGCCGCTTTTTCTTATGTTTTACCATAATTCTTTTATTAAGGCTTTCGATATTTCATATATGTTTAATTTACATCTGTAAGGATATTAAAACTTATCTGCCCATTTCCGTAAGAGCTTTGTCAGCTTCGTGAAGCAGTTCGCAGCCTTTCTTAATCTGTTCCATAGAAGAAGCGTAGGAAATTCTTACAAAACCTTCGCCCTCCGAACCGAATACTGCGCCGTTGACTACGGCAACACCGTAATTTTCAACAAGCCAGTCGACAAATTCATTTGAGGTCATCCCTGTCTTTTTTATATTCATAAAGATGTAGAAAGCACCTTTCGGCTTAAGACACGAGAAATGCGCTGTCTTGTTTATTTCGGAAACAAAATAATTTCTTCTTTTTTCAAATTCAGCGCGCATAGCGTCAACCGTATGATACTTAGCGTCGTCATTGAGCGCGGCAGCCGCCGCTTCGGCATTGTACGTCGCGATTCCCGAAATTTGAAATCCCGAATGAAGCGTTAGCGGCTCCATATAGCAAAGAGGAGCTATAACATAGCCAATACGCCAACCTGTCATCGAAAATGCTTTTGAAAAGCCGTTAATGATAATTGTTTTATTTCGAAGCGATGGAATGAGAGCCGGCGACGGCGCTGTTTCTCCATCAAAGGTAAGCCTTTCATATATTTCGTCCGAACAGATTAAAAGATTTTTGTCTTTTACAACGTCCGCAACACCTTCGAGTGTTTCTTTAGTTAGAATTCCGCCGATAGGATTGTTCGGAGAACAGATGACAATCATCTTTGTCTTATCCGTCACAAGACTTCTGAGCTCTTCAATATCAATCTGGAATTCGTTTTCCTCTTTGAGAGAATAGTGCTTGATATTCGCGCCGCAGATTTTGCCGATGTTGTCATAAATATTGTACATAGGGTTGGGCAGAATTATTTCATCGCCTGGGTTTATAAATGTAGTAAGCACGAGGTAAGCTGCCTGAGCAGCCCCATTTGAAGCGATAACCTGATCTGGGCTGAATTCAAGCCCGTTTTCTCTTTTATATTTATCAACAACAGCCTGCCTGAAATTAAGCGAGCCCGTGTATGAGCCGTAGCCTGTAAATCCGTCGTTAAGCGCTTTTGTGCAGGCATCTTTGATATATTGAGGAGTTGGAAAATCCGGCTGGCCGATTGTAAATGTGCACATTTCTCTGCCTTCAGCCTGGAGCTCCTCTACCTTTTGATTGAGAAGTCTGATCTTTGAAAATTCGATATCTTTAAGCCTATCCGCTTTAGGAACCATTTTTTGTCCTCCTTTTTATAATTCAGTCGCCGCAACAATTTCTTATTACGCTATACCCTTGGTATGCTCAACACCAAGCTTTTCAGCCCAAACAGGATCTCTGCATACTTTTGACGGAATAAAAGCTCCAATTACTGCGCATATTGCTGCTGGAATAACCCAGCCAAGCGAAAGCGAGCTAAACGGAAGCATCGCTCCCAGCGGAGTAAAGTCTTGAACGATAGCGAATGCAAGCGCTCCGTATGAGCCTGCGATAAATACATTGTCGTTTTTGATTTTATTTGTAAAGAGTGTCAAAACAATAAGCACGAGGAACGGCGGGAAGCAGAGCGAAAGGAATAGACCTGCAATAGCGAGGATCTTGTTTACGCCCATAATCGACATAATGATGCCGACGATGCAGTAAGCCGCAACATAAAATTCATATTTAACCTTATCCTTGCTGTACATCATCCAGTACTGCGAGCCGCCTGATGACGAACTTATCGATGTTGTGAGACAAGCAAGAATAACTACAAGTGCAAATATTGCAAGGCCAATTCTGCCCATCAGTCTCTCAACGATTACCGATACGAGAGCTGTCGAGGTGATTGCGTCCGGTGTGAATTCCTGCGAAAGCTGAGCTCCGAGGATAAAGAGTCCGCCGTAGATAACTGTCATACAGATGCAAGCTATGATACCGCCTTTGACGAGAATCTTTGACAATGCTTTTTCACCTTTGAAACCGGCAGCCTGGCAGCCTACGATATAAACAATAGCGAGCGTCGGTGCTCCCATTGCGTCTGTAGTTTGGTACCCCTGGATAACGCCTTCCGCAAAGAGATTGTCAATCTGAGGTTCGCTGGCTATCTGACCGAGAGGAGTAATAAGTCCTTTTACAACGATTATGAGGATTAAAATTATAAGTGCCGGTGTGAGGTATTTTCCTACAATATCGACAACCTTACCTGGTTTTACCGCAAGCAGAAATGTGAGGACGAAGAAAACTACCGAAAATGCAAGCGTCGGAATCTCCGGGAAGAGCGGCTTGATACCGATTTCAAAACAAGTTGCACAAGTACGCGGTACTATGCAAAGGAAACCTATAAACTGACCCATAATCGTGGTAAATACGAACATTGGCCTTCCGCATCTTACAAGTGTCGACATTTTTTGCTCCGGTCTCTTTGACTCTGCAACGAGGCCGAGCGCTGAAAATACTGCGTCCAAAATGATAAACATAACAAATCCGATTAAAACTTTTCCTGATTCAAGTCCCATATATGATGGGAAGATCAGATTGCCTGCGCCGAACAAAGCGGCGAAGAAAGCAAGACCGACCGCAACGGCCTGTTTGTTAATGCCTTTTTCCATAGTGTAGCTCCTTTCTTTTAAGTGACGAATTCACACTTAATTTTTTTAAAGTATAGCCCACTTTTTTTAAACATTTCAAATTATGTATGAATATTCATTTTTGTCTTGCTTTTTATATCTTTTAAAAAAAAATTTTCCGATAATTCTGAATATTCGATTTTTGCAGCCGCTGCTTTCATTTTTTTGCCTTCTTTAAATGCGTAAAGACCGAGAATAATAGACAAGATGCACATTGCCGCGCAAATGGCAAGAATCAAGGTAAAGCTTCCCCCGCAAAGATCAACAACCATTCCCATAAGAGGGCTGATCGCTGCACCGGCAAGAGACGTAAATACGCATATAGAGCCGTAAATTTTCATAAAGTTTTTCATTCCGAACACTTCTATGACGACAAGGGGGCTGCCTACTGTAGATGCCGCATATATCGATCCCACAAGTATTATTCCTATTACTAAAAGCGGTACTGAGCGGCCTCCCGAGATGAGAAGGATTAAAAGCCCTAAAAGCGGCACAAGCGGTCCCAGTGTCACCAGAAAGATTGGATTTTTGTCCGCGGCAAGGCCGATGGTATTTTTGCCTATGAGCGATCCAATCTGAGCCATTCCCGCAAGTGTTGCTGCAAAGGTCAAAGACATCCCCAGCGAAGAAGCGTATGATGCCACATAAGGCACAAAACAGCAGGTACATACAAAGCAGCTTATAGTGCCCATCGCTGCAAAAAAGGCCTTTGAACGTACAGCGTCTTTGTACTCTATGCTGATATCGCTTTGCTTAATATTTTCATCTTTTTTATTTTCGTTATTTTTATTTCTGCCGCTGTACGGTTCAAGCCCTTTGTCAGCTGGAAAATCTTTAAACACGAAGACTGCAAACGGTACCGCTAAAATCAAAATTATCGCACCATACATTATATATCCGGCTCTCCAGCCATACGTTTCCATCACTTTTCCCGCTATCGGGTTGATAATAACGCCGCTTACTCCGGCCATTGATGAGCTGAAGCCGATGAAAAACGCCGTACTTGTCTTAAACCAGCGGTTAATCGCCACAGTCGCAACTATAGACTGCGTGAGCGATACGACAATACCGAGAAGCGCGCCCGTGATATAAAACATCCAAACCTGCGTAAACTGTGACTGTGCAAAATAACAGACCGACTGTAAAAGCAGCAGTATTATTACAGCCAGCTTAAGACTGTATTTTTCCACGAACGGAGTCATAATTTTTACTCCTATTCCCGCCGTAAGCGACATGCAGGTAAAGGAAATTACAAATACCCCGCGGCTGACACCTATCGCTTCGCTTACAGGAGTATAAAAGACACCGGCACAGCCGAATGCAAGAGATACACTCGTTGCGGAAAACACGCAGCAACAGGCAACTATTAAAAATCCGTAATGAAAGCCTCTCCTTTTTTCAATTTCGGACATATGATTTCATCCCCCATTTCTGAATAATTATAAACCGAGGTCATCGGTATTCATCCGAAGCCTCGGTTTAATGATAACATAATAATAAATTGTCAGTCAATTTTAGTACAGAATTCCACTGTATTTGAATTTTCTGTTTTTTATTAAGTAAAGACTGATATGAACGGTCAGTCGAAACTTTTTCTGTTTATGTTCATACAGAAATTGAGATGCTCGTTCATAAGAAGCTTTGCCTCTCCTGTAAATCCGTTTTTTATGGCGTTGCTTATTGCAACATGCTGATGTCCGATTTTTACAAGATTTTTTACAGAATAGTCCGATACTTCGTTTCCCGTCACAGCTGTAAGATAAGTCAGTTTTTTCTCTATTGATTTATAGGTTTCAATAAGAACTTTGCTGTTGGTCGCGTTTACTATAAGTTTATGAAACTCTCTGTCTAATTTTGTTGTTTTAATAAGCAGGCTTTTATCACGGGTTTTGTCGTACAATACATATCCACTGTAAAATTTCCGTGCAAGATCCTCAAGTTTTTCGAGGTCTATGAGCCAAGGATGTTCGGCGCAGTAGTATGCTGATGCCGGCTCTATAGCTTTTCTCACGAAAAACAAATCTTCTACCTCCGGCATCGTAATCTTAAACACTCTGTATATGCTTTGTTTGCCGGTATCGTTGAGCTCTATTTTTATGAGCCCTTTTTCCGCAAGACGGTCTATAGCTTCTCTTACGGGCGTTGTAGATATGCCAAGCTGCGATGCTATATTTGATATTATGAGTTTTTCTCCCGGTTTAAGTCTCATTGTCAGAATTGCATCTTCCACTGCGTCGGACACGATTTTACTCACATTGGTAAAAGGATTTTTTTCAAGTTCTTTGGTTACATAACCTACATCGAATATATTGCTGTCATTTCTCATAATCCGTACGCCTCCCGAAAAACAAACTCATCATTTTTATTTTATCCATATGTTATTACTGCGCTTTTTATTACTTTACTATATTGTTTTCCTTCATTTTTTCAATTGTTTCATTGCTGTAACCTAACCCGGCAAGGATTTCGTCCGTATTTTCACCCATTTTTCCCGTCGGCCGCAGCTTTCTTTTGTCGTAATTGGAAAGAAACATCGGCGGCACCGGCATCATGACTTTAGTACCGTCCTGGTAGGTGATTTCTTCCACATAATTGTTGACTATTGCCTGTTCGTCCTGTGACACTTCGCGCGTAGGCACAGCGACATCAAACGGCATACTTATTGCCTGGAAAAGTTTTTTCCATTCTGCCGAAGGTTTTTTTGCGAAGGCGTCTTCCATTTTGCGTCTGAGATCTCTGTAGGCGTAGTTTTGAAGAAGCGTCTCGGACGTTTTAAATCTCGGATCACTGCATATTTCCTCTTCAATACCGAGCACCTTTGCTATTCGCTGAAGATCATTTTCATAGGTCGTTACCTGATTGATATTTACCCATCTTTCATCGGCACAGAGATAGTAACCGATAAGAGGATTTTTAATTTCATTCGGGTCAGGATTAAGGCTTTTCTTTTCAAACTGAGTCATAACAACACCCTGTCCGTTGCACCAAATGGCGCTTGAGTAAAGCGAAGTTTCTACTTTTGTGCCTTCGCCATATTTTTCTCTGCCGATAATTGCGAGCAAAATAGCGCTAAAAAACGACGATGCTGTAACTGTATCTCCGAACGCATATGTAGGATTAAGCGGATACGGCACTCCCGCAACCGACCAGTCGGCGCTCATACCGCCTCTGAGCCAGAATACCGTTGAATCGTACCCCGGATCATCTTTATTCGGGCCAAGTGGTCCGTAGCCAGAAAAGTGCGCATAGATAAGTCTTGGCATTTTTTTCGACAGTGTATCATAATCAAGGCCGAGGCGCGCAAGACCTTGATGTCTCACATTGGTAACGAAGATATCGGCATCCTCAAGAAGCTTTAGCATCGTTTCTTTACCTTCAGGAGTTTTTAGGTTAAGCGAAATATGCTTTTTATTTGCATTCTGCACCGTGTAAAGAGGGTTGCAGTCGTCTCTCGATGGGGCCTGAAAATGCGGTTCAAGAAACCGCTGGCCGTCTCCGCCCAAACTCTCGACCTTGATTACATCTGCGCCGAAAGTACATAGAAGCTCCGCCGCCGTAGGGGCTGCAACTATTGTCGACAAATCAACAACCTTTACTCCCTCAAGCGGGTATTTTTTATTTTCTGCCATAGTCTAACTCCTTTCACAAACCGTTTTAGCTATAACTCAGCATACTTTTTCAATTTTACTATATCTGAATTTTTAAAAAATTTCAAAATCAGTCGAAAAATATCATTTTGAACGGATATTTTATTGTTTAAAAAAATTTTAGGCACGGTTTGGCTTTTACTCCCTGATATGATATAATTTTTTTTATAATTTAAATTGACAGGAGAAATTTATATGATTACAAGTAAACAGCGAAGTTTTCTTAAAAGTCTTGCACATAATCTCGACCCGATCGTTATGATAGGAAAGAGCGGGCTCACAGAGAATATAATAAAGGAAATGGATATATGTCTTGAAACGCGCGAACTTATAAAAGTAAAACTCCAGGAAGGCGCGGATCTTGATCCGAAAGAAACTGCCAACATTGCCGCAGAAAAGCTCGGCGCAGAATTTGTACAGGCTATCGGGCGTAAATTCGTGCTTTACAGGTATTCAAAATCGCAGGCAAAAGAAGGAAAACAGATTGTTTTGCCAAAGTAAGCTTAAAAAATGTAAGTTATATATTTACTTTTTGCCTGTTCCAGCGTATACTTTATATTGTACTTTTCAAATAATAAATATAAATTTTACACATTATATAGGAGGTGTCGCTATGAGTATAGCTTTTACGGTAACAGGTGCTGAACTGAGCGAAAAAGAAAAAATGGCGTATGTCGATTACTTGCAGAAGAAGCATAACAGGACGCTCCAAAGTCTTGATATCAATGTTGACGGTGAGTTTGTGGATCTGCACTATAAGTTTGAGCCGATTGGATTTGAGAGAATAAGAAGAATTACAGGATATCTCGTAGGCACTATGGATAATTGGAATTCGGCAAAGGCGGCGGAAGAAGCAGACAGAGTAAAGCATAATATTCCTGAAGCAAGCTTTGAACGCATATAGATTAAATTATGCAGATATTAAACAAAGGGCCGGTCACTTTTAAAAGCGACCGGCTTGATATTTTCTTGTTTTAATTATTGGGCTGTTTAAATGGCATTAAAGTCTGTGTTTTCGTAGCTTTTGAGTATTGAAGCAGCTTCTGCACCGTATTCGCGGCCGTAGGCTTCAAGAACTTCATCATTTATTTTTTTGCCTTCTTCACCAAATACTGCTTCGGTAACTCTGTTGTAACTAAAATATAGGTGTGCGCAGTGATAATCGAAGGTGTGGGCAAGCTCGTTTTTTTGCCGAACTTCAGGAGCTTTGTCAAGAAAAACATTCGGCGTTATATGTCTGCAAAAACAGTCTTTGCTGAGATTGCAAGGCGCGGTAAACCCAATATCCGGGTTAAAGCCGCGGTAAAGAGCTTCGTCGATCTCTGAGCAATAAGCGGCGCCGGCTTCGAGCGCGCCCATTTTTTCAAACTGCATATGCCACGGACAGGCCGTTATTCTATAAACGTAATCAGGCGAAGTACTTTCAACTTCGAGAATGGTTTCCGGTGCATCAGCAGTTCTTATCAGCTCGCCATATTCTCTGTATGAAAAAATGTCAAGCGGCTTGCCGTCCCGCAGAGCTTTTAATGCCATACGGTGGCCTCTCTGAAGCCCGTACTGCTGCGTTGCATGAGTAAAGGCGGCAACACCTGTATCTCCGAAACGTTCCTTAAGCTTGTTATAGTACATTGCTGCGATAAACGCATGTGATTGTTCATTGAACATTTTATCTGCCTCCTAAACATAATCAGAACATCTTATAAAATAAGTAATTATGTTGATTATACACGATAATGCAGAAAAAAGATATAGATTTCTGAATTTTCTCATAAAAATTGTTGGAGTTCATATTGTGTGTACAAATCTTGAAATGATTTGTTGTTTTATGGTATAATAATTTGTTAAAACTTAAAATTAAAGGCTGATGAAAGGAGAAGCTAATGGTGGATTATACAGGATACACAAGTCCGCTTTCAGAGCGTTACCCGAGCAAGGAGATGAAATATCTGTTTTCGCCCGATATGAAATTCAAGACTTGGCGCAGACTTTGGATTGCGCTTGCAGAAGCGGAGCAGGAGCTCGGTCTCGATATCACGGATGAGCAGCTCGAAGAACTGCGTGCGCACAAGGATGATATAAATTTTGAGGCGGCAAAGGAACGCGAAAAGGAAGTACGTCACGATGTAATGTCGCATGTATATGCATACGGGCTTCAGTGTCCTAAAGCTAAAGGTATTATTCACCTCGGCGCCACAAGCTGCTATGTAGGAGACAATACCGATCTCATCATTATGACGGAAGGCTTAAAGCTCGTGCGCGCAAAGGTCATCAATGTCCTTGCCGCGCTCAGTAAATTTGCGGAAAAATATAAAGATCTGCCGACACTCGCATTTACTCACTTTCAGCCAGCGCAGCCTACGACGGTGGGCAAGCGTGCATGTCTTTGGATGAACGAGCTCGTGCTCGACCTCGAAGATATAGATCATGTACTTGCGACTATGAAGCTGCTCGGAAGCAAGGGCACGACGGGTACTCAGGCCAGCTTTTTGGAGCTGTTTGCCGGCGACCACGAGAAATGCAAGAAGCTCGATCAGCTTATCGCAGAAAAAATGGGTTTTAAAGCATGTTATCCTGTTTCGGGACAGACTTATTCAAGAAAAGTTGACAGCCGCGTGCTTTCGCTGCTTTCAGGCATTGCGCAGAGCGCGCATAAATTTTCCAACGATATCAGGCTTCTGCAAAATCTTAAAGAAATAGAAGAGCCTTTTGAAAAGCATCAGATAGGTTCTTCTGCTATGGCGTATAAGCGCAATCCTATGCGCTCGGAGCGTATGGCGTCGCTGGCAAACTATGTAATGAGTACGGCTATGAACCCGGCCATTACGGCGAGCACACAGTGGTTTGAGCGCACGCTCGATGACTCGGCAAACAAAAGGATCAGCATCAGCGAAGCATTTTTGGCAACGGACAGTATTCTCGAACTGTATATGAACGTGGCAAACGGTCTTGTCGTTTATCCTAAGGTAATTACTGCACATCTGATGGCAGAGTTGCCTTTTATGGCGACGGAAAATATTATGATGGACGCTGTAAAAATGGGCGGCGACAGACAGGAGCTGCATGAAAAAATTCGCACGCATTCAATGGCGGCGGGCAAACTCGTAAAGGAAGAAGGAAAAGCGAACGATCTTCTTGACAGGATCGCCGCTGATCCCGCCTTTAATATAAGCAAAGAGGCTTTACAGAAGGTTATGAAGCCGGAAAATTATGTCGGCCGGGCACCCGAGCAGACAGAAGAGTTTCTAAACGGGGTCATAAAGCCTATTCTGGCGGAGAACAAAGATGCACTTGGCATGCACGCTGAAATCAATGTCTAAGTACAAAATTTTGTTCTTTTGCATCGAAAGATAGGAGGAATCAGTTATGATCAAAGCAATCGTAGGCGCCAACTGGGGCGATGAGGGAAAAGGAAAAATTACAGATATGCTGGCTGAGGAAGCCGATATCATCGTCAGGTTTCAGGGCGGAAGCAATGCCGGACATACCATAGTAAATGACTACGGTAAATTTGCGCTTCATATGCTGCCGTCAGGTGTATTTTACAGCCATACAACCAGCATTATCGGAAACGGTGTGGCGCTTAATATTCCTTACCTTATTAATGAAATCAATGCCATTACGGAAAAAGGAGTACCTGCTCCGCACATTCTTGTATCAGACCGCGCTCAGGTAGTAATGCCGTATCATATATTGTTTGATGGATATGAAGAAGAGCGCCTTGCGGGAAAGTCTTTCGGATCTACGAAAGCGGGCATCGCGCCTACCTATTCGGATAAGTATGCGAAAATAGGTTTTCAGGTGTGCGAGCTCTTCGACGACGAACACTTAAAAGAGAAACTTCAGACAGTATGTGTACAAAAAAATGTTCTGCTCGAGCATCTTTATCACAAACCGCTGCTTGATGCAGAAGAGCTTTTTAAGACTTGTATAGAGTACAGGGAAATGATAAAGCCTTACGTAGCGGATACTGCTGCTTATCTCTATGAAGCTGCTCAAAATGGAAAGAATATACTTCTTGAGGGACAGCTCGGCGCTCTCAAAGATACAGATCACGGAATTTACCCGATGGTAACAAGCTCATCGACATTAGCGGCATTTGCCGCTGTTGGGGCGGGCTTGCCGCCTTATCTCATTACGGATATCGTAACGGTAGTAAAGGCATATTCGAGCGCTGTCGGCGCGGGCCCGTTCGTCTCCGAACTTTTCGGAGACGAAGCGGAGGAACTCCGCCGCCGTGGTGGCGACGGAGGCGAGTATGGGGCCACCACGGGGCGCCCGCGCCGTGTTGGCTGGTTTGACGCAGTAGCCACACGCTACGGCTGCCGCATGCAGGGTACGACAGAAGTAGCGCTCACAGTGCTCGATCCTCTCGGCTATTTGGACGAAATTCCGGTATGTGTAGCGTATGAGCTTGATGGCAAGGAAATAACAAACTTTCCGAACACAGTTGACTGTTACAAGGCGAAACCGGTGCTCAAAACGCTTCCGGGCTGGAAATGCGACATCCGCGGCATCAGGGACTTTGAAAAATTACCGCAGGAAGCAAAGAACTATGTAGATGAAATCGAAAAGCTCATCGGTTTTCCGATTACGCTCGTATCAAACGGTCCCGGCAGAAGCGATATTATACATCGTAAGCCTAAGCTATAATATAAAAAACGCACAAACATAAAAAGCGCTGTATTTTCTATACAGCGCTTTTTATGCGGCGGCGCTTTTGCTTTTTCAGGATACTGTGCCTTTATTATTTGCATATGCGATAGACCGCGTCTATCGTCTTTTTTATTTCTTTCGGCGTGTTGAACGGTCCTGCCGACATACGCACTGCGCCTGTATCCCAGGTGCCGATAGTTTGATGAGCAAGCCCTGCGCAGTGGAAACCTCCCCGCACTGCTATCCCATATTCATCTGCAAGGCGGCCTGCGACTTCCTCACAGCCGAGACGGACGCGGCCGTCTCGATCCACGGCGTTAAAAGTAACTACCGCGGTCTTTTCACCGCAGTCCGCAGGGCCATAGACCTTAACACAATCCATATTCATAAGCGCGTTTTGCAGCGGCCTTATGATATCTTCTTCATGTCTTCTGATATTTTCTACCCCTATGCGCCGCACCCACGTCACTGAATAGCCAAGCCCTATGATGCCGGGGGCGTTTACTGTTCCCGATTCAAAGCCTTCCGGAAATTCAAGCGGCTGTACTCTGTCCTTGCTGGCGGTACCAGTTCCGCCTTCTATGATTGGATATATATCTATATCACTGCCAACATAAAGTGCCCCTGTCCCAAGCGGACCAAGAAGGCCCTTGTGTCCCGGCACTGCCAGCATATCAATGTGCATTGCTTCTACATCTATAGGCACGCACCCTGCGCTCTGTGCTCCATCTACCATAAATATTATACGATTTTCGGCGTCTCTTTCTCTGTTTATCTCTTTTATCATTTCTCCTATTTTCGCAATTGGCTGCAGTGTGCCCGTCACGTTGGATGCATGCGTGCATACCACAAGTCTTGTATTTTCTCTTATTGCCTTTCTTATATCTGCAGGAGATACCGTACCGTATTTTGAACATCTTACAATGGTATGGGTTACTCCGTCCCTTTCAAGAGCTTTAAGAGGCCTTAGCACAGAATTGTGCTCCATCGCCGTTGTTACAGCGTGATCTCCGCTGCAAAGTATCCCCTTGATACCGGCATTAAGCGCCCCTGTAGTATTGAGTGTAAAAACAACTCGCTCCGCTCTCTTAATATTAAACGCTCCCGCTACCGCTTTTCTTGCGTTATATACCTCTTCGCCCGTTTTCATAGACATATAGTGCCCGGAGCGTCCCGGATTGCCGCAATAGGTTTTCATACAGTAAGCCATAGTTTCCGCCATTCCCGGTGGTTTTGGAAAAGAAGTCGCGCCGTTATCAAGATAAATCATACCCATTAAGATATCCCCCAAAAAATCAAATCGGAGGACGCTCCTCCGCGCGCTGCGAAATTTACAACGCTGCTCCGCAGAGAAGAGTCCTCCTACATATTATGCTGTTTCCTATATTTTTGTGAGTACAGATCACATTTTTAATATGGTTAAAATCACCCCAGGCTTAAAAATATGCCGGTACACTGTGAAATTTCATTATTTTGCACTGCCATAGCTGGCATATTCCTTATCAAAAGTGATGACAACAAAGTACGATGGGTTTACTTCCTGTACCTTTTTCTCAATGATATCCTTTATCTCCTCCTGAGTATATTTACAGTCGTGTTTTATTACCGCATCAAAAATTATATTGGTGTGAGTCGGACCCTGCACCATGCGAAAATCATGTATGCTCACGATTCCTTCCATATCTGACAGCAGCTCAGTAATAATTTTTTTCATTTGTGTAAGCTGCGGATCGTTTGTTTTTATCGGATCCATATGCGCTACAAGTTCAATATTAAGAGCCGACGACACTGTTTTTTCTATGTTGTCTATCATATCATGCGCCGCCATAATATCGCCGTCCGCGTCAATTTCTATATGTACGGAGGCGAAAACCTTGCCTGGGCCGTAGTTGTGTACCATGAGGTCGTGTATTCCGAGCACGCCGTCAAAGCTCTCTGTCATTTCGGCGATGCTGCGCACAAGCTCTTCGTCGGGTGCTTCTCCAAGGAGGGGGCTAACAGTTTCCTTTACAAGTGATATGCCCGACCATATGATGAAGAGAGCTACGACACAGCCCATATAGCCGTCGAGCTGAAAACCTGAAAGCTTCGTTATAATAACAGCAATAAGCACCGCGCTTGTTGCAATGACATCGTTTCTGCTATCTGTGCCTGTAGCGATGAGCGCTACAGAATCTATCCTTTTTCCGAGCCCGATGTTAAACATGGCCTGCCAGACTTTAATAGCAATGGCGGCAACGAGTACGGCCACAGTCGCTGTGCTGAACACAAATTCATCGGGGTGCATAACTTTTCCTGCCGATGAGCGAAAAAGCTGCACTCCTACAACTATAATGAGCACAGAGACGAGGAGTCCCGTCAGGTATTCTATACGCGCATGCCCGTAAGGATGCTCTTTATCCTCGGGAAGAGACGCGAGTTTAAAACCTATAAGAGTAATAACTGACGATGAGGCATCCGCAAGGTTGTTGATACCGTCTGCAACTACCGCGATACTGGATGTGAAAATTCCAATCGCTACTTTCATAATGCAAAGAAGGATATTCGACACTATGCCTACTATTCCCGCCAGCTTTCCATATGCTTTGCGCACACCGGTATCTTTAACATTTTCATAGTCTTTAACAAAAACTTTGAGAAGAAGCTTGGTCATGCCTACGCCTCTGCCTCTTCGTTTTCTTTTTCTGTCTGGCCTAAATCTTTGTCTTCGTCTGAAACTTCGTTTGCCGCGCAGGTTTCGGCTTTTTCACAGGATGCTGCCTCTTGGTCAAGAGCCATAGCCTCGTTAAGGCCTTTTACAAGCTGATCTGCGCATGATGTCGGCCTGAAACCGCAGGTATTTCCAGAAAGTATTTCAGATACAGACTCTACAGTCATACCCTTTACAAGCTTTGAGAGCGCTTTGAGATTGCCGTCGCAGCCGCCGTAAAACTTTACATTTTTAATAATATTGCCCTCGACGTCTATGTCGATTTTATTTGAGCATACACCTTTCGGATAATATGTATATTCCATCTAAATTACCTCTTTTCTACAATATTATACTATATGCAGTATTAAAAATTATTCTATCACAAAAATAGCAAAAACCCAATACATTTTCAACATACGCTGTAAATATACTGGGTTCTTTCTTTACGGATTCCGCATCAAATTTTTGTAAAATCTATATCATTTTCCTTAATTATATCTGCAAATTTGCTCATCACCTCCGGTATCTGTATCTTCTGCGGACAGTGGTGCAGGCATACGCCGCAGCCGATGCAGTTGTCAGGCGTTTTTTCCGTAATGAGCTCCGCGACTTTCCAAAGCGCCTTGCTCATATTCCATTCGTTATAGCCCTTGATGAGTACCGGAATGTTGAGCTCCATTGGACAGGTTGGACAGCAGTATCTGCAGGATGAGCACGGTACGCCGAGATCCTTGCGGAACGCAGCTGCGGCTTTTTTCAATACTTCAAGCTCTTTTTCAGACAGCGGATCGAAATGATCGAAGGTTTTAAGATTATCTTCAAGCTGCTCGAGGCTCGACATACCGCTCATTACTACCTGTACATTCGGAAGACCCATAAGATATCTCATTCCCCACGACGATACCGAGCGCTCCGGTGCGGCTTCTTTTAATATAGCCCTTGCTTCTTCGTTGAGCTCAGACAGTCTTCCGCCTTTAAGCGGCTCCATTACCCATATCGGAATATTATGCTCCGTCAAAATTTCGTACTGTCTTTTGGCATTGAGGAGATCCCAGTCAAGATAGTTGAGCTGAATTATCGCCATATCAAAACCGTCGTACCAGTTTACAAATTTTTCGAGAGTATCCGGACCTGCGTGCGAGGAAAAGCCTATATGCTTTATTCTTCCTGCCTTTTTTTGCTTAATAAGATATCCAAGGCAGTCTTTCTCAGGGTCCATAAAATAATTTATGAAGTTTTCATCAAGGCTGTGAAAAAGATAAAAATCAAAGTAGTCGACGCCGCAGCGCTCAAGCTGAGTTTCAAAAGCTTCCTCTATAGTTACGCCCGCATCAGCATAGAATTTGGTGGAAAGATAATAGCTGTCTCGCGGGTATTTTGAAAGAGCTTCGCCTAAAAATCTCTCCGAATCGCCGGCTTGGTATGTATACGCTGTGTCAAAGAAATTGATACCGCTTGCTATGGCTGCATCTATTAGCTTTTGGCTTGCCTCCCTGTCTATGCGGCTTGGATTGTCCTTGTCCATAGGAAATCTGAGTCCGCCGTAGCCAAGTGCAGAAATTTCTTTATCTTGAAATTGTTTACGATACATAGTATTACCTCCATATTTTTTAAGTTTTGCTCTGCATATGCATCTTTCTATGCTCACATTGTAACGCGTTATTTTTATAATATCAAATACATATAGAAACTGCCTTGATATATCAAAAAAGTATATATGAATTGATAACGGTCATGCGCGTCAATTGAAAAATAAGTGCTGACGGCGTTTTTAATTTTAAGCTAAGGACAAATACTTTAAAAATACTAAATTTATGGGAACAAATCCCTTATTTTTCAAGTCAAAATTATAACAGTGGAAAAATAAAAATAGGGGGAAAGAACGAGATGAAAAAGGCGGGAATTATTTTATTTACGCTTGTGCTGTGCGCGGGCACGGTGTTTTCTTTTGCATACACCGCATCGCCAAAAGAAAAAATTGACAGCGATATAATTGCAAGGGCAGCGAGTCTTGACGATATTAAAAACGCGCTGCGCAAAACAGGAAGGTTTGACAACAGCAATTCTTCGCAGAAAAAATACGGAGCGTTAGCAGGCGGCGGAGATATGAGCAAGGCGCCTTCAGCTATGCTGGAAGCAATGGAAGACTTTGCACAAGCCTCAGGCAATGCAATGGATGCGAGCGCGGCTTTTGATGAGGAAACAGGAGCTGCGGCAAATGCAGGGTATTCAGAGACCAATGTTCAAATTGAAGGTATAGATGAGGCAGATATCGTAAAGACTGACGGCGAGTACCTTTACATTGCGGCGGATAAGTGCGTGTATATCGTTTCTGTGGATAAGGATAAAATGGGAGTAGCTGCAAAATTGGAGGAAGAATTTTTTATAAGAAATATATTTATAGATGAAGACAGGCTCGTTGTATTTGGCAGTCATACAATGGAGGAGAAAGCGCCTGTGCTTTATGATAAAAACGAGGACTTAGAAATAGTAAACGAAAGCGAGACAGCAGATCTGTCGATGCCGGTTTACGCGGCAATGAAAACAGATGCAAATTTTACTGTCGATCCCGCATTTGGCTGGTATGAATGCAAAACATTTACAGATGTAAATATATATGACACAGCAAATAAAGAAAAGCCAGAGCTTTTACAGGAATTTTCGCTTGAAGGTGATTTTGTTACGGCCCGTAAATCCGGAGAGATCGTATACCTTGCGGCCAGCAAGTATATTTACGGTATCAATGATCTTGAGAAAGCAAGCGGCAGCGATATATTACCGCTCTACTCAGATACGAGAGCAAAGCTTGATGGCAAAGATACTTTTAATTTCGGCGGCGAGGAAATGATAGTAGCAGAACCTTCATGCGTATATATTTGCTCAATAAAGGAAAGTACGGCGTTCACGACTTTGGCAGTGCTCAATATTGCAGGGGACGAAGAGGCGGATATCAAGAGTTATATGGGATCTGTCAGAGATTTTTATATGAATAAAGATTCGATATTCTTGACATTTGATAATTATGAGTATGATGAAAAAACAGGTACAGGAAGAGAATATACGGATATAATAGCGCTCGATGTTGATGGTAAAAAAGTGACATACAGAGCCGACGGCACAGTGGGAGGCAGCCTGCTGAACCAGTTCTCTATGGACGAATACGGCGGATATCTCCGCGTAGCAACTACCGAGTGGGAATGGGGAAGCGGAGAGCAGTCCTCAAGCCTCTTTGTGCTTGATAAAAATCTCAATATAGTTGGCAGCATCAAGGATATAGCTACAGGCGAACAAATTTATTCCGTAAGATTTATGGGAGATAAAGGATATATAGTTACATTTGAGACAATGGATCCGTTTTTTACAGTAGATTTATCTGATCCTGAAAATCCGAAAATTGCGGGGGAACTCAAGCTTCCTGGCTACAGCAATTATCTGCATCAGATAGATGAAAATACAGTGCTCGGTGTGGGACGTCAGACAAAAGAGCTTATTACGAGAGATGAGTTTGGCAATGAAGAGGTTGTCGGTTTTAGAGAGGGAGGAATTAAACTTTCGCTGTTTGATATAAGCGATTTTACAGACCCGAAAGAACTGGACAGCTATATTCTTGGCGGCGACTCGACTTGGTCGGATGCGCTCTATGACCATAAAGCGATAATGGTAAATAGGGATAAAAACTTCATCGGCATCTGTGCATCTTCTTACGAGAGCGGTAAAGATACAAACGGTGCATATATATTTGATATTTCAGGAGAAAATATCAGCCTCGAAGGCAGCATAGAAAATACGAATGTCAATAATTATATGATCGATGAAGGCGATGAAAATGCATTTTATTTCAGCAGACTCTGTTATGTTGGAGATACATATTACTACCTTGATAACGGTACGGTATATGCTATACAAATGACAGACGGCAGCTTTGGAACAACTGCTCAGCTAAGATTATAACGCGCGGCTTTGCGCATAGCGTAATAGCATAAGATACAGTAAATTTTAAACGCCGAAAAATAAAATGAAAGAGCATAGGACCGCTTTAGCAGTTTAAAAAAACCGCTTTAGCGGTCTTTGCTGTATTGCGATTTTTTTGTATTTAGGGCATAATTAAATATATAGAAGAGAGACATTTGATTAAATAAATACAAAGAAAGTGCAGGTCAGGATAAAAATATGATCATTACAAAACCATATATTTTTAAAGTCAGATATTATGAGACTGATAAAATGGGTATAGTTCACCATTCAAACTATATTCGCTGGATGGAGGAGGCACGACTTGATTATCTCGAGCAGTTAGGGCAGCGCTTTGATAAATTGGAGGCTGATGGCGTTATTTCACCTGTTGTGTCGGTTTCGTGCAATTATAAGATTTCATGCATTTTTGGCGATACTGTGGAAATTAAAGTAAAGCTCATAGAATATACGGGTATAAGATACGTTTTTGAATATGAAATTGTGCGTGCGGGAAGCGGAGAAACAGCGGCGACAGGACGGAGCGAACACTGCGTTATAAATAAGGACGGCCGTCCTGTGTCGATAAAACGTAGATTTCCTGCATTTGACAGCTTGCTCAGTGAATGTGTAAATAGAGATAAAGATTGCTTTTAAAACAATAAAATTACGCGAATTTCATAAAATATGCAAAAAGAACTTGAAACGAGGCTCCTTGCGTGCTAAAATATATAAGGTCATTACGGGCGGTCCTCTGGGCGCAGTTTGCGTATAAATTCTGAACTACGAACGCCTTTGTAAGGAAGGAGGAAAGACGATGGATATTTTAAGCGCAATTACAGAAGAATATAAGAAGAGCGATATCCCTGCTTTCGGTGTTGGTGATACAGTAAAAGTACACATCAAGATCAAAGAAGGTCAGAGAGAAAGAATTCAGATATTCGAAGGATTCGTGCTCAAGAAACAGAACGGCGGCATCGGCGAGACTTTTACAGTAAGAAGAATCGCATCCGGCGTAGGTGTAGAAAAGACATTCCCGCTTCATTCGCCGCTGGTTGAAAAAATCGAAGTAGTAAGACGCGGAGATGTAAGAAGAGCTAAGCTCAACTACATGCGTGAGAGAACAGGTAAAGCTGCTAAGATCAAGAGCAAGGAACTGTAAGTAAAAGCGAGAAGGGAGCCTTAAAAAGGTTCCCTTTTTTAGTCATAGGCGGGTGCTTAGGTTTCAGGTTTGAAAAAGGGGAAAATTATGATAGAAAATATAAATTGGTATCCGGGACATATGAAAAAGACGCGCGAGCTGATTCAGGAAAACCTGAAAACAGTTGATATCGTCATAGAAGTTATAGATGCACGCATACCGATTTCGAGCAGAAATCCGATAATAGATGAAATATTAAAAGACAAGAAACGAATTGTGATACTTAATAAAAGTGATATCTCGGATGAAAAGGAAAATAAAAAGTGGTGCGAATATTTCCGCGCGCAGGGTAATCTGGCGCTGGCGATGAACTGCATGAGCGGTGCGGGTGTAAAAGAGCTGCAGCGTATGCTTGAAAAAATTCGGGATGAAAAGAATAAAGACAGTCTGCGCTTGAAACCGCTTAGAATGATGATAGTTGGAGTGCCGAATGTCGGCAAATCTTCACTCATAAACCGTATGACAGGGAAGAAAAGTGCTAAAACAGGGGACAGGCCGGGGGTGACACGCGGCAAACAATGGCTCAATCTCGAAAATAATATGCAGCTTCTCGACACGCCCGGCATACTATGGCCGAAATTTGAAGATCCGAAAGCCGGTCTGAATCTTGCGTTCTGCGGCTCGATAAGAGATGAAATACTTGATACCGAAGGCCTTGCACTTGAGCTGCTTGGCACTCTTGCGGCGGAATATCCTACGGAAATAGAAGCGCGTTATAAAGTGGAAGTGCCGGAAAAACTAAAAATGAAGGAAAATGCGGAAACAGATGATGAGGGGCACGCCATTTACGATGAAGAAGAGTATGATGAAGACGGTTTTCCTATAAGTCCGGTGCTGCTGCTTTTGAACGATATCTGCCGTAAAAGAGGCTGGATTCTTCCGGGGAAAAAGCTCGATTATGAAAGAGCGGGAAGAACAATACTTGATGAGTTTAGAAGCGGGCTTATAGGTCATATAACACTGGAAAAAACAGAGCTTTGAAGCAAAGAAAATACACGGAAAGAAAAAAATGAAAAAAGAAGAAAGAGAAGCAATGCTGCGCGAGCATCTTGCTGAAATGAAAAAGTACGAGAATGAAATTTGGGCGCGAGGTATTAAATACATTGCAGGTGTAGATGAAGTGGGGCGAGGCCCGCTTGCGGGACCAGTTGTGGCGGCGGCAGTGGTGCTGCCGCAGGATTTTTCAGTGATAGGTGTTGACGATTCAAAGAAATTATCGGCCAAAAAACGTGAGGAGCTGTTCGGACTCATTCTTGAAAATGCGCTTGCAGTCGGTATCGGAATGCGGAATAACAAGCGTATAGATGAAATAAACATACTTGAAGCGACAAAAGAAGCGATGGCGGATGCAGTTGCAGAGGTACAAAGAGTACTTGGCTCCCAGCTCGGACATATTCTTTTTGATGCAATGAAAATCGACAGCATCAATATTGAACAGACTTCTCTAATAAAAGGAGATACAAAATCGGTATCTATAGCCGCGGCCTCTATTATAGCAAAAGTGACACGTGATAGAATGATGGTAAAATATGCGGAAGAATATCCCGATTATGCGTTTGAAAAAAACAAAGGTTATGGTACCAAGGCTCATTATGAGGGAATTTCTCGTGCAGGCATTTGTCCAATACACAGAAAAACATTTTTGAAGAATATTATTTTTTAAAAATAGAATAAAAATTCATTTATAAGGTAAAAGCAATTTGACACTGAAAATATGTCAAGATATACTATATATATGAAAAAAGCAAGGGGGAAAGATCGATGGAAATAAGAAGCGATATCGAAATAGCACAAGCCGCCGAGATGAAACATATAAACGAAATAGCAAAAACGGCGGGAATTGATGAAAAATACATTGAGCAGTACGGAAAATACAAAGCAAAAATTGACTACAATCTGCTTTACGACAGAAAAGATGTTAAAGACGGAAAACTGATCCTCGTAACGGCTATATCGCCGACTCCTGCTGGAGAGGGTAAGACGACAACGACAGTAGGTCTTGCGGATGGTCTTAAAAAAATAAACAAAAATGTTGTGGTAGCGCTCCGCGAGCCTTCGCTTGGTCCCGTTTTCGGTGTAAAGGGCGGCGCGGCAGGCGGCGGCTACGCGCAGGTAGTGCCGATGGAAGATATAAACCTGCATTTTACAGGTGATTTTCATGCTATCGGCGCAGCCAACAATCTTATTGCTGCAATGCTGGACAACCATATTCAACAGGGAAATAGTCTTGGCATTGATCCGAGAAAAATTACCTGGAAGCGCTGTGTAGATATGAATGACAGGCAGCTTCGATTTGTAGTTGACGGGCTCGGCGGCAAACCGAACGGTACTCCGCGTGAAGACGGATTTGATATAACGGTGGCCAGCGAGATTATGGCGATCCTATGTCTTGCCAGCGATATTACCGATTTGAAAAATAGGCTTGCGAATATTATCGTAGGCTATACATATGATGATAAGCCAGTTACGGCGGGTCAGCTGAAGGCGCAGGGAGCGGCGGCCGCGCTGCTCAAGGACGCACTAAAGCCGAATCTCGTGCAGACGCTCGAGGGGACTCCAGCATTTATTCACGGTGGACCTTTCGCCAACATTGCTCACGGCTGCAACTCAATGATAGCTACAAAAATGGCAAGAAAAATGGCCGATTATGTGGTAACGGAGGCTGGATTCGGGGCGGATCTTGGCGCCGAGAAGTTTCTCGATATAAAATGCAGGATGGGAGAAATGAAGCCGGATGCGGTGGTCATAGTCGCGACAGTCAGAGCGCTTAAGCACCACGGAGGTGTTGCCAAGGAAAAGCTCAACAGCGAAAATCTTGCGGCTCTTGAAAAAGGACTGCCGAATCTCCTTCAGCATGTGGAAAACATCACCAAAGTCTACGGGCTTCCGGCAGTTGTTGCGATAAATGCGTTTCCGACCGATACCAAAGCGGAGCTTGATCTTGTGGAAGCAAGGTGCAGAGAACTTGGCGTCAATGTTGCGCTTTCCGAAGTATGGGCTAAGGGGGGCGAAGGCGGAATTGCGCTTGCAAACGAGGTGGTGAAGCTCTGCGAAGAAGAGAGCAATTTTAGATTTGCATATGAAGATGATTTTACAATAGAGGAAAAGATTGAGGCAATTGCTACGAAGATATATAGAGCTGACGGCATCAACATTCTTCCGGCTGCTAAGAAGCAGATAGACAAGCTCGAGGAGCTGGGCTTCGGAAAAATGCCGGTATGCATGGCAAAAACTCAGTACAGCTTTTCAGATGATGCTGCGCTGCTCGGAGCCCCGCGTGGATTTACGGTGACGATAAGAAATATTAAAGTTTCCGCAGGAGCAGGATTTATCGTAGCGCTCACGGGTGATATTATGACAATGCCGGGTCTTCCAAAAGTGCCGGCAGCAGAGCGCATAGATGTGGACGAAACAGGTAAGATTACCGGACTTTTCTAAAAAGAATAGGCAAGTTATGAGAGGTACGAAGTTCCGGAGAAAACAGATGGAGCTTCGTACAAATTTTTAATAAAAAGGATCGAAAAGAGGACTGCAAATGGACAATACGCATTTGAGAAAATTGCTCAGAGACGTTTCGGAAGGAAGTACGACGCCTGAAGAGGCGGAAAAAATTCTGCAAACTCTTCCTTTTGAAGACCTTGATTTTGTAAATATAGACAATCACAGAAGTCTGCGCACAGGCTACCCGGAAGTGGTTTTCTGCCAGGGCAAGACAGCTGAGCAAGTCGGAATAATTATGGCCAGACTTTCGCTCAGTAACAATGCCATCCTGGGTACAAGAGCAACTTATGAACAATATGAAGCCGTATGTGCGCATCTTGACCGTGAGGGCGCGCCGGATGCAGAAGCTTTTTTTCATGAAGCGGCCCGCATAATTGTAGTGCAAAGACCGCTCGATGAATCTGAGCTTTGCGTTATTTCTTCCCGAAAGACTATAGCGGTAGTGACAGCAGGAACAGCTGACATACCGGTGGCAGAAGAAGCGGCAATAACTGTGGAAACGCTGGGAAATCCGGTAGAAAGGATTTATGATGTCGGAGTTGCCGGTATTCACAGACTTTTTGCCAACCTTGAAAAAATAAGAGCGGCCAATGTCGTTATTGTGGTAGCGGGTATGGAAGGCGCGCTGGCAAGCGTTGTCGGCGGTCTTGTTGATAAGCCGGTTATTGCCGTACCTACGAGTATCGGATACGGAGCCAATCTCGGCGGACTTTCGGCGCTTCTTTCTATGCTCAACAGCTGTGCTAACGGAGTGGGTATAGTAAATATCGACAACGGGTTTGGCGCAGGATATCTTGCATCGACAATAAACAGTATAAATACGGAAAAATAAAATGATATAAAGTAAAAAATATGCCGGGCAAAAGTGTAGAAAAGAGCGGCAGCGGAATTTTTCGACAACTAATATCAAACAAGGTGAAAAAATTCAGGGAAATAGCAAGTATGCCACTTTTGAGATCGGTATCAAATATCGGTAAATATAGGCCGGGAGTAATTTTATGAATAGACGCAGCAATCAACATAGCAATAAATACAGCTCACTGGAAGAATTATATATAGAAAACAGAAAACTTATATATGCATTTTTATCGGATATTGTGGAGGATGAATCGCTTAAAGATGATTTGGCCTCGGCAGTTTGGGTAAAAGTGTTTAAAAAGAGTGAAATGTTTTTGAAAATGAATAAGCGCTGGGTGAAGAATTATTTAAGAGTAATGGTCAGGAATGTGGCAAAGGACTATGAAAAAGCAAGTAAACGTGAAAAGCAGATGATAGAAGAGACAAAAACTTTGTTTGACAGAAGGACCGAACCCTCCGCCGAAGATAATGCGATTTTTGAAGATGATGCAGTTTATCTAGAAAAAGCGTGCCGTGTACTTACGAAAGACGAAAAGGAACTTATTCAGATGAGATTTACATACAATATGAGTGCAAGAGAAATCGGCAATATTCTTGAAATATCTGAAGAAGCGGTGAGAGTTAGGCAGTTCAGAACTCTTAGAAAATTGAGAGAAGAATTGCTCAGGCTTAAAAAGGAAAACGAGTAAAAAGGAGGATTTTGTTATGACAAAAAAAGACATAGACATAAGAGAAGATGCTTTAAATAATGAAATTCTGCCTGATTCGTTTATAGAAAAAATCGCGGAAATTGTTGATGACGAGCTCAATCTCGAAATAGAGGAATACGAGAAAAATGAAACGCATGTACCTGATGAACACGACAGCACGATTCTTGAAATAGCGCGCAGCTATGATGCGAAATTAAAAAAGAATACGCGCACAATGAAGAGAAGAAGAGCCCTCAGAATTGTCGCCGTTTTTGCCGTAGCAGTAATCGGTCTCGGTAGTATTGGCATAAGCGCTTCGGAAGCCTTCCGAATGAAAGTATTCAGTTTGTTTGAAAATAAAGACGGCACCGTAGTGTTCCGCAACGATACGGAATACGAACTTCTCAAGGACTGGACAAAATATTGGTATCCCGAATATCTGCCGGAAGGATATTATCTGCTCTCGGCAGAAGACAGCAAAATGCAAAAAACTATGCTGTTTGAATCTGTAGATATAGACAGCAGGATAAGAATATATGAGAAAAACGAACGAGTATTGTCAATGATAGATATAGATACAAATATTTATGAAAAAGTATATATCAATAGCTTTGAAGGATATATGTATATAAACGAAGATAATAATTCAATGGATCTGATTTGGCAGACATATGACAGTGTATTAGAAATTTCAATTTCTAATACAGTTGATGATAATCTCATTATTGAAATAGCAGAAAATATGAAGTATATCGAATAACTTAATAAAAAATTTAAAAATTTTAAAAAAATATGTAACAAAACCTCCTTTTTGCGGTAATAGTGTATAGAAAGAAAAAAGGAGGTTTTTTATGAAAATTTTAATTAGCCCCTTGAAATTTCACCACATTCCAAGAGGCGTTATCGGGTGTTATTAAACCCCCGAAAACCCTTGAAAATACGCCAATTTATCCATGTGAAGGTGTTATGGGCTGTTATCGAACATTACCGCTTTTTTATGGCCTCACGGATGCTCGTGAGGGAAAAATTAAGGGCAAAACACAGGGAGCGATAAGAAAACAAAGTGGCAAAGAGAACTGTCGTGATGTGTGCCATGCTCCATAGGGGCTTACCCCTGTGTAAAGCCGGACAACTGAATATAGCGGCTCTTTCGAGCCGATAGATTGACGGACATTAGTGTTTCTGCTGGTGTCCGTTTTTCTATGCCCAAAATCAGATGCAGGGGAGGTTCCGGGCTGGGCCTTCCTTTGGTGTCTTAATGGAGGTGAGAAGCATTGAGCGACAAGCCCGCGTCACCTGCCAGGGGACGAAAGAAAAGCGCCCCGCCTGCCCAGCAGCCACCGCAGGAAGAAGTGGTGGTTCATCTGCCGCTGGCGGACCTTCATCCTTTCCCGGACCATCCCTTTCAGGTGCGGGACGATGAGGAAATGCGGGAGACAATCCAGAGCGTCAAAGAGTACGGCGTGATTGTCCCCGCCATCGTGCGGCCCCGCGAAGAAGGCGGCTATGAGATCGTGGCCGGACACCGGCGCAAGCACGCCTGTGAGCAGGCCGGTCTGGATACAATGCCGGTTTTGATCCGCAACATGGACCGGGATGCCGCCACCATCATCATGGTAGACAGCAACCTTCAGCGGGAAAATATCCTTCCCAGCGAAAGGGCCAAGGCATACAAAATGAAGCTGGAGGCGATTAAGCGGCAGGGCGCACGAAACGATCTGACTTCGCCGAAAATTTCGGCGAAGTTGAGAAGTGATGATGAGATCGGCCAGCAGATGGGTGTCAGCGGAGATACGGTCCGCAACTATATCTCCCTGACAAACCTGGTCCCGGAGCTGATGCAGATGGTAGACGAGAAAAAGATTGCTCTTTCACCCGCCTATCAGATTGCGGCTCTCAAGCCGGAGGAACAGCAGATGCTCGTCACTACGATAGACTATGAACAGGCCACCCCGTCGCTCTCCCAGGCCCAGCGGATGAAGAAATTCAGCCAGGCCGGGCGGCTCAATGAGGACAGTATGCTGGCAATCATGTCCGAGGAAAAGAAGCCGGAGAAATTCAGCCTGACCTTTGACGGGGACCGCATACGCAAGTATTTTCCTAAATCCTATACGCCCCTGCAAATGGAGAACACCATCATCAAGCTGCTTGAAGCATGGCAGAGAAAGCGCCAGCGCAGCCAGGAGCGATAAAACCGAATACGCAGACCCCGCCGGACAATTCAGTTGCCCGGCTTTTTCATTTTCACAAGGAGGT
>CALWPQ010000015.1 GCA_944383465.1 uncultured Clostridia bacterium
TTTGGACGAATAGGGTTTTATTAAGGCAGGGACAGACTCAGAATGTTATTGCAGCCTTATTTGAACAGGCGGTGCAGAAGGCCGGCTTTACCAGCTGTGTAAGGGTGATAGCGCAGCGGTATTTCCACCTTAGATGCGCCGCGCATTATACTGCGGTAGTGCGTAAATGTTTCGTAGCTTTTTTTGCCGTGATACTGTCCCATACCGGAACTGCCGACACCGCCGAAGCCGGTATGCGGGCTTGCTATGTGAAGTATGGTATCGTTAATACAGCCGCCGCCGAAAGAAAGGCTGTCAAGAATCTGTTTTTCAGCTTCCCGGCTTTTTGTGAACAGGTACAGCGCCAGAGGCCGCGGCCGCTCGCGTACGAAACTTACAGCCTCTGAAAGATCGGAGAATGTAATGATAGGAAGTATAGGGCCAAAAATTTCTTCCTGCATTATCGGCGCCGCGGGAGATACGTTTTCTATGACTGTCGGCGCAATAAAGCGAGTTTCGGGGCAGCGCCCGCCGCCGAGCACAATGCGCGCAGAGCTTTGTGAGCTGCAGCTTCCATCTATTAGAGCACAAAGACGCGTATAGTGTTTTTCGTTGACGATTACGGGCATATTATCCATATTGCCGTTGGGAAAGAAGCTGTCGAGTACTTTTGTAAATTCAAAAATAAAGGTATCTTTTACATTTTCGTGTACAAGCGCGTAGTCAGGCGCAATACAGGTTTGACCCGCATTTAGTATTTTGCCGAATGCCGTGCGCTTTGCGGCAAGTCTAATGTCTGCGCTATTGTCGATGATGACAGGGCTTTTGCCGCCAAGCTCGAGCGTTACTGGCGTAAGATTATCGGCTGCGGCGCGCATTACCGTTTTCCCGACAGATGGGCTTCCTGTAAAAAATATATAATCGAATTTTTCGGAAAAGAGCGCGTTGTTTTCCGCGCGGCCGCCTTCTATTACCGCAGCCTGTTCGTATGAAAATGCGCTTTCGATGATCTTGCGCACTGCCGCGCTCCCGCATGGCGCGTACGCCGAAGGCTTGACGACAGCGCAGTTGCCTGCCGCAAGCGCACCGATAAGCGGCTGCATACACAAAAGAAACGGATAGTTCCACGGGGCCATTATCAGAACTACACCGTAAGGCTCTCCGGATACAAAGCTGCGCGCAGGAAACTGAGCGAGCGATGTATGCGCCCGGCGTTTGCGCATAAACGACCGCAGATGCCTGATCTGGTAGTCGATTTCATCGAGAACGAGCGCGATTTCACACATATATGTTTCATAAGCCGATTTTCTAAAGTCGGAGAAAAGAGCTTCGCAGATTGTGTTTTCGTGGGCGGTCACAGATGCTCTGAGGCGTTTGAGTGAATTAATCCGGGCTTCATACGAACGGGTTTTTCCGGAATAAAAATATTCGCGCTGCTTTTTTACGATATCACTTATTTCCATTTTAAAAACTCCTTGTTAGCATTCCATCCTGATTGATAAACGGATTTTCAATATTTAGGATTATTATATCACGCAAAGAATGTTACTATCAATAAACAGATTATTTTTATACTAAAGGTTCATGCAGGGCAACCGGTTTGCCATCGACATATAGTTCATGCGTATAGAGAATAAATTCAATTTTGTATTCATAATAGGTTTCTAAGTCTGAGGGTGCGCTGATATATGCTTCATCGCAGGTCATAAACATAAACGATAATAAATTTTTACCGTCTCTAAATATAGGTATATAACCAATATAAAGTATCACTTTGTAGTAGTCTTTTTCCTTAATAATATCAATATCTGCTTCGAGAACATCAGCAAGCTTTTTTGCTAATTCTATATAACTGTTGAAAACAATTGAAGAACGATTTATTTTAATATATGAGCTTTTTTCGTTGAATAGTTTTTCGAGTTCGGCTATTTTTCGGTATGCGGCTTCAAATTCCTCGGAGGTAAATTCTTTTTTATCCGAATTCAGCAGCCAGTCTTTTTCAAATCTTTTTTTGTATATTATCTTTTTGGAACTCATTTTATTTTCCTCTTATAAATTTTAGTAAAATGAGCAACATATGTTGTTCGTATAAGCACAATGTCGCTTTTCTCATTTTAATGCAATAATTTAGAGAAAGCAACAAAAATAGGTGAAAAAATGATAATATATGATAGATTATGGGAAACAATGAAACGAAAAGGGATTTCACAATATACTCTTATTCATAAGTATAATATAAATGAAGCTCAATTAGATCGTTTTAGAAAAAATGATATTGTAAAAACTATAACGCTCGATCGTTTATGTAAAATACTTGACTGCAATATTGAAGATATATGTGAATATATAGAAGATGAAGAATAGAACCAACCTTTTTTCTGCGGGAAATTAAGGTTTTTATTTTTCAATTATATTGTTCTTATAAGCACAATATTGCAATTTTCGATATCGTGGAATAATAGTCATATAAAGTTTTGGAAGGAATCATTATGATTGTATATGACCGTTTGTGGAAAACGATGAAAGAAAAAGGAGTTTCGCAATATTCCCTGATAAAAAATTATCACATAAATGAAGCGCAGCTGTACCGCTTAAGAAAAAATATGGTGGTTAAAACGATTACACTTGATAGGCTGTGCGAAATTTTAGAATGCGAAATTGAGGATATTTGCCAATATGTAAAAGATAGTGAAGCTAATAAATAATCCGTTTAATAGTTATTGACGGATTATTTTTTATATTATTGCTCAAAACTAAAAATATGTTATTGTTTTGAAGACTTTTTAATAACTGTTGCAATATGAAAAATGATTTGGTAAAATAAGGATAACATTAAAAGAGGTTTTTGGAGGCAAATATGAGTAAAGATGTTGAAAAAAACAGCAATACTAAAATAATTATCGCGTCAGGAGTTCTGTTTGGAGCGGGAGCGCTTGCAGCTGCGACGGTAATCGGTCTTAAAAGTGTTGCCAGC
Organism: uncultured Clostridia bacterium; assembly: GCA_944383465.1. GTDB lineage: Bacteria > Bacillota > Clostridia > Peptostreptococcales > Anaerovoracaceae > QAKD01. The sequence continues at coordinate 2,954 of CALWPQ010000015.1, forward strand.
CATATGTTTAAAATAGCTGTTGTCAATGACCGTGAAAGCAGTAAAAAGAAGAATGAGGAGCATATAGACGTAAATGAAGCTCTTGAAGGCTACAAAGACGAGATAGAGGCGAGCAGAGAATGGAAAAGGAGCCAGCCTTTTGAGACTGTATACATCAGAAGCTTCGATAAGCTGAGACTGGCGGCGGAGTTTTTGCCAGCGCAGGGCGCTAAAGGCACGATTATAATGGTGCACGGCTACAGAAGCAGCGCAGAGCGCGATTTTGCATGCATTATGCGCGATTATTACGAGAGAGGATATAATTTACTGCTCGTGCATCAGCGCGCGCATGGCTTATCGGAGGGCAAATATATAACGTATGGCGTTAAGGAAAGCCGCGATGTTACGGATTGGGCAAGATGGGTAGAAGGTCACCTCGGCGAGAATATGGACATATTTCTTGACGGTGTTTCGATGGGGGCAACGACGGTGCTTATGGCAAGCGGTCTCCATTTGCCGTCAAATGTGTGCGGTATCATAGCGGACTGCGGATTTACGTCGGCGCGCGAAATATTTAAGCATGTAATGAAAACGAAGTACCACGCGCCGGGATTTCCTGTCATAGGCATTGCTGACAGAATATCAAGAAAAAAAGCAGGCTTTAGCTTTAAGGAGTGCGATACGAGAAAAGCGCTTGCGCGCAGCCGTGTACCGGTGCTCTTTGTGCACGGTACGAGCGACGAATTTGTACCTGTTAATATGACCATCGAAAATTACGAGGCCTGCAATGCCGCAAAGGAAATTTTGCTTATTGAAGAGGCAGGGCATGCGCTGTCGTATTTCGTAGATAAAGAAGAATATTTACGCGCGCTTGATGAATTCTTCAAAAAATACGGGAAATGCTGACGCAAAGCTTTTTACGGCGGCGCAGTTGACTGTACTTGACAGGAATGGCCGTAAATGATATAATATATAGAGAATTTAGAGCAAGAAGCTTTAGAAGTTAAACCATGAAGGTTTGTACCCGCAGTTATGCTGCGAGTCGGATTTTTCGTGGTTTTATTATTTTGCGAAAAATAAGAGAAAGCTGCGGAAGTAAACTAAGCGCTGAACTAAGCAAGCAGCAAAACACAAATGTAGATGGAGCAGAAAAAGAGAGAATGAAAAGCGGAAAAACGGCGGGGAAGATGAAAAGAAAAGCGAATAGAGGCACAGGATTTAAATACGCGGTCAGTAAAATAGTGCAGTTTGCAGCAACGCTTTTTGTGCTGTCGCTTGTTGTCTTTGTTATCTCTCGTATTGCGCCGGGCGATCCGCTGAGGGCGTTTTACGGGGAAGCGGTTGAACGCATGAGCGCGGAGCAGCTTGCGGATGCCCGCACGCGTCTCGGACTCGATGAAAGCATCTTTACGCAGTATATAAATTGGCTGTCGTCAGCATTTCACGGCGATTTCGGTATTTCTTTTAAATATAAGCAGAGCGTTACCGAGGTGGTGAGCGGCGTGTATATGAATACGCTGATTTTGACGCTGATTTCCTTTATTATAATATTTACCGCGGGAATTTTTATTGCTGTATTCTGTGTGCTGCGTGAAGGAAGCTTAGCGGACAGACTTATTTGCAGAATAGGAGTGGCTCTTGGCAGTATGCCGGAATTTTTTGTGGCACTTATACTTGTGCTTATTTTTGCTGTAAATCTTGGAATTTTTCCGTCAAGCGGAGCGTATGCGATAGGGCAGAGTGAAAATATTGCTGACAGGCTGTACCACCTCGTGTTGCCAGTGATGTCAATTGTGATTTCGCACATATGGTACTGCACATATCTTATCAGAAACAAGCTGTCAGAAGAACTGAGGCAGGAGTATGTGCTGCTGTGCCGGGTAAAAGGGCTTACACAGCGCAGAATAATATATAAGCACTGCCTTAAAAACGCGATGCCGGCAATTGTGAGCATAATGGCTATATTTCTGCCGCATCTTCTCGGAGGCACGTATGTGGTGGAAACGGTATTTTCGTACCCGGGGCTCGGCAGTCTTGGCTTTGAGAGCGCGCAGTATCACGATTACAATATGCTGATGGTGATATCGCTTATCACAGGCTTCTTTGTGGTGGCAGCGAATATGGCGGCGCGCATCATAAACGAAAGGATAGATCCGAGGACGGAGTACGGCGAGACTGTGTATGGGGCTGAAAATACGGGAGGTACATATGAAAAATAGAGAAAGCTGGCGCAGTAAATATGAGCGCCGCGATAATTTTAAACGCCCGTATTTTTCAATAGCGTTTCTCGCAGTTTTGACGACAGGCTGCCTGTTTGCGGAATTCATAATGCCGCAGGATCCTGTGTATATGAATCTTGCGGAAATAAATGCGGCTCCGTCGGGCGCACACCTTTTCGGCACCGACACGCTGGGGCGCGATATTTTTTCGATGATTTGGTACGGGGGCAGGATTTCGCTCTCAGTGGCGCTCATTGCCACGCTTATTTCTACGTTAATAGCTGCGCTGTACGGTACCGCATCCGGACTTGCGGGAAGAAGAGTTGACGAGTTTATGATGAGAGGTACGGAGCTCCTTATGAGTATACCTAACATACTTCTTATAATATTTGTACAGGCGATGATCGGTGAACCTACTGTCATTTCAATCGCGGTAGTAATAGGAATAACGGGCTGGATGCCTGTTGCAAAAATGGTGAGAAGTGAGGTAAAACAGATAAGAAACTCCGACTATATTCTCGCGGCGAGAACTATGGGCGGGAGGTTTTTATATCTGCTTACGCGCCATCTTTCACCGAATTTTATGCCGGCAATAATGTTTATGATTGTGACAAGCGTGGGCAGCGCTATTGCGGCGGAGGCTACGCTTAGTTTTCTCGGAATAGGACTGCCGACAAATGTTATCTCGTGGGGCTCGCTGATGTCGCTTTCGCAGCAGGCGATACTTTCGGGATCGTGGCATCTTCTCATTATTCCGGGTGCGGTGCTCGTGCTGACGATTATAAGCATAACGGATATCGGTGAATATCTGCGCGCAGCCGGCAGAAGAGAGAGACTGCTTTGATACAGAAAGGGGCAGGTGTTTGTTTTGGTACAGCGAAGCATATGACAAGAATATGTTTAACAGCGGCAGGAAGCTGCTTCTGAAATAGAAAAAGTAGGAAAATCAAATATTAAACTAAGCGGAGAAAAGTGAGGAATTTTAAATGAAAACAAAGGCGAATATGCAAATGACAGAAAGCGTTAAGTCTGTGCAGAAGGCGGAAAGCAGGGCGCAGAATAAAAACGGCCATAGAGCGTTTGTACGGGCAGCAGCATTGCTGATGGTGCTTGTGATGCTGACGGGGTTTTCTGCCTGCGGCGAAGACAGCAGCAGCGCGGACGGCAAAACTCTCATATATGGCAGCGGAGACTATACGGCGATAAATCCGGCGCTTTATGAGCACGGGGAAATTAACCTGCTTTTATTTATCGGGCTTACGGCGCACGACGCGGATAATAACATTGTGCCTGCGGCATCTGAGAGCTGGACATATGACGAAGATTCGTGTACGTATACATTTACGCTGAGAGACAATCTGACATTCCATGACGGAGAGCCTCTTACTGCAGACGATGTTAAATTTACCATTGAAGCGATAATGAATCCTGATAACGGTTCGGAAAACGCTTCCAATTTTGAAGATGTCGAGTCAGTTACGGTAATTGATGATACGCATGTAGCTATAAAGCTGACAGCTCCGAATGTGGCGATGCTCGATTATCTGACTATGGGCATCCTTCCTGAACACCTGCTCGCCGGCAAGGATATGACGACTGACGATTTTAACAGGAATCCAGTTGGTGCAGGACCTTACAAGCTTGCGGAGTGGGATTTCGGACAGAGCATAATGCTGGAGAAATTTGATGATTTTTATCTCGGCACGCCGAAAATAGACAAAATTATATTTAAAATAGTGCCGGACAACGATGTACGCGCAATGCAGCTTAAGAGTGGCGAGCTTGATTTTGCTCAGATAACGCCTAAAGCGGCAGTAGAGTTTGAAGATCTCGATGGATTTGCGCTGTATAAGATGGATACAGCTGATTACCGCGGAATTATGTATAATTTTAACAGTGAATTTTTTAAAAAGCACAGAGAGCTTCCAAACATCCTGAGCTATGCCATAGACAGGCAGGCGATAGTGGACAGCGTGCTTCTCGGCTGCGGCACTCCTGCTTATTCGCCGCTTCAGAAAGGTCCGTACAACAATCCGGATATCGAGAAATTTGAATATAACCCAGAAAAGGCGAAGGAGCTGCTCGAGGCTGCGGGCTGGAGTATGGAAGCTGACGGATATTATTATAAGGACGGTGAGCAGCTCGCGTTTGTCATCAATAACGGACAGGGAGACCAGGTGAGAATAGATATGTCAAACATCTGCGCTCAGAATCTCAGGGAAATAGGCGTCAATGCGACGGTAAAGGTAAATGCCGAGACAGACTGGGCTAATCAGGATGCTTACCTCATTGGCTGGGGCAGTCCTTTTGATCCTGACGATCATACTTACAAGGTGTTTGGAACGGATAAGGGTGCAAATTACAGCAGCTATTCCAATGCGAGAATAGATGAAATTCTCAGCGAGGCAAGGGAAAAAGCGACATTTGAAGAGAGACTGCCGCTTTATCAGGAATTCCAGGAAGAAATGACAAAGGATATGCCGTACACATTTATAGCTTATATAGACGCAATTTATGTAGGAAAAGACAATATAACAGGGATTACGGAAGATACAGTGCTTGGACACCATGGAGTAGGCATATTTCATAACATTTATGAATGGGATCTTGCAGAATAGTCTTAAGGTTTGGCTCGCCGGCGCGCCGCTTTTGCGCGGCAGAAATTTAGAAATGGTGCGATATTTACGGAGCAGGGACGACAGATGAGTGAAAACTATGAAAATGTGCTGACAATTAAAAATTTGACGGTCGCGTTTGCGGGCAGCGGCGCTCGTGCAAAAGGTCGCGCCTTAAAGCACGGCGGCAGCCGCGAGTATGTTAGAGGTACGAAGGATGATGAAGGTGCGCTGTATGAAAGCATTGCTGTTAAGAACGTAAGTCTTGAACTGCATAAAGGCGAAATACTTGCGCTTGTCGGTGAATCAGGCTGCGGCAAAACCGTTCTCTGCAAAAGCATTCTCGGCATATTGTGCGACAAAGCGCGTATACTCAGCGGTGAAGTAAATTTTGGCGGGACTAATCTTCTGACGCTCAGCGAAAAGGAGCTGCGAGGATACCGCGGAGGCAAAATATCTATGGTATTTCAGGATCCGATGACATCGCTCAATCCGACAATATGTATAGGAGAGCAGATTGCGGAAGCTGTGCGGCTGCACGGCGCTTTAGGACGCGCGCAAGCAAGAGTGGAAGCGACAGAGCTGATGAGTCAGGTTGGCATTTCGCAGGCGGAAGAGCGTTACCGCCAGATGCCGCATCATTTTTCGGGTGGCATGCGCCAAAGAGCAGCGATAGCGACAGCGCTTGCTGGTAAACCGGAAATACTGCTTGCCGATGAGCCGACTACGGCGCTCGATGTCGAAATGCAGGAGCAGATACTTGCGCTTCTCAAGGAGATACAAAAAAAGTGCGGCAACACTATAGTATTTATAACGCACGACCTCAGCCTTGCACGCGATTTTGCGGACAGAACGGCTGTGATGCAGGGCGGCAGAATCGTGGAAATCGGCAAGACCGAGGAAATATTTGAAAAGCCTGAGCACGAATATACAAAAAGCCTGCTCTCTTATGTGAATTACGGCAAGGGCGGCTCGCATAGCCACGGGCGGGCGCTTGTTTTAGAGCCGAGGCCACAACAATCAGCTGAATCTTTGCCTAGCGATAAGGAGGGAGCTTGTGATAAGCAAATAGAGAAGGAGAAAGGAAGTGAAAAATTAGTTTCGGCGGATAAAGCGGCGTTCGCGGGCGGACAGAAAAAGCTCATTGAAATAAAAAATCTCAGCAAATACTTTAAGCTCGGCAAAAACAAAACTGTTGCCGCCTTTGAGCATCTCAATATGGACATATATGAAGGCGAACTGCTCGGAATTGTCGGGCACTCAGGATGCGGTAAATCGACGCTCGCACGCTGTCTTATGGAAATATATGAGCCGTCGGAAGGGGAGATAATATACGCAAACCAAAATATGCGCGCCGCGGATGATAAAACACTCAGCAAATCGGAGCAGAAAAACTGGAAGCAGATGATATTTCAAGACTCAGCGTCGGCGTTTAATCCGCACATGACGGTTGAAGAGATAATCGGCGAGCCGATATATATAATGACAAAAAAGAAACCATCGCGGAAGCTGATATTATCGCTTATGGAGCAGGCGGAGCTCAGTTCGGAGCTTCTTTTTCGCAGACCTTACGAGCTTTCGGGCGGGCAGAGGCAGCGCGCCGCGATAGCAAGAGCGTTATCTGCCGATCCTCAATTTATAATTGCTGACGAGCCGATTTCATCGCTTGATGTATCGGTACAGTCACAGATAGTACATCTTTTTAAGAAGCTGCAGTCCGAGCACAAGCTCACGATAATGCTCATAGCTCACGACCTCCCGATGGTGCAGCATGTTAGCGACCGCATTATCAAGTTCAGCTTATGAGAGACGCTGTAATTTTAGAAGCGGATGCTTAAATGCTGTAAATTTGTGGTATATATATTTTATATTTTAAATATCATATGATTGCGTTATTTAAGATTTATGGAGGTAAAGAGAATGAGAAAAAATTTAGGAGAGGGCAGCTATGTTTTCCCTATGCCGGTATTTATAATAGGGACATATGATGAAAACGGAGTTCCCGATGCGATGAACGCGGGCTGGGGAGGTATTACGGGTCGCGAGGAGATTACCTTAGCGATAAGCTCAGCACACAAAACAGCGAAAAATATTCAGAAAAAAAAGGCGTTTACGGTAAGCATAGGAACGACGGAGCATGTGGTTTCCTGTGATTATGTGGGCTTGGTTTCGGCAAACGATGTGCCGGATAAGCTCGAAACCGCCGGTTTTCATACTTTCAAGAGCGAGATGGTAGACGCGCCTCTTATCGAAGAGCTTCCGTTTGCACTTGAATGTGAGCTAATAGAATACAATCCTGAAAATAACAAGCTAAGAGCAAGAATTGTGAATATCTGCGCGGACGAAGAGATACTCGATGAGAACGGAAATATTGATCTTACAAAGTTTCATCCAATCGTGTATGACTCGCCGAACAATGGGTATTATGCAGTGGGAGAGAAAATAGGAGAAGCGTTTAAGTCGGGACTAGCGCTGAAAAAATAAAGCTTGAAAAAGAGCAGGCAACGAATTGATGTCTGGCTTCCGCATCCGCGTATGCGGAAGCGGAAACAGACTCGATTCGTTTTTTGTTTTTTGGCAGCCGAGGCATTGCTGCTGCACATTCTGCGCAAATTATTAAAAAGCAGAGTGCATGCGCTTGATGAGCACAGAGGTTTGCTTTTTACAAGAAAGTATGTAATGAAGCGATTTGTTTTAACTTGATTTACCTTGCAATTACAGAGCTTTAAACCCGCTGTGAATCATTTCACGCAGCTCATCTTCCGAGAATTCAGATGATCTGCCGCGGCGGCGGATGAGAATTTCGCTGAGCCTTGCTTCGTCAAGCGGCGTAAAGTCATCGTAGTGCATTTTGATGCCGCAGCTTTCAAACATAGCTGTGATTTTCTGAACACCATCCTCTATATTGCTGGCACCGAAAAGTCCCATAAAATCGAGAATATCATCCTTATGCCTCTTTGCAAGGCCCTTGAGCCAGTGAGGAAAGATGATGCAGATAGCTTCGCGGTACTGAATGCCGCAGAGTTCTTCACCGATACCCTCTACATTGTAGAAGTCGTCGCCATAGGCGTAGGTTTTGCCGCAGTCGAGAAGACCCATAGTTCCCATAGAAGCTGCCCACATAAGATCCGCACGTGCTTCGTAATTATTCGGGTCTTTAATAGCGACATCGAGTTGTTTGAGAACAGTTTGGATGAGAGTTTTTGAAAATTCTCTGGAAACTGTAAAATTGCCTACGACCTTTGTCGACAGCTGCACTATTGTTGCGAATGCACCGTAGGCTGTTGCGGTTTTACCGAGCCCATATGTAAACTCCGGATTGAGTATGGCATAATTGCCAAACATATCATAGATTGCGCCGTGTTCACCCGTTTCAAAATCATCGATTTCGCTGGCGCCGTCAACTTCCGAGCCGCCCATCGGGAATGTCGGGATGAGGATTACAGGAAGGTGTTTTGCGTCAGGTCTGCTGTCTCTTTCTTTGACGAATGCCCAGAGATCAACGGCGTTTGCTGCGCCGAAGGCTATCATCTTGGACATATCCATACAGCTTGAGCCGCCGGCACCGATGACAATATCTATGTTATTTTTCTTACAGATTTCAACTGCCTCCTCCACTTTTTTAAAGTCCGGTCTTGTATTGCCGCCAAAATCAAATACTGCTGCGTTTTTAAGCGCTTCCATCAGTTTTCCGTGAGTGCCGTTTGCCTTCAGTGAATTGCCGCCGTAAACGAGCAATACCCTTTTTCCTTTGCATAAATCGTCGAGATTATCGTGCGCATTTTTTCCGAAAAAAATCTTTACCGGGGCGTTAAAGGTAAAATCATTCATTTTATTTCCCTCCTCAAAATTGTTTATAAATAATAACATATTTTATTGTTTATATTTTATAATGTAAAAATAAAAAAACAAGTATGAACTTTTATGACATATACTATCAAATACGCCAGTATATTTTAAAATGAATTTTAAACAAAAGCCGGCTTTTCTCATTATGCGCATAGCAACTATTGCAATATTTGTGGTATAAAGCCGATGCAAACGGTAAAGCATAAAACCGTATATATTTTTTACAGAGAAATTGTTTTATATAATTCGGAGGTTTTTATGAAAAAATTTAAAATGCCGAGTGCGTTTACAATACTTTTTGTCATTATAATCATCGTAGCTGTGCTGACTTTTATAATACCGGCGGGTGCATACGATTATACTGGTGAAGCGTCAGGCACGCCTGAGCCGATACCGGGGACATACAGGGAGATTGAAAGAAATCCGCAGGGATTCTGGGAGATTTTGCAGGCGCCGATATCGGGATTTTTTGACGCGGTTGATATCATACTTTTTATACTCGTAATCGGAGGATTTCTGGCTGTGGTGGCGGATACGGGCGCGATAGATGCAGGAATAGGCAGCATCGTCAGAAAATTTTCGGGAAGAGAAACGCTGATGATTCCGATTCTAATGCTGCTTTTCGGTCTCGGCGGCACGATATTTGGGATGGCGGAGGAAACGATAGCCTTTTATGTGCTTATAATTCCCATATTCATAGCGGCAGGGTTTGATGCAGTGACTGGCTTTGCAGTGGTCTTTATAGGTGCGGGGATAGGCTGTCTTGGTTCGACAGTCAATCCGTTTGCGACGGGCATTGCGTCGGGCTTTGCAGGGATCTCCATCGGCGAGGGAATAATACTGCGACTGTTGATTCTGGCACTGGCGATGACAATTTCCATCATATTTGTAATGAGGTATGCAAAGAGAGTGCAGGCAAATCCTATGCTTTCGATAGTAGGAGCTGAACACAGGGAATTATTTGCGAATGCAGAGCATATGGCCGAGTCTGATGGCACAGCTGCTGACGGCGGCAGTATAAAGATGCAGGGAAGTGAAGGTGAAAATACGCCGGCGCATATTAATGTGATGAGCGGCAGGCAAAAGGCCATTCTGGCGGTGTTTGGCGGCTGCTTCTTTATAATGATACTCGGTGTTATTCCGTGGGCGGAAAAATTTGATATATACTTGTTTGAAAACATCAACGAATTTTTCAGGGGAATTCCGGTGCTCGGAGTTGTGCTCGGAAATACGCCGCCGCTTGGAGAATGGTGGTTTTCCGATATTACGGTGCTGTTCCTGCTGGGCTCGCTCATATGCGCTTTCATATGGCGCTGGAATGAAACCAAGTTTACAGAACTGTTTGTAGACGGTGCGCGTGACCTTCTTGGAGTAGCGCTCATTATAGGGCTGACACGCGGTATTACTGTTGTTATGAATGATGGGGGAATGACTGCGACGATACTTCATTTTGGTGAAGAATCACTGCGCTCGCTGGGATCTGCGGCTTTTGTCGGACTTTCGTATGTTTTCTTCATTTTGTTATCGTTTCTCGTACCGTCTTCGTCGGGACTTGCGGCTCTATCAATGCCGATAATGGCGCCGATAGCAGACTTCGTCGGTGTAGGCCGCGATCTTGTGGTTACGGCGTATGCTGCAGCGAGCGGCATTGTAAACCTGATTACCCCGACAAGCGGCGTTCTTATGGGCGCGCTTGCTATTGCCAAAGTGCCGTACGGCGCGTTTCTAAAATGGATAATGAAGCTCGTAGCAGTGCTCTTTGTGATAGTGCTTGCAGTACTCTGCATCGCGGCAGCTGTCGCATAATGATAGCCGGATTAGATAAAGCTTTACTTGTGCAGAGCTTTTCAGGCGGCGTATTATAATTTTGTCGTCGAAAGCTTCTGAAATTGCAGTAGGGTTATCTTTATGGCACTTAAAAAGCCCGCGGAAAAAGGCGTTAAAAACAACGCTTCCGCGGGCTTTACTTTTGGCTTTGCTTTGTCTTTGGCTTTGTGGTATACTTGTATGTGTGTTTTTTCCTAAGGATGTGAAAAAGCACTGTTTAAAAGAGAAAATATATCAAAAAGAATAAAACGGAGAATTGAAATGAGAGCAGACGGTAAAAGAGTAAAGCACCTCAAACCGTTTTTTGAAATAATACCTTATATTATGAACAAACGGGTGGACGCTCAGAATTATATAACGCAGGAAGTGGATCTTGAGGGCATAAGGAACTACATAAGTGAAAAACGCGGAAGCGGCGCAGGCATCAGTCATATAAGTATTGTAATCGCGGCTTTTTTTAAGACCGCGAAGGAATATGAGCAGCTGAATTATTTTGTCGCCAACAAAAAAATATACAGGCGCAATCATTTCTGTATATCGTTTGTCGCGCTGAAAAACGATGGCGGTGATGATGTCACGGAGCAGACAGTCATAAAGATATTTCTTGAGGACGGAGACAACATATTTACGATATCGAAGAAGGTGAATGATGCGGTAGAGGCTAATAAAGATGTAAAAGGCAGCAATGCTACAGATAAGCTTTTGAGCAGGCTTATGCATTTTCCGGGGCTGGCGACGTTTTCGGTCGGTTTTATAAAGCTGCTTGATAAATTTGGACTTTTGCCGCGGGCGATAATCGACGCGAGCCCGTTCCATACAAGTCTTTTTATTACAAATATGGCGTCGCTGCGTTCAAAGCCTATATATCATCACTTATACGAATTCGGTACGACAAGCATTTTTGTGGCTCTCGGTCAGAACGAAAAACGCCTTGTTTTAAAAAAAGATGGCGCGGTTGCGGAAAAAATGATAATGCCGCTTGGAATAGTGACGGACGAGCGCATAGCGTCGGGGCATTACTACACCTCTGCGTTCAGGAAAATGGAAAGATATTTGCAGAATCCTGAGCTGCTCGAAGAAGCGGTGGGCTAAATACAGGAACGGAGAAACGGATATAAGGAAAAATATGCGGAGCGCCTTTATCGGAGGCGCGCAGCAAAACAGAAATTTAAAGGTACGGCGCATTGAAACACGAAATCAAAATAATTAAAAAAGAGGAAAGCGCAGATACGCTTTCGCATATGACGCTGGTAACGCCGGGGGATGAAAAAAAGGAAATTATTTCGGAAAAGGTCTGCGGCTACTTATACGTGAAAAGAGAGTTTCAGTGTGTAGACAAATTTGTAGTCGTGATTATAGACGGTGAGCCATATACGCTGAAAGCTGGCGATAGACTCGTATTTTCGGCGCGTCAGAACGATGAGGCGGCAATTTTTTGCATGGGTGACGGCGCAATGAGTCTGCTGTGCACTTACTATAATGAGGATGAAGCTAAGCTGAGCACGGCAGAAACGGAAATTGAAGAAATGCTGAAAGCATCAGCGCCTGAAACTGCAAATGAGCCGCAAGCAGCCGCCGCCACGGCTTCGGAAAATGCACATAGCGCATCATTTTCATCAGACCTTAAACTTGCATATAAAATAGCTTTTACACAGTTCCGCGGCAGTACGCTCATAGTGCGCAGCCTGCGCGAAGTTTGGTATGACAGAGCCTTGCAGCACGGCATTGATCGTGTCCAAAAAGCATATATTCCGTACATAATTATTATAATAGGACTTATGGTTATAGGCTTTTCGGGGGCGGGAAAAATACCGAATAACACTTTGTTTGCGATAATGGGGGGCTGGGTAATAGCTGCACTCGTAATTATAGTACCGCTGATTTTTTATGCAGCGCTGCCCAAGCCGGTAGCACCGCATATAAAACGCATAGACAGTCTGAGCGAAGATGAGCGCAGACTTTATGAAGAGGACTTAAGAGAAAATAAAAGAGTAAATAAAATTATCAAGCGCTATAAAATGCCGGACAGGGACAGGGTGAAAAACGGCAGACGCTGATGAAAATATATGAGCATAGTGCATAAAAATTCATGAATTGTAAGGAAAGGAGATACTTAAATGATTTTTTTCAGAAGTGATTACAGTTCAGGCGCACACCCGAGAATTATCGAAGCGCTTGCAAAGACAAACCTCGAACATACGGATGGTTATTCGCTGGATCCGCATTGTGAAAATGCGGCAGCGCTTATCAAAAAAAGACTTGGTGATGATTCGCTTGACATTCATTTTACAGTTGGCGGTACGATAACAAATCTCACGGCTATAGCGGCCTGGCTGAGACCGTATCAAGCGGCAGTATCAGTGGCAAGCGGGCATATTTATGTGCATGAGACGGGCGCTGTCGAGGCCACGGGACACAAGGTAATAGCGATGCCGGGAAAAGACGGAAAACTCACACCGGATGATATACTTGCGGCCGTTGAAATGCACAAAGATGAGCATATGGTGCAGCCAAAGCTCGCTTATATTTCAAATTCTACGGAGACAGGCACTATATATACAAAAGCAGAATTAAAAGCGCTGCACGATTGCTGCCTCGAAAAAGGTATGTACCTCTATATGGACGGTGCGCGTCTTGGATCAGCGCTTACTGCGGAGGGAAATGACGTTGCATTTGCAGATCTGCCCCAGCTTACGGACGCGTTTTATATAGGCGGTACCAAAAACGGGTTTTTATTTGGCGAAGCGCTCGTTATCTCAAATCCGGCGCTCAAATCTGACTTTAGATATATGATAAAACAGAGGGGCGGAATGTTTGCAAAAGGAAGGCTGCTTGGTCTGCAATTTGAGGAAATGTTCAGAGACAATCTCTATTTTGATATTGCCGCCGATACCAACAGGCGCGCTAAAACGCTCCGCGACGGCATTGCCGCAAAGGGATATAAGTTTATGTCTGATTCGCCGAGTAACCAGGTTTTTCCGATATTTAAGGCGGAAAAAGTTGCAGAACTTGAGAAAAAATACTTTTTCCTTCCACAGGAATACTACGACGACGGTACGATTGCAATAAGACTTGTATGTTCGTGGTCGACAACCGATAAAGATATTGAAGCTTTTCTCGCTGACATTTAGCGAGGTTTAAGTATTGCAGAGTTTCAAATTTGAATACAACAAAAAAACTATATTATAAAAATTGCGCCTGCCGTGACCTAAATGTTCACGGCAGGCGTTTTAATATTAAAACATAATTTAGTAAGTTTAAAAATAATATTAAAATAAAAAATTTGTAAATATTTTATACAATTACTTGATTAAAAATACAAAATGATATATCATATAATGTGCAAAGTATAAAGCATAGAATATTTTATCTTTATACCCGGAATTATACTATTTTTATTTAAAAGGAGGCATTATTATGTCACAAGAAGTTAGGGAATTGGCCTATAGTCCTATTTTATGGGCAGTAACAATCACAGCAATTTCTCTTGTTTTGATTCTTGCCACATTTTACTTGGTTAAGGCCGTCAAGGTGTCAAAGGAAATGGGAATAACTCAGAAACAGTTGAAGGATGCTGCGAAAACATCGGCGATTGCTTCTATCGGACCTACTATTGTAATTTGCGTAGGGATGATATCACTTCTGGTAATGGTAGGCGCGCCTACAGCATGGATGCGGCTTTCGGTTATCGGAGATATTACGCAGGAACTGATGGCGGTGGGTTTTGCAACTGACGCTTACGGTCTTACAGCTACGGCAGAATCAATTACACCGGAAATTTTGCAAATTGCGGTTTTCCTTATGGCTATAGCTTGCATCGGATATCTTACGATTCCTGTATTTTTGGCAGGCAAAATCGAGGTATTTGTTAAAAAACTGGGTTCTAAAGGTGGAGCCGGCACAACGGGAATTATTGCCATTGCGGCTGTTATAGGCTGCTACGCATATGTCGATGCACCTTATCTTATTGCATTAAATGCTGGAACTGTGGCGATGATAGTAGGATTTTTGGCAATGCTTATACTCCAGTCAATACAGGTTAAATTTAAGCAGGAATGGCTTAATGCTTGGGGTATGATTATCGCAATGTTTGTCGGTATGGGCGCTGGCGCTGTTGTAGCATAAATGGAGGTGTAAGTAATGAATAATCAAAATAATGCTTATAAAGAAAAATTTGAACCTAAAGCAGTATTGGTGGGAAACATTATTCTTCCGCTTTCGCAACTTATATTCTTTGTTCCGTTTTTAGCGCTGTGGTTTGTTTACGATGTGCAGCCGGACTGGCCGATGCTTGTTAAAGCACTCGTCCCATGGCTTGTACTTAATATACCTTGGTGGATTTCGTATCCTATTTCTTATGTTCCGATTCTCGGAGTACCGGGTACGCTGCTCTGTTTCTTATCAGGAAATATTGCCAATATGCGTATTCCGGCGGTAATAGCGGCGCAGAAAGCATCAAAGACCGAAATGGGCACGGAAAAAGGGTCTATTATGGCGATTATAGGACTTGCAATGTCGGTTTATGTAAATCTTATCATACTTGCACTTGGAGTTTTTACAGGAGACGCGCTGCTTTCGGCACTTCCGCCTTCGATTTCATCGGCGCTAAATTATCTGCTCCCGGCATTGTTCGGCTGCATACTTGCGATGTTCCTTAAGGGAAATGTACCTGCTGCAATAGTATCTGTGGCTTCGGCAGTAATCCTTACACTTTTGTACAACAAAGGTACGTTTGCATTTATACCTATGGATGTGAGCATATTTGTAATGCTTATTCCGATTATACTTGCTGTAGCAACCGCTATAACGGTACAGAGAGCAAAAAACGCTAAAGAAAACGACGATGAAGCGGTATAAAATTTAGCGTACTTAATAAAAAAATGGCTTAAGAATACAGATTTAAGAATCAAAAATAAAGCTGAAAACAATAAAGAAAAATAAAATGCGCTTTTTGCAGAGCCTTTCGATGAAAGTTCTGCAGGCGCATTCTTTATGTTATGTATTTATATTTTTGCTATTTTGTGATGTGCGTGTTTTGATATTTTTTCTTGGTGGCATTGCCGCCTCGTATGTGCCGCTCGGCTTTGTTGTTTTCGAGGATTAGTTTTACATCGGCTGCCAGCGCAGGATTTATTTCAAGAAGTCTTTCCGTAATGTCCTTGTGCACAGTAGATTTACTGACTCTGAATTTTTGGGCTGCACTTCTTACCGTAGCCTGAGTCTCAATTATGTACCGGGCAAGCTCCAGCACTCTTTCCTCTATGTAGTCCTTCATTTTTTATATTTCACCGCCCTCACATTTATATTTGTATGAGATTAAACCGGATTTGGTTATACTGAAATATATGAAGCGGATGAAGTGGATATGCTTGTTAAAAAACGTGCGCGTCATAAAATTTTGTCATAATTTGTGTTGGTATTTTTGCGTGAATATATTATAATATTGATAGAAAAAATTTTACAAGGAGAATACAGTATGGGATTTACAGATGAAATAGGTATCGATCTTGGAACAGCCAATGTTCTGGTTTATATAAAAGGCAAAGGCGTAGTTTTAAATGAGCCCTCGGTAGTTGCGATAAATAAGGATACAAATGAAATTCTGGCGGTGGGTGAGGAAGCAAGGCTGATGCTCGGAAGAACACCGGCTAATATCATTGCAGTAAGGCCGCTGCGCGATGGAGTGATATCGGACTACGATATCACAGAGCGTATGCTCAAGCATTTTATAAAAAAATCATGCAGGAGCAGCAGATTTTTTAAGCCGAGAATTATGATCTGTGTGCCGAGCGGTGTTACGGAAGTAGAGAAAAGAGCTGTAAAAGAAGCGGCTGAGTCTGCGGGCGGCAAGGCCGTTTATCTTATGGAAGAGCCTGTTGCAGCAGCCATCGGTGCGGGGCTTGATATATCAAAGCCTGACGGCGTTATGGTAATAGATATAGGCGGAGGCACGACGGACATCGCGGTGATTTCACTCGGCGGCATTGTTGCCAGCACGTCAGTTAAAATCGCAGGTGACAAATTCGACGAAGCTATCATTAAACATATGAGAAAAGAATTCAAGCTCTACATCGGAGAAAGAACGGCGGAAGAGCTTAAAATGTCCATCGGCATAGCATATCCGACTGATGAAATTCTGACGAAAGAATGCCGCGGGCGCGACCTCGTAACGGGACTGCCGAAGACTATAGAGATAACGTCGAAGGATATGCTCGATGCGCTCGATGAACCGCTGCAGACGATATGCGAGGCTGTGCACAGCGTGCTCGAAAGAACACCGCCTGAACTTTCGGCAGATATCAGCAATCTCGGAATTATAATCACGGGCGGCGGCGCGCTTCTTAACGGCATCGACAAGCGTATTGAGGACAGAACGGGCATAGAAGTTACGATTGCGGATGATCCAAAATCGTGCGTTGCTGTCGGTACAGGCAAGGCGCTCGATCAGATAGAGAACATCGAAAACAATTCTATGAACAGAAGAAAACCGTATATCTAAATAATGGATGTTAAATGCGAGTAGACGAAAAAGCATTCCGAAATCCGGAAAGGGTTTTGGGATGCTTTATTAAACACGGATATTGAATAAAGGAGAAATATGAAGCTGGAATTGATAGCGACCGCGACTTTTGGTCTGGAAGCGGTCGTAAAAAGAGAAATTGAACAGCTCGGATATAAAATAATCAAGTCTGAAGACGCGAAGATAACGTTTCTTGGCGATGAGCGTGCAGTGGCAAGGAGTAATCTGTGGCTCAGAAGTGCGGACAGAGTGCTCATAAAGATGGGAGAATTTCGTGCGCTCGAATTTGAAGATCTGTTTCAGCAGGTAAAGGGCATCGCCTGGGAAGAATGGATACCGCCTGACGGTAAATTTACCGTAAACGGGACATCTGTAAAATCCAAGCTGCACAGCGTGCCGGCCTGCCAGAGCATAGTAAAAAAAGCTGTAGTGTCGCGCCTTTCCGAAGTTTATGGTATGGATACTTTTCCGGAAACGGGGGCGGCGTATACGATAAAGGTGACGCTTCTCAAGGATAGGGCAACGATCACGCTCGATACGAGCGGAGCGGGACTTCATAAACGCGGGTACAGAGTAATGGATGTGGCTGCGCCAATGAAAGAGACGCTTGCAGCTGCAATGGTGCAGCTGTCGTTTTGGCGCGCCGGACGCATTCTCGCAGACCCGTGCTGCGGCTCGGGCACCATTCCGATAGAGGCAGCTATGATAGGAAGAAATATAGCGCCCGGAATCAGCAGGCGGTTTGCATCCGAAGAATGGGAAGCCATCCCAAAAGAGATATGGAAAGAAGAACGCAAAGCGGCTTATGCGGCTATAGATTATGATACCGAACTTGAAATATATGGATCCGATATTGACGGCAAGGCGGTGGCGGCAGCACGTGAAAATGCACTTGCGGCGGGAGTCGATGACTGTATAAAATTTACAAGACTTGATATAAAGGATTTCAAAGCGCAGGCACCGTCGGGCATTATCATTTCCAATCCGCCGTATGGTGAGCGTATCGGCGAGGAGAAGGCAATTGCGGCTATATACAGTGCGTATAATAAATTTTTTAAGGAAAATCCAAGCTGGTCTTTATTTCTTATAACGACGGATAAAACTGTTGAGCAAAAAATTTTCGGACGCGAGGCGGATAGACGCAGAAAACTGTACAACGGCAGGCTCGAAGTGTGCTATTATCAGTTTCACGGTGAGCGCCCGCAGCGCCGGTGATATTAAAAATTGACTTTGGCTGTGTTTTAGACGCGCCGGCAGACAAATTTACAAAAATTTGTCTGCCGGCGCGTTTGTGTTTTTTTATTTTAACTAAATTTGTGCTGTGAATGGTATTTCAAAATTTTCCTTTTAAATTATAGATTTGATATTCAGCACTGCTGTAATTTGTTTCATAGTATGTTTTTTCTGCTTCGCGGCAAAATATTTACAGACAAAAAATTATCGTGATTATGAATTAAATATAGTATGAGAAAAAGGAGATATTAGTATGTCAGTAAATTTAAAAGGAAGAAGTTTTTTGACGCTGATGGATTTTACGCCTGAAGAGATAAGATATCTGCTCGACCTCGCCAAGGACCTCAAAGCCAAAAAACGAGCGGGCATCAAGGGCAGATGTCTCGAAGGCAAAAACATCGTACTGCTTTTTGAAAAAACATCGACAAGAACGAGATGTGCGTTCGAGGTTGCCTGTCACGATGAAGGCGGGCACGTCACATTCCTTGACTCGGGTTCATCGCAAATGGGCAAGAAAGAGTCACTTGAAGACACAGCGAAAGTACTCGGCAGATTCTTTGACGGTATCGAGTACAGAGGATATGATCAAAAGACGGTGGAGGATCTCGCTAAATACGCCGGCGTGCCTGTCTGGAACGGTCTTACTGATGCAGACCACCCGACGCAGATACTTGCGGATATCCTGACGATAGAGGAGCATGTGGCAAAGCCGCTTTCGCAGATTAAGGTAGTATTTTGCGGTGATGTCAGAAACAATATGTCGTACGCGTGGATGTACGGCTGTGCAAAAATGGGAATGCACTTTGTGGGCTACGGTCCGGAAGAGCTTATCAAGGAAATCGACAGCGATACGCTTACAAAGGTGACGGAAATAGCGTCACAGACAGGCGCGTCCATCGACTTTTCAAATGATAAAAAGTGGCTTAAAGGAGCGGACGTTATATATTCGGATATCTGGGCCTCGATGGGTGAGGAAGATCAGATACCGGAAAGAGTGGATAAGCTTGAGATGTACAGAGTGACGACGGATCTCATAAAAGAGACGGAAAATGATGATGTCATATTCCTGCACTGCCTGCCATCATTCCACGATTTCGAGACAAAAATGGCAAAGGAGCAAAAAGAAAAAGGCTACGATATCAGGGAAGTCACAGACGAGGTTTTCAGATCGAAGCACTCGAAAGTATTCGATGAAGCGGAAAACAGGATGCACACTATAAAGGCTGTTATGGTAGCGACAATCGGATAATCAGAAATTAAAAATCTGAACGACACACATGAAATTTAAAATTAAAATAACAAAATAAAGCAAATAAATAAAAAGAAAGGAAAACGAGTATGTTAAAATTTGAACTATGCAGAGCGTGCGGCGCAGGAGCATTGTTTTACGAAATGCTTTTGCCGGACGGAGCAGCAGGAGGGTCTGGCTTTGGAAGCGGCAGCAGAAGAAGCGGACCTGTATGCGGAGGTACGCATAAAAGTTTTGCAGAACAGTATGAGACTGGGGATACGAGCAAATATGCTGATCACTACGGCGGCGGGGTACACCGAAATGATACCTGCGGCTGTGCGAAGGGTGAAACGGATAATTTAATGGACGATAATGGTACTGCTTATACGGAAAGAGTCGTAAAAAGCTCTTGCTGCAGGCAGGAAAGTAAAAAAAAAACGCCGTTGACAAGTATGAATAACGCGGAGACATCATTTGCATCTGCCTCCGGCACAGCGAAAAATATGTGCGAAGCCAAAAGCGGAAGCTGCGGTATCCACAATTATTCGGAAATCGGAAAGCTGAGAAGGGTGCTTCTCCACAGGATAGGAGAGGAAATAGAAGGGCTTGTGCCCGATAACTTTGAAAGACTTCTCTTTGATGACATACCTTACCTTAAGGTTGCGCAGGAAGAGCATGATTGCTTTGCAAATCTGCTGCGTGAAAACGGAGTCGAGGTCATCTACTATGTAGACGAGACTGAAAAAGCGCTCGCAGATAAAGACGTGCGCGAGGACTTCATCAGACACATTACCGAAGAAAGCCATATATATTCGGAAGGTATAAGAGAAGCCATCTGTGCTTATCTCTCGGAAATGCCGACGAGAAAAATGATAGAAAAAATTATTGCGGGCGTAAAAAAGAGCGACATACAAAATGTAAAATCGAAGTCGCTTGCCGACTATATTACATCGGATTATCCTTACTATATGGATCCGATGCCGAATCTCTATTTTACAAGAGATCCGGGCGCCTGCGTCGGCAACGGCATAAACATTCATCATATGAGCACGGCAGCGAGAAGACGTGAAGCGCTCCTGCTCGAATATATGTTTAAATATAACAAAGATTTTGCGCCTGACGGCACAAATATCTGGTACGATTATGATTTTGCCCATGAAATAGAAGGCGGAGATGTACTCGTACTTTCATCGGAAATTGTTGCTATAGGATATTCGCAGCGTACTTCTGTAGCCGCAATAGAGAAATTTGCGGAAAACGCACTTAAAAATTCAACATTTAAGAAAGTTCTTGTATTCGATATACCGAAATGCAGGGCATTCATGCACCTTGATACTGTATTTACAATGGTTGATTACGATAAATTTACCATTCACCCGGAAATAGAAGGGCCTTTGCAAATTTTTGAAATCACGCTGGATAAGGATGGTAAGGCACATTTTACGAGCATGCAGGATGAGTTTGTTAATATCCTCAAAAAAGAACTTTCTCTGCCTGCTGTTGAGCTTATAAGATGCGGAGGTGATGACAAGATGGCCGCACAGCGCGAGCAGTGGAACGACGGTTCGAATACACTTGCCATAGCGCCGGGAGTGGTAGTCACTTATGAACGCAACCATGTGACAAATGATCTGCTCGATAAAAAGGGCGTCAAGGTACTCACAATACCATCGTCGGAACTTTCGAGGGGAAGAGGCGGCCCGCGCTGTATGTCGTGCCCGGTGAACAGGGAGGATTTGTAATGTATAAAGAAATGGAAAAAGAAAAACTTTGTCATAAGAAGGCGGCAGGAGCGGCCAAGGAAGCGGTGACAGAAAGCACAGCTAAAAACACGGCGGCTAAAGATTCGGTGAGCGGCAAGCCAGAGCGCATAGTAATTGCGCTCGGCGGCAATGCTCTTCAATCTGGAGAAAGCGGCGCCACGGCGGAAGAGCAGCTCTCCGTCGTCAGAGAAACATGTGAGCACATTGCGGAAATCAGCAGCCGCGGTTACGAAATAGGCATAGTGCATGGAAACGGGCCGCAGGTGGGAAGGATACTTCTCGCTTCGGAAACTGCAAAAAATGTAACGCCGGCAATGCCGTTCGATGTCTGCGGCGCGATGTCGCAGGGCTATATCGGGTATCATCTGCAGCAAGCGCTGCGCCACGCACTCGATGAGAAAAAACGAAATGTACCTGTGGTAACGCTTACCACACAGATGGTGGTAGATAAAAACGATCCCGCCTTTGCCAATCCGACAAAGCCAATAGGACCGTTTTACAGCAGGGAAGAAGCGGAAAAGCTTGAAAAAGAAAAATCATATACTATGAAAGAAGACGCCGGGCGTGGATACAGAAGAGTAGTGCCTTCACCTGTGCCGATGGAAATAGTGGAAATAGATTCGGTGCGTCGCCTTTGGGATTCCACGGTTACGATATCGTGCGGAGGAGGAGGAATACCTGTTATAGAGAAAAATGACGGCAGCCTCGAAGGAGTAGCCGCGGTGATAGATAAGGACTTTGCCGCTGAACTGCTTGCAGAACAGGTGGACGCCGATGTGCTTATGATCTTGACGGAGGTCGAGAAAGTGGCGATAAATTACGGCAAGCCAAATCAGGAAGACTTGACGGATATGACTGCGGATATGGCTCGTGAATATGAAAGCGAAGGACAGTTTGCGCCGGGAAGTATGCTGCCGAAAGTACAGGCGGCAATAAAATTCGTGTCGCAGCGTCCGGGAAAAAAGAGCATAATCACATCGCTTGACAAAGCTATAGACGCGCTTGAAGGCAAGACGGGAACGACGATAACATTTTCGTAAAGAATAAAGAACAAAATATAGAATTTAAAAAATAGTGCCTGAAAGAAAAGGCAGTGTGATAAATGGTAAAACCATATATTGCAGAGACAAAGTCCGGAAAATTTAAAAACCATCCGGACTTTGTTTTTAAAGTAATTTTTAGACAAAGAATACAAAATGTATAATTGTACAAAACCATGAATTATCAGAATAATTTAAAAATCGAACTTGACGCATGCGCAGAATAAGTAGTATAATACAAACGATAAAATATATTTGTGTATTTTATTACGGAATTTTTTATCTTATGTTTTACTTAGTAGAAAGAGGAGAAAAATGGGCAAGAAAATCCCTTTGTGGCAAGTATTGATTGTGCTTTTATTCGCAATTCTTTGCTTTACCCACGGCTCCGGCGTACTGGGCAGAGCGTTCGGTGACGCCTTTGCGTGCTCTTACGGCGAGCTTCACATTCCGCTCGTAGTAGCCGCAGTCTTCGCTGCTATTGTAGCAGCATTAAACGGTTGGAAGTGGTCGTTTATCGAAAACGGTATAGTTGCATGTATCAATCGTGCAATGGCAGCACTTCTTATACTTATGACAGTAGGTATCCTTATGGGTGCGTGGATCGCAGCCGGTGTAGTACCTGCTATGATTTACTACGGACTTGCTATTCTTAAGCCGAGCATTTTCCTTATCGCAGCTTGTCTGCTTTGCTTCATCTGCGCAATGGCGACAGGTTCATCCTGGACGACTGTAGGAACTATCGGCGTAGCTCTTGTAGGTATCGGTACAGCGCTCGGTCTTAATATTGCAATGTGCGGCGGCGCTATGGTAGCCGGTGCGTATGCGGGAGACAAGATGTCGCCGATGTCGGATACGACAAACCTTTCGCCGGCAATGGCAGGTACAGACCTCTTTACTCATATCAAGCATATGATGTGGACTGTAACACCTTCATTTATCATAGCTCTTATCGTTTACGGCATTATGGGCTTTATGAGCTCGGGCGGAGAAGCTGATATGTCGATGGCGGCAGAACTTCAGGCATCTATTAAGGAATGCTTCGATATCAACCTCGCACTTCTTATTCCGCCGTGCATTGTTATCGCAATGGTAATCTTCAAGATTCCGGCTCTTCCGGGACTCTTCGGAGGTATCGCGGTTGCGATGGTTCTCGGTTCGATATTCCAGGGTATTCACCTTGGGGACTGGTACGGATATCTCCACTACGGCTTTGCATTTGCGGATCCTGACGCTGTAGATCCGTTCCTTGTAGATCTTTTGACAAGAGGCGGTCTTGACGGTATGATGTGGACCATTTCAATGGGATTTGCGGCTCTTGCTTTCGGCGGCATTATGGAAGCAACAGGAATGCTTGAAACTCTCGTAGATGTAATGAGCAGGCTGGCAAAGGGTGCAAAGGGTCTTATGCTTACGACAATCGTAACGACAATACTTACTCTTATGATCTGCTGCGACCAGTATATGGCGCTCCTGCTCCCGGGCGCAATGTTCAGAGAAAAGTTCGAGGATATGAGGCTGGCACCGGAGAATCTTTCGCGAATACTCGAAGACGCAGGTACTGTTGTATCGCCGATCATCCCTTGGACAACATGCGCGATGACAATGTCATCGTTTATGGGCATTCCGGCAATTTCATATGCACCGTATGCGATACTCTGCTGGGTAAATCCATTCGTATCGGCATTCTATGCTATCACAGGAATTTCTGTTCATAAGCTTTCGGACGAAGAATATGAGAGAATTCTCGCCAACAGAGAGAAGACAAGACAGGAAGCTCTTGAAGCTCTTAAGGCATAATGTTGATGACGTTGAACTTATTAACATAAAACGAATAAAAGCCGAGTGCAGTCTTTTGCATTCGGTTTTTATCTTTAAAATAAAGTATCTTTTTTATATCATAATATGGCATAATGTGATAAAATATATTTATATTTAAATAGAAAAAGAAAAGTTAAGCTTAGTCTAAAAGGAAAACAAGTTTTTCGTAAAAAGGAGCGTGAATTAAAATGAAAGAATATCAGCTTTTTATAGACGGCAAATGGACAGCCGGAGCCGAAGACAGGTGGATAGAAGTGGAAAATCCGGCGACCAAAGAAATTATAGGAAAAGTACCGCGCGGAAACGCGGAGGATGTGGACAGAGCCGTTGCTGCGGCAAGAGCGGCAGCGGAAAGCTGGGCGGCAAAAGCGCCGCACGAGCGCTCTGAATTTTTACGCAAACTTTCAGAAGTGATAGAAAAGCGCAAGGATGAATTTTGCACGACTATTTCAAGTGAACTTGGCATACCGCTCAAGTACGCGTTTGATTATCATGTAAGCGGAGCGATAAGAGAGGCAAAATATTTTGCCGATATGTGTGAAAATTTTGAATATGAGCAGAAAACAGATTGCGGAATGATAAGAAGAGAACCTTTCGGAGTGGTAGCGGGTATTACACCTTGGAACTATCCGCTCGATCAGGCGACATTCAAACTGTTTGCGGCGATGGCGGCCGGCAACACCGTAGTGCTTAAGCCGAGCCAGAACGCGCCGCTCTGCTGCTGCATTCTGGCAGAGGCAATTGAAGAAGCTGGATTTCCAAACGGAGTCTTTAATCTCGTAACGGGCGCAGGCGGCGAAGTGGGAAATGCCATTGCGCTGCACGAGGGTATCGACGCTCTTTCATTTACGGGCTCGACAAGCGGAGGAATAGAAGTAGGAAAACTCGCGCTCAGCACAGTAAAGAAAATTACACTTGAACTGGGAGGCAAATCGCCTCTTGTGGTGCTTGAGGGTGCAGACCTTGAGGCGGCGGTAGCTGATGCATGCAGCTCAGCGTTTATGAATACGGGGCAGACCTGCTGCGCATACACGAGAATGCTGATACCGGAAGCTAAAAAAGATGAGATTGAAGCGCTGCTCAAAGCAGAGGCCGAAAAATATATTACAGGCGATCCGCTTGACCCTGAGACTGAAGTAGGCCCGCTTATTTCCGAGAAAGCGTTTAACAAGGTAAAAGGATATATTGAAAAGGGTATAGCTGAAAATGCAAGGCTCATAGCGGGCGGCGTACCTGAAAACTGTGATAAAGGCTATTATGTAAACCCTACTATTTTCTCTGATGTATCAAACGATATGACGATAGCGAGGGAAGAAATATTCGGACCGGTGCTGGCCGTTATTCCTTACAAGACCGAGGAGGAGGCTCTTGCGATTGCAAACGATACGAATTACGGACTTTACGGCGCTGTGTACGGCGAGCCGGCGGCGGCACTCGAATTTGCCAAGAAGATAAAAGCGGGTGGCGTGCATGTAAACGGTGCCGGCGGCGGAGTTGATATGCCTTTTGGCGGTTACAAGCAGTCGGGAATAGGAAGAGAAGGGGGCACCTTTGGCTTTGAAGATTTTCTGGAGATAAAGGCTCTTTGTTATTAGAATTGTATTAAAGGAACGGTGAGAATAGATTTATGGCAATAATAAAATCCCTGAGCGATCAAGTTTATGAGTATGTTTTTCATAGGATAAAGATTGGAAAAATCGCCGTCGGAGATAAAATAGACGAAGCCGAACTCATAAAAGAACTTGGTATCAGCAGAACACCGATAAGAGAAGCGCTGATACAGATGACGTCGGACAATCTCCTTGAAAATGTTCCGCGCAAGGGCTTTTTCGTGAAAAGTGTAGATGAGGTGGAGATGCAGGAATGCTTTGCAGTTATAGCGCAGCTTGACGCTTACGCTATGGAACTGGCAATGCCTAACATAGAAAAGGATCATATTTCGAGAATGACAACTGCTGTTGACAAGATGAGCTTGGCTATAAGTAAGGCCGACGAAGATATGTATTACGACTGGGAAGAGGAGTTTCATACTGTATACAGGGAAGCATGCGGCAATAAGGTGCTTACAAATATGATCAGGGAGTTGACGAGGAAGGCTTTTCGCTCCGAAGCATTTACAAAAAATACGGCGACTAAAAAGGACTACTGGGAAATTGTAAACGGCGACCACGCGGCACTTGTAGAAGCCGTGGAAAGACGCGATATAGAAGCGGCTAAGAGATGCCTGCGCAAACACTGGACCGAGTAAGCAAGGCATCGGGTAAGGCGGCGTTACGCCTGCCTTGAGCAATTTATTTTCGAGGTATTGACAAATGAAAAGTATGAGTGACGCAATAAATAATTCAAGAAAGATCGTCATCAAGATAGGCAGCAATGTGCTTTCCGATGACAACGGCACGGTTAACAGAGAGATTTTACATAATATAGCCGAGCAGGTTGTACGGCTTATGGAAATGGGCAAACAGGTTGTAATAGTGTCATCAGGCGCGGGCATATGCGGTGTAGGGGCTATCAACAAATGGAGCAGGCGAGGCGACGTCAACTACAAGCAGGCGCTGTGCGCTATTGGGCAGGTAGAACTGATGATGGCATACAAAGAATATTTCGGCGATTACGATATTCATGTGGGGCAAATACTGCTTACAGCCGAAGATTTCAGCGATGCGAGCAGAACGCTGTACATAAGAAACGCATTGTTTACCCTCGTAGATGAGGGCGTTGTTCCGATAATAAATGAAAACGACAGTGTATGCGTAGATGAGATAAACAGCATCGGTGATAACGATACGCTTTCGGCGCTCACAACAAATTTATGGTCGGCGGACGTGCTCATAATTCTTTCCGATATTGATGGAGTCTTTGACAAAGACCCTAAGACGCATAAGGATGCAAAGCTGATTACGGAAATACACGATATCGACGAGACGATGAAGAGCATAGACACAGACGGCAAAAGCTCGTTCGGCACTGGCGGCGTAGTGTGCAAGATAGAAGCGGCGCGCACCGTAAATAATTACGGCATTCCGATGCTGCTCTTAAACGGAAAGAAAAAGAATATAATTATTGACGCGCTTGCGGGGAACGGTGCGGGTACGCTGTTTACAAAATAATGGCGATAGCCGGATTGTGAAACCGAATTACGGAAGCAGTGATGCGATAAGACGCGAAAGGGCAGACGGAAATTTCATATTAAAGGCGGAGGAACGGGTATGGAACTTAAATACGGATTTATAGGCGCAGGCAATATGGGCGGCGCAATACTTCGCGGAGCGCTCGCAGGAGGGGCGCTGGCGGCGGAGGAAACTGCGGTATTCGGCGTACAGAAGGATAAGCTTGCGCATACAGCTGCAGAGCTAAAAATAGCGCCGTATACTGATGTACAGGAAATAGTGCGCGACTGCAAAATACTAATTTTTGGTTTTAAGCCGCAGAAATTCGATGAAGTAGTGCCGAAAATCGCCGAGGTATATACAAACGATAAAGTAGTGGTTTCAATGGCCGCGGGCATAAGCATAGCTTATCTTGAAGATTATCTCGGCGAAGGTGCCAAAATCGTGCGTATTATGCCAAATACACCGGCGCTTGTGGGCGCAGGTATGACATCCGTCAGCAGAAACGGAAATGTGACAGACACTGAGCTTGCAGATGTGAAGCGTATATTTGACGCGCTCGGACGCGCAGCAGAAGTGCCGGAAGATATGATACATGCAGTAATAGGCGTTTCGGGCAGCAGCCCTGCTTTTACATATATGTATATAGATGCGCTGGCAAAGGAGGCGCAGAGCGGCGGTATGGAGAGCGCAAAGGCTCTTGAATTTGCGGCGCAGGCTGTGCTGGGGGCAGCAAAAATGGTGCTCGAGACGGGACTTTTGCCGGAGCAGCTCAGAATAAATGTCTGTTCGCCGGGCGGTACGACTATAGAAGGCGTGGAAAAGCTGCGTGAGCTCAAATTTGAAGAGACTATACGTGCAGGTGCAAGGGCCGCTGTAGAAAAGTCGAAAACAATGACTAAGTAGAGACTGAATGTTATCAAAGAAGCAGAAGCGAAATTGCAGAGTTTGAGCCGTGAATTTTGGGAGATGATAAATATATGACATTTAAAGAAGAGACGATAAGAAGCGAAAGGGTATATGAAGGCAGAGTGATAAATTTGAGGCGCGATGAGGTGATGACCGTGAGCGGCAAACCTTCAGTGCGCGAAATAGTGGAGCACGGCGGCGGTGTTGCGCTCGTGGCTGTAACCGACGAGGGCAAGATAATAATGGAACGGCAGTTCAGAAAGCCGCTGGAGCGTGATGTGCTTGAAATACCTGCGGGAAAGCTTGAGGCAGGCGAAGACCCGCTCGAAGCTGCAGGACGCGAGCTGGCCGAAGAGACGGGGTACAGAGCTGAAAACATAGAGTACCTAACGCGTTATTATCCGTCCGTAGGCTATTGTCAGGAGTCGCTTTATATGTATCTCTGCACAGGCCTTACAAAGGGCGAGACCTGCCCTGACGAGGATGAAGCTATAGACATATACGAGTACAGCTTTGAGGAACTCTGCGACATGATAGACAGAGGAGAGCTTGAGGATGGCAAAAGCATAGCAGCGCTTTTTGCTGCATCGCTTAGAATCACAAAAAAGGGAAAATAAAGGCTTCTATGAGGCAGGCGGCGATGACGAGCAGCGCCAGCACAATATATACAGCGATATAGAGATCCGTTCCAAAAGCATTGGAGCGGATACTTTTTTTATAGCGTTTGCTTTTTGCAGAAAGTACCGAAACTCCATAGCTTTGCGCGGCTGCGGCTGCTATTATAAAAGTCGGTATAAGCAAGAGATTTTGAGGCAGCATAGACGAAAGAAGCAGCGGCACGCCGCCAACGGAAAAAGTTTCGAGCACGAGCCCTGCGGAAAATCCGAGAGCCATTCCCTTGTATATAAGAACTATATGCGCGGCCGGAAAACCTATCGCAGAAAGTCCTGAGAGCATCATCAGGACGAGCAGAAATATATTGAGTGAGGCGCTTGAAAGAAAAGGGTTGCCGTAGTTTGCGGCGGAAAGGCCATCTGTGAAAAGATATTGATTGAGGAACTGCGCGGCGTCGAGCTTACCTTCCTGATCCATAGAAAGCTCAAGAAAAACACCGGCGGAAATACCGATGAGAAACAGAAATGAAGATATAAAGAGATTTGTTTTGCTGCCGAGCGCGGCTTCTCCTATTTGCATAAGTTTACGTTTTTTCATTTTGTACCTCTCTGAAGTCTTATTTTGCAGGCGGCATACTGACTGCCTGCGAATAATGCACTTGTCAATGGCGCTGCGCGGAATTTCGAAACTGTAATTATTTGCCGCTCCGCCGAGCTTTTGCAGCGAGCAAAAATCTGTGAATGCCGCTCGCATTATGTAAAGCATTTTGTACAAGTATATGCGAGCAGGCTCTGTTTTAGGACTGTTCAAAAAAGGACTTTTTTCGACAACATATTATTGTAAACCTGACTGTTTTCTGTTATACTCGTAGTTACGGAGGCGGCAATGTATATGGAAGAATATAAAGACTATTTGATAAATGTAAAAAAGATATCTCAGAATACTCTTGCTGCGTATATAGGAGATATAGAGGAATTTTCCGCGTTTCTTAAGGAGAAAGGTGTCAACTCTCCTGCCGACGCCAAAAACACGGAAGTGGTATCGTACCTTCTCAAGCTCAGAGAGGACGGAAAATCGGCTGCGACTGTGAACAGAAAGCTTGCCTCAGTGAGAATGTTCTATAAATATCTCACTGAGAAAAAAGTCATTTCTGACAATCCTGCAGCAAGCATAAAATCTGTTAAAATAGAGAAAAAGGGTATAGAGTATCTGACGATAGAAGAAGTGGACAGACTGCTTTCGCTGCCAGACGATTCACTCAAAGGAAAGCGCGATAAAGCGATTCTCGAAGTGCTTTATGCAACAGGCATAAGAGTGAGCGAGCTTGTGGATGTGAAGCTATACGATGTTAATATAAGAATGGGCTTTATTTCCTGCACGGGCGAGCGCAGCAAGGCGCGCATCATTCCGCTCGGAAGACCGGCCCGCGCAGCGCTTGAAGAATATATATACGATGTCAGAAAAGCTTTCGTACGCGGAAATAAAAAGGAAGAAACCCTATTTGTAAACTACCACGGAGGCAAACTTACGAGGCAGGGACTCTGGAAAATAATAAAAGACTACGCTCAAAAAGCGGACATCGGGAGTAAGATAACGCCGCAGACTCTCAGAAATTCGTTTGCCGTGCATATGGTGCAGAACGGCGCGGACTTAAAATCGCTTCAGGAGCTGCTCGGGCATGAGGATATTTCCGCAACCCAGATATATCTGTCAGTGACGAAAAATAGAATAAAGGATGTGTATGACAGGACGCATCCGCGCGCATAATGAGCATAATAACGAATTAAAGCCGGACGGGGTTTCGTAAAGACAACTGTCCGGCCTTTGTTTTTTTGTATTTATGCTGTGCGGCGAATAATACAAGTTTACAAGTTTTCAGAATAATGATATAATATAGAAAATACATTATGGGAGGTCTTAGATATGAAAGGCTATACAGGTGATACTATAAGAAATGTCGCACTTCTCGGCCACGGCGGCTGCGGAAAAACAACATTCCTTGAGGCAGCACTCCTCGCAACAGGCGTTATAAACAGACTCGGAAAGGTTGAAGACGGTAATACCGTATCTGACTATGACAAAATGGAGATTGAAAAGGGATATTCGATTTCACTTTCGATTGTTCCCGTTGAATATAACAAAGTAAAAATCAATTTCCTTGACACACCGGGATTTTTCGATTTTATAGGTGAAGTTGATTCTGCTATGAGAGCAGTAGACGCGGCAATGATACTTGTAGATGCATCGTCAGGGATTCAGGTAGGTACTGAAAAAGCCTGGAATTCTTGCAAGCATTACAATATGCCTAAAATGTTTGTAATCACTAAGACTGATAAGGAAAATGTGAATGTGGATCAGACAATAGCTGATCTTAAAAATAAATTTGGAACATCGGTTGTTACTCTTGATGACAGAGAAGAATTAAATGAAGCTATTGCCGAGACTGACGAAGAGCTCATGGAAAAGTATTTCGGCGGCGAAGAATTTACTGACGAAGAATTTTCAAAGGGTCTTTTAAACGGCATTGCAGAAGGTTCAATAGTACCTGTTCTCACTTGCTGCTCGCTGAAAAATGAAGGCGTAACCGAAGTTCTCGATGCAGCCGTTAAATATCTGCCAAAGGCAAGCAGCCACGCGCCGTACACGACGGTTGACGGTAAGGAAATTGCAGCGGATCCAAACGGCAAGCCAGTTGGATATGTATTCAAGACTATCGCGGATCCTTTCCTCGGCAAAATAAGCTTGGTGAAAGTGATTTCCGGTAAACTTACAAACGGTATGGAGCTTTACAATTCCAGAGCCGAAAAATCAGAAAAAATCGCCTCGATGTTCTTTATGAGAGGCAAGAGCCAGGGAGAATGCCCGTCAGCGGAAGCGGGCGATATCGTAGCTATCGCAAAACTTCAGTTTGCACAGACAGGCGATACTCTTTCGGATAAGGCAACAGCGGCAGAGCTGCCGAGAGTAGACTTTCCGTCGCCTTCGCTCTATATCGCAGTAGAGCCTAAGACAAAGGGAGATGATGAAAAGGTCGGCACAGGACTCAATAAGCTGATGGAAGAAGATCCGTCATTCAAGCTCGAGAGAAATTCGGAGACCAAACAAACCCTTCTCGGAGGGCAGGGAGAAATTCAGCTTGGCATAATCACAGCAAAGCTCAAGGATAAATTCGGTGTTGAAGTGCAGACAGTCCCGCAGAAAATTGCTTACAGGGAAACAATAAAAGGTTCGTCCGATGTACAGGGTAAACATAAAAAGCAGTCGGGCGGTGCAGGCCAGTATGGAGATGTACATATCAGATTTTCACCGTCACAGCAAGAGTTTGAATTTTCGGAAGAACTTTTCGGAGGGTCAATTCCTAAGAATTATGTTCCTGCTGTTGAAAAGGGATTGCTCGAATGTATGAACAAGGGTCCTCTGGCAGGTTGCAAGGTAGTAAATGTAAAAGCAGTGCTTTACGACGGATCCTACCATGATGTGGATTCCAACGAAATGGCATTTAAGATTGCGGCTTCGCTTGCCTTTAAGAAAGGTATCGTGGAAGCTAAGCCTTGCTTGCTTGAACCTGTAATGCACCTTGAGATACTCATTCCGGATGAGTATATGGGCGACGTAATGGGTGATATGAACAAGCGCCGCGGCAAGATCCTCGGTATGGAGCCGCAGCTCGGAGGCGGACAGAAGCTGATCGCTGAAGCACCGCAGGCAGAGCTCTTCGACTATGCCATCGTGCTCCGCTCTATGACTCAGGCAAGAGGAAGTTTTACAATGGCTTTTGAAAGATACGAAGAAGTGCCGGCACAGCTTGCGGAAAAGATCATAGCAGCGCATAAGGAAGAGGAAGAAGCATAGAAGCTGAGATAAGAAATAAAAGAAGACCGAGCCGGCTATGAGGCTCGGTCTTTTTATATATGCGAGATGGCTTCGTACAGGCTGCGGACACCGATAATCTTGATACTGCGCGGAATATCACTGCCTTTTTCTGCAAGCTTTGCAGCGTTGCGCTGAGGCATTAGTACGCGTGTAAAACCCATGCGCGCCGCTTCTTTTATGATTTTATCGGCGTTTTTTATAGTGCGCAGTTCTCCTGTGAGCCCTATTTCACCAAGAAAGAGCGTCTTGGGGTCTATAGGAATGCGCTTGTATGCAGAATATACAGCCATCGCGACAGCAAGGTCAATTGAAGTGTCCTCAGGCCTAAGACCGCCGACAATATTTACATATATATCGTGATTTATAAGCGATATACCGGCTTTTCTGTCGAGTACGGCAAGTATCATATTGAGGCGTGTATTGTCAACACCAATTGCAGTGCGCCTTGCGAAGCCGACATTAGCTGGCGCCGCCAGAGCCTGAATCTCGAGCAACAGAGGCCGGGTGCCTTCATATACGGCCGTTACTGCGGCGCCTTCTAAGGCCAAATCCATACCTTCGAGAAAGCTTTCAGAAAGGTTGGGTACTTCTATCAGTCCTTCTTCTGCCATTTCAAAAGCACCGATCTCACTCGTAGTGCCGAATCTGTTCTTATGAGAGCGCAGTATGCGCAGATCTTGACTGCGTTCACCCGTAAAATTGAGTACACAATCCACAAGATGTTCTACGATTTTAGGGCCGGCAAGTTCGCCGCTCTTTGTAACATGAGCTACTATGAAAATAGGAACGCCTGTTACTTTGCCGACGCGCATCAGAATATTGCCGCAGGCACGCACCTGAGATACGCTGCCGGGCGCGGAATCCATATCGGCCGTATACATAGTCTGAATAGAGTCGATGATGACAAATACGGGTGCGAGCGCTTTGCATATTTCCTCAACGTTTTCCATATTGGTTTCGGAAAGTATGAAAAGATTGCCAAGATCCTGCCCGCCGCATACGCGGTCAGCGCGCATTTTAATCTGCTCTTCAGATTCCTCGCCGGAGACATAGAGTACCTTGCCGTATCGTCTGGCGATATTGGCGGCAGCCTGTATTATGATTGTTGATTTTCCTATGCCGGGCTCTCCCGAGATCAGGGTCAGGGAGCCTTTGACAAGACCGCCGCCCAATACGCGGTTCAGCTCTCCGATTTCTGTGTCGAGGCGCGTGTACGCTTCACCGCTGATTTCCGTAAGCGGCAGCGCCTTTGCATGCC
The DNA here is from genome assembly GCA_944383465.1 of uncultured Clostridia bacterium. Lineage (GTDB taxonomy): Bacteria > Bacillota > Clostridia > Peptostreptococcales > Anaerovoracaceae > QAKD01. The sequence goes on from CALWPQ010000015.1 coordinate 36,816, forward strand.
CGGCGGCGCGGCCTCCGCTCGTTCTTGCTCCGTGCGCGCCGCCAATACCGCTCATACTGCGGCTGCGCTTATCGTCTTCGTTTACATCTATTATTTTTTCTTCGACCATTGTATTCCAAGCGCCGCAGATGCATTGACCCATCCATTTAGGACTTTCGTATCCGCATTCCTGACATACAAATACGGTCTTTGCTTTTTTTGCCATAAGCATTTCCTCCGCATTTTGCTGCAAATTTATTAGGCGGCAGTGATAACTTCATTGCCGCCGTATTTTTATTTATTGATGTTTTTTTCTGCATTTCGCAGATCGCTTTTCTGAGCGATATTAAGCTCGAACCAGAAAGTGCTGCCTTGTCCGAGTTTGCTGTTTACTCCGAAATCGGCGTTATGAAGAGAGAGTATGCTTTTGACAATAGAAAGTCCGAGACCGCTGCCGCTTGTTGCGCGTACATGATTTGTGCTGGCCTTGTAATATCGATCCCAGATGTTGTCAAGCTCCGACGGCTCTATTCCCATTCCATGATCTGTCACCTCAAAGCGCATTTTGCCGTGGTGTTTTTTGATGCTGATATAGACGGTACGATCCGTACCGCAGTATTTTACGGCGTTATTGATGAGGTTGGAGATAACCTGTTTTATCTTTGCTTCGTCGGCATAGACATTGATTACGTCCGGACAGTCGAGAAGCAGTGTGTAGCCTTCCTGCTCTACAAATACATCATAAGACCGGAGAATAGATTCGGTGACTTCCTTTATCGAGAATACTGTCTTGGTAAGCGCGCTGACACCCGACTGCACTTTTGACATAGTGAGCATATCGGAAACAAGTACATTGAGCCTGTCCGCCTCGTCTATTATTACTTGCAGATGCGCATTTCGTTTTTCGGGATTGTCGCCGGAGAGGTCGCGTATCATTTCTGCATAGGATTTTACCATTGTGAGAGGCGTCCTCAGATCATGCGAGACATTGGCAATCAGGTCTCGCTGCATATTGTCGGCGCGTTCGAGCTGCATAGAAGTGTACGTAAGTGTGTCTGCCAGGTTTATTATTTCCGAATAATGTTCTCCGCGGAAGCGTATGCCGTACTCGCCCTTTGCAAGCCTCTTAGCCGTTTGGCTTATATTTGAAAGCGGAATGGATACCCGGCGCGAGAGATATATGCCGAGCATTGCCGCAAACAGAAGCGAGATAACGGTTACATATGTGAGCTGCACGCGCAGTATTGTGACCGTAGATTCTACTGGATAAAGCGGCGAAAAAATGTATAGCATTACTTCGCTTCCCGCAGTACGGTCGAGATACGTGCCATACGCAAGGGTGTTATAGTTGGTACCGCTTACAGGTATTCTGATAGCTACACTCGGTGCGGTGCTTTCTGAAAGAGATTTCTTTAAAGCGCCGATTTCCTTTATATAGGCGCTCAGGCTGGCGTGAGAGCTGCCGTATGTCATAGGCTCGAAGATGACAGAGCCGCCCGATGTTTCTATGTGAATATAAAGGTCATTGCTTGAAGAAAGCTCAGATACGTATTCGACAAAATCCTCGTTGCCATAGTGTGTCATAATCTGATGGGCGATTTTATTAGTGTCTTTAATCTTCATTTCCTCATAGTAATTATTGAGAAAAAATATCTGTAGAAACCAGAGCACTATCATAAGTGCGAGCGCAAAGAGGATGAAGTGGAGTCCGAGTTTAAATTTAAGACTGTGAAAGTCGGGCTTTATCCTGCTGAAAAAGCCTTCGAAATTAGTTTTCGACTTCAAATTTGTAACCTACCCCTCTGAGTGTAACTATGTAATCTCTGTAAGGACCGAGATTATTTCTGAGATTTTTTATATGAGTATCTATGGTGCGGTCGTCACCGAAGAAATCGTAGCCCCAGATGTCCTGTAGCAGCTTGTCGCGGGAAAGCGCAAGGTTTCTGTTCTTGACAAGGTAAAACAGGAGCTCGTACTCTTTCGGCGTAAGCTCTGCCTTTTCGCCGTCTATAGTAACTGTGCGCGCAGGCATATTGATGACGAGTCCGCCAAAGGAAAGCTCGTCAGAATCGCTGGGAGCTGAGGCCTTATTCCTTGAAATTACTGCGTTTACGCGTGCAATAAGCTCTTTGGGACTGAAAGGTTTTACGACATAGTCGTCTATTCCAAGCTCAAAACCAAACAGCTTGTCGTATTCCTCACCGCGGGCAGAGAGCATAATAATAGGAATATCTTTGATTTTTTTTATCTCTTTGCAGGCTGAAAAGCCGTCGAGCTTCGGCATCATCACATCCATAATTATTAAATCGTAATCATTGAGCTTTACAAGACCGATAGCGCTCATACCGTCTGCGGCTTCATCCGTTTCAAAGCCGTTGAACTCGGCGTACTCGCGTATAACTTCGCGGATTTTTTGTTCATCGTCCACTATAAGCAGTTTGTACATAACAACATCTCCTTATAATAAAATACTTTTATGGTAATATCAAGCTAATATTTGTATAATAATACCATAATATTAACGCAAAAGTGTGTAGCTTTTGTGATTATTACTATAATTATATCATATCCGCGGTTTTCTGAAAATATTTTGTGATGGTTTGTTTTACTGATTTGGCAGTCTTCTTAAAGATAGCACGGCTGTCATAATACCGCTGAACGCAACCGGAAGATAGTAGCCGATGAGTCGGCACAGGATTACGGACGGCAGAATAAAAGTGCTGCCGAATACCTGAGCATATACAGTGGAAATCGCTGCTTCGGAGATGCCGACACCGCCGGGCGTAGGTACGGCATCGGCAATAATGATGACTGAGCCCTGAAGTGCGAGCAGATCAAGCATATTAAAGCCGTATAGTCCAAAGGCCTGAAATACAAAAAACGGCACTGAAAATATTATTAAGACTTGAAGAAACGTAACAGGCTGTATGCGCAGGAATATCGAAAGATTTTCTTTTATATAGGCCGCGCTCTCGCGGTAGTGTTCGCTGTAGCTTAAAAGTGCGCTTTCGATTTTGTGAGGACGTTTTATGAACTTGATTTTAGTAAATATCTTTGTCAGAAAGCATCCGAGCGCTGCTATCATATGGGGCCGAAATATGAGCGCGAGAAAAAAGAAAAGGAGCGCTGCGTGAATTAAAAAGCCTGCGATGAGCAGCGCCTTGAATGCGCCGACCATTTCTCCTATGAGACGCCATCTGAATACGAGTGCGGTGGTGTAAATGCCGATTATTCCCGCGTGATAGCTCATATTATACATAAGGAGCGCTACTGAGGCGCTGCCGACAGGTATGCCGTCCTTTGACATATAGTAGAGCTGCGCGGGTTGCCCGCCCGAGGCGCTTGGCGTTACCGATGTGAAATAGTGGCCGGCAAAGGCATAGCGCATACAGGAACGAAGCGGCCTGTCGTGATGAAGTACTTTTAGGAGCACTTTTAGATTAAAGCCTTCACATGATACTGCGAAAAGCATAAGTACGATACCGAAAAGCAAGATCACGGTATTGGTGCCTGATGCCGCGGAGATGATGTCGTGCGGGCTTGACTCGCGCAGCAGAAACGTGAAAACTGTAAATATAAGAAGTAAATATAAGAAGGTATTTTTTATGCAGCTTTTAAGGTTCATAAGATAAGCCCCCTTTCTCGTGCTTCTTCAAACGAAAGGAATTTGTAGCCGCAGGATTTGCGGTTGTCGATGTATTCCGACAACGCTTCAATCATCCGTGCGGGAGCATCAGGCGCGCCGCCGGTGCCTTCGCCTGAATCGTGCAGGCAGATGAGACTGCCGTTTATGGTACGTGTAAAGAGCTTGTATTTGAGATCATGCACAGTGCTTGCTGCGCGCCAGTCCTGAACCATTGTACTCCAAAAACACAGCTTGAGACCTAAACGTTTTACTGCACGCAGATAAAACGGCGTAAGCATACCCCATGGAGGGCGGAAATACGAGATGGTGACGCCTTGCTGTGCGAGAAGCTTGATGCCGCGCCTTAAATATTCTTCCGCGCGGCGCGTACCTATATAAAAGAACTTGCGGTGATCGGGAGAATGGTATTCAATTCTGTGTCCCTCTTCTTTCATACGTCTGATGATTTCGGGGTGCTGCGCCGCTTTTTCAGCCACCACAAAAAATACAGCCTGTACATTTTTTTCACGCAGCAGGTCAAGAAGTGCATCCGTATAGCGGCTGTCGGGACCGTCGTCGAAGGAGAGAAGTATTTCGCGGGTGCGGAATTTGCGCGCCACTTTCTTCTTGTTTATTTCTTTATATATAAATCCGAATATACTAAACACATTCTCGTCTCACTTTCTTTTCGTTTTCAAATGAAGAAATGTAGTGCGCAAGCGCGCCTGGAGCAAAGCTGCGCTTCATATTTCTCATATTGTTTTTTATCGCTTGCTGTCTCTTGCTGTCGCGCACGGCTCTTTCAATGGTGTCAATACCCTCTTCAAAGCTTGTATTGAGCAGCACTCCAAGTCCGTTGCGCCCGATAAAGTCGCTGTTTGCCGCTTCCTGACAGAGCGCGGGCTTTGCAAGGATAAGAGGCGTGCAGGCATTTACGGCTTCGAAGGTTGTGATACCGCCGGGTTTTGTGAGGAGCCAGTCTGAATTTTTGATGTAATTTTCAATGTCGTCTGTAAACGGCATAAAATTTATGTTATCGTACTTTCCCGTAAATCTATTCAGGAGCGCTTTGTTTTTACCGGTGATAACGGTGGTGCTGAGTCCGTTTATGCGGGCGAGGCGGTCGTAAAAACTTTTTTCCTTTGGAAGCAGACCGAGGCCGCCGCCCATCACAAGCAGGTGTTTATCACCGTTGTCTTCGCACGGCTCGGAAACGTTGTATACGCCTGCACAGGCGTTAGGATTTATACTGCTGTGCGCTTTTGCACCATAAAGATGCGGATCGCAGCTGCCTTGCGCATAGTCATAAAAGCCGAAAGAGCTCTTATCTTTATACTCAGCGCATATTTTAGTATCATATGCCAAGGAAGCGCGCGGATTGCAAAATCCGCTGCGTACAGGTATACCGGTCACCGCAATTTTATTTTCGGGAATGCCTATGTTTATAAGGTCGCGCTTTGTCTCTTCTGCTGCCGCAAGGTAGAGATCCACATTTTTGTCTACCCATTTTCCGTGAATGCCGATGTCCGTGATACAGGTTATAAATGGTGTATCGCAGGCGTATTTTTCGATGTAGCGTCCTATGTGTTTGTTGCAGCCGGAATATGTGGATATTAGTATATCTGCATCTGTATTTTGCACGGCTTTTTTGACAGCCTTCATAAATATCGAGCCGCAGGATGCTTTTCTTGCGCTCTGCGGATTTTCTATCTCCGTACAAAGTTTGTATATGTGGTTATAAATACCGCAGCCGCGGGCTATAAGCGCGCTGTAGGCGTCGTACATAAGCCGTGCCTTTTTCCCCAAGAGCATATTCATAAAATCACAGATAATGATATTGTCACCCGGTCTTTGAAGCTGGAGCTGTTCCTTTATAGCTTCGGCGGCATAGTAGTGGCCCATGCCGAATCTGCTCGTCATAATTAAAATATTCATCCCAATTCCCCCTATTTATGCGATACATAGTTGTCTTTTAAATTACATAAACAGTGTAGCTTCTAAATCTTTCTTAGAAATGTAAAAAATATTAAGAAATGATTAAAGGATTATAAACTTTTGTTAATATTTGAGTTTTTTGATATAAAAAGGGCTTGCGGGGGGTGCAGTAAATGGTATAGAGCGGAAATTTACCGTAGACCAAACATAGCGCCGAAAGATTGACTTTCCTGCCGAAAGGGTATACTATTAGTACTATAAAACGGAGAAAATCATAGTATTATGGCAGATCACATCGTCACGGACAATCAAATAAGCGATACAGACTTAAAGCTCGATAAGTTGGCGCGTGATGTACTGAATCTTTCAAGAAACACGCTTATTGTCAATTTGCGTTTTATGGATGAGGCGCTGAGTCGGCTGACGCCGGCAGCGCGGGAAGGGAGTCTTTCAACGGATGGCGAGCATCTTTTTTACGATGCTCGTTTTGTGCTGCGCAGATATATGTCAGAAAGGGAATTGCCGGTGAGAGACTATCTGCATACGGTGCTGCACTGCGTTCTCCGCCACAATTTTGAAGCAACGCCGATGGAAGCGCGATATTGGAATCTTGCCTGCGATATGGCGGCAGAAAACATCGTAAGTGAGCTTAATCTTAAATCTGTAGCTGCTGCCAGACAAGCGGCACAAAAGGAAGAACTCGCAATAATGAAAAGCAAAGTAGGGCAGCTGACCGCAGAAAAAATTTATCACCAACTGCGCAGTGAAAAGCTGCCGCCTGAAGAAATAGAGCGGCTTTCGGCATTATTTATGGCAGACGATCACGGGCTGTGGTATGATGAAGAAGCCTCGCCAAGCGAAAGCAAGGAAGAGGGCGAGACTGATGCGCCTGAGGAACAGAAAAATCCTGAAAACCAAGAAAATTCTGATGAACAGGAAAAGTCTCCGCAGGAAGAAGAGGAGAAAACGCCGCAGGAGGAAGAAGGCAGCAGACAGCAAAGCAAACCGCAGACTGAAAAAGATACTTCGCGCGAAGAGATAGAGGCCGCGTGGAAGGAGATTGCCGAGCATATGCAGGTTGATATGGAGACTTTTTCCAAGGCAAGAGGGGATACGAGCGCAAATTTGCTGCAAAATCTTCGTGCTGTTAATCGCAGAAAGTACGACTATACGACATTTTTGCAGAAATTTTCTGTAATGGGCGAGGCGATGAAAATCAATGATGACGAGTTTGATTACATTTTCTATACCTATGGGCTTAAACTTTATGAAAAAATGCCGCTGATTGAGCCGCTTGAATATAAAGAGGAGAAACGAATTCGCGAATTTGTAATTGCTATTGATACTTCTGGCTCGGTACAAGGAGAGATGGTGCAGAAATTTATTGAGAAAACATACAATATTCTCAAACAGTCGGAGAGTTTTTTCAAAAAAATTAACCTGCATATCATTCAATGCGATGCTGAAATTCAGGAAGATGCCAAAATCACAAGCCAGGAAGAATTAGACGAATATATAAAAAATTTAAAGCTGCGCGGGTTTGGCGGCACTGATTTCCGTCCGGTTTTTAATTATGTGGAAGAGCTGCGCAAAGAAAAGGAATTTACCGATTTGAAGGGACTGATTTATTTTACGGACGGAGACGGCACCTTCCCGAAGCAAATGCCTGATTACCAGACTGCGTTTGTCTTTTTGGAAAACGGGAATGAGCCGCCGCAGGTGCCGCCGTGGGCGGTTAGCTTAGTACTGCAAGCAAATGAAATTTAGAGAAAATGGCAAAGAAATACAAGCGGTAAATGGTAAATGAAGAAAGGATTGCATAATGAATATTAAAGAAGCAAAAGAGCAGATAAAAAATGCTATGACTGCATACTTTACCAAAGATGAACTTGGAGAGTACGTCATTCCGATTGAGAAGCAGCGCCCGGTATTTTTGATGGGGCCTCCGGGAATCGGTAAGACTGCTATTATGGAACAGGTGGCGAGTGAACTCGGCGTGGGCCTTGTTTCCTACTCTATGACGCACCATACGAGGCAGAGTGCCCTTGGACTTCCTTTCATTACGCATAAAAAATATGGGGGTGCGGAATATGATGTATCCGAATATACTATGTCGGAGATTATCGCTTCGGTTTACGATATGATGGAGGATACAGGAGTCAGCGAGGGAATCCTATTTTTAGATGAGATCAACTGTGTGTCGGAGACACTGGCGCCGGTGATGCTCCAATTTTTGCAGTATAAAGTATTCGGCAGGCATCGCGTGCCGGACGGCTGGATTGTGGTGACAGCGGGCAATCCTCCGGAGTACAATAATTCCGTGCGCGAATTCGATATTGTCACCTGGGACCGTTTGAAGCGTATTGATGTGGAGGCGGATTTTGATGTGTGGAAAGAGTATGCGCACGATAAGGCGGTGCATCCGTCCGTATTAACCTATCTGGAAGCTAAGAAAAGCCATTTTTATAAGATTGAGATGACAGTGGACGGCAAGAGCTTTGTGACCGCACGCGGCTGGGATGACTTGAGCCAGATGATTAAGCTTTATGAGCAGAATGATCTTGCAGTAGACCAAAAGCTGATCGGGCAGTATTTGCAAAATGAAGAGATCGCCAGGAATTTTGCGGTTTACTATGATCTTTTCCGCAAGTATAAAAGTGATTATCAAGTGGACAGTATTTTGTCGGGTACGGCAGAGAGCGCCATCAAGACACGTGCTAAGGAAGCGAGGTTTGACGAGCGGCTGGCGGTGCTGGGGCTCATTTTGGACGCCATTCTCTCTGAGCTGCGTGAGGTTATGCAGACGGAAAATGTGATGAAGGAGCTCTTGACTTTGCTCCGCGAGTTTAAAGCGGCAGCTCTTAATTCATCGCGGGAAGAAGCGCAGGAATTCCTGAATAAGCAGATAGAAACACTGCGCAAACAGCTTGCGGCAGGTAAGGATTCCGGCAGTATTAACGATGAAAGAAGACGGGAGCTTATGTTGACAGCGCGTATTTTAGAGGAGATGAGCGCGAAAATTGCAGATAAGGCGGACGGCAATGCTGCTTTTGAAACGGTCAAGGAAATTTATGACGGTCGTCTGCAGGCGATGAAAAAAGCAGCGGCGGAAGCGGGAACGCGTCTTTCTAATGTATTTCTTTTCTGTGAAGAGGTTTTTTCCGGCGGGCAGGAAATGGTGATTTTGGTGACGGAGCTTACAATCAGCGCGGCAGGAGCAGGTTTTATCAGCCGTTATGGCTGCAAGGAGTATTTTAGACACAACAAAGAGCTTCTTTTCCATGAGCGCCGGCAGGAAATTCTGCGCGAAATACAGGAGCTGAATTTAGAATAAGTAAGGATATGAGAAGATATAAGAGGCAGGAATATATAAAATGAGTTATACAAATGAAGATATATTTTGCGCAGTCAGGGACGGTGATTTGGAAAAAGTCAGACGAATGGTTAAAGATGGCGTGGAGCTTTCGCAGGTGCCTGAGCGCGAAGTAATTCGTTCAAGCCGGGGATATGTCTTTGAGATCGATCCGGCAGAAAGAACGGAAACAAATCATTTGCGCCAAGGCTTTAATTTTGAAACCCATTCTACGGCGAGGACTGAGATGGTGTTCACGGAATCGCTGCTCGACTGCGCTGTGCAGGCAGGGAGTACATCGCTTGTTGAGTACCTGCTTGAGCATAACTGCGATGCTGTAAAAAGCCGTGCGCTTTATCTTGCGACAGCGGCAGCGAATACTGAAATGATAAAAATTCTCATTGCGGCCAAAGCAGAACCGTGCAGGCAGGTATACAATAAATTTCCGCAGCATAAAGAAGGTTTCTGGTATGAAGGCGTTAAATTGCAGTCTCCGCTTGAACTTGCGGCGGAAACCTCGCAGGAAGAAGCGGCCGCGCTGTTTCTCGGCGATAAAGAAGCATTGACAGAAGACAATGTATCGGCGGCGTTTATGATTGCCGCAGCTGTTGGAAATGAAGCTATTCTCCGCAGTTTTCTTGACTGCAGGGAATTTTTCGGTGAAAATGTCTTTTCCAAGGCGGCTGAAAAAATCATCAGTAAGTCACAGCCTGCGTTGAACCGGCTTTTTCTTACCTGCGGAGCCGATGTTGACCCTCTCTCGCGCTGTCTTGCATACGCTATGAGGACTGCCGATACGGAAGCGGTCAGGCTGATAATGGCGCAGGGAATCCGTCCCAAAAGCACGATGGAATGGAAGACTGTGAAAAGCGCAAGCAAGTTTGTTATTTGGGGGCGCATCATGGCAGACAAGCGCAAATCCCCTGAAAATTTCCAGTATCATAAATTTGAAAACAACTTTTTTGATGACGATTATAAATATATATCGTGGACGAAGAGCGGCGGCAGCGATCAGTTCAGAGGCGGTGTAAACACCTTTTCTGGTTATTATGGCACGGCAGAACAGGCGCCTGCTGCAAAGCGCATAGAGATGATTCATGTTTTGGCGGCAGAAAAGCTTTTGGACGCTGAGGACTTTTCATATCTCTACTACCTTGCCGTTGCCGGGGACGATATTTCTCTTGCGGAGGAGCTTGAAAAAATGGGAGCTGCCGTTACGGATTTTGAGCCTTATGCGCAAAGAGCGGAGCGCGGCAAGACTGTAAAGTCTATTTCTGATTTGGCGCATCCTGCGATGAGCAAAGAGAAAGCTGCTTTTATATGCCGCCATCTTAGTGAAGACGAGGAGATGATTCTCAGAGACAATTATTTTGATCCGGAAGCGGACAGGACGGAAATGCTGCTTACCGTTCTCGATTACAGCGCGCAGGTGCAAATTTCCGATTCTGAAAAAGCGCTTGCTTATTTCTATGCAAAGGATTCTCTTGCAGGTATGGAAAAAATGGCAAAAATGGGTGCGTTGACATCAAAAAATACTGCTGAATATATAAGAAAATCGGTGGAAGAAGGTAAAATAGAGCTGACCGCATGGCTTATGGACTATCGCAATAAGAATTTTGCACAGGCTGAAATCGATGAAGAGGCTGAACGCGATATATGGGAGCTTTAAAAACACAATAAAACGAGAGATGCATAGATCTATGCGCCTCTCGTTTTTTGTCGTTTTATTGATATTGCGTTTATCGTTTTGCACCTTTCTTAACCGATAGAGAAGACAGGTGAAAAAATGATAAAGGAATAAATTGGCAGGGCGGGGATTATCTGCGGTGCTGTATGCGCATGTACTTAAAAAGCATCTATTAGCAAACGATAGTACCATAATTTCTCATAATGTATGCTGCTATAGAGAATTATGAGGCTTCGGTATTTTTACGCAGAGAAAATATAAAGCTGTGATTTTACTGAAAATACACCGAAAATTCAGAGTTAACACACATATCAAAGGCTGAGGCGGCTTGACATAAAAAGGTAAAGTAGAGTATACTGATAGTATAGACTGGGGGAGTTTCGAATGTTTTCCATTGGAGATAAAATTTTTTACCCTATGCATGGAGTAGGCGTCATTGAGGGTATAGAAAAGAAAACTGTCCTCGAAGAGGAAGGAGAGTATTATATCATTCGGATCGCGTGCAAGGGTATGAATATTATGGTACCTGTATATTCGTGCGAGGATATTGGAATGCGCTATATCTCCGACCCGTCTACGGTTGCAGAAGTTATAAAGCTGCTTTCTGCGCCTTCAACGCCTATGTCTGCCAACTGGAACAAGAGAAATCGGCAAAATACGGACAAGCTCAAGACAGGCGATATATTTAATTGTGCCGAGGTGGTGAGAAATCTTATGCGGCAGGACAGGGCGAAAAAGCTATCGACCGGAGAAAAGAGGTTGCTTGACAATGCCAAAAAGGTGCTTGCAAGCGAAATTATGTCGGTAAACGGCATATCAATGAAAGCAGCCTTGAAAATCATAGATGAGAGTGTATAGTTTTTTCTTGTCTATGAAAGGAAGCTTTGCTTTTCAGCACGGAAGCCAGACTGTGCATTCGGTCTTATTTTAATTTGAAAGGGGGTGAGAAGATGATAAAGAAGCTTTTCAGAATTGCTATGACACTGCTTGGCGTTGCTGTCGGATACGGAGTATTCTTATTGGCGGGATTCTTCGTAGAATTGGAAGGGATTATGGGAAGGACGCTGTCCGAAACGGAAATGATGTGGATAGCGGCTGCGTTTGAAATTATTTTTGCAATAATATTTTTCAAGCTGACGCCGGTTGTTACAAAGCAGGGGAAAAAAGCTGCGGCTAATATTGAAAACGAGTTGAAAGGCGTATCGGGCAGCGATATGGTGACAGGTACAGTTGGCCTTATCGCGGGGCTCATCATCGCGTATCTTTTGTCTCAGGTGTATGCTACATTCCAGATTACCTGGCTTACTGTTACCCTTACGATTGTCACATATATGATACTCGGATATTTAGGCATAGTGGTGGCGACGAAAAAGGGCGCGGACATCATAAAAAACATAAACAACGCGAGAAAAGTGCAGCTTGTAGGAGGCAAAGGCAAAAACAAGGGTATGGAAGCTGCGCCGAAAATACTCGATACGTCGGTGATAATAGACGGCAGAATTTCTGACATAATGCGTACGGGTTTTATAGAAGGAAGAATAATAATTCCTGAGTTTGTACTCGTTGAGCTCAGACACATTGCCGATTCGTCGGATTCTCTCAAAAGACAGCGCGGAAGACGAGGACTCGATATCCTGAACAAGATACAGGCGGATTACGGTATAGAAATATACAATACTACGGCGGAAAAAGCGCTCGAGGAAATACCCGAAGTCGATGTCAAGCTCCTTAAGCTTGCGCAGATAATGAACGGTAAGGTTGTTACAAACGATTTTAATTTGAATAAAGTGGCGGCGATAAAGGGTGTGCCGGTGCTGAATATAAATGAGCTTGCAAATACCTTAAAGCCTGTGGTGCTTCCGGGTGAGAAGATGCAGCTTTTTCTGGTCAAAGAAGGAAAAGAGCAGAATCAGGCTGTCGCTTATCTCGATGACGGCACAATGATAGTTGTGGAAGAAGGAAGGAAATACATCGGTCAGACTATAGATGCTGTCGTTACAAGTGTACTGCAGACAGCGGCAGGGCGTATGATATTTGCCAAACCTAAGAAATAAAAAATTGTCAATTATTATAAATTTATAAAAGCAGGAGGCTGTTATGTATAGTGGCAAAACTGTCGGTGTGATAATTGCAGCGGCTGGAAGCGGCACGCGCATGGAGCAGGCAGCAGGACTTCCAAAGCAGTTTATGCTTATAGACGGCGTGCCGATGGTGAGAAAAACTGCGGAAGTGTTTGCGCGGAATGCATATGTGGATGATATATGTATAGCTGTAAATGGGGCGTATGCAAAAGAATATGAAGAAGCGCTTTCAGGCTTGCCCAAGATACGCTGTACCGCAGTGGGCGGTAAGGAGCGCCAGAACTCTGTAGGCGAAGCGCTTAGGCGCTTAGCTGAGGTGAGCAAGTTTGATTATGTAATGATACACGATGCTGCAAGACCGTATGTGACAAACGCGGTCATTGAGGAATCGCTCGCGGCGGCGCTCAGACACGGGGCGGCAGTGGCGGCAGTGCCCGTAAAGGATACGATAAGGCAGGGCGGAATTACACTTGAGCGCGATAATCTTTTCTGTATTCAGACACCGCAGACATTTGAGCGCAGAATAATCATAGAGGCGTACGAGAGAGCATGCTCTGACGGATATATCGGTACGGACGACGGCAGCCTTGTAGAGAGGCTCGGGCGGCCTGTTGCCATATCGCAGGGTGACTATGCGAACATAAAAATTACGACGAAAGAGGATTTGTCTATGAAATGCAGAGTGGGCACAGGCTATGATGTGCACAGACTTGAAGCGGGAAGACCGCTTATTCTCGGAGGAGTCAGGGTGCCTCACGATAAAGGACTTCTCGGCCATTCGGACGCCGATGTGCTGGTGCATGCGGTAATGGACGCGCTGCTTGGCGCGATAGCGGCAGGTGATATAGGAAAACATTTTTCCGATACCGATCCGCGCTACAAGGGTATATCGAGCATAAAGCTGCTGGTTTATGTAGGAAATCTTATCCGCGAGAGCGGCTATGCCGTGACAAACGTAGATGCGACAGTCATAGCGGAAAAACCGAAAATATCAGCTTATACAGATGAAATGCGCGCTAATATAGCGGAGGCTCTTCGCATAGATATACAGAGTGTAAGCGTTAAAGCTACGACTACGGAGAAACTCGGCTTTACGGGCAGAGAAGAGGGGATTGCAGTACAGGCGGCGGTGACGGTCATAGGAAGCTGAGTGATGAGGCAGGCTGCGGCGGTGTTCTGTCTGTACCTGTAGATTTATTCTTAGAATACGATATAAATTTTATTTATAATAAGGAGAACTTTAGCAATGAGACTTTCAAAGATGCACATAAAGACGCTTCGTGAAGTTCCGAACGAAGCTGAAATAGCGAGCCATATCCTGCTTTTGAGGACAGGTATGATAAGAAAACTCGTATCGGGCGTGTATGGATTTATGCCGCTTGGATGGCGATCGGTGCGCAAAATAGAGGACATAGCGAGAGAAGAGATGGACGCGACGGGTGCGCAGGAAATATACATGTCAGCAGTGCAGCCGGCGGAGCTTTGGCAAGAGTCGGGGAGATGGTATGCATATGGACCTGAGCTCTGGAGACTTAAGGACAGAAATGGCAGGGACTTTTGTCTCGGGCCTACTCACGAGGAAATTTTCACAGATATTATAAGAAATGATGTAAGCTCCTACAGGCAGCTGCCGCTCAATCTCTATCAGATACAGAATAAGTACAGAGATGAGGCAAGACCGCGTTTCGGACTTATGAGAAGCCGCGAATTCATAATGAAAGACGCGTATTCGTTCGATAAGGATTATGATGGTCTTGATGTAAGCTATAATAAAATGTACGATGCATATACAAATATATTCAATCGCTGCGGTCTTTCTTTCAGGCCGGTAGCGGCTGATTCAGGCGCTATTGGCGGCAGCGGCTCGCATGAGTTTACAGCTTTCGCCGAGGTAGGAGAATCTGAAATAGCATACTGCGAGCACTGCGATATGGCGGCAACGATAGAGAGAGCTGATGTCAAGGATGATCCTGCTGATAATGCGGAGATGCTTCCTATGGAAGAGGTAAATACTCCGAACACCAAGACGATTGAAGAGGTGGCCAATTTCCTCGGGTTGGACAAGAAACAGACGATAAAAGCGCTTCTTTTCGTTAAGTATGACGAGCTCGGAAACGAGAATGGATATGTGGCGGCGTTTGTAAGAGGCGACCGAGAGCTTAATATGATCAAGCTCGTGAACGCTCTTGATATACCTGAACACGCGATCGCTTTTGCCGACGAAGAAAAAATGGCAGAGGCAACAGGCTGCGTAGGCGGATTTACCGGACCTGTGGGGCTTCACGACTGTATAATAGTTGTAGACAGTGAGCTTACTGCTATGAAAAATCTCTGTGCGGGTGCGTGTAAAAAGGATTATCATATAAAGAATGTAAATTATGGCAGAGATTATACGGGCGATATAGTATGTGATATAAAAACGCTTAAAGAGGGAGATCCATGCCCTGTATGCGGGGCGCCTGTAAAGCATACCCGCGGCATAGAGGTAGGACAGGTGTTTAAACTCGGTACGAAATATTCTGAGCCGATGGGGGCATACTATAAGGATGAAAATCAGGAAGATCAGCTTATCGTTATGGGTTGCTACGGTATTGGCGTGACGAGGACACTGGCTGCAATAGTTGAACAGCATCACGACGATAACGGCATCATCTGGCCTATGTCGGTGGCGCCTTATCATGCTATTGTAACGCTCATAAAACCTGATGACAGCGTGCAGGCAGAAGTTGCGGAGAGAATATACAGTGAGCTGGCAAGAGCGGGGGTTGAAGTTCTGCTCGACGACAGGGATGAAAGACCGGGGGTTAAGTTCAAGGATGCGGATCTTCTCGGCATTCCTGTAAGAATTACGGTAGGACGCGGTGCAGCTGACGGAATGGTTGAATATAAGCTGAGACGTGATGCTGAAAAGGCGGATATGACGATTTCCGATGCGATTGCGGCAGCAATTAAAATTGTAAATGAGGAAAGAAGCGGAAGATAGATGAAAGAACTTCTCAGGATGTTTGCGGCTTTTTTTAAAATAGGTTTGTTTACCTTCGGCGGCGGACTGGCGATGCTGCCGCTGATACAAAAAGCCGCTGTGGACGATTACAAATGGCTGACGGAAGAAGAAATGGTCGACTGCGTGGCTGTGGCGCAGGCAATGCCGGGCGTCATAGCGATAAATACGGCAACTTATGTCGGAAACAGAAAAAGGGGCTTCGCCGGAGCCCTTTTTGCTACGCTTGGGGTAATTTTGCCGTCGTTCATAATCATAATAATTGCAGTGCTGTTTCTCGGCGCTATAGGTGAAAATATATATGTTAAGGGTGCATTTACGGCTGTGACAGCGTCTTCGTGCGCGCTCATTATGTATTCGGCGTATACGCTTTCGCGGCAGGTGGTGAAAGGACCGTTCACAGCGGTACTGGCGGCGCTTGGCTTTGTGCTTGTCGCTTTTTTCGATGTTAATGCAGCGCTTGTTATTGTTGCAGGCGCGCTTGCAGGCAGTGTGTACAGCGCAGTAAAGGGGCGTCGGGCAGCAAACGCAGCAGTGGAGGCTGCTTCTGCGGATATTGATGCGGATGCAGATAATGCTTCTGATAGTGTTTCTGAAGATGACAATAAGATGAGCGATGAGGAAAAGGATGACAAGTAATGGCGATATATTTGACTCTTTTTACAATGTTTTTTAAAATCGGAATATTCAGCTTTGGCGGCGGGCTGGCGATGCTGCCTTTGATATTTCAGACGGTGGAAAAATCGGGTTTTATGACGGCCGATGTGCTTGCAGACCTCGTACCGCTTTCGCAGGTAACACCGGGACCTGTTGCTGTAAATGCGGCGACATATGTCGGATTTGATGCGGGAGGGGTGCTCGGTGCGATGTGTTCGACTATAGGTGTGGCACTGCCTTCGTTCATACTTATTATATCGGTATCGTCTTTTTTAAATAAGTTTCATGAAAGCCGCGTCGTGACGGGGATTTTCGCAGGCATAAGGCCGATCACTGCCGGACTCATAGCCTCTGCTGTAGTTGTAATCGGCAAGACCGTGCTTGTAACAGGCAATCATATAAATGCTGTGCCGGCTGTGATATTCGTAGTATCATTCGTGCTTGCAGCAAAGTTCAAGCTGAGCCCGATCAAGATAACGCTGATAATGGCGGTCGTGGGTGTGTTTGCCTGCTCATAGAGAAAGGCGGCGGTATTTTTGGTCGGAGGACAGCACAGGCTGTGAACAGGCGGAGAATATTAAGGCAGTTTTGACAAGAAAAATGTCGAAAAGTGACGATTATTGTTGAGAGATGAATGCAATTCTGGTAGTAAACTTGAAATATATTCCTTGCAGAAAGCCGCCTTGCATGATATAATTATTTCATATAAAATTATTAAGGAGGCTTGACAAAGATGATGAAGCAGGGCATAATCTTAGCAAGCAAGCAAGCAAGCAAGCAAGCAAGCAAGCAAGCAAGCAAGCAAGCAAGCAAGCAAGCAAGCAAGCAAGCAAGCAAGCAAGCAAGCAAGCAAGCAAGCAAGCAAGCAAGC